>CAYPVU010000020.1:0-111422 GCA_964414295.1 uncultured Candidatus Saccharibacteria bacterium | reverse complement strand
TATTTACTAAAATATTCCTGCAATGCAAGTCCGGAAATCCTTGTTATTTTATCCATGCTTTTAAGGATGTTTTCGGGTCTATCTATAATTAATGATTTACCTTCGTGCAGTACAAGTTTTCTAATATCTATATTTTTAATTACATAAATATCTATTACTTTTTCTTTTCCATCCATTTCTACAGTTTTTTTATATGTCTTAAAAAACTCTACTTGCTCTCCTAGATAGGTTAGTTCCAACTCCTCGTAGAGTTCCCTTCTTAGACCTTTCCATTTAGTCTCATTTTCCTTTAATGTACCACCAAATAAACACCACATACCCAGATTAACAATTCCTAGCTTATTATCTCTTTCCTGTAAAATTACTTCACCATGCGTAGAGATTAAGATAGCATTAACTGCAAACTTTGTTTCTTCTTGTTCTATCATATTAAATTCTTCCTTTACATGAGGCCGAACCTAGCCAAGTATGGGGGTTTCTATCCCAGCACCACCCAAGTTTAGTTCTGCCTTCGCTTATCCATAAAGCTGGTACTCTTTGATCACCAGCTCTTGAAGCTAGCATAGAAAAGCAATTGTTTTTAATTAAAAATTCGGGATACTGAATAAGTATTGATACACCTTCATCGATATTAAGTGGGGATCTATTTGCTTGCTGTATTCTTTTTAGAGCTTCTTCAGGTGTTATATTTAATGTTTCTTTTCCTCTATCAATATCTATTAATAAATATATTTCTTTGTTTGGTATAGAAACATTATTTATTGTAGTAAAATCTGTTGAAACTTTTGGATCTAGACTAACTATCCCGCTTTTATTACCTCTTTTAATCCTTTCTACAACATATTCAGTAGGAATTAATGAACTCTTAACTACAATTACAAACGGCAAATAGCCGTCTTCAATATTAACTTCATTTAATTCAAATTCCTTTAGTTGATTTCTTAATGGTTCTACCAAGTCAATAAATGCTTTCTCAGCTAATCCTATTTTAGTATGGTAGTTATTTTTTAATAAAGTATCCAGTTGATTATTAAATTCTAACTGAAGCGTATTTGAATCCACTTTTATGGTATAAAAATAAATGGAGTCTACGAGGATCGAACTCGTGGCCTCACGAATGCCATTCGTGCGCTCTACCAGCTAAGCTAAGACCCCAAACAAAATAATTATAGCAATTAAAAGGGGATTTCTGACTATGTAACTTAAAGTATTGTAATGCTTCTTACAAATTCTTCAAATTTAGCCACAGCAGCTGCATTAGCCTCTTCATTTGAAGTATCTAGAACTCCACTTCCTAAACATACATTATCTTGTATGCAGCCGTAAATTTGAGAGACAATTCTTTTATCTGTTATTGGTTCACCGTTATCATCAACAAAGTTAATTCTTGCGTATTTTAAGAATATACTTCCATTAGAACTTTCAAATGTCTCAGCTTTATCTAATATTCTTTCTAAGCCATCTAGAGCAATCGGTTCTAAAGGTGTAGATAAATAGTAGGTATCGGTTTCATCAGTTATAAAATTTATAATACAAATTGATGTTCCATCTGTTCCGCAACTTACACCCGAAACCTTATCGCTTTGTACAATAGAATTTATAAAAAATGAAGATGAGAATTTTACCTGCTTATCAGCTAGTTCAGCTGTTGTTAAATCTTTAACAGGTATTACTTTAATATTTTCACTTTCTGCTGATTGGTTAGTATCTTCGTTAGTTGAATTATTTATAGTTGTTGATCTGCTGTTGTTAGATAGAATAAATATAACCCCAAGTATTACAATTAATAGTATTACAACTGGGATACCTAAATTTTTGAGTTTGTGTAGTAGTGTATTCATACATTTAGTATATTTAATTTAAAAAAAGATGTAAATAAAAACTTAGTGATATACTAAATTTTATGAATGATATTCAAATTTTAGAAGCCCAACCAAAGGATTTACATGAGATAAAAAGTCTAATGCTGCAAGCACTTCAAACCGATCCTAAGGCATTTAGCTCTGACTATTCTGATTATGCAAATAATTCAAATGAATGGTGGAATAATTATTTATTTGGTTATTTATATAAACATAATGCCAAAATGCTAATAGCATTAATTAATAATAAAATAGTTGGAATGATTGGTGTTTTATATGACACTAAAAATAGAAGAAAACATGTTGCCTCTATTGTATGGTTTTTTGTAGATAGTGACTTTAGAAAAGAAGGAATTGGTAAAAGATTACTAACATCTATGATTGAAGATATTAAAAAGGTTCCATATATAAAAAAGATTAATTTACTAGTAAATACTCCTCAAGAAAAAGCAATTAATATTTATAAAAGTTTTGGATTTAAAATATCTGGAACTTTAAAACAAGAGCTTTTAATAAATAATGAATTTATAGACGAGCATATTATGGAATTATTTATATGAATAGAACAATAGGTGAGCGGTTAAAAAGCAAGAGACAAGAACTTAATTTAAGTATTGAAAAGGTTTCAAGTGAGTTAAAGATAAGACCTGAATTTATTAAAGCTTTAGAAAAAGATGACTACTCTGTATTTTCCTCTGATTTATATGCAAAAGGTTTTATAAAAAATTATTCAAAATTTTTAGGACTCGATTCTGAATCTTTTACTGCAGTTTATAGAAGAGACATAGAAAGTACAAAGTTAAAAGTTAAAAAGGATAAAGCAATAAACGAATCTGCATCTAAATCCAAAATACTTTTAGGCAAACAGAAGTTTAAATACCTATTAATAGCAGTTTTCTCATTTATTTCTCTTATTATTTTACTTACTCTTATTAATAAGGCTTTTGAACCGCCTAAACTAGAATTAAAAACTCCGTTTGCTATAAATACTGCAGGTAATTATGAATATGATTATTATGATAAAACTGTAAGATTTATTGGAGAAATTGGCAGTAATACTGTTCTAAAAGTTAATGGGATTATAGTATCTGCTAAAACAGATAATACATTCGAAAGTGACTTGCTTCCTGTTACTGAAGAACAAAATCATTTTTTTATTGAGGCTATAAGTAATGTAGGTGTAGTAAATAGAATTGAAATAACATTAAATAAAAAAAACTCAGTAATTGAGGAAACTAAGGGAATTAATGGAATTATTCAAGTAGCTAAAGATAATGCTTTAATTAAAGTAATCCTAGATGAAAAGGAATATGTTAATAATATTTTTTTTGAAAATGATTCTATTCCTGTAATAGCTTTATCTAAGGTATCTATAGAAACTGATAAACCTGAAAATGTAAAAATTTTTTTAAATCAAAAAGAATTTAGGGTGACTGATGATATACTAAATTTATCACTAAAAGACGGTAATCTTATAGAAGAATAATTTAAAGATTACTCTACATAAATAGAATATGGCATTTACTCATTTACACGTACATACAGAATATTCATTATTAGATGGTGTTAATAAAATACCTAAACTTTACGAAAGAATAAAGGATTTAGGAATGAACTCTGTAGCTATATCTGATCATGGTGTAATGTACGGAGTCGCTGAATTCTGGAAAAAATCTGGAGATTACGGAGTAAAACCAATTATAGGCTGCGAAATTTATGTTGCTCCAAAAGAAAGAACCCTTAGAGAAACTGTTGAGGGTATTAAATATTACCATTTACTGCTATTAGCTAAAAACTTTCAAGGTTATCAAAATTTACTAAAAATAGTAAGTACAGGTCAATTAGAAGGAATGTACTATAAACCAAGAGTTGATAGGGAAACATTAAATAAATATTCTGAAGGTCTTATCTGTACTTCAGCTTGTATGGCTGGTCCCATTTCTAGGCATATTTTAAGAAGAGAATACGATAAAGCTGAAGATTGGTTAAAGTTTTTAAAAAATACTTTTAACGATAATTTTTACATTGAACTTCAGCGCCATGGTTACGATGGCAGTGATGCTTTTGAAGGTATTTCTGAATCTGATATTGTAGATACACTTGATTCAAGTGGTTCAGAAGAGTCAATCGATAATATTAATCTTCAAAAATTTTCGAATATAAAATTAAGAGAATTTGCAGATAAATATAAAATTCCACTTGTTGCTACAACAGATGCACATTATCTACAAAAAGAAGATAAAGATGTACAAACAGTTCTTTTTGCTGTTAAAGACGGAAAACTTATAACTGAACCCGACTGCAGACATGGTTACGAAGGTACTTATATTCTATCTCCTGAAGAAATGGAGACTAAATTTGCAGATTGTAAAGAAGCTGTAGACAATACACAAAGAATTGATGAGCAAATTGAATCCTTCTCTATTGCTTTTGACAGAGTTCAGCCCAGATTTTGGAATGTTCCGGAAGGAGAAACTGCAGGTAGTGAATTAAAAAGACAAACCTACGACGGAGCTTTAAGAAAATATAAAAAACTTAATACGGAAAATCCACAAAAATACGAAGAAATATTAAATGACTTACATAAGAATGATTATGAATCAACTAAAAAGGAATTAGGAGAAGATTTATACGAAAGATTAAGATACGAGTTAGATGTTATACACGACAAAGGTTATGATGACTACTTTTTAGTAGTTTCGGATATTATGAAGTTTGCAGCTCGATCTGGAATTCTTATGGGAGTAAGAGGTTCTGTTGCAGGTTCTGCTGCTGCACACTGTTTAGATATAGTGGAAGTTGATCCTATTAAATGGGAATTATATTTTGAGAGATTTTTGAATCCAGAAAGACCTTCGCCTCCCGATATTGATATGGATATACAAGACGATAGACGAGATGAAATTATTGCTTATGTAGAAGAAAAGTATGGGAAAGATGCAGTAGCAGCAATCTTAGCTGTTGGAAGATTAAAAACTAAAGCTGCAATAAGAGATGTTTCTAGGGTGATGGGAATTGATCTTAAAGTCGCTGACAGATTGTCTAAGATGGTACATGTTTTGTTTGGAAAGGTATACACAATTGATAAGATGATGAAGGAAGATGAAGAGTTTAAGCGAATTATAGAATCAGATCCTAAACTTCAAGAAATGGCTGCAATTGTACAAAAGATTGAAAATATGTCTAGGCATTCTTCGGTGCACGCTTGCGGACATTTGATTACGCCAGGTCCGATTGTTAATTATGCACCGTTACAGTTAGAAGCTGGAGGGGGAAGAACAGTAGTTCAGTTTGAAGGTCCATGGTTAGAAGAGTTAGGATTAATGAAATTTGATTTCTTAGGACTAAGAACTTTAACTATTGTAAAAAGAACAATAGAGATTATTCAAAAAAAGTATGGAATCACTGTAGACTTTTATAATATTCCCGCAAGTGATAAAAAAACTTTTGAATTATTTTCAAGAGGAGAAACAATTGGTGTATTCCAATTCGAGTCTCCTCCTATGCAGCAGTACTTAAAAGAATTAAAACCAGAAACTCAAGAAGATATATGCTTTATGGTTGCGGCCTACAGACCAGGAGCTATGAAATATATCCCCGACTACATTAAAGTAAAAAATGGATTAAAAGAAGCTAGCTACTTAATTCCTGAGCTTGAGCCTATTCTTGGCGTTACCAATGGTTACATGGTCTATCAGGAACAATTAATGAGGTTATCGGTAGATGTTGCTGGCTATAACATGGGACAGGCAGATTCATTAAGAAAAGCTGTAGGTAAAAAGAAGATGGATGTTATGCAAAAGGAAGAACCTAAGCTTAAAGAAGGAGTAATGAAAAAAGGTTACTCTCAAGAAGTGGCAGACAAACTTTGGAATATGATCTTGCCATTTGCAGATTACGGATTTAATAAAGCTCATGCTGCGGGATATGCAGTTCTTGCTTATAAATGTGCTTATTTAAAAGCCCACTACCCACTAGAATTTATCACTGCATTAATCCATTCAGACTTAGAAAACTTAGATAGAGTTACAATAGATATTCAAGAGGCAAGAAGAATGGGTTACGAAGTATTGCCTCCCAATATAAATAAATCAGGTGTATATTTTGAACCAGAAAATAATAATAGTATTCGTTTTGGATTAGGTGCCATTAAGAATGTAGGTGTTAAGGCTTGTGAAAGAATAATAGAAGAAAGACTTAATGGTGAATATTTAAATTTGGATGATTTTGTATTTAGAGTTGGATCTGAATTTATAAACAAAAGAATTCTAGAGGCATTAATAAAGTCTGGAGCAATGGATGATTTTGGTGATAGAAATGCTCTCTTAAAGGTAATGCCAGAAATTCTTCAGAAGCTAAATGTTAAAAGTAAAAAAAGAGATGAAGCACAGACAGATTTATTTGGATTTGATTTAGAAGAAACTGACCAGCCACAAAAGCAGTTTTTTAATGCAACTCTTTTACCTGATGTTGAACCAGCAAGTGATCATGACAAAATGAATTGGGAAAAGGATTATATGGGACTATTTATTTCAACTCATCCGCTGCACAAATTTTCATGGGTAGAAATTTTCCCTGATTATATTAGTGCAAACCAAATAGATGAAACTAAACCTGGAAAAAATGTAAAAATGCTCTGTATGCTTACAACATTTAAATTTGTTTATACAAAAAAAGACAATTCCAAAATGGCTATTCTTACTTTTGAAGATATGACAGGTAAGGTTGATGCAGTTATTTTTCCAAAGACATTTGAAAAATATAAACAATTCTTAAATGAGTCTTCTCCTTTAATCATAAGAGGAGTAATAAATGAAAGAGAAGATAGAAAGTCTCTTATAGTAAACAGTTTGGAACATGCAAATGTTTTAGGTGAACCTAAAAAAATTACTGTAGATATAACAGGAGTTACAGATAAGGAAGAGTTAAATTGTTTAAAAGAAGTTCTTACAGATACTCCTGATAGTACTGAAGTTAAAATAATTTATGGTTCTAAAGGTAATACTAAGACCTTTGTAAAACATACTAATCTTAAAGAAACTAAAACTCGTGAATGTTTAAAAAAATGGGTTATAATTGAGTAAATTATTACACCGTTATGTTAATAAAAATAAAAGTTAAGCTTACTAATTTTTACGCAAAACTTTTATTCCCCTTTTTCTGCTTAGAATTGAACAGTCTTGTACTGCTTAATCCATCTTAATTTTTTAATGTTAGCTTATGTCTATATATAACTGGGGTGAATATCCAAGAACGGCTGAAGGCGAGATTCAATACGATATTAGATTAGATAAACCTAGACAAATAGGATTAGCTTCCTTAGCACTTTACAAAAGATTAAAAGAATTAAATAATCTTTACTTTTCGAATGAAGAAAGTCAGGAGCTACAGAATGCACTAGAAGAGCTAGCTTCTCAAATGAGGTTATTAATTATCGGAAATACAGAGGCATCTGTAGGCAAATTTAAAACTGCTGCTGAATACTTTTTAGCAAATTTACCAGAATCTATTGATCCTAGTTTAATAGGTTTAGTAAATCTCTGCATTGAAGTTGTAGATAATATAAATGGTGAGTATGCAGATATTCTAATAGATGGAACTACCGCTGCAGGTATTTATAGTGTTGAGTCATCTTTAGAGCTTCAACCTTTTGTTGAGGCTTAAAAAAAGGGAGCGATTGCTCCCTTTAAATTTATTCAATAACTTCACCTTCTAGTGGTTCATCCTTCTTTTTATCTTCCGCAGTTTCATTAGAAGTATTTGCACCTGCATTTGGATCTTCTTGATAAATCTTGGCACCTGCATCTTGAGATTTTTGTACTAACTCATCATAAGCTTTTTTAACTTCTTCAATATTAAAGTCTTCTTTGCTTATCATTTCTTTTAAAGCATTAGCTTTATCTGTTAATTCTTTTTTAGATTCTTCTCCAATTTTGTCTCCGTAATCTTTTACTAACTTTTCTGTTTGATAAATAACAGTGTCAGCTTCATTCTTTGTTTTTAGTCTAGTTACTACTTCTTCATCTTTAGCTTTATTTTCTTCAGCTTCTCTTACTCTTTTATCAATTTCATCCTGATCCATATGTGTTGAAGCAGTAATTGTAATACTCTGCTCTTTATTTGTTTTAACATCTTTAGCCTTTACATTTAAAATACCGTTTGCGTCTAATTTAAATGTGATTGCAAATCTAGGTACTCCTCTAGGTGCCGGTGGAATATCTTCTAACCTAAAACTACCAAGAACTTTATTATCCTTAGCTAAAGGTCTTTCTCCTTGTAAAACTTTAACATCAATAGCTGGTTGGTTATCAACTGCTGTAGTAAACATATCTTCAGTTTTTTCTGTAGGAATTGTTGTATTTCTTGGAATAATTACATGCATTTCTCCAGCATTTACTTCTAATCCTAAAGATAAAGGTGTTACATCTAATAATGTAATATCTTGTACACTTGAATCTCCAGCTAAAACTGCAGCCTGTAGAGCAGCACCAACTGCTACTACCTCATCTGGATTAACAGATTGATTTCCTTTTTTACCAAAAAATTCTTCAACTTTTTTTAGAACTAATGGCATTCTTGTCATACCACCAACCATAATTACTTCGTCAATTTCAGATTTTTCTAATCCTGCATCTTTAAGAGCTTTAGAGACTGAATCAAATGTTTTATCTACTAATTCTCCTACAAGATTTTCGAATTGTGCTCTAGTTAATTGAAGTCTAAAGTGTTTAGGGCCCTTTGCATCAGCTGTAATATAAGGAAGATTTACATCTGCTGCTTCACTAGAGGATAGAGTAATCTTTGCTTTTTCAGCAGCTTCTTTTAGCCTCTGTAATGCTGCTGCATCTTCTTTAAGATCAATACCCTGCTCTTTTTTAAATTCAGATATAAAGAAATCTATTAATCTTTGATCAAAGTCATCTCCTCCTAAGTGAGTATCTCCTGCAGTAGATTTTACTTCGTATACGCCATCTCCTATATCTAAAATTGAGATATCGAATGTACCACCACCTAAGTCATAAACAGCAATTGTTTGGTCGCCTTTTTTGTCTAATCCATATGCAATAGCTGCAGCTGTAGGTTCGTTAATAATTCTTTTTACATCAAATCCAGCAATTTTACCGGCGTTTTTTGTAGCCTGTCTTTGAGAATCATCAAAATATGCAGGAACAGTAATAACTGCTTCTGTAATTTTTTCTCCTAGGTAAGCTTCTGCATCTGTTTTTATTTTTGATAATACTTTTGCAGATATTACTTCTGGTGAAACCCATTCATTTCCAAACTTAATTTCAACTCCACCTTTATCACTTTTTCTAATTTCAAATGGAAGTAATTCAATATCTTTTTGCACTTCGGCATCTTCGAATCTTCTTCCGATAAGTCTTTTTATAGAATAAAAGGTTTGCTCCGGATTAGTTACCATTTGATTTTTAGCTGTGATCCCCACAATTTCGCTGGTGTTATCTATTGCTACTACAGATGGAATTAATCTAGATCCTTCTTTGCTTGTTATAACTTCCGGTTTTCCTGCCTGAACAAAAGCTACAGCAGAGTTTGTAGTTCCTAAGTCGATTCCTACTACTTTTCCCATAAATATGAATAATAATAGTTTAAAATTTTTAAATTTAGCACTCTAATTCTATAACTGCTAATTTGAAGTTGTCAACTTTAAAATTGTTTTAAAAGTTCTTTTTTTGAATATATTACTCCCCAGCTTTCCGGTATGTATTTACCTTCTTTATAAAGAGCTTGTCTGGTTTTACTATTCTCTAAAGCAAATTTTAATTGTGTATCACCTTCTAAAAGAGTCTTAACATAAAACCTATGTCCTACTAATCTTTGGTCTGCTAAAAAATCGAATTTTACTAAAGGTTTTCCATTCCATAGCTTATATATTTGAGGATCATAAATCCAAGAGCCTTCAGATATTACAGCTTCTATTACTTTAGATGCCTTAATAATTTTTGCAGAAATAGTTCTAGATTCTATAAAGTATTCTTTTTTAAATCCTACTTCACCTAACTGAACTCCTCTTGTAATTAAATATTCAGATTCTAAAGGCCTTACTACATGGTTATGTATAAATAATGATTCTGGATTAATGTTTTTATTTTTAAGCTGTTCCTTAACAATATTTGAACAAACCTTACTTAAATGGCATATCTCTATACAGCACCCTGCATTTAAAAGGATCCATTCATTTAAGGACCATTTTATGTGTCTATGATTTTCATCTATAAATTTACGTGCAGTTCTTTCTGTAAATTCTCTATTCTTAAGCAAATCCTTTACATCTTTAATTAAGAAGTCTTTAATCTGTTTATTATATTTAAGTACTGTTTCTGCTATTAATATTGAAGGATAGTTTAGTATTGTATTATTAATACCTGTATCTTCAAGTTTATAAAGAATTTCCTCAAATAGCCTTTCTATAGCTAACTCTACATTATCAGAATTATCTCTTAAATATATTTCTAAAGCTTTATTTCTATCTGTTCTGTAGGGCGCTATTAATACATCATTCATTTTCCTACTACAACCTTGGCTGGTTTTAAGATAAATTCTCTATCTTTATATTTGTAAGCTGAAGATATTACAGCAATTACTTTATTCTTTTGCTCTTCTCCTGCTGAAATTGTAGATACTGCTTCCATTTTTTCTTTATCAAATTCTTCACCTATATTTATATCAATTACTTCTATACCTACTGTAGATACGGCAGTAATTAATTTATCTTGGGCAGATTTTATTGAAACCTTTGCATGATCTAAATTAAGATTTTCATCATTTAAAGCTAAATGGAGATCATCATAAACTTCTAACATTTCTCTTACTAATCCCATATTAGATACAGCACCCCATGTCTTTTTTTCTTGCTCAATTCTTTTTTGGTAATTTTGAAAATCAGCCATTACTTGAATTCTTTTCATTTGCTCTTCTGATAGTTGAGCTTTTAGTCTTTCTATATCTTTTTCTTCTGCTGTTCTTTCTAATGCTGCTTCAATATCTTCCACTTCAGGTTGATTTGCAGGGATTACATATAGTACAACATCTGTATCTATTTTTAAGATTTCTGATTTATTTGGTAGCTGCTGTTTTACAACTTTTTCATCTGTTATTGAGTTAAAGTTTTTCTTAAAGTCATCATAATCTTCAACCTTATAGTAAACGCCGCATTTATGTTGACTATGGTTATGTACATTTGGTTTTGCTACTTTAAAATGTGTCAAATCGTAACCCTCAACTTTAAAAGGATTATTTAATTTATAAAAGCTTCCTCTATCGTCTTCTTTTTCTAATTCGCCTAAGGCACGAGCTTTTTCGTTTAATTGATCGTAAGATTCCTGATCGTAAGTAAATAAAGTTACATGATCTAAATCCATTTTATAGCCATCAAAATACTTATTTTTTAACTCCAAACTTTGCTTTAGTACAGAATCTAATTCTGAAAGTAAACTTGCCATATATTAATTACTTAATAAATATCTAATTGTATCTGTAATATATTTTACCGAAGGGATAATTTGCAAATAATCCATTCTATTTGGGCCAATTACTGCAATGTAACCCCTTTGTGACTTCATTACTCTAATTTCTGAAAATATTACTGCATAGTCCTTAAATAATGAATTCTCTGCTTCTTCACCAATAATTATGTTAATGTCATCATCGCTAGTACCTTTATTAAGAATTTCTGATAAAGAGTAATAATCTTCCATTAATCTTAAAATCCTTCTTAAATTATCGTGTTCTTGAAATTCAGGAATATTAATCATTTCACTTAACCCAGCATAGTAGAATTCATTTTCAATAATTGCAACTGCAGGATTTAAAGACAATCTTGATAGTTCAAAAATTGCTTTTCTAATTAATTCTTTGCTATTAGGTCTTAAACCATAAAGTTCATCTTTAATTTTTTCTTTTGTTATTTCATCAATTTGATTAAGTTCATCCTCACCTAATGATTCAATAAAAAAACGCCAACCCTTTGTTGTAGGAATTCTTCCGCCGCTATTATGTTTTTGAAATAAAAATCCACTTTCTACAAGAACAGACATTTCGTTTCTAATTGTTGCAGGGCTTAAATCTAGATTGTACTTGCTTTGAAGACTAATTGAACCTACAGCTTCTGCTGTTTTTATAAATTCCTTAATTATACTGAGTAATAATTTTTGCTGTCTTTCTGTAAGTTCCATTTTTTGTACTTTAAAAGCATAAGAAGTTTACCATAAAGCTGGCAATCTTGTGGAGATACTGCTAAAGGTTGTATGGTACAAAATGCTAATGTTATTATAAGTTAATTATTATATAAATTTATGACGACACAAGGTTTAGATAAAAGAATTCTTAAGAAAGTAAATAATATAGGCGCAGATTCTCTTAATATATTAAAAGTTATTTTAGGAGATACTGGTGAAGATACTATTGAAGCTGATGCTGCCTTTGCAGCAAAAGTACATGAATTTGTAGTTGATCCTAGAAATATATGGTTAAAGATTAATGGTAAATATGTAAGACAGGATGAGGAAGCTGAATTACAAAGACAACAAGAATTAGAAAGATTATCCTTAATAATTAACAAAGATCCACACACTACAGGAGGGTTAATAACAAGAGCTATAAACTCATTTAGAAGAGCAGCCTACAGAGGACAGGGGATTATAGAAGTTTATAACGCAGAACACGAAGAAGATCCAATAGTATTAACCTTAAAACAGGAAGCTTCTTTAGAAGGCTAAATTAAACCTAGCTGTTCTGGGTGTATAGCTTTTGGTTTTGCTATTTTGCTTTTGGACTTGTTATTACTTTTATTTACTGTTTTTTCTACTGAACTTTCGTTTTCAAAAGCCTTAAGTATTTTATCTGCTTTTTCTAACACCTCGTTAGGTATTCCTGCTAACTTAGCAACATGTACACCATAACTTCTATTAGTACCTCCCTTTACAATTTTATGTTTAAACATAATCTCTCCATTTACCTCTAATACTTCTACATTATAGTTACATATACCTTTATATTGAGATTCAAGATTTATAAGCTCATGATAATGTGTTGCAAATAATGTTTTTGATTTTAAATTTTCAAAGATATACTCAATAATTGACCATGCAATAGCAACTCCATCATAAGTACTTGTTCCTCTTCCAACTTCATCTAATATTATTAAACTATTAGAAGTAGCATTATTAAGAATATTTGCAGTTTCATTCATTTCTACCATAAAAGTTGATTCACCTTTGCTTAAATTGTCAGTTGCCCCAACTCTAGTAAAAATTCTATCTACAATATTCCAGCTCATTGAATCTGCAGGTACAAAACTTCCTATTTGTGCCATTAAAGTAATTAAAGCTATTTGCCTAATATATGTAGATTTACCAGACATATTAGGTCCAGTAAGAATATGTATACGATTATCCTTACTAAAACTTGCCGAGTTAGAGGTAAATTCATTTACAATTCTTTCGATTACTGGATGTCTAGAATTATTAATTTCCAGCTTATCTTCTTCAATTAAAATAGGTTTTATGTATCGATTTTCTTTAGCTACCTTGGCAAAACTTATATAGCAATCTATTTCAGCAATAATTTCTGCTACCTCTAATATTTCTGCTAAACATTCAGCTATCTTATTTCTAATTTCTAAGAATACGGCTTGTTCTAATTTAATTAACTTTTCTTCGGAAGATAGAATCTTTTCTTCTAATTCCTTTAACTCGGGTGTAATAAATCTTTCTGCATTTGCTAATGTTTGTTTTCGAATATAATGACTTGGGACTTTGTTTAAATGTGTTTTTGTTATCTCTATATAGTAACCAAATACCTGATTAAAGGAAATTTTTAAAGAAGTTATTCCTGTACTGCTAGCTTCATCAGTTTGCATTTTTGATAATACTTGTTTGGAATTTTGTCTTAATGATCTAATTTCATCTATTTCTGAATTAAAACCAGTTTTTATAATCCCAACATCACTTAATGTAGCAGGAGGCTCATTATCTATTGAATCATCTATTGTTTCTATTATTTTGTTTATAATTGGGTTTAATTCGGAATCTGCACTAGTAAGTTTATCTACAAGAATCTTTAATCTATTAGATAATGAATTATTATTTAATATTTCAGCTATTTGCTTAATACTTATTAAACTTTGTTTAAGTGCTATTAAATCTCTTGGTAATGCACTGCCCACTCCGATTCGTCCTGAAATCCTTTCTATATCAGAAATGTTGTTTAAAGTATTACTTAGATCCGAGGATAGTATGGGGTTAGAGTAAAATGCTTCAACACTTTCTAATCTATCTATTAATTTGTCTCTATTAATTAATGGATAAATAAGCCACTTTCTTAAATTTCTTTTCCCCATTGAAGTTGAACATCTATTAAGTACTGTATATAGGGTATTAGAATCATTTCCACTTGTAGAATAGATTAATTCAAGATTTCTTATTGTTTCTGTATCTAACTGCATGTAGTCAGAATAAGAGTATTTTTTTATAGATTTTAAATGCTTAAGCTCTCCCTTTTGGCATTCCTTTAAATAGTTAATTAAAACACCTGCTACTATTACTAAAGGGTCATTATCCTCTAGTCCGTAACCTTTTAATGAAAGAACACCTAATTGGCTTAATAAGCATTCAAGGGCATAGTTTATTTCAAATTTATTATCTTCTACCTTTTCAATAGATTTAGATGAGATCTCTTTTAAAAAGTCATAATCCTTAGAACTAACCAAAATTTCTGATGGATTCACTTTGTTTAATTCAAGCTTAAATTGATTTAAAGATTTAGATGAAAAGACTTGAAGCAATCCTGTTGTTAAATCACTATATGCTAATAAATACTCTGTAGCCTTATTTAATGTATATCGATTAAAACAAGCAATGTAATTATTTTTAGTTGAATCTAAGGAATTTTCATCCATTACAGTTCCTGGGGTTATAACCTTTGTTACTTTTCTTTCTACTAATTTACCTGGCACTGCCTCTTCCATTTGTTCTGCAATCACTACTTTTAAACCAGCTTCAACCATTTTAGGCATATAGTTGGCAAGTGCATGGTAAGGTATTCCTGCTAATGGTGTTTTGTTTGCATCTTTACCTCTACTTGTTAATGTAATACCTAAGACTTTAGAAATTTGTATTGCATCTTCATTAAATGTTTCGTAAAAATCACCAAGCCTAAAAAGGATAATAAAATCTTGATACTCTGATTTAATTTTTTGATACTGTTCCTGCATTGGGGTCATAAGCAGAATTATACATCAAACTTAATTAATCCTTGTCTCTAAATTCTGCATCTATAAAGCTGCTATTCTTTTTAGTGGTTTTAGAAGATTTAGTTTTATTTCTTACAGTTTTTGCTGCAAAAAAAAATATCCTTAAAAAGATCTACTATAGTTTTTATTAAACTTAAAGTTACTAGAGCTGCTCGTACTCTTGCAGAAGATAGAATATACACTGCAGCTACCAAGACTACAAATAGAACAGTACAAATGCAGCAGATTGTTAAGTATAAAAGAAACATTATGTCGTTTGTATTAATAAATGTCATAGAACATATTATATATTAAAAGTGCAATATCTAAAAAACTTCAAATTTTTGATGATAAAATATAAATAAATGAAGAACTTATTTTCTAGCACAAATATCAATAAACTTTTTTTGCTGGCTATACTCGCTGGAATCTTTTTATATCAACTTAATGGTGGATATAGTTTTTTTCAATATTCAGAATCTGGACAATTGCTATCGTTAAGAGTTCAGGACTTTATTACATTAGTTTTAAGTATTGTTGTAGAAGCTTTTCCTTTTATTATTTTAGGAGTCTCAATTTCAACTCTAATTGGAGTTGGGGTTTTTGAATTCTTAAAAACATTTGTTTATAAACATAAAAAAATACTATTCCCTTTACATTATTTGTATGAATCAGCTTCAAGTATTGATAATAAGTTTAAGACTAATAGAATATACTCACATGTAAAGGTCTCGGTATTGGGGGTTTTCTTACCAGTGTGCGAATGCGGTAACATCCCGGTAGCAAGAAGATTACTTTTAGGTGGATTTAGCGTATCACAGTCAATAACATTTTTATTAGCTGCTCCTATATTAAATCCAGTAACCTTTTTAACTACATTAGAAGCTTTTAATTACGATAAAAGTGTTGTTGTAATTAGATTAGTAGCTGCATTTATAATTGCAAACTTTGTAGGAATATTATTAAGTTTTAAAAAACCTCAGAATGAGTTTTTAAACTTAGATTTCTATCAAGAAATCTGTGATACTCAAGTTCATAAACATAATAAAAATAGATTTATAGAAGCACTTAATACATTTCAAAGAGAATTTATAGAAATCTTTAAAGTCCTTATTATTGGTGCAATGCTTGCTGCTGCTTCCCAAACATTTGTTCCGAGAGACATTATAATTGCAATTGGGCAGAATCCAATTCTATCAATTTTAGCAATGTTATTGTTGGCATTTATTATTTCAATTTGTTCAAATGTTGATGCTTTCTTTGCATTATCTTATGCAAATAGTTTTACAATAGGGTCAATTATAGGATTCTTAGTATTTGGTCCAATGATTGATATTAAAATATTAACAATGTTAAGAACAACATATAAACCTAAATTGCTTTTAATTATAAGTAGTTTAGTGTTTATGCTAAGTCTTTTAACAGCACTGATAGTTAACTTTATAAAATGAAACAGATTATAAGTTCAATAATATTAACAATAATGGGATTTTACGGATTATCTTTATATTTAAATAAAGAACTATCTTTATACATACATCCAAGATTCTTTGAAGAATCCCTACTAGCAAGTATAGTTGCTATTTTAATTGGACTTATATCTTTAGTTTACTTTTTTTATAAACATAAAAGTAACTTAAAAGAGTTAAGAGAAGTTATAAATTCAAGAATATTAATTATTGTTTTATTAGTATTTCTTTCCTTTATTTTCAGTAGTCTGTTTATAATTATTGCTGCGTTTTTAATTATTACTCCTAATAAAAATCTTTCTCAATTTTTAAAGAACGATTTATTAGGTAATTCACTTGTTGTAGGAATTATTCTTATAGGAGTAACTTTACCTGCAAAAAGTCTAAGTTCTGTAACCGCTTCTCAAAGATCAATTGATCTTAACTCTATAAATCTTACTCAAGCTACAAATACAACGCTTAATAATTTTAATAAATCTACCTCTAACTATAGTTTAGGAGATTGGATAGCACTAATAAACTACAATCCGGATCCTTTATTCTATAAGGATAAAGATGTAAAAATTAGTGGATTTATTTATAAACCTGAAAACATTAGTTTATTAGAGAACGAGGTATTAATTGCTAGATTTATTGTTACTTGTTGTGCTGTTGATGCAAGACCTGTAGGACTTAGATTAAGCTTAAACGAGGGGTATAAATATAAACAAGATGAATGGATTGAAGTTGAAGGAAAATTCAACATTAATTCTGATAATCAGTTATTTATTGAACCGATTAATATAATTAAAATTGATCAACCAGAAAATCCATATATATTTTAATGAAAAGAAAAATTAAATTTAATACATTATTAATATCTTCTTTTGTAAGTATTTTTGCATTAATACTTATGTTTATATTTTTAAATACATTTATACATACAAAGGTTGTTGCAGTAAATTTAAACGGGGATAAAGATAATGCAAACATTAGTAACCAACAGATTAGAATAGACTTTAATAGGCCGATAAAAAAGGAAACCATAGAAAACAATATAATTATTGAACCTGAAATTAAATTTAGATCTTTATGGAGCGGAAATACACTTGTTATTATTCCTGATACATCTCTAGATTCCCAAACTAAATACACACTTATAATAAAAAAGGATATTATTGATATTTATGGAGATACATTAACTGAGGACTTTAATTATGAGTTCACAACAGAAATTCCTAAGTTTGCGGTTGTTGAAAAAACTCCTGGTTCTAATCTAGATACAATTGCAATTTATAATGCAGATCAAACTGGCAGACAACAATTATTACAAAGAGAAAATATTATATTTTATGGAATAAATTCAAATTACTTAGTTGTAGTTACTGAAGACAAGTATAAGAATAATATCGAAATACTTAATAGAAATACAGGCGAAGTGAAAGACTTTAATTTGCCTAACATTAGAATTAATTCCTTTTCTTTTTCGCCATCTAAATATAAGAATGAATTTGCATATATAAAACAAGAGATTGAGATTTACCCTACTTACTACTTGCCAAGGTCAGACGCAAAAGTTTATGTCTATAATATCGATACTCAAGAAGAAAAAGAGTTTAATCCTCAAGATACTGCAAAAGATGTTGCTTTTATTGAATATTCTAGAGATGGAAGCTCACTTCTATATAAAACCGGTGATTCCTTTTTTAATCTAGCAGAAACAGATCAGCAAGAAGAGTATGTAGGCATAGGAAGATTTTTATCTAACGGGAACTTTAACTACGATAATACATTATTAGCACTTATAAATTTTGACCCGTTAAATACATATACAACTGCACAATTTATAACTGTTTTTGATTCAAATCGAAACACTAAGCAAATTACTAATGGAGATACTCCAGCACTTGATCCTCAATTTAAAAATAGAACTAATGAGATTTTATATGCGGAATTTTGGAAAGAATTACCTACAACAAAAGGTATATATAAAATAGTACAAACAGATCTTGAAGGAAATAAAATCGATATAATTAAATCCGAAAACTTTAGTTTAGAATTACCCACTATTAGTGCAGATGATAGATACATTGCAATGGAGCAGTACACAGAAATTAATTTGAAAGATTATTCTAAAATTAGAAATTACGGCTTTCAGAATAAACCATATTCAGGATCTATAATAGTATTTGATACTATTACCAACAAAGTTTACGATAATAAACTTATAGGTATAAATGTAAAATGGTTGAATTAATAAATTGACACCATTTGCAAATAATGTTTAACTATTAATAGATTCATTAAGTAATACCTATCAATGAAAAGAGTAAAATTCTTTATTTCTACTATATTCTTAGTTTCAGTATCTGTTTTCTTTTTTTCTAAATTAAACGCTGCAAGTCTAACAAATTTTACTGTTACACCGGCATCCCAGAATGAATCAACTGCAACAAATATAACATTAACATTTACCCCTGCTTCAGCAATAACAAATGGAACCATTCTAAGTATTTCTTACGATACTCTATTTACAGGGGGAGCAGCACTTACAAATACAGACATTGCAATAAGTGGTGGTAATATAACCGGGAAAAATTGTTCAGGGTTTGTAAATGGATATTTTGTATGTACATTAAATGTTTCAAGTTCATTTACATCGGCCGTAACTGTAATTATTGGATCGTCAAACCAACTAACAACACCTTCAGCAGAAGGAAATTACTCTTTTTCTGCAGCAGTAGATATAGGAGGATTAGGTACAACAGTTGATAGTGGTGCTGGTCTAGCTTATATTTCTTCTGAAGATGTAAAAGAAAACGAAGTACAAATTACTGCTTACGTTCCGCCTAACCTTTCTTTAGAAATATATCAGGCGGGAACTAATACTAAATTATCTAATCCAAATTCTTGCGGATTAGGCGTACTTACTATTAATGCTGTTAAAACATGTCTATACGACATTGGAATTGGAACAAATAATCAAAATGGAGCAAGTCTAAGCATTAATTCCGATGGAGCACTTAGAAATGGTGCAGTAAATTTTACAAATACTTCTGGAACTATTAGTGCAGGGGTAGAATCGTATGGCTTTTATATCTCCACACCAGGTTCTAGGTTTGCTGCTTTAAACAACTACGATGATGCTTATAAAGCTGTTCCAACAACAGAGGTATCAATTGCATCTTCTACACAAACAAGTGATTTATTAACTACTGCGCAGCATTTAACAATAACTCATGCAGCTGCAATTAGTTCTACAACACAAGTAGGCAATTATGCTCACAAGGTCACCTATAGAGCTTACACTAATTAATATGACTATTAAATTTAAAAGGAAAGGCTTGATTTTTACTATTTTCTTTTTATTAGTCCTATTTACTTCTTACAAAGCTAGTGCAGCAGTAATTAGTCCAGATAAGTATTATATTGATACAAAGGAAAGTAATACTATTAATAAGACTTTAACAATTTATTCCGCTCCAAATCAAAATAAAACTGTAACATACAATATAAGAGTAATAGGCGTAAAGAAAATAGGCACTGGTAACGAAAGAAGTTTCTATTCACCTGATCCTAATAATAAAGATGATGTATCTAACTGGATTAACGTTATAGATAAGCAAGTAAAGGTGGACCCCGGCCAAACTGTAAATGTTAACTGGCAATTAAATATTCCTACAGATTATCTATGCCAAAGTTCTTTAACTGGCTTAGCTGTTTCGGAAGCAGAAGAAACAACTGAAGCACAAGGAAGTAATATATCAATTGCAAATGAAGTTATTAGTCAAATACATATCTCCACATCAAAAGTTGATAATAGTAATTGTGCATATTATGAGGATTTAATTCTTAAAGAATTTAAAACAACAGCCACCCTTCCTATATTTAACTACGATAATATCGAATTTAAAACATCCATTGAAAATGAATCGGAATATTTATCTAGAAATATAAAAGGATTTATTGAGCTTTTTGGGATAGGTAAAAAAGTTACTTTAGAATTCAATGAAAATAGTTTAGACATTTACCCTAAATCGACTAGAATTTTTAATACTACTTGGATGGATCCTAATTACCCTAGAGGGAATATTTTTCAAGAGTTTATTTATGAGTTAACAAACTTTAGAATAGGTCCATACACTGCTAGATTAGGAGTTACAAAAAACATTCAAAAACCTATAATTGCTACTACTACTATTTGGATTTTTCCTTGGAAAGTTATTCTATTTTTTTTAGTAATTTTAATTGGTGTAATTTGGTTTGCAAAAAATAGCTATAAGACTAAGCAGGAAATTAAATACCTAAAAAAAGAAATGAAAAAGAGAAATTAATTATAATTGACACCTCTTTTTACATTTGTTTTAATGATAAGAACGTTCATTTTTTAATATTGAATATGAGAAATAATCTTGTACAAAAGCTATTAGTTTTATTAGTAGTTTTTGTTCCACTTTCTAATTTAACTCAGCACATTAATGCTGCAGTATTAACAGATGTAACAGTAGTTTCTGATTCTTTAGCTGTCTCTACGGCAGTAGATGTAACAGTAACCTTTACTCCAGTAACAGCAATAACAAATAATAGTGTAATAGAAATAACATATCCAACAACCTTTACCGGAGGAGCAGCACTAACAGATGGAGACATATCAATAAGTGGAACAAATATATCATCAAAAACATGTACCGGATTTATTGCAGGATACTTTAGATGTACTTTAACTACTTCAGGTTCAGTAACAACAACAGTAACAACAGTAATAGGAGATAGTAATCAATTAACAACACCATCTTCAGCAGGAAACTACAGCTGGTCAGTATCAGTAAATGTAGGAGGAAGTGGATCAACATACGATACAGGAGCAGGACTATCTTACATAGCAGATGAAAATGAAGTAGAAGTAAGAGCAATAGTACCTCCAGTATTAGCATTAGATCTATACAATTCAGGAACAACAACTTTAATGACAAATCCAAATACATGTAACTTAGGAGTATTATCAGTAAACTCAGTAAATACATGTGCATACAATGTAGGAGTAGGAACAAACTCATCAACAGGAGCAACAGTAAGAGTAAGAGCAGGAGGAGCATTCACAAATGGAACAGTAAATATGACAAATGCAACTGGAACAATAAATGCAGGAACAGAAGCATATGGTTTTTACATATCAACAGCAGGAGCAAGATTTAGTGCAGCAGGATCATATGGATCAGCATATCAAACAGTACCGACAACAGAAACAACATTAGCAACATCAACAACAACAAGTGATAAAGCAACAGTAGGCCATCACTTTACAGTAACTCACGGAGCAACAATGGGTACTGCAACTGGTACTTATACTCAAACAGTTTTCTATACTGCTTATACTAAATAGATGTATTTAGATATTGGAAATCCAGCGATTTTATTCTATACTCAAAAGTAATGTACATATTTACATCCTTATGAAAAAAGCCTATTTAGTTAGACTATTTATACTTGCGTTTATAGCTGCAATTACTGTATTTAATTATTTTAATAAACCTATTAATGCAGCAGTAATTAGTCCAGATAAATACTACATTGATATTACTCCTGGAGAAACTAAAAACTTTGAACTAAAAGTTTTAGGAGATGCTAGGCAACCTGATACACTTCAACTATATGCTTACCCTATGACAATGGAAAAGCTAGGTGAAGAAGATGAAAGAGATTTTCAAATCCCTAATCCCAATGATGAAGCCGAACCAGCGAATTGGATAAAGTTAAATATGGATAAATTTACTTTAAGTGCAGGACAAATTGTTTCTATACCCTTTAGCGTTTCTGTTAGTGAAATTGCAAGGTGCGGAACTAACCTTGCAACTATCTTTATTTCTACAGCACCAAGAGAAGAATTAAACAAAAATTTAAATAGTAACGCACAAGATTCTCAAGTAGGAATTAGAAATTCTATAGTCTCTCAGCTGCATATAAATGTTAATAGCACAAATCAAGAATATTGTGATGAAGTAAAGACTAAACTTGATCTAATAGAATTTAAAGTTGATTCATTTTTACCTATATATAATTACGATAATATTAAATTTATAACAAGAATTAAAAATGAAGGAAATTTGTTATCTCAAAGCCCAAAGGGTTACATAGAATTGTTTGGTTCTGGTTCTAAGATTACAATCCCATTTAATGATGAGGAATTAGATATTTATCCTGGAACAACAAGAAAATTTACAAATAGCTGGATTGATCCAGACTATCCTGTAAATGGTAATTTTATTGAACAATTTGTTTATGAACTCTCTCACTTTCGATTTGGACAATACGAAGCTAGATTAGGAGTAACTTTTAATGTAAGTCCAAAAATTGTTTCTTCAATATATGTATGGATTATTCCTTGGAAAGTAGTTCTTGTGGCAGCAATCATAATTGCTCTACTCATTTTTATCTACATAAGAGATAGAAGAAAAACAAAAGAACTTAGGGAATTAAAAAAAACTCCAAAAAAAATTTAATGTTTAAAAAAAGATTTCTATTAAAATTAGGCTCTGCCCTTTTAATTGGGCTGATGTTAAATATAAACTTTACTTTGATAAAAGCAGACACAATTACAACTGTCTTTAATCAAATGAGTAGGGTTTCTTCTAATGCAATTGCAAATCATAATATATATTTTGTATTACCAAATGGTTTATCTGCTGGACAAAGCATTAATATAAGTTTCCCTTCAGAATTTAGCTTTGGAAGTTTATTTGACTATACTGATATCACCTTAGCTGAAGGAAGTTTACTGGATTGTAAAACCAGTACTTTTACGAATAAAACACTAAGTAGTTCACCTAGCGGATCTACATGGGGCGCTATATATTCAGCTTTAACAATTGCTATTACATCTGGAACAGATACTTTAGCTAGTAATAAATGTATAAGAGTGCAATTAAATAGTAATGGAGCTAATCATAATATTAATAATCCTAATGTAATAAGCAATACAGTATTTAATATAACTTTAAATACACTACAAGATAGTGGTGAATTAGCAGTTATAATATTAGGAGATTCATCAGCTGTAAATGTAGATACTGTTCAGTTAAATGCAAATATTTCTAATACAATATTAATGGGTATAGATACAGTGAATAGTGATTGTAATAATAATACTCAGACACCACCTGAGGATCAATCAATAAGCTTTGGTCAATTATTTCCAGGGATTGCTAAATATAGCACTACAGATATTCCATTTATTTGCATTGAAGCAGCTACTAACTCTAATAGTGGCTTAAAAATTTTGGTACAAAGTTCTAGAAATAATACTGTGGGTGGAATAGTTGGGAATACTGGAACAATAGAATCAATTACAGGTAATTTAAACCTAGCTGGTACTACAGAAGGTTACGGCTTAAGAATTGCTTCTACAGGAACACCAACAATTGGTTCCTTTTTAGTGAATTCACCCTTTAATTCTTCAACAGCTGGAGATGTAGGTCAAATAAGTGGGAGCTTGGGTAGTTCAACTCTACTAATTAGTTCATTAGGAGCTGTAAGATCAGACAGCTTAAGCAGAATAGCAGTTGAGGTGGGAGTAAAATCAAGTACACTAACTCCAGCGGAAAGTTATAGTGATACATTAACATTCACTGCATTTACAAATTTATGAATATACTAAAGGGTTTATTCACAATATCTTTTATACTACTAATTATTCTTTCTGGAAGTATTATTATAACTGCAGATGAAGGAAATGGAATTTCAATAAGCCCTATAAAGGTTCAAAAAAACTATAAGGGAAATGATTCTGAAAAGGTTCTAATAACGCTATTAAATAATGAGTCAGAAGAAGTAGTATTAGGAGTTAATTTAAGAAGTTTTAAATTAATTAATAATAATCAAGAAATTCTATTTGATGAAAGTATTGATGAAACAATTTTAAATTGGATTAGAAATTTTAAGAATACAATTGTACTAAAGCCTAAAGAAAGATATGAATACACACTTGATCTAGCTATAAATCCCGAGACTCCCCCAGGTGGTTATTTATTTACATTACTTTTTGAAACAATTACTAATAGTAATAATAATTTAAGTGAGACAAAAACTTCTATAAAGCAAAGTATAGGCGTTCCATTTATTATAAATGTTGCAGGTGTACAAGGTATTAGTTATGGAGATATCTCTTTAGATACATTTGATGTTGGTTATAATTATATTTCAAATGGCGTAAACTACTCTATAACTGTTTTAAATAACAGTAATCAGATAATAACTCCTACAGGAGTAATTACACTAAATAAGAAATTTGGTTTTGGTCCCGATGTATTAAACAGTGATTTCAATACTGAAGGCCGAATTGTAAACTCATTCTCTCTTAGAAACTATACAAAAGATATTTACTTTAATCAGTTAGTTCTTGGTGAGTATGAAGTATCTTTAAATTTTTTATATGGTCTTGAAAATAACGTTTATACGCAAAAAAGCAGAATATTTGTTATACCCATCTGGCTAATAGTTATTATTTTGGGAATTATTATTTTTACAGTAAGAAATTTAAAAAGAAAAAATGTTTAAGTGGATATTTACAACAATTGTAATTTTAATATCTGTCTTTAGTCAACAGATTGAGGCTGCAGAGACAGGAGTTACCATTACTCCTGCAACTGAGAGTATAACTTTAAAAACACAGGACAGTCATTCAGGAAAGTTTTCAATTACTAATAATGAAGAGATACCCATATCGATAGTTTTAAAGGAATACGATATTATTAATGAGGTTCCTATTCAAACAAGTACACCATGGATTGAACTATCTTCTTTAAATGTAATCTTAGCTTCTAAAGGTACTCAAGTAATTGATTACAAGTTAATCGTTCCTGAAAATAGTTCAAAAGGAGTTTATAAAAAAGCTATTGTATTGGAGGTTACAGATAAAAGTAATAATGATTCTTTAGTAATACTACAAATTCCTTATACTATAAGTGTATTCGTAGACTCTACATTTTCTAGTGAAGTAGGCACTATCATCAAAGAATTTGCTGTATCGCAAAAGTTACTCATAAGTAATGTAGTTAATTTAAATTTAACTATTGATAATCCAGCCATTAATCAAGTATCAAAACCAATAATTAATCTTAATATAATTAGTAATAAAGGGCAGATAGTATATACAAAGGTCTTAAACGAGAATTTAAAGATGATTTATAATTCAGAAACTTACAATATTGATGCAAGCATCCCAATTTCTGATCTTTTAGACATAGGACAATATCGTGCAGAAGTATTAGTAACAGATACACTTACAAACAAAAGTACTGTAAAAAAAACAACTTTCTTTTATGTAAATTATATTTTAATTATTGTTGTAATAATAATTAATGTTAGTTTAATCTTACTAATTAGATTTAATAAAGCTCTAAAAGACATACTCAATATTAATTATTCTAGTAAAACGGGAAAGATAGGTAGTAAAAAAATTAGAGAATAGGTGTTATACACCAATTAAGGTTTCTATCTCTGAATTAATATCTTGGAAAGTTGAATCTGTAATAACTATAAAATCTTCCTTTGCTCTATCCTTTATATACTTTATGCTATTAAAATCATAAAAGAATAAGTTTACCTCATTCCCTTTAGTAGAAATGTCAACGGTGAAAAGGGGAGATAGCTTTGATATACTAGCTTTATCACTTTCCGAAGCAATAGAGATACCTTCTAAGTTGCTTAATCTAATTATTAACTTTTGTAAATTACCTTCTTTACCTCCCCACTCTTGTTTTTTATATTCCTTGTTATTTAATTTTATAGCATCTACCGAGTTTGGGTTAAACGAAGTAATAACCTTATCCCTAAAGTAATTTACATCATAATCGAGTATGGACGATATATTGGTATCTAAAGCAACAGTTGAGGATGAATTAATATCTCTAATAAAGCTCCCATTTGAATAGGTATTTTTGCCAATAAAAAATTCTAATCTTGAGTTCTCTGTTTCTATTATTAGCTTGTTGTTAGGATTATTTACTTCGAATAAACTGTGGGAGTTATCTTCAGTAGATGCAATATACTCAACATTTAGTGATAATAGTTTAGAGATTGCTATTTCTACAATTCTGTTAGAAGCTTTATAATCATTCACATACCAGCCATCTGATCTTTTATTAATTAAAATATTATTAGACGCATTAACATATTCAACTTTAGTTATATTAGAAAGTTTTTGATCGTTAAAGAAGTAACTAGAGTTATAGTTCTGTTTTAAATTGCCTTCAATAAACATAACTCCAGTTACTAACAATATTAAAAATACTATTATTATTAATAACTTTTTAATTGTACTTTTATTCATTAGATTTATAAATCTTGTTTAGTGTTCTTCTTCTTTTTAGATAGTAACCTGCAAAAACTAGAGTGCAGATTAGGATTGGAATTCCTACACTAGCAGCTATATAAGTTACTTGTTGATTACTATTTAAGTTCAATAGTTTTGCAGAGTTTGTTTTAGCCTTAATGCTCCCTACTAGACTATCTCTAACTAACCAGGAAATTGAATTTAATGTAAAGGATATAACTTCCTTATCTTGAGCTTGTCTCTCTGCTAGAGCACTTAGAATGTTATCAGTAATAAAATCTGTATCAGCCACTATTACAGCTCTACCTCCCTTTGAATTTTCTAATGCAACTCCAACAGTTCTAGTAGAATCACTATCCTTATACTCCCAAGTCTGTTCAAATGTAGTATTTAGACTATCTGATGATTGAATATTAGAATTTTCACTAGTAGTTAGTAGTACTGAAGCAGTAACATTTTCCTTTTGTTCTATATTAATTGAATTTGCCCATAATAAAGACACAGCAGAAACGTCTTTAGTTATACCTGTAGAACTATCTACTGGTCTACTAATTATCCATTGAGGGAAGTTAAATATTACTGGGGAAAATAGTGACTGCAGTGCAACTATATTATTACTATCTAAATCATAAACTAAATCATTATTTATAGTTACACCATAATCTGCAAATAAATTTCCTAAAGCATTTTCATTAATTGTAGGTGTTTCTGTATTTGTATCTATTGTATCTGTAAGAAAGAAAATGCTACCTCCATTATTAAAGAATGCTTTTAGAGACTCTATTGTTTTATCTGAAAATCTTTCAACTGGACCAGCAATTACTATTGCAGATATATCAGAAGGTACTTCGGGATTTTCTAAAGTTAGTTCAATATTTCTAACTTCGAATAAATCACCTAGCTCAGAGTTTAACCTAGTTAAGTCTCCGCTTAGTGAATGTAAAACATTATTATTTACAAAAGCTACAACCTTTTTACTTATTTCTGTAAGTTTTTTAACTTTCTTTGTTACCTGGTACTCTAGATCGTTTAAAATACTATTATCTAGATTCATTGCTTCATTTTTATCCTGATATTTGAATGCAATACCAAAATAACCTACAACTACTTGAGCTGAATCACTGGAATTTACAGAGAACCTAATTTGAGTAATTCCAGCAGCTTCTGCCTGTGATTGAATTGTTTGATCTTTATCTGGTTCTCTTGTATTTAAAATAATTCTTCCATTAGAAGCCTTAGCGTAATCTGTAAGCAAATCACTTACTCTTCTAAGTTCTGATTGAAATTCAATAGGTAAATTAGAGGAAGCGTAATAATCAATTGTTAAGGTATCTTGAATATTATTTAATACATTTACTGTTGCTGGAGATAGGGTATATCTTTGATCAGAAGTAAAATCTAGCCTTCCGGGTATAACTTGTCCTAAAGTCCCTACTAAAAAGGCAATAATCACAAAAAGAACTGTAGCAATTTTTGTATTTCTTAAATACTTATGTTTACTAGGGTATTTATCTTTAATTAATAAAAAGTATGCAACAGATAAAAATAAGAATATAAATGCTGCAAAGTAAAATAAATCTCTAAGATCTAACACTCCTCTAGATACTGATTGATAGTGAGATAATAAACTAATTCTATCTAAAAAAGTTGAGAGACTAAACGGTAAAAAGTTAATTAAATTAGAGCCAGTTATTATAAACAAAGCCACTATTACAACAGTAGTTAAAAATGAGGCAACTTCATTTTTAAATAGTGCGGATACTGCTATCCCTACACTTACAATAGAAACAGCTAACATTATTGCACCTGCGTATTGCATAAATACTTGTCCTACATCTACTCCTGCATAAGCTGCTGTAGCTAAAGTTAAAGGTAGAGTAAGTAATATTAGTAGTACAGATAAAATGGAATAAGATATAAACTTAGCTAGTAAAATCTCAAATTCAGATAAAGGTTTAGACAGTAGATACTCCATAGTTCCATTACCTTTTTCTTTTGAAATAGAGCCCATTACTAATGCCGGAATTGCTATAGCCATAGCAAAAGCTAAATATCCAAAAACTTGTGTTAGATCATTAGTTCCAAATTGTGTAAACCTTCCTATTCCGAATACTAATATTCCTACTACAAAAATAAATAAACTTCCTACAATAAATCCTGTTGGTGAAAATAAGATTGATTTAATTTCTTTTAAAATTAAAGAAGGAACACTTTTGTTAAATTTAAATTTTCTTGTTTTCATATTTAATTTAATGTTAATGATCTAAATACTTCTTCTAGATTTTGGCTTACAGTTTTTAATTGAAGTATTTGCCAGTCACTAGTTTTAAATTGTTTATTAATAGAAGAAACAATAGCCTCTTCATCACCTCCCTTTATTTCGAATGTAAATTTATTATTATTTTCTTCTACTAATTTAACTTGAGTAGCATTAATAGAAAGCTGAGGTTTTTTTGATGCTTTTAAGGTTACTAATACAGTTGTATTTTTTAATTTATCTTTTGTTAAAGAATCTTTGTTTCCATCTTTAACAATCTCACCTTTATTTATAATTACAATTCTATTACACATTAGTTCAACTTCTTGCAGAACATGTGTAGAAATAATTACAGTTTTATTCTTCCCTAATTCAACAATAAGCTTCCTAATCTCATTCCTCTGGTTTGGGTCTAAACCTTCAGTTGGTTCATCTAATATTAAGATCTCTGGATCGCTAGCTAAAACCTGTGCTAAACCAACTCTTTGTTTATAACCTTTTGATAAATCTGATATTGGTTTATAGAAAACATTTTCTAAACCTGTAGCCTTTACAACATAATCGATTCTTTCTTTATATTTGCTTTTAGCAACATTACTTAAACTTAAAGAATATTCAATAGCCTCTTTAACAATCATATCTTTATACAAAGGATTACTTTCCGGCATAAATCCAATTCTCTTTTTACCGTATGCAGGATAATCTCTTATGCTTTTTTCGTTTATAAAAACATCTCCTTCATCCGGAATTATTAAACCCGTAATAATCTTCATAGTTGTACTTTTCCCAGCTCCATTTGGCCCTAGTAAACCTACAATTTCCCCTTTATCTATTTTTAAACTTAAATTATTTACTGCAGCGTTATTGTTGTAGCGTTTAGTTACATTTTTGATTTCAATCATAATATTTATTTAATACCAAAGTATTGTTATATAAGAAGCTTACAAATTTTATACATTCAATATGAAAACAAAGTGAAGTAAGCTTATTTAGTTAGTTCCTTAATAGATTTATATTACAACTAAACTTATTAATTCTGCAATTACTGCACTAAATTTTACCTAACTTAATTGCTAATTCCTTTGCTGCATTTATTAAGTCCTCAACTTCTTTTAAACCATTTATCCAAAACTCTTTTTTTGTAATATCAATTCCTAAGTCCATAAATGTATCTTTAGGTGATTTACTTGTACCGGCACTTAAAAACTCTTTAACTTTTGATATAAATTTAGGGTTGTTTTTTACACTGTTCTGCAATGACTTAGAAATTAATAAACCGCTTGCGTATGAATAGACATAAAAGAAAGTTCTAATATGAGTCCATGTTACCCACTTATATTTTGTTTTACTGTATTCAACTGAGCTGCCAAAAAGATTACTAAATGAATTTAGGAATATCTCGGAAATTTCTGCCTTAGATAAATATCCTTTTTCTCTAAATTGTTTATGAAGATTTTGCTCAAAAGTATAACAAGCTACCTGCATAAATATTGTTCCAATATCGTCATCAATTTTTTGCATTATAAGTACAAATTTTTGCTCGTCGTTTGCCTCTTTAACAATTTCCTGCCATACAAAGTCCTCCATAAAAGTACTTGCAACTTCCGCTGTAGAAAGTACAGTACCATAATTTAGTTCGTTCTGTTTTCTCATTAAAATGTCATTAATACCATGTCCCATTTCGTGCGCCATTGTTAAACAATCCTGCAGCTTGCCTGTAAAGTTTAAAAGGATATAAACAGGTTGAGTCTTATGCACGCTTGCACAAAATGCACCATTAACTTTTCCTTTTTTGGGATAAACATCTACTCTGCCCTCATTAAAGAAATCTTCAAAGATTTGTTTAAATTCACTATCTAAGTTTCCCATTACTTTAGATACCAACTCCACTGCTTCTTCAAATGAATATTTTTTGATATTACTAACATCTATTGATTCATCTAAATATTCAATACCTAATAATGCTTCATGAGCCTGCAATACATCCTTTTTAATTAGTTTTGCTTTAAACTTAAAGTATTCTTCAATTATAGGAAATTTACTAACAACGCTTTCTATCATTGCGTCTACAACTTCGGTATCAATATCGTCTGCTAAATGCCTACCTGAATCAGGTCTTTCAAAATTCCTTAATAAATCTGTATTCTTTTTATATTCTAGTAAAGAATTAATTTCATTCTCAGAAACACTAGACCATCTTTCTCTTATTTTATATAAAGCATTTACTGCACTTTCTCTAACTTCAATATTTCTAGTATCTATCATTGGTCCAATTTGCGACATTGGTCTTTTTTCTAATTTTCCTTCTTCTGTTAATACTTCCTCTTCATCATTTGCTACAAAAGCCTCAACCATCTGTCTCCAGTTATAGGTTGCCGGTTTAGAAATAAGTGTAATTACTTTTTCTTGATCTTCTGTTAGTAAATGTTTAGATTCCTGAAATAACCTTTCTAAAAAATGTCTATAGTCTTGTAGTTCAGCAGCATTTAGTAATACATGTTGTTTAGCTTCATCAACCTTAGAAATTCTATGAGTAAAAAACTGAATTTGATTAGATAACTGGCTTACAAAATCATCTATTTTATTAATTTGAGCTTTAGTATTGGAGTTCCCTTGATCTAAGGAATCTTTTAATTCAAAGTAGTAACTTAAACCTTTATCCATTCCATAATTTGCATGAAGTGCCTCATACTCATCTAAAGCTTGTTTTAGAACAATAGGATCTTCTAAATAGTCTTTATTGTTTTCCCATTTTTTAGTAAATTCATCCCACTTTGCCCTAACTTCTTCTTTAATATTTTCAATAGTATTTGAGTCTTCGGAAGTAAGTAAAAGCTTTAAATTCCATTCAGTATTCATTGAAGTTTGAGTTAAAAAATACCATTAAATAATACCATAGCTGTAGATTATTGACTTATAGCAGAGTTTTGATATACTCAATGTACCTCGGAAAAGGATGGGGATTGCGATTAATGCGGGTATAGTATATCGGTCATTATATTGGTTTTCCAAACCAAGGAGGCGGGTTCGATTCCCGCTACCCGCTTTTATGCTCCATTATAAACATATGTACAAAAAACTAATTCTAGGACTTGTATTTCTAATCTTCGTTATTTTTTTCATTTACATCTTTATAAATCCCACAAGATTTAATGATCCCAATAAAGGCTATAGTACAGCCGAAGAAGCATTACTAAATTATCCATGGGCAAATCAGGTACATAGCAAACTAAGCTATAACGGATATTCCTATACAAGTTACAAACTAATCTTTAATATATGGGATTTAGAGTATTCAGCATATGAAGTTACTCCGACTAGAGTAAATTATAGATTTAATCCTACTGTAGATGGAGAAAAAGCATTAACATTCGTTACTGTAGAAAAGCTTGATGATCTTTGGTATGTAACAGGTGCAGGAAGTGGGCCTTGATGATCGAATGACTTTACCTATTTCCTTTAATTTCTCCTAATCTATAATTATTTGTTTATAGTTTAATTATCTAATATTAAGATTTAACAAAATCTATATGAGGAAGTCAAATCCTTCAAGAAATCAACATACCATACCTGAAGTATATCTAAAAGAATTCACTTTTGATTCTAATCAAAAGAAAGTTTATTACTTCGATAAGTCCTGGATTCATAATAGAAAAATCCAAGAAAAAAGTATAAGTAAACTATTTAATAGGGATATTTTTACAAGATTTGAAACACCTGAGGCTGATGTTTCTGTAGAAGTAGATAGATTAAAAATAATTGATGATTTATATGGAAAAAGTTTAGATAATATAAAGAGATCAGTAGCTAGTTTGTCAATTCCTTCAGAAAATGATTTAGTAAATTTAATTTACTTTCTAAGTTATCTTCCTGTACGAACTGTAGAATTTGCTGAAAAGGCTAAAAGAATAAGAAATAAAGTTATTGAAAATAAACTACAGATTATGAAAACTGCTGGCGAAACTTTTATGAAAACCTTTCAAAGAGAAATTTATAAAATGACTGTTCAGGATAAATTAGATTTCCAAACACAAGCATATTTAAATCTTTTAAGTGACAGTGAATCATCTCACTATGCACTTAACATAATGGATAGACAAGCCAAAAGATGGAAAGAGGAAATATTTAAACGAAGCCTATACTTTGTTAACCTGAGATCTGGAAGCTTTTTAACAAGTGATAATCCTTTTTACCTACAATGGGATGTAGGAGCTGCGAATTATAGTGAGAAACTTATACCTATTGTATTAACACCTAAAATAGGGATAATCCTAGGTAGCCATGAAGCTGAAAAAAGTAACCTTTCTATAAAGATACTGGAAATTTCAGAGAGTGATGAGGCCTTTAAAGATTTCAACAATGCTGTAATCCAGAATTCTTATAAACGTATATATTCGAGAGAAAAGGAAGTATTAGAAAAATATTTAAAAGTCCATTCTTTAATGAATTAGATATTGTATGTATATTTTACATTAAATAGCTCTCATATTCTCTTCAGCAAGTTCTGCTGTCTTTAAAATTCTAGAAGCCCTAGTATTTGGTGTTTTAGCCGTTAAAATCCATTGTAAGGTTGCGCGTATTGTAGATTTAGGGAAGTTAGTAAAATTTTTATATGCATTAGGATAACTTTTGAGCTTCTTTTCTAAATCTGTAGGTACTTCTAACCTTTCTACACTATCAAGAATATTCCATGCACCGCTTTTTTTTGCCTGCTCAACAACTTCTAATCCTGCTTTTTGCATCCTTCCTTCCTTTATTAAATTCTCAATATGAATTTTATTTATTGCAGACCAACCACTACTCGGTTTTCTTGGAGATATCCATATTTTAGATTTGGTTGAATCTACACTGCCAGCTTTGCTATCAATCCAGCCAAAACATAGTAATTCTTTTACAATATCTTCCCAAGACATTGTTCTATCTTTGCCTTTTAAAAAGACTAACCATATACCTTTTTCCCTTTTGTAATTCACTTTTAACCAATTGTGTAAATCACTTATTTCTTTACAAAAGATTTCTTCCATAAATTACTACTATAATTAATACTCAATAATTATAATTAGTAACGATTTGTTTTGATAGCTTATTTATAATTGTTACCCAGTAAAGTTAGAAATAATTTCATCTCTATAAAACTCCATAAACTTTTTCTGCTCATGACCGACTTGATTTAAATAAATATGAGTAAAACCTAGATCAATAGCTTTTTGTATTTGTTCAATATATTTTTGGGGATCTTTGCCGTAGGGAATAGAATTTGCAATATCTTCCTTTTTAACCATCTTTTTTACCTTATCGTAATATTTAGGCAACCTTAATTCTGTATTTAAAGGGTCATTAAAACCGGCAATTGGCCAAATTTCATAAGCTCTATCTATTGCTTTTTCGTCATTCTCATCAAAACTTACTGTAAATTGAATATACATTGGTCCATCTCCATCGTTATCCTTATAAGCTTTTACAATTTCTTCATCAGGAGATGTTGTTATTAGTCCATCCCCTAGTTCTGCAGCTATTTTTGCAGCTTTAGGTCCATACGCAGAAACTATTATTGGTGGTAAGGTTTTGGGTAAAGTATAAATCTTAGCATCTTCGACTGTATAATAAGCACCAAAATAATTTGTATTATTCCCTTCCCAAAGTTTTCTTATAATTTCTAAAGATTCTCTAAACATTTCATGTCTAACTTTTATAGGAGGCCATCCTTCACCAATAATATGCTCATTTAAGTTCTCACCCGAGCCGACTCCAAAAATAAACCGATCTTCCATTAATGCGGCAGCTGTTGCAGCTGCTTGAGCTAAAATTGCTGGATGATATCTTAATATAGTTGCAGTAACTCCAGTCCCTACAGGTAAGTTATTTGTTTTTTGAGATACCGCTCCCAACATACTCCATACAAATGAACTTTGTCCTTGTTTTTCTATCCATGGATGAAAATGATCTGAAAGCATTGCAAAATCAAAACCATTATTTTCTACATTTACTACTAAATCTAGAATTTCCTTTACATTTAATTGTTCTGTAGAAAGTGAGTATCCAAATTTAACCATATCTAAACTTAATAAGTAACTAATTTATATTATTCCTAAATTATTAAGTTCTTTGCTTTGGGTAGTAAATAATTGGTAAACTTTATTACATAAAATTTACAATGTAAAACCTCTAAAATCACTATTCATTTAACCTTTTAGAAGTTAGAATATAAATATACAGTAAATTTCATGTAAATTTTGTGCAAAGTTCAATTGAGCAACAACAGCATACGTATAGAGAAAGAATTCATTATATTCTTTCAATTAATCCAGAATCCCCAGAGTTATATCTTTTAAATCAAAAAGATTCAATAGTTGCAAGACTACATGCACCTACTACTTTTTATAAAGATATGGCTATCTTAAAAAGGTTAGACCCACAATTAAACGAAAATGAAGAAGTTATATTTTTAACTGCTGGTTGTGATGAAGGTGTTTGCATAGAAAAAGTAGTTAATAACAAGCTCACTAATACAACTTCTAAAAATAGAGTTATTTTAACTGGTATACCACCAAAGTTAGATGGAAGGTTTAAAGTCGCAGGATCTTTTAGAGAAACAGAAGATGGAATAGAAGCTTATATTCAATCGAATTTTAACTTTGATTTTAATAATACTAACGAAGGCGCTAATGCTTCAGCCATAATGAGATTTGTTTCTAAAGATTCCGGAAATACATTTACTTTTGCTGAAGTAGTATGGGAGTTTGATCCAGAATCTCAAATTATGATTTATGATGCAAATGATTATTGTGATGAGTGCGGTAATTTATGTATAGTTGCAGTAGTCTATAAAGAAGGAGATCCTATGGGAACCTCTTTTTATAAAATAACTAGAAGCGAAAGCGGACAATGGGAAATGAGCCAAATCCCAGTTTTACAAAGAGATATTGATGACTTTAATTGGCATTTGGAAGACGTTTTAAATGGAACTATGCAGGAACAATGGAAAGGACCAGAAGCTGTACAATTAGCAACTTTACCCTATGCTTTAAGTTTTCCTGAGTTAGGAATAACAAGTCTTACTACTATTGGACAATGGGTAAGTTTTTCTAACTATGGACAAAGATTAACGTTGGGTGTTGAAATTAACAATAGAATGCATTCCCTTTCTTCGATTATTTCTGCTCAGACTTTATCAAATCTTTTAGGAGTTACTATAAATCAAATTGGTCATGGAGAAATTGCTACTGATTCAGTAGGAAGAATTATTATTGATAGTAATGGATATATGACTTTACACGCCCAGGTACAGCTAGATGCTGATGCTTCAGGAAACGAAGGAGTATGGGTAGAACTTTTATGGAGATGGGCAGAAATAAAAATTAGATATGTTGATTTTATAGAAAATTTATATTCAAAACTTGCTGAACTTAATTTATTAGAATCTTCTACAAATAAATCTTTAGTGGCTACAGCAATAGCTGGTTAGTTTAAAAACTGGATATACCAAATCCTAACTCTGTGATAAATTGTTACCGTTCCATAGTTAATGTTTTAGTTTTATTTTATGACTGACCAACTTTCAATTCGTCAACGTCTAGAATTATTAGAGATTCCAGAAAATATTCAACGACATTTACAAGCCCTAACCCAATCTGAATACTTTCAATACTTAGATACAAATGGTTTTGAAGCATTGCTTGTTATTCTTACATATACTTTAGCGAATAATTGGCCAAGTGAAGAGATTGAAAGACTATTATTTAATCCTATAAAACCGAATAAACAACAAATTGATTTATATAGGCAAAGACATCACGAAATCTATTCAGAACAGTCTGTTGGTTTAAGTCAGATTATTGATAATTCCAGTGATCAGTTTTTTGCTATAACAAGTTCTATGTATGCAGGCAAATCTACACTTGCTTCCGAAGTTTGTAAAAGATTAGAAGATAAAGGCTATAGAGTAATAACAATGGTTCCTTTTTTTATGGGTGACTTTATTACTATAAGAGGACGTGAATGTACTTCTGATGATGAAGTTGGTGAAGACGGATTTGCAAGAATAAGCGCAGTTCAGTACAATCCAGAAAGGTACGAAGAATTATTTAGAGAGTTGAATATCTCTAAAGAAGATAAAGTTATCTTGCATTTTGACGAATTTTCTTTCTTACCTCCAGAAGCAATCTTACAATTTATAGAGTATATAAAGTTAGAATATCCTAATATTAAAGTTATATTTGTTGGACTAAATAAGGATTTATTAGGCAAAGATCTAGATGGATATCTTGCAATTAAGGGGAGTGTTAAAGAAGAGTTTTCATGTCAGTCTTTTGTACCAGCTCCAGAAAGTAACGAAGAGCCAACTGAGTTAATGCCAACCGGTACATATTCTACCAGATATTTAATATTACCTGACGGAACAACTGTTATGGATTGCGGTTTTTTGCCAATTGTAGTTGAAAAAGAGTGGGCAGAATTGGTTTACTATACACCTTCTACAGAAGAGAGGCATGTTAATACAATGCTTCAAATTACAGGACAAGGGCATTTACTGCAGGCTTTATTAAACCCAAGTTTTAGTCAGATTCAACTTAGAGAACAACTTTTTGATAGTCTAAAAAGAAATATAATTGCTAATAAAGAAGAAGCATAATGTGTAATAATAGTTTAAGTTACTATTATTAAATGGAATACAACAAGTTAACAAAAGAAGAAGAGAATATTATTGTTAATAAGGGTACAGAATATCCTTTTACAGGTGAATATGATGATTTTTACTTACCTGGTACTTTTATATGCCGTAGATGTAATAATCCCCTATTTTCTTCAAAGGCTAAATTTGATGCTCATTGCGGATGGCCAGCATTTGAGGACTGTTTTCCAAACGCAGTAAAGGAAATACCAGATGCAGATGGTCAAAGGACTGAAATTCAGTGTGCTAACTGTGAGGCACATTTAGGACACGTATTCAGAGGAGAAAGATTAACTGATAAAAACACAAGACATTGTGTAAATTCCTTATCAATAAGATTTATTGCAGAGAACAAAGAACTGCCTCCAATTATCCGATTGTAGTTAATTAGAGTTACAGCTCTTTTTCTTTTACGTTCTTAAATTGAATTATAACTGAGTGCCGTCTGGACATAAGGTAAATTGGCAATTCCTTGCAGAGTCTCGTCCCACTTCTGTTCCATCTGGACACATTTTTACTTCCATAGTACACACTGATTGATTCTGTGCTCCACTTAACGGATTTGGACATTGATAGAATTCACAGTTACTATTTGGATTTCTACCCACATATGTACCGTCCGGACACAACATTGCATCCATAGTACACGCTTGTGGCTCATTTGTTGTTGCATTATTATTTGTTGTATTGTTATTGCTTGTAGCGTTTTGTAGTCCTAATGCTACTAAAACAAATAAAATGAAGGCTACTATTAAAGTAAGTATAATAACTGCTGAACGATCTCTATTCATAAAATAACTTGTTAATAAATTATTAATAAAATTTTAGGTGAATTCTCTGTGAATTTGTTAAAGTTTTTGTAAATTATAGATTACTTATAGTAATTAAAAGTAAACTTCCCGCTGAACTTATTAAAAGGGCCAATATTAAAGTGTATACAGCTACCCTTCTATTTTTAAAGATTATAAAAGGAATTCCACATGCAGAAATAAATAACAAAACCATCATAAGAAATGGTATGTAGTTATTTGAATTTAAATTTAAGTAAGGTAATAACTGAATTAAAGATATTTTGCTCTCAGTTAAAATAATAGCCATTGGAATAATCATTGCAATTATTCTTTTTCTTAAGTTCTTAGTATGCTTAGCAGTTCTACCCGATAAACCGCATAAAGCACCTATAAATATTCCTATAAAAATCCAACTTAATGCTGTACTAACTAAAGTTATAAGAGGAACTTCTCCTCTATTTCCCCATAAATATCCAACTATATAATAAGAAAGTACAGATAAAGCAAGAAAAGAAATTGAAAAAATAATTGAATTTTTTCGAGATCTAAATTGTGTACCAATAAGAAAAGCAGATAAACTCCAAACAGAAGCAGTATTTAAGAATCCACCAATAATATAAAGTAACGAACCAAAGGGCAAAACATCACCTAAAGAAGAAGCTGTTCCTAAAAGAACTCCGCTTAATAAGATTAACAAGATTTTTTTATGGCTTTTATTCATAGTATATTCATATGATAACAATAAATTATACATAATTAATAATCACACATGATAAGTATTAAGAAAAAAGATTTATTTAAACTACTGATTGGTTTATTTTTTATAATCTTATTAGTATTTGTAACTTTTACAGTAATTAAATTAATGAGTCAAAATAAAAGTATAGAAATGGGTTATGTAGAGTTAAATGTAATTGATCTACAAAAGGTAAAATCATTTTACATTGATTTGATTGGACTTAAAGAGATTTCTGCTAAAGGTAATTATGTAGAATTAGGATACGAAGACAATGTATTAGTAAAATTAGTTTCTAATTCAAATAATAAGTTTGAAAATGGATCGGAAGCCGGACTCTATCATATGGCTATAGTATTTGAAACACAAAATGGCTTAGCTGAAGCTATAAATAGAATACTTACTAAAAGTCCTCAATACTATCAAGGAAGTGCCGATCACTCAGTAACTGAGGCTTTTTATTTTGTTGACCCAGAAAACAATGGTGTTGAACTTTATTATGACAGACCCAGAGATCAGTGGATTTATGCAGATGGGAAACCTGTTATGGGTAGCACATATATCAACGAAAAAGAATATATTAATAAATATTTAAACAATTCTAATAGTCCTTCAAAAATGGGACATATACACTTAAGAGTTGGGAATATTGAAAATGCAAAAGCATTTTATAGTGACATACTTTTATTTGATGTAATTACACAAAGCAGTAATTCATTGTTCATTTCTAAAGATGGTTATCATCATCATTTAGGTATTAATACTTGGCAAAGCAACGGAGCTGAAAAAAGGCCAGAAAATTTAACAGGGTTAAAAAGCTTTCAAATTAAATACTATAGTTTAGATTTATTTAAACGAGTATTAGAGAATTTAAGAAGTAAAAATATTCAGGTAAACCAAATTTCCGAAAAATCATTTTCAACATTAGATCCTTGGAATAATTTAATTTACCTGGATTTATATTAGGCTTCTGCTAGTGTAAGCAAATACATTAAACCTATGCCTATTAAAAATGTAGTAATTTCTATTATATATTTTTTTACTCCAGCTTTTTTATGTATTACCGGCAGTAAATCTGCAAGTGCTATATAGATAAATTGACCTATTGCAATTGGAATTAAATACATTTCTAATTCACTATTAATACTGCTTAGAATATATACAGTAAATACTCCAAGTAAGGATGTTAGAGCAGTTAAAAAGTTCATTACTAAAATTTTAGCCTTGCTCCAGCCTGCATAAACCAATACAGAAACATCTGCAAACTCTTGCGGTATTTCGTGCAGTATAATGGCAACAGTAGTAGCAATACCAATTTCTGGAGAAATTAGAAAGCTAGATGCTAATGCAACTCCATCTAAATAATTATGTAAAGCATCTCCTAAAGTATTTAATTTCCCTAAATGTACATGCGAATGTGTGGAATGGTCATTTGCTTTTTCAATTTCTTCTTCAGAATCATGACTACAGTGCAGATATGCTTCTACTAATAACATTAAAATAATACCAATTAATATTCCAAATACTGTGGTATTAGAATATCCGTAAGTTTCTATACTCTCCGGTAATAAGTGGAAAAAAACATCTCCTATTAAACTACCTGCTGCAAAGGAGATTAAAGCAGTTAATATAAAACTTTTAGATATTTTATTTACTAATAAAACTATACCTACAAATGACATTAAACTGACTAAAAGTGATGCGCCTATTGGCATTAAAATAGAATCCATAAACAAACTAATAAAATAAGATAAGGGATTTTAAATTATATCTTTGACAAATGCAACAGTGTCGCATTATAATTTTGCAACTTATTTGCATTACGTATGAAAAATAGTCAAAAAAGAGAAAAGATTTTAGAAATATTCAAAAACGGTGATTTACTAACTGCTAATGAAGTTACTCAAAAGCTACCCGATATAGATCGAGCAACTATATATAGAAATATAGCTTTATTTGTAGAACAGGGAATTCTAAGAGAAGTAAATGTTAAAAAAGGTGTATCAAGCTACGAAATTAATGTAGAACATGACTATCATCAGCACTTTATTTGTCAAAACTGCGAAAAAGTTATACCTGTAGACATAGATACAGAGCAACTAAAAAAACTACTACCACTTAATCTAGATATAAAAGACTTTGAACTAAACCTAAAAGGTAAGTGCGAGGAGTGCAATTAATTCTTCTTGCAAAAATAGAAAAGAGGAATAAAATAGTTTTACATGGTCACTACACTTTATAAATACATTTTTAAACCTATTGTCTTTAAATTCGATCCCGAATTTATACACGACTCAATAACTTACTTTGGTGTTTTTTTGGGTAGATACAGAGTTACTAGATTTGTAACAAAAAAGATATTCTACTACTCTTCTCCATTCTTAGAACAAAAAATTAGTAATGTTAATTTTCAAAATCCGGTAGGACTTTCTGCGGGTTTTGATAAGAACGCAAAATTACTAAATATTCTACCTTATGTAGGATTTGGATTTGAAGAAATTGGATCTGTTACTTTAGATAGCTATAAAGGGAATCCTAAACCAAGACTTTATAGATTAAAAAAATCTAAAGGACTAGTGGTCTACTATGGTCTAATGAACGATGGTGTAAAGAAAGTTGCAAATAGAATAAAAGAAGCTCTAAAGACAGATATGGTACTAGGAGTTTCTGTAGCAAAAACTAACTCATCTAAGACTTCAACTGAAGAAGCAGGTATACAAGATTATTATGAGTGTTTAAAGTATTTAATAGATAATAATATTGGACAATACTATACAATTAATATTTCTTGCCCTAATACTTTTGGAGGTGAACCCTTTACTACAGAAGACAAACTCGAAAGATTATTGAATAAACTTTCAGAGTTAAAAACTGAAAAACCTATTTTTGTAAAAATGCCTATTAATCTACAGATAGAAGAGTTTGATTTACTACTAAAAGTTATACAAAAATACAAATTTACAGGTGTAGTAATAGGTAACTTAACAAAGGTAAAAGATCCAGCTTTAATAAAAGATGAAATTCCAGAAAATGTTAAAGGAGGAATTAGTGGATTGCCTACACAGAGCTTATGCAACAATCTAATTAGCTATACATACAAAAACTACGGTACTAGTTTAAAAATAATTGGAGTTGGAGGTATATTTTCAGCTGAGGATGCTTACGAAAAAATAAAAAGAGGTGCTACTTTACTAGAGTTAATAACAGGAATGATATTTGAGGGACCTTCCCTTATTAAAGAAATTAATAAGGGATTAGAACAGTTAGCAAAGAAGGATGGATTCAACCATATCTCTGAAGCCATTGGTTACTATCACAATTAATCATCTCCACCAATTAATAGTAAATCAGCAAACCAGGCGGCAACTAACATGGTCACCATATAAGCTGTTTTAGCCATAAGTGCAATTTAACTTTAATTAAAATATCTTGCTAAGACGTAGGATTTTATCAATAATTTCTTACGTGTCAATTAATTCTTGTGTAAAATTTTAGTAAATAAGAAAAGCCCATTAAGCCCTATAGCAATAATGATCCTTTTTTGGTAGAATTATCCGATCAATTTGAATAATCTATAAATTCACAAATCTTGTTATTTACTGGATATATAAACTATTTGAATTGTGGAATGTAATTATTATATTAAGAAACATGTCAGCAACATCAGAGCTATATAGAGGAATGATTATAAAACACAACAACGAGCCTCATATTTTAGTTGAAAAAGAGTTTTATTCACCTGGAAAAGGATCTGCATTTAATAGATGTAAATTAAAGTCTATTAAAACAGGTAAATTTGTAAATATTGTTTTAAAATCAGGAGAAAAGGTTGAAGAATTAGAGGTTTCAACTAGGAATATGCAGTATCTTTATAATGATGGAGACAGTGCGTATTTTATGAATCCAGATACATTTGATCAAGTAACAGTTTCATTAGATTTAATCCCTGGGGGTACTGATTACCTACACTCAGATGCAAAGTACGTAATGTCTTTTTACGAAGATGAAGTAATTTATGTACAATTACCAGGTAAGATTGCATTAACTATAATTGAAGCACCTGATGCAGTTAGAGGCGATACTGCAACAAATGCTATGAAAGAAGTTACAGTTGAAACAGGATTAAAAGTTAAAGTTCCATTATTTATAAAAAATGGAGAGAAAATTCTAATTAATACTGAAACAAACGAGTACTACTCTAAAGCTAACGAATAATACTTACTATTAATACGGATTTGAGTTACTATTAAATATATTAATACAACTTGAATCCGTTTTTTATATCTATGAAAACTTGGCAGAAATTAAAAGAAAACCCTCTATTATTTCAAAGGTATTTTATAAAAGAATATCTTATTCAAGGGTGTAGAAAGTTCTTTGAAGGAAGAAACTATCACGAATTAGAAAGTCCTATAATTACCAATGCTCTACCTCAGGAAAGATACTTAGATATATTAACAACAAATATAGAATTAAAAGATAATAAAGTTAAGGTAGGATACATAACTCCAACAACAGAAACATATAATAAAAAAATATTAGCTGCAGGATTAGGGGAGCATTTTGTAATTACCAAAGTATTAAGGGGTTTGGAAGAAATTGGAGTTAATCATTCTCCAGAATTTACTATGCTTGAATGGTACCATTTAAATACAGATTACAGAGGATTAATGAATGACTGCGAAGAGCTTTTTACTTTTTTATTTAACTACATAAAAGAAAGTTTAGCAAAAGAACAGAAACTTAATCGATTTCCTATTGATGTAACTCCTTATAATCAAGATTTAAGCATAAATTATCAAGGTTCAATAATTGATTTAAGTGCTCCTTGGCATAAAGTATCAATACCTGAAGCCTTAGAAAAGTTCGCAGGAATAAAATTGAATGAAATTCAGGATGAAAATGAATTTAGAAAAGTTGCTATTAATAAAGGATATAATGTAACTAACGAAGATGATTGGCAAAGAATATACGAATGGATTTGGGCAAACGAAATTGAGCCTAAATTACCTACAAATAAACCTGTTTTTGTATATGACTTTCCTAAGCAGATATGTGTACTTACAAAGCCAAGCACAACAAATCCTCTAGTTTGTGAGCGAATCGAAATCTACTTAGCAAGAAAAGAGATTGGAAATGGATATACAGAATTAATTGATGCAACTTACCAAGAACAAAGGTTTATTGAAGAAGCAGAGGCTAGAAAAAAGTTAGGGCTTAAAGAGATTGCATTTGACCATGATTTAATAAATGCACTTAAAAGTGGTTTACCAAATGTTGCTGGAATAGGAATTGGGTTAGATAGAATTGCGATGGTATTTGCAAATGCTAAAAATATCTCTGATATTAATTATTTTCCTGTAAGCGAATGGGATTAATTTCTAACCCTAATAATGTAACGTCTAAATATTACGATTTAGTAAGTCTTCCTTTAAAAAGTATTGAAGTTACTGATGAAGAGATTTCACTAATTAATAGACTTACAGAACCTGGTTCAAATATATTAGATGTTGGAGCGGGGACTGGTAGACACTCGATCCCTTTAGCTAAATTGGGGTTTAATGTTACTGCTTTAGATTCGTCTTCATTAATGCTAAACGAAATTAATAAAAACTATACGAATGATAATTTGCTAATAGTAAATAAAAGTATTTTTAACTTTGCTCCCCAAGAAAAGTTTAATTTAATAATACTTTTATGGAACTCTTTTAATGAAATTGCACTAACTAAAAAAGATGCACTTAGTTTGCTTAAAAGACTAAAGGAATTATTAGTTCAAGATGGCAAAATATTAATCAACATTGATAATGCACAATTAGTTAATCCTGCTAGGTTTGATTTTACAACAGAAAAAACCCTTGGTGAAATAACTTATAAAATGCATTGGTCTACATATAAATACCTATCTAAAACAAATACTTCAATATCTAAAGAAGAAGTAGAAGTATATAGAAATAGCAAGTTAATAGATAAAAAACTAACCTTTATAAAACAAAGATACTGGAGATTAGAAGAAATTAAGAATATGGCCAAAATATATAACCTTAAACTAGAAAATCAAAGTCTAAGAACTTCTAACGAACTATATCTAATTCTATCTAAATAGAATAAATATATTTTAATATTCCGGTTAAAACAATACTTGCAGTTTCTGATCTTAATACAGGTCCATCAAAATGGACAAACTTTAAGTTCCAGCTTTTAGCCCATTCATGTTCTCTAGGCGAAAAACCGCCTTCTGGCCCAATTAGAAATGCAATATTCTTAGCAGTTTTGTTAGGTTTTAGTTGTGATAGCTTTAATGATTCTAAAGATTCGGGAATTTTCTTTCTAGGTATTGTAAAAAAAATAACTTCATCAAATTCTTTAAGTAAGTTTTCCAAATCCTTAAATACAACTCCTTCATAGATTAAAGGAACATCTATTCTTTCACTCTGCTTGGCAGCAGCGACAGCTAGTTTATTCCATCTATCTAGTTTTCTTTCTACAACTTCAACTTTAGTCTGAGAAAAGTCGCATTCAGTAGGAATAATATTATCAATACCTAATTCTGTAGTTTTTTCAATTATAGTATCAAATTTACCAGCTCTTAATAAACCTTGTATTAATGTAAATTTAGTTCTATCGGATTTTTCTAAATCTTCCTTTAGTAATTCTTCGAGTTTAACTAGTACAACATCCTTTTTAACAAGAGTTAAAATTGCAGAAAATTCTTTTTCACCGTTAAATACTATTACCTTATCGCCTTTCTGTAATCTAAGAACTTTTCTAATATGTTCTATATCCGTATCTGCCAATTTAACACTGCTACCAATTCTTAAATTCTTTCTTTCTGTAAAAAAACGACTTAATCTCATAGGTTTATTTATTTGTTGTTGAGGCTTCAGCTTGCTTTATATAGGAATCAATTTTAGCATCTAAATCGTTATACGTACTTAGTTTTTGGTAAGTGCCATAGTAAAAGACTGCTGGTGTAGAAATAGCACCCATTCTTTTTACTGCGGAATCTTTTTCTGCAAGTAATTCTGCTTTAACTTCGGAACTAACTCTATCTGCATTAAACTTTTGAACGTCAAGCTCTAAATAAGAAGCTAATTCTTCCAAATTTATTGTATTTGCAAATAATTGCTTCTCTTCATCTGTATAGGTAAAGATTGTATTTGTAGGGCTTTTTCTAAATGTTATCCATTTAAAAAGCAATTCTGTAAATTCCTCTTTTTTATCTTGCTTTCCTGCTGCTAAAGCTGCATAAGCATATTCGGCAGATGTGTCTGGAGTTTGTCCAGAAGTTAAAAATGGAAGCATTTTTACCTGAATATTAACTTTATCTCCATATTTTTCTCTAGCCTCAGTTACAAATGGTTCAAATTCAGCACAGTGTGGACAGTTAAAATCTACATAAACTTCTACATCTACAGGTAATGTTGCATTAACTACACTTTGATTGTTTTTTTGATTTGCTAAAAGCATTAAAAAACCAAATCCTACTATAAGAATAAGTACAACCCAAACAAAAGATGGTATTTTCATAATTTATATCTAAACATTTAATAAAACAATTTTAGCCTTCACCTTTGAATTCTAAGTGAAGAATAAAAAAATTATATCAAATTGATTTATATAAACTTACTAATTTATCGGTAATTCTTTCCCACTTATACTCTAAAGAGTCTTTAATTCCAAGTTGCCCCTTAGTAGTAAAAACATCGATACTCTCTTTTATATCCTTAATTCTATCGGACCACATTTGTTCATTTAAAGGATCAAGAACTTCCCCGTACTCTCCTTTAATAATCTCTTTAGGCCCCCCTTTAGAACTTGCCAATATATACTTACCTTGGGTCATAGCTTCTACAATTGTAATACCAAAAGGTTCATATACACTTGGTAGCAAAAATATATCAATAAACGCATAAAAGTCTAATGACTCATTTACATTCAAAAATTCTCCTGTAAAAAATATATTAGAGTTTTCTTTAAACATTTCTTTTAGAGATTCTAAATATCCCCCATCTCCGCCCCCTATTATAAATAAACAGTCGGGATTATTATTAACTGCAGTTTTTAAGTTTTGAATACCTTTTACAAAATCTACTCTACATAGTAATCCTGCAACTAATTTATACTTATCTTTATCTAAATTATATTTGGTATAAAAAAGATTACTATCGGTAAGTTGTCTTACTTCCTTGTAATAAGGATCTCTAATTCCATTTGGAATAATGTCTATCTTATTTAGGGGAATCTTTAAGTAGTTATTTACAAATTGCTTCTCGGATTCTAACAATGCAATATATTTATCTACACCTAATCTAAAGATTTTTAATATTGAGTCAAATAATATTACTCCTTTTGACAGTCTTTCTTTTCGCTTGGATTTATCTACTACATAAGGATTATGTCCAGTAATTACAATCTTTTTTCTTCTAATTATCTTTATTAATAGAGCCGGAAGTAAATGGGCATCGTGTGAATTATGGACATGTACTACATCAAAGTCTGTAAATAGTAGATTTATTACAAGACTCAAGGAGAATCTAAAAAAGAATCCAAATCCAAACAAATATTTAAATCTTTCTACATCATGTTCAACAGGAACATTTTTTAACCTTTTATTAGTTGAATGAGAAGCATCAGTAGTAAAGACCCTTACATTGTGTCCTCTCTTCTTTAGATTTAAAAATATTTCTTCTACCTGTCTCTCCACCCCTCCCACAGAAGGTTTATAGAAAGTTGTAAGTAATATTATTTTCATTTATTTATAAAATTATAGTGCAGTAAATTCACTAACAGGCTTGAACAAATTAATAGGATAATAATAGTATACATCAAATATTTATAAACCCTTTCATTTTTAAAGTTATTTATTAATCCAGCATAAGGAAGTATTAAAAATGGATATACTGGAATTAAAAATCTTAAGCCTAATATAATATCTGATAATTTGCCGGGGAAACTTTCATTTTTTACTATACTGTAGAATAAAAGCAAAGTTATAAATAATACTGCAAATAACTTTGTATGCTTTATCCTGCTTTTAAAAAGAAAAATCAACCCAAACGGATAAAAGATATTTACTAATAAAAAGTATTTAAAAAATACAACTGGGAATTGAAGAGGAACAATATTACCCTCTTCTGCCGAGAAGTAATATCCTGATCTTAAAAAAAATCCGTAGTAATTATGATTAAAAATAAACAATGTTATTGCACCTAATCCTAAAATAATAGGTATTATCCAATACTTCTTGACTAAGTCCTTAAAAGATTCTTGTCTTAAGTAATATATAAGGAAGTAGATAGCTAATATACCTACCGGAATTATATTTGTATATCTAATGTATAAAGAAATGATAATCAATATAGGTGCAAGAATTCTATACTTAAAACTTTTAAGATTTAAAAGGCTGTAGTAGATAAATAGCAATATACTCATTGAGTAAATTTCGGAAAGTAAAGTTCTAGAAAAGAATATAAACGGTGGAAACAAAGCAAAGATATAAATTAGTTTTTTATCTAATTTATAAAAAATTATTAGTTTATAGAATACCAATATAGAAAAAGAAAATATTACTAAGGAAGTCAGTATCACTAAATTAGTATCAATCAATACTGCAGGTATTAAAAAAATTGAAGTACCGATATTGTATTTAGAAATACAATATCCTAAATTAGTTGGCCACTGGCCAGGTATATTTAAATTACAATCTGTTTTTAAATCACCATTAATTAAAAGATGTGCATTGTTTAAATAGTCATGCTCATCTATAGTAATTACCTTAGTTGGAAAGAATAACAAAAAGCCAAGAATAACTATTAATACTGAAAGTATTAAATGTTTGTTTCGCTTAATGCTTTTTATTAAATTTTGCATTTTAGTCACCTTCTATAGGGAATAAAACATTCCCTGTAGATTTTTCGATAATTTTTATAGCAAATACTGGACAAGATTGGGCACCTGCTAAAATAACTTCATCTTCGTCAAAGTCTTCTACATCTTCACGTATTTGAGCTTTGTTTTCTTCGTTCATAAAGAAAGTCAATGGTGCAATAGCAGCACATGAGGCTGCCCCTATACATTTATTAATATCATACTCAATTATATAGCTGCTTTTCTCTGTAGTCGCCCTATAAACTCCTTCAGAGATTTCTTCTACTTTTACTTTACTTTTTATATCGGATAACGATGACTGAGTTGTGCCATCTTGAACTTTACTAGAATTAGAGTTAGTATTATCTGCATTAGGATTCTCGTCTTGTTGCATAGGTTTATTCATTAAGCTAGTACGGATTTATATTAACATAAAGATTTAAAGGATAAAATGACTAAGGAAAGAGCTTTTAATGACAGAATTATTCAAAGAATTTTAGAAATTATTCCTGGGGTTTTGATTTGGGTATTTCTACTATCACCATTATGGCTAGGATTTTCTTTCCCATATCTTATTATTAATATTTTAGTAGTCTTATCTGTCTACTGGGTCTATAGAGCTTTTATACTAAGCATTGGTTCAATAATTGGATATTTTCAAGTTTGGAGAGCTTCAAAAAAAGATTGGCTTAAAGAATGTCTTTCTTTAGATAGGAATTTACTGCCTGAACCAGAAACTCTTCCTAAAAGTGGACTTCTACCTAAACAATTAATAGTAATTGCAAATTATGGAGAAGAGTACGATGTAATAAAAAGATCTATTAATGCCTTGATTAATCAAAATTACCCTACAGAGTTAATTTATTTAGCTGTTTCTATTGAAGAAAGAAAAGCAAAAAAAGACCCCGAATATGCTAAAAGAGGTGAATATCTAAAAAGAGACTTTGGAGATATATTTGGTGATAGATTGTTTTGCTTTACTCATCCAGAAAATATTGACGGTGAAGCTATAGGTGCTGCTGCAAATAGAACCTGGGGAACAAGACAAACTGTAGAGATATTAGAAAGTAGAGGCGAAGATATAAATGAATTTTTAATTACTGCTCCAGATGGAGATTTAGTTTTTAGCGGAGATTATTTAGCTTCACTAACTTTTAGATGGTTAACAGCAGAAAAAAGAAATAAGAAGTTTTACCAAACTGGACTATACACATTTAATAATAACTATTGGGATGTTCCAATGCTTGTAAGAATTTTAATGGTTGGACTTACATTACCCGTGCTATCGTCTTCTGTTTTAGAAAAGAATAAAAGAGAAACTTGGTCGTGCTTTACCTTAAATTTAGGTGTTATGAAAGCTGTAAATTACTGGGATACTTCTCTTGGTATAGATGATACTACTTTCTTCTGGAGACCTTACTTTTACTTTAATGGTGATTGGAAATGCGAAGTATTCTTTACCCCATTAAGTGCAGATGCAGTCTATAATAAAAACTACTTTAAAAATCATGTAGATCAGTACAAGCAATATGTAAGATGGGGTTGGGGGGTAATAACTTTTCCTTTAGCAACTAAGGAGCTTTTATATAACAAGAATATTCCTTTAATTGAGAGAATAACTAAGATTTATCATTTGTTTGAAGTATTTGTCTTTTGGAAAGTATTGGCGTTTCTAATTGCATTTGGAATTCCAATTGTATTTTTGATTAATTATGAACTTAGTAGACAAGTAATATCAATAACAGTACCACAAACTGTATCGAACCTTTTAACTTTAGCTACTCTATTTTTAATTCCTAATACAATTATAAAATTATTTATTATTCCTTCTAGACCTAAAAAGATGCCAATAGTTAAGTATATAGCTACTTTAATAGTCGAAATACCATTTAACATTATATCTCTCTTCACTTTTGGATTCTTACCGTTTATTGAGTCTACAACTAGAATGATGTTAGGTCAGGAACATACAAAAAGAGTAACATGGAGTGAAAAACAACTTGTTAGATGAAATTTAAAGTAATTTGACTTAAAATGGAGATATGACCAAAATTACCAAATCTATATTAAAATTTATACTCCCATTGGCTTCATTGGGTTTATTTTTAGTTGCTTCTATTGTTGTTTTAATTATTTCTCAAGGACAAAAATTAGAAGAAAGTGGCCAGTTTATTCAAACAGGGATTATAAGAATAACATCTATACCAGCAGACAACATAAAAGCATATATTAATGACGAAGAAGTTCAACTTTCTGATTTTAGAATTACAGGAATTAATCCGGGTATTGTAAACTTACGATTAAGTAAAGAGGGATATTCACCATGGGAGAAACAAATTAAAGTAGAGTCTGGAATTGTAAAAGATGTTTTTGCTCAGCTTTATCCTAATACTGTACCTTTTTCTAAAATTGCAGAGCAAAATATAAGCAAGAGTTTTTATTCAGCAGATGGACAATATATTTACTACACTGTACTGAATAAAAGTGCTTTAGATGGAATTTGGCGAATTAAGCTCAGTAGAAATTTATTAGATTTTTCTAACACACTCCAAAGAAGTCAGATTGTAAGGTTTACAGCTCTAGAAACAGAAGAATTATTAAATAACAGTTATAATCTTTTAATATCGTCCAATAATAATAAACTCATATTGCAGGCAGGAAGTAACAACTACCTTTATAACCTATCAGATACTACAAAAAGAACCAATTTAAATCAGCAGTTAAATATTAATACAACTCAAGAGCTCTCTTGGTTTAAAGAGGATCAATCAATAATATTTAAATACGATAATTACTACTTTGAGTATGATTTAGTAAGTCAACAAATTAGTCTAGTAAATTTAACTGAAAGCGATTCTACAATCAGCGTAACAACAAATACTATTTATTTTATAAGAAATAATAAACTCTATTACTATACAAACAAAGCTATAGCAGAGTATAAATTTACATCTAAACTAGTGCCATTTATCCCAAATCAACTAGATAATGTTTATACTGTAGCAGAAAATCCTAATATATTAGTACTATCTACAAACAATACTTTGTACTATGTAGATCTTCAAAAAGAGTTTGTAGATGTTATAGACACTACAGCAAACTTTTACAAAGGTTTAAGTAATGGAAGACTAATACTGTACACTAAGAATAATAGTTTGCATTCGTATTATACAGAAGATAACTTTAATGCTAATACCTTAGATACATTTAATTATAGTTTAAATATTTCTTTAGAGGATTTTGATAATTTAGAATTTGCTTCTACTGGCAAGAACATTGTGTTCTTTAAGAATAATAAAGCTACAATTATGGACTATGATGGACTTAATGCTCATACTTTGCTTGAAGATTTTAAATTTGTAGACAATAAATTATTATTTGCGAATAATAATACCGAAATCTATGCACTTATACAGGAAAAAGATGCTACAGGATTAGAAGTCAATAACATATATAAATTTGAACTTAAGCTTAAATAAGAAGATTACCTATTAAAAAAGGACTCTTAAAAGAGTCCTTTTTTTATTTAGTAATACTACTTATATAAATAATCCTTCCTCATCATCTTCTTCTCTTAAATCTATAACCTTTCTTGGTTGTTTAACTTCTTTGTTTAAATACATTTTATCTAGCTCTGTAATTTTTGCTAATGCTTCCTCTGCTGTTGCACACACATTAACAAAGCTTAAATCAGCATCTGTTAATTTAAATAATGTTTTTAACTGAGTTAGAATATTTGTCCAACCTTTTCCTAATAAGATAAGCTGCTTATGCTGACCTGGATACATACTATTTGTAGACCAAATCTCAAACAATGTACCAAGACTATTTAATCCTGTAATTTCAGGCATTACTAAGATGTCGGACTCTTTTATTAAATTCTTAATTTTATCTGAATTATTTGAGAACATCATTACAGTAAAATTCTCATAATCACCTAATTCTGCTTCGTCACTATAAGTAGAGTGGAAAGGTTTTAAGTACATACCTGTTAATTCTATGTTCTTTTCTTTAGCACTATCAAATATTGTCTTCGCATATCCTTTTGCGGAGTCAATTATAAATACTTCTGCATAATCAGACAATTTTCCTGCTAACTCTGATACCTTTTCTACAACTTTAAGATTAGGCTGAGTATTTAAACCTATAAATCCAATAGTTCTAAAATAATTCATTTCAAAATTTACTGGCACTGGCTGTGTAGCTTCAGGTGCTGTTTCGGCTTTTGATTCTTTTACTTCTGTTACTTCAGGAACAGGAATTACAGCATTTTGTGTAACATCCTCTACTAGAGCATTATTTGGGTCTAATGTTGATATTTCATTTGTAGAAGCCACTGGCAAAGTTGATTCTACTGCTGGCATAGGATCTAAGTTACTGTTTTGTGCTGAAGTCAAATCTGCCATTGGAGAATCCATACTCCCTACACCAATTTCAATTCCTTCTACCGGCGCTGACTGTTCAACTGCAGGTTCAGTAGGTAAGTTTGATTGTTGTGCTTGAGATTCAATTGATTGTGACTGATTTGCAATTTCATTCTGATTTACAGGAACTTCTGGAGTTAATACTTGACTAGGTAAAGCTGAAATTGCTTCAGTATTTACAGGTGTTAATGTATTAACATCTGGCATAACTGGTAGTTCTACACTATTATTCTGCATCGGTGCAACAGTTGTACTTTCAAACTGATTGGTAGTAGGAGCTGCTTCTATACCAACATTTAAAGATGTGTTTGAATCAAAGTTGCTAACTGCAAATTCAGGACTAGGTTGAACTTCAAAAGGTTTTACTTCCGGAACTTCTACAGATTGTGGCTGATCAACTACAGGTTCATTTGCTACTGGTTGAGGAACAGCAGCTGATTCACTTTCAGGATTAACAGGTTCAAAAGTTGTAATCTTAATTCCCTCAGGTAATGTTGCAGTATGTCCTTGATTTGGAACTACAGCAGGAATTACAGGATGTTTACTTGGGTCTACATATCCATCTGCAGGAACATCTGTAGTATTTTCTGGTTGAATATTCTGATTCTGTACTAATTTTTGCGTCATTGGTGGAATCTCTGGCATAGTAACATTACCCTGCATAGGTACATTTCCTTGTTCCATAATATCTAAAGGCTGAGGTGCTACTGCTGCATTTGGTGCAAACTCAGGTGCTGGGGCAGCATTTACATCAGGAAATTCCTGCCTCTGTTGCTCTGTAGGATTATACTGAGGAGGAACAGGATTAGTTGGTGTATATGGTGTAGGATTTGCCATAGGATAAGAAACATTAGCTAAAGATTGATTTGTGTAACTTTGCTGAATACTTGCAAAATCAGGTACAGCGGGTGGATTTGTATTAGGATCCTGTGCGTTATTACCACCTTTAGAAATAAAATCTAGTAGTCCCATATATTTTTCTTAATAAGTACAACAATACTTAATAAGAATACAGAATATTTATACCTAATACAAGTTAGTGTTCTAATTATGAATACAAATAATCAAAGATTTTTTGCTTTGTTGTTAATAACTTTTTTAATGAAAGTATAAGTTCAATATTAGCACTTAATAAGTAATTACCTGCAATTGTTTTCCAACTTCTGTGTACTTCATTAGCTTTAAGTGCTAATTCTTCTCTTTGATTGCTATCACTAAAGTTATTTAGGTTTTGATTTATAAACTCTGCAAATTTAACTAAATTAAATTTCTTTAAACCAAAGTTTAATTTATATTCTAAGACAGTTGAATTTAACCCTCCATTTTTTAAATGCAAAACAGGACAACCACATAATTGAGACTCTGCTGCAGACTTTCCAAAAGTTTCAAATATTTTTTCTGGATCTGTTAAAGCAAGACTAAATAGCGATGTTCTATAAATTTCTGCTAACTGACTTTGGCTTACTTCACCTAAAAAGACTATATTGTCTGGCAATTTATCCTTACTAATTTCATTTTGACCATACATATTTGCTGAGCCTGCAATAATGCATTTTAAATTAGGAAAAGCCTTTGCAATTTCTATAACTTCGTAAATTCCTTTCTCCTCTACAGTTGCCCCTGCATAAACAAATTGATTTAGTACATTACCTGATTTATAGAAAAATGTCTTTTTATCGATTCCATTTGCTATAACTCTAAAGTTTGCTGTTTTTTTATCCGTATACTTTAGTAGTAATGACTTTGATTCTTTAGAAACCAAAATTACTCTTGAATCATTTTCAAGTAAAGGCTCTACTCTTTTTGAATTTAATGAACTTTCTTTTAATGACCTCATTACCATCATTGGTAAATTGCTATTAGATTTTTTTAATAACGAAAATAATGATGTCCATCCTGTTACAAAAGTAATATCAAACTTTTTTGCTGCAGAATAACTTTCTAATAAATCACTCCCTATTCCATAAAAGTTAATGCCTTCTGTATTAAATTCATTACTATTATCGGTAAATATACTAACACTGTATCCCATCTTGCTCATTTCTTTTGCTAAATGATAAGACGATAGCTTACCTAAGGATTCAATAGAGTTAGAAACTGGATACCTTCCATCGCATCTTTCAAAAAATGAGATTTTAGTTATGCTATGAGGAGTTCTTATAACTCTATTTACGTAAACTCGTTCAAGTATTGACCAATACTCTTTTTGAAATGTTTTGTTAATCCTTTTATTGTTTAGAATCTTCTCTAATCTAACTTTTCTATCAACATATTCTCCAGCAGAGTTTACTTGAGAGTCAGCATAAGTAACCACTAACTGTGGTATTGTTACATGCCCATTGTGTAAATCATACAAAAATAAATATGGGTTGTGTCTAACTGCTTGAGCAATATCTTTAAATCCATACTTTCTTAATAAGACCTCAATTTCTAAAGAATCATATATAGCCCTGCCTTCCCACAATACCTTACCCAAATCATGAAAGAACCCAGCTAGAACAGCAGTTGTTTTTAAATAATCATAGTTAATTAAATTTAAGCTAGCTGTGTATTCATCAAAGCATTTTGCAACATTCTTGGCAGTTCCAATTAAATGACTTTTAATATTATGTGTAGAAGCATCTAAAGTCTCAAAAACTTTATACTTTTCTAACATGTAGTCTAACCGTAGAATTGCATCAAAGTCGTATTGCTTTAATGGATATTCTAATAATGCTTCTAGTTTTTTAACGTTTTTCATAAAGATAATAAAAAAGCCTCCCTTTGGGAGGCTTTATAAATAACATCTATAAATGTCACTCCCTAAAAGTAGAAACTCTAATAATAATGAGTGCTAAACCTTTAAAGTTGTAGTGACTTGAATTTGAATTCATAGGGGAATTATATTCAATCTTCTGCCATAAGTAAATAACAAAATCTATTTAAAGCTATACTGTTAAAACTTTATTTCTTAAGTTAAAATTCCATAGAATAAATTTAACTCAATCTTAAATGACCAATAGCTTAGAAATTCCTACAATCGAGAGCTTAATTAAAACTGTTGAAAAAATAAAGAATAAAGAAGTAAAAGTTGCTGATTTAGTAAGTGAGCATCTGCAAAGAGCTCATCAAATAAATCCACAAATAAATGCATTTATAACAATATTAGATGGTGCTATTGAACAAGCAAAACTAATAGACGCTAGAATAGAATCTGGGGAGGATGTAAGTAAATTTAGATTATTAGGAATTCCTTTTACAGCTAAAGATCTATATTTAGTAAAAGATACTAAAACTACATTTTCTTCACAATTAATGTCTGATTTTATAGCACCATACACATCTACAGTTGTACAAAAATGTTTAGATGAAGGAGCTATTCTAATTGGGAAATGCAATTCAGATCCATGGGGATTTGGCGGTAGTGGTGAAAATTCAGGATTTGGACCAACTAAACATCCTTTGGATTTTACAAAAACCCCTGGTGGTTCAAGTTCAGGATCGGCAGCAAGTTTATTAGCTGGTGTTGGATTCTTTTCTTTAGGTACAGATACAGGCGGATCTGTTAGATTACCAGCAAGTTTTTGCGGAATTTATTCACTTAAACCTACTTACGGAAGAAACTCCAGATATGGAATTGGAGCAATGGGTTCTTCTTTTGATACCCCAGGTTTCTTTACTAGAAATGTAGAAGATATGGCTTTATTAGAGGAAGTTATGGCTGGAAAAGACCTAAATGATGCCACAACTCAAGAAGTAGAAGTTCCTTCTTATTTAAACGAACTAAGTAATATAGATTTAAGTAATATAACAATTGGATTACCAAAGGAATTTTTTGGTGAAGGTGTTAATGAATCTGTAAAAAATGCAATTGAAGCAAAAGTTGAAGAATTAAAATCTAAGGGAGCCAAAATAAAGGAAGTTTCTATCCCAAGTACTAAATATGCTTTAAGCGTGTATTATATTTTAGTACCTGCAGAAATATCTTCTAATAGAGCAAGATACGATGGTGTAAGATACGGCAAAAAAGTAAATGATAATTACGAAGAAAATCTGTTTGAATCTAGAAGTCAGTATTTAGAACCTGAAGTAAAAAGAAGAATAATGATTGGTACATATTCCCTAAGCGCAGGTTATTCTGATGCATTTTATAAACAGGCAAGTAAAGTTAGAACTAAATTAAAACGCGAATTCGATAAAGCATTTGAAGAAGTTGATTGCTTATTAACCCCAATATCTCCTGTAACAGCGTTTAAGCTAGGTGAAAAATCAAATGATCCTGTTCAAATGTATTTAGTAGATATTTATACAGTAACTGCAAATATAGTAGGTATTCCAGCTATAGCTGTACCAGCAGGCAAAGATGAAACAGGAATGCCAATAGGATTACAGTTAATGGGAAAAAACTTTAGTGAAGATCTTCTAATGAAAGTAGCTAATAGAATTTAAAGTCCTTACATTGCGAACTTTAAATTTTCATATTTTACTTACTTCCTGCCCATTAGAAGTATCTTTTACAATAAGTCCAAATTCACTTTTAAGTTTATCTCTTAATTCATCAGACTTTAGCCAGTCTTTGTTAAGTCTTGCTATATTTCTTTCATCAATTAGAATTTGAGCTTCTAATGGTATTTCTAGACTATTTGGATTAGTTAAAGCTTCATCTAGTTTTAATCCTAATACTCTGTCAAAATCTAATAATGTTCCAAGTTTTACATAGCTTGGCAAATTGGATTTAGTTACTTCCCAAACAATACTTAAAGCTGATGGAATATTAAAATCATCCTCTAAAGCTTCAACAAACTGAGTTTTAAAGGCTTCATCCACTTTATAATCCGGTCTTGGTGTATTTTCACTTTCTTTAGCCCAGCTCTTTATAAAATTAAGTAACCTTTCGTAAGCTTTTGAAGATGCATCAAGAGCTTCTAAAGTAAAGTTTTGTTTAGACCTGTAATGAGACTGTAAAAAGAAATATCTTAAACTTAGTGGATTGTATCCTTTTTCTATAATACTGCTTAGATTGTAAACATTGCCTAAAGATTTGCTCATCTTAGTTCCATCTACATCCAAATGTTCATTATGAACCCAGTAATTTACATACTTAGCATTATTAGCAGATTCACTTTGAGCAATTTCGTTAGTGTGATGAACAGGAATATGCTCTACCCCACCCATATGTAAATCTAAAGTATCACCTAGATTAGATTTAGCCATAGCAGAACATTCAATATGCCATCCTGGAAACCCAAAACCATTCTCTACTTCAGATGAAGTAAATGGTGATGGCCAATATTGCAATGCATTCTTATGAGGTCCTGTTCTAAAAAACCATAGTGCAAAGTCAGCTGGATTTTTTTTATTGCTATCTGTTACGTCACCGTGACCTTCTCCTATTTTATTCATTTCTAATTTTTGCCCGCTTAAGCTTGTATATTCTTTAAACTTAGTTACATCAAAATAAATTGCTGCTGGAGTAGAATAAGCATAACCTTTATCTAAAAGTTCTTTTACCATTTGAATCATAGATTCTAAATAGTCAGTTGCTCTAGCTGTAACAGTTGGGGGTAAAACATTTAAACTATTTACATCAATTTCAAATTCTTTTATATATTTATCTGCTATTTCTTTTGGACTAACGCCTTCTCTTTTAGCACCTTTTTCCATTTTATCCTCTCCTTCATCTCCATCAGAAGTTAAGTGTCCAAAGTCGGTATAATTTCTTACATATCGAACATCGTATCCCATATACATTAAACTCCTTCGAATTAGGTCTCCCATAACAACAGCTCTCATATTGCCTATATGCTGAGTCCAATATACAGTAGGTCCGCAGTGATAGAATCTTACTTTACCTTCTTCTATTGGTGTAAAAACCTGCTTTTCTCTACCTAATGTATTAAAAATCTTTAACATACCGAATTTAATTAATGGTTTATAAAAGAATTATAATATATGCCTGAATCTTTGAATACTCGTATCTTATTAACCAGTAATAATGATTAAAGTGAGTAATTGACCCATTCTTAAACTCCGTTATATACTTTAAATCTCTTTTATAAAATATGAGTATTATTATGTCACAATTACTTTTAGTTGATTTTGATGGGACATTATTTAAATCAGATGAATTCCATAACGATATATTTTTGTATTTAAACTCAACCTATAAAATACCTTTAGAAGATATAAAAGAAGCTTACGAAGACGCAAAGAAAGATGGAAAACCTCATAGTCTAAAAAAGCAATTTAAAATCCTAGGATTAAAAAATATATCGGGACTTATTGAAGAAATAAAGCATTATTTAATTTCTTTAGAAAAAGATTACTTATATTCAGATACCTTAGACTTTATAAATACTCATAAAAAGAATATTGTTGTTTTTACCTATGCCGATCCCTTCCATTACAAATATAAATTAAAGATAAGCGGGCTTAATAAGCTTAGATTACCAGTAATTATTGTAGATTCAGATAAAAATGAGTTTTTGCAATCAAATTTAAGTTCCGCCTTATCTGAAGTTTTTAAAAAGACTAAAGAAGTGAAATATTCCCAATTTTACTGGATAGATGATAAAATCGAAGGTTTTAAAAAACCTATTACTAATATTGATTACATAAGAATTAAAAGATTAGGTGATAAGTATTCTCATTTAGAAACACCTAGTAATGTAAGAGAGGTAGAAAGTTTATTAAGTTTATTTTAATGGCAAAAGGAAAAGTTATAACAATTCTTGGAGTTGGAGGACACGGATCTTCTGCAATGGATGATCTTCTAACTAGGCAAACTGTTAATCAGGACGAATTAAATTCAGATACAGAACTTGATGAAATTCATTTAGTATTAGGTGTTGATGACAGTGGGGGCCATACAGGATGGCTTTATAAAGTTTTATCTCAGCTAGATTTAGGCATTAATCCTAATCAATTACTGCCAATGGGAGATTTAAGATCAATAATTGAAAGATTCTTATTTTATACCAGAGGTGATGAAGCTTCTAGAAAGATGGGTGAAAGATATAAGGGGACTGATACTGCAGAATTTATTGGTGCATGTGTAGACTTCTGTAATCAAATTGGGTTTGTAGATCCAGACTTTTGTGAAGGATTTATAGGGTTTTGTAAAAGATACTTTAATAAATTTAAAGAACTAGGTTTTGATCCTGCAGTAAAGCATTCAATTGGTAATTTATTTTTAGCTTTTATACACATACAAAAAGGTTTAGATATAAATAAGTTTTTTGCAGAACTAAAAAACCTTGGGTTAATTCCAGAAAATATTCATCCGCACTTTTTTTATAATAAAAGATTAACTTTGGAAGCTACAAACTTAAATACGGGTTTAAAATTTGTAACCGAAGAAGCTGTTGATGAAGCTCAAATTCATATGGGACCTGGAACCTATAAATTAATAGACGAAGAAGTAGGTGAAGCAATAGGAATTGCAGAAATAGAAAGAAATCATCCAGAATTATTAGAAGTAATGCAGCGATCAGAGGCAATTGTTTTTTCTACAGGTTCAATTGCAAACTTGTTTGGTCAGCTTAATGTGTTAGCTCCCTATTTAAAGGAATATCCTGGATTAATTTTGTGGTTAGGAAATATTGCAAGAACTAGAAATGAAGCAGACTTTGTTGATTTATTACTATTCTTTTTAACAGGTTTACATTTAGAAGGGGTAGTAATGCAAATGAATGAGAACGACTTTAAAAACCTAACGATGGGAGGAACAGATTGGGTAGAAAGATACCGTGACCAAGGAAAAGAATTTGTAAATATTCCTTCTATGAATACTGCAATTACACAAAGTCTTAATTATAACGGATTTACACAAACTAAAAACTTAGTTCAGCCAGTATTGGGTGTAACAATTGCATCTCAAACTATAAGAGATAGAATCCCTGGCTGGGATTCTTTAACTCCCGATGAGCAAGAAGAATTAAAAGTTAGATTAGGTACTGGAGGAATAAAATATATAACTAACGAGGTAACTTTATTTATAGATTTCTTTTATGAACTATATAACTTTTTGCATCAAGAAGTTGGAATTGAAAGCAGACACGAAAAATATAGATGGTTATCTACACAGTTAGGGAGACTGAATTTTGTTGCTAAAGAGGATGCTGAGATAAATCAGCAAATAGCAATTTTAAGACACATAATTAGAAAAGAAATGGAACCTATTCAAAAACTTCAAGAAATAGACTTAGCAATTGCATTATTTGCAGGAGAGGTATCAATGGAAGTTCAACAGGAGTTTGAACAAACTGCTATAAAATAAAAATGCCCTTTCGGGCATTTTTAAGGTCTACTTAATACTGTAGTTCTAGGGAAAGGGATTGTTTCTCTAATATGATGAACACCACTTACCCATCTAACCATTCTTTCTAATCCTAAGCCGAATCCAGAATGTATAACAGATCCATATTTTCTGATATTCAAGTACCATTCATAGTCGGAAACAGGGTAGTTTCTTTTATTTAATTCTTCTAATAACTTTTCGTAAGATTCTTCTCTTTGGCTTCCTCCTATTATTTCTCTAGCTTCTTCTGGTGCAATTAAATCAGCATTTCTTGCTCTTTCCATTCCTCTTTCATCTGTATATTTCTTCATATAGAAAGCTTTTACAGCAAAAGGATAGTCTTCTATAAATACTGGAATTCCAAAATGATTACCGATTTCAATTTCTTCTTCTGTAGTCATATCATCGTTGTAATCTACTTTAAATCCTTTATCTTCTAAAAGCTTTTTAGCATCATAATGCTTAATTCTTACAAAATCTTTATTTAAACAATTTTCTAGAACAGTAGTGTCTCTTTCTAATACTTTTAATTCAGTTTTGCAGTTTTCTAAAACATCTTTAATTATTCTTTTAACCATTCCTTCTTGAACATCTTCATTCATGGATTGATCATAATTTGCCATTTCTGCATCCATCATCCAGAACTCAGATAAATGGTTTCTAGTTTTACTCTTTTCTGCTCTAAATACTGGACCAAAATCGTATGCTTTGCCAAACCCCATAATTCCAGCTTCTAAATATAGCTGTCCTGATTGGGTTAAATACATTTTGTCTTCGTAATATTCAATTTCGAATAATTGAGAAGTATCTTCAGCTGATGTAGGCTGTAAAACTGGTGCATCAAACCTAATAAATCCTTGCTCGTAAAAATAATTAGTTACGGATCTAAATACTTGATCTCTTATTCTTAAAACTGCCCAAGGAGTTTTAGATCTTAAATATAAATCTCTATTTTCAAATAAAAATTCTGGTCCGTGTTCTTTTTTACCAATTGGGAATTCTGGTGCAATATTAACAACTTTAACTTCTTTTACTTGTAGTTCGTAACCACTTGGAGATCTTGGTTCTTCTTTTACTAAACCAATAACTTCACAGGACGACTCTATTGTTAATTCCTCACTTGCTTTCCAAGTATCTTCACTAACATTTGCTTTTTCTACTACGCCTTGAATGTAACCGCTTCCATCTCTTAATTGCAAAAATGCAATCTTTCCAGAGCTTCTTTTGTTATACATCCAGCCTTTAAGAGTTACCTCTTTGCCTGCAAACTCTTTTGATTTTGAAATTGAATATTCGTTCATAAATAAATTAGTTAACAAAGCGGCGCTTTAGCGCCGCCTATAATAAAGTTATGGATTTAATCTTCTAGGATTTCTAAATAAGAACATTGATTCTCTAATAGATTCTAATCCAAGCATCTTCATTAAAAGTCTGCTTGGTCCCATTCCTAATCCTCCATGAGGTGGAACACCATATTTAAAGAAATCTAAATAGAATTGAATATTTTCTATATTCATTCCTTTTTCTTTTGCCTGATTTAATAGAACATCGTATCTATGTTCCCTTTGAGCACCTGTAGTTATTTCTAAACCTTTAAACATTAAGTCAAAACTCTTTGTAAGTGTAGGATTATCTTCATGTCTCATGTGGTAGAAAGGTCTTACATCAATTGGATAATCTGTTACAAAAACAAATTCATGATGCATTTCTTTTTCTACATACATACCAAGTTCTCTTTCTTCTTCACTTGAAAGGTCACCATCTTTTTCACTTTTAATTCCTAAATTTGCAAGAATTTCTTTTGCTTCCTTCATTGTTAACTTAGGAAATGGAATTGTAGGTACAATAATCTCTATTCCTAAAAGTTTTTTTATTTCCTCTCCATACTTTTCTTTAACTTTCTGCATGCCAAAAGCAATGAGCTTTTCTTCTTCTTCCATTACATCAAAATGAGAATTAATGTAAGAAATTTCTGCGTCATAACCTGTGAATTCAGTTGTATGTCTTATTGTGTTTGAATTCTCTGCTCTAAAAACAGATCCTATTTCAAAGACTTTTTCGAATCCTGCTGCCATTGCCATTTGTTTATAGAATTGCGGCGATTGAGCTAAATATGCTTTTCTATCAAAGTATTTAACTTCAAATACTTCTGCTCCGCTTTCACTTGGCGCACCCAATAGCTTAGGAGAGTGGATTTCTAAATAATTATTAGATGTCCAATATTCTCTAAATGCTCTTTCTAATTCTGTCCAAACTTTAAATACTAAAAGCTTTTCTGGTTTTCTTAGGTCTAACCATCTATAGTCTAATCTAACATCAACTTCTGCTTCGTTTTGAGCCTTAGCATTTACCATGATTGGCAATCCTTCAGCCTTACTTAACAATTTATATTCTTTAACATCAATCTCTACAGTACCATTCTCTTGTTCAGCATTAATCATTTTTTCTGGTCTTGCTTTAACTTCTCCTACAATCTCTAAAACTGATTCAACTGTTACATCTTTCATCATTTGGTAACCTACACACTGTACTTTTCCTGTAATATCTCTAAGGTCTACAAATGTAATTTTCCCTAATTCTCTTTGATTTTCTGCAAATCCTACAATCTTTACTGTTGTGCCTACTAATTTAGATAGGTCTTTAATAAAAGTTCGTTCCATAAAAAGTTACTAATTTAAGTATTACTTTAATATTAATTAGTGTGTAAGTGTTTTCCCCCAAGGGGAATCCCATTTTTGATTCATAAATTAGTTTTAAAAACTGACTGTCTGGGACGATTTTCGAACGACAGACTGGTTAAAAATCATTAAATATCCTGACCATTTTTTGAATACAGTAAGTAAATTACTTGCTTTAACTAATGTAGATATCTAATCTAATTTTCTAAATATAATCCCTACAGTTCTATAGACTGTATTATACTTCAGTTTCATACTATTTTCATTATTCTGAGGCTCATAACAATACTTGTTTAAGTAAATCTATTTTTATATTAGAAATATAGGAATTTATCCTATTAAACTCAAGGAATTAACTATCCTTGCTGTTACTTCGATTCCTTATTAACATTGTTCCATAGGCTAATCAGAATTTAAAATATGGCTATGGCAGTAGCTTACGTTTATATTCTATTTTTAATGCCCTAACTATCTTTACCTCAGATAGCATAGTAATTTTTGAATTTAACATATACTGAATAATCTTTTTTATCATCTGTTGAAGCTTATGTCTTCATAGATTATAATTCTCCTATCTGAGACCTAAACTCATATTAAAAATATGAGCATGGTTTCGTAACAAAATCCAAGGGTATGATGACGGCTCAATGTCCAGTCCTACCCTTGGTCTATCTGGGGAAACCCTGATAGTAAGTCGCAAGACTTAGCTGGCGTTGGGCCATCTTTGCTTTTAAAGCTTTGAATAACTCAGCCAGTAATCTTGTAAATTCTATTTTTTATCTTTCTCTATATGAAGACCAAGGGCTTCGTGATAGGTGCTGTAGTAGTGCTGGCAATAGCTATAATAGGAGGAGTCATTCTTCTACAGAATCAGTCTGACAGTGCAGACAATTCTCCTTCTGTAAATGAATCATTTACAGACAATACCAACAATGCATCAAAGTCAAAGTTAATAGGTAATGAGTTAGTTCAATCTATTTTAGATAAAGTAAAGTCAGAAGTGCCTACTGTAGAAAAGACAAGGATATACACTGAAGATACCGATAGTAATAATATGCTCGGGAAAAATGGACAATATCAATATGCAGGTGCATTTTATGATACAAGAACAAACCAAGACGGGATGGACTACTCTACTTCAAATGATTATGGAACTGATGCTGGAGGAACAGTAGAAGTTTTTGCTACAGAAGAAGACGCGCAAAGTAGAAGTACTTACTTATCATCTTTTCAAAAGAATTCAGGATTCCTTAATCCTGGTGAACATCGTATCATAGGAAATGTTCTTCTAAGAGTATCTCCTAAATATAAAGCTACTGAGCAAAAGGAAATGTTAGATTTAATGCAAGGAGCTCTGAAATAAAAATTTAACAGATTAAGAGGAGATGATTAAACCATCTCCTCTTGTTCTAATCTTTTGTTTTCAATTTACCTTTTAGCTTATCAAATACCTCTATCTCATTTTTCAAATCATCTAAAGAGGGCTTGGTATAGGTATATTTATCGCTATGAGAATGACCTTCCATGTAACTACAACATTTTTCAAAACTACTAATTATTTCATTTTTCATTTCTTCAGAAAACGTCACATCCTTTAAGCTCATAATACTAACCCGTTCATTAAATCTCTGTACAACTCCCTTAAATAAATCAAATATAACTAGTGTTTCATAACTAGTTCTTAATGAAGCAAAGCCACTTTTTATATGAATTTCTCTTTCTTCTGGACCCGATGCATCTTTCGCTTTGTTGTAAAAGTCCCATGCTTTACCTGACTTCCTGTAAGTTTTTTCCAAACTAGGGGCATTATCTAACCATATTTTCCCAGGTTTTCCATCGATTTTTTCAATCCAATGACAAGTTGTAGTTGTGTTGTTTTCTTCACATGCTGATATAAGAGAGGAGACAAATACTAAATCATGAGTAAACACTATGACCTGTCGAGTTTTACTTTCATTAACTAACCTATTTGCGATAATGCTTTTTCTTTCCTCATCAAGCGAATTAACAGGGTCATCAAAAATAATACCTTTATTGCCTTGAGACAATTTAGTTTCTGATAAGAAGTCTGCAAGAGAAATAACCTTTTGTTCACCTTCACTAAGGATTGCAGAAGGGTTATGTCCCTTTAGTCGTAGCTGTCGATAGGATGTTCCCGCTACACCTGTATGATTAATTTCTACTCCAAAATTGCACTCCATACTCATACACTCGCCATTGAAAGCTTCTAAGTAATCTTGATTAAAAAACTTATCTGAAAGCTCCTTTTCTTTATTAGTAACTTTAGTAGTCAACAATTTTCTTTTACACTGTGTCGCTTTTTCTGCCCATTTCAAATTGTTTATATATTCAATAATAGTTGATATATGTTGCGATAGCTTCTGCTGATGGTTTAATAAAGTAATTGATTGATTTACTGATTCTAATTCTTTTGTCGGCTCCTGTAGTTTAAGTTTATTAATTTGCTCTTCTATATTTCTTTCTATTGTATCTATATCTGATGTTTCAACTAAAGACTCCCTTCTTTCCTCTAAATTTAAATCCTTTAAATCTAATAGTATTAAATCTGATAATTCTTTTTGACTAGAGATGTCCTCTTCTAATTTTACAGCTTCTTTTTCGTAATTATCCTTCAACCACTTCTTTAATATACTTTCATCAGACATTAAATTCCAAGCTAATCTATTGTATGCACCAATAGCTTTATCTAGCTTCTCTTTGGCATCTTTCTTATCCTGCTCGGATTTGCTTTTTAGATATTTCCAATAATCATGGATAAGTGAGTGACTATCTTCCTTCAATGGCTGATGACAAAAAATGCAAATAGAATCTTCTAAAGGATAATTATCACCTTCCTGTATAGCCACTTTCTCTGCACTTTCTATGAATGCCTTCCATTCGGCAGTTCCTACAGCCTTTAATTTATCTGTTTGTAGATTCGTTATTCCTTCCTTGTTTGCTAATGCTAATTTTTCTATATAGTTGGTAATTCTATCTTTTACTTCCTTTATGGTATCTTGAAGAAAGTATTTATTATTTTCTTCAATACTTTCTTTAAGAGCTCTTAGTAAAGTTTGAATTTCAGTTAGCGATGTAATTTCTTTATCCTTTTTCAATACTATTAACTGAGCTTTTTTCTCTTCTAATTCTTTCAACCTAGTATCTACTTCTCCCACAGGAAGTAGTTTATTTAATTCTTGGATATTTGTATCGGAAGAAAGGTTGTTAATTACTTCTTTAATTTTTGAATCACCATCAAATAATGCTGCGTATTCTTTTCTTACTTGCCTGCTTTGTATATCATCATCTAATTTAATTTCAATCTTTTTATAGGCGGCTGTAAGAGAACTAAAGAACTCTAAACTAACAGGTTTAAATTCAAATTTATTACGCTCATCTAGATGTATGATTACTGATTTACCGTCAAACACAGCAAACTGCGTAAACTCTGCATTATTTTCATCTTGAGGGTAATTCAAGTAATAAGTTTCTCCACCTGAAGAAAATTTGAATCTAGCAGAAATATCTTTAACTTCGTCTATGTCTACATTCGACATAATTTCTTCAGGAGCTCTTGAGAAAAAGGCTCTTTTTAATAGTCTTATATAGCCAGTTTTACCTGAACCATTCCCGCCATAAACTATGGTCAATGTTGGAGAAAACTCTAACTTTTCCTTCTCAACTAAAGCATTAACTCCTACAACTTCTTCCAATCCTTTAAATTGCAAGTCACTTTTAGATTCTGAATTATTTTGTTCACTGGTACTTGTGTTAATTTTTCTTCTCTCCTCTTTCTTTTCAATTAGGCCTTCATCTTCTAAAAAACATTTATATGCATGAGAAAAATCTTCTTCTGATAATTCGGAAGTACTTAATAGAGATGAGGCTAAATATGAAGCCCAATACGGAAGCTCCACTATGAATGCTTGTATGTTGGAATCAAGAGTATCTTCCGCCATAGATTATACATAATAACTATTTATATTTTTAGCTCGTCTTCTTTTGCTTGTTTTCGAGCAATCTTATAATCCTCTAGAAACTTTAAGTATTTACTTTGGTTAATTTTATCTCCTCCTATTTTTAAATCTTTGTAATCTATGTACTGTCTTATCTTTTTTGGTTTATATCCGAAAGTCTCCAATAATTCAAGAGTCTTTGAGTTGATATTAGGAATAACAGTCTCATGTATATGGTCAATTATTATATGCGATAAGGCTTCTAGCTCTTCAACTATTTTTGCTATTTTTTCATCTGCTATCTGGTCATATTCTTTTCCTAAAATCTTTCTGGCTTCAATTATTGATATCATTTATCACATGCATTAAAGTAGTTAGGGTTTCTTCAAAATCATCTTTAAGCTCACATTCCCACAATTTAAAAACTTTCCATCCGTCATCAGTCAGTAATTCCTCCACTTCTATATCTCTTTTTCTATTTCTATCTAACTTTTGTTTCCAGAAATCTGCATTCGCTACAGGTAACGTGGTACCTTTTTTGCAACTATGGCAGTGCCAGAAACATCCATTTACAAAAATAGCTACCTTCTTACTTGGGATAGCTATATCAGGTTTACCCGTTATTTTGTAATTTATTCGATACCTTATACCGTGACTGTAAAGGTACTTTCGAACTCTCAATTCGAGTTTTGTGTTCTTTCCTTTAACTTTGGACATATTTCTACTTCTTTGTTCTTTAGAAATTCTGTCCATATCAACATCATTTAATAAATCTAATTTGTAAATTAAGTTTCAATTTATAGGAACCCTCAGAAAAGTACATTTCTCCGAAACCATGTCTAGAGGTACTTGCAGTTTCCAATCGTGTATTATTGAATAAGTAATCTTGAAATTCATTCATATTGTAAAGGTGGTAACAAACTACCCCCCCATCCTCTCTAACAACAATATAACCCCCTGTAGCATCAAATTTGCCAGTCCATATCTTTGCAGGTGTCATACCTAATGCAACATCTCTTAGAAAAGACTTAATTTTATATGAGTAGAATTTATGTTCATTGGTTATCGAATAATTAAGAGGATTTTCTAATTCAATTGATTCCGTTAAACTACTGACTTTAGGATTCTGTCCCTCGTAATAGTTAATTAAAAGATTGGAGAGTATTTCAGGTAACGAAGAGTCTATGATTACAAGATTTGAGTGGAATATTTCATTCTCCATACCCTCATATTCAAGGGCACAATTTTTAGATTTAAGTAACGTAAGTCTATCTCTAAGTTTTGAACTACTATCTACGTTATTGAATTCAGCCATTAATTCATCACTCACGTTTCCAACTACTTTATAGATAAAGTTTGTCGTTCTTCCTGCGTTTAATAAGGTAGAGGCACTTCCTAATAAAGATTTAATGCTAAAAGATACTTTTGGTTTCAATCCTGTAGTTAAATCGTGAATAACTAAGGTAATATCTCCTTTATCTGTAGATTTTGCTTTCAGAGTATTACATTTAATCTTTAACATAAAAATCCTCAATTGAAGGTGCACTGAATACACTTTCAGAACTCTTTATTGTTTGAAGTAGCACTGATGCGTTGTCTATAAACTCATGAACGGGAACTGAAACTATTACATCTTGAGTTTCTCCATTCAGAACCTTAACTTCAGAACCCGCATAATACTCATAGCTTGTCTTGAGTTCTTGTCTTAGTATTTTAATAATAGGATAAAAAACTTCTTCAATTTTTTGAAGATTAGCATCAGCTGCATATAATTTACCGTCTGCTAAAAGTTTTAGGAATGTATAAATCTCACTCCATTCTCCTTTATTACCCATTATCATATTATTTATTTTTAATAATTAGTTTTACAAGTTCAGCTGCTGTGGCTTGGATTGCAGGAATCGCTACTGAATTTCCAAACTGCTTATAAGCTTGAGCATCTGATACAGGAATAATAAATTTATCTTCAAATCCCTGAAGTCTTGCCCATTCTCTTGGTGTCATACGTCTGATACCTTCTCTATTTATTTCTCCTTTGATTTTTGTTGTAGGAATAAAGTCCTCCAATCTATTATCAATTAACAAGTTTCTCTCACGTCCCATTCCACCCACGACAATGGCGTTGGCGATATCATCAAGGTCTCTTATTTCATAACCGAATCCGTTCCCTTTACTTGCATGTCTCTCTTTATGCTCTTTCAAGGTTTTTAAGTATTGAGTCGAAAGATAATATTTTGATGCAACTACAGACTTTTCAATTATGTCTCTGATTGAGGTCTTCTTATTTAATCCCTGTGGATAATTGAATTCATCTATTCCTAAATCTTTTCTAAATCCCACTATATACACTCTTTCTCTATTCTGAGGTACTCCGAAGTCCTTTGCGTTAACTATTTGAGGTTCTGGAACGAAGTAGTCAAGTTCATTCCTCAACACATTTAAGATTGTTGCTAAGGTTCGACCTCTATCATGATTTGTAAGACCTTTAACATTCTCAAGAAATAGTGCTTTGGGTTTCTTTTCTTTTATGATTCTTGCCACTTCGTAAAACATGGTCCCTCTAGTATCAGTAAAGCCACCTCTTTTACCTGCTATAGAAAATGCTTGGCAGGGGAACCCTCCCGTTAATACATCATGGTCGGGAATGTCCTTTTCATCAACTTTAGTTATATCTCCGTCGGGAGTCTCACCAAAATTTGCTTCATAAGTTTGCTGTGCATATTTATCCCATTCTGAACTATATACACATTTACCTCCTAGATTTTGAAACGCAATTCTAATACCTCCAATACCTGCAAAAAGGTCTATAAAAGTAAAACTACTTTCTTCAGGTTCAGGAAATGGCACTGGTGCTTTAATTAGTTTCTGTTGAGTCATTATTTGAATTCAATAATTGTAATAAATCTGATTTCTTATATCTTCGCCAACATTTAGCTCCGACTCTGATTGATTTTAACTTTCCTTGTTTATCCCATTTCCTTAAAGTATCAATATGTACACCTAACAATTTAGCTGCTTGGCTTATTGTCACTAACTCCTCTTGTATATTCTGATTTTGAGATTTGTTTAATTCAGACATTAAGATTAAAATCTATGTAAAGCTATGTTTATAATATCATTTTTTTGTTCAAAAGCTCTAGCTAAATGACAAAATCAGAAGAAATCAAAAAACTCATTTTGGAAAGAATAGCTTCATATGTAGATATGGAATCGCTTCCATTCCTCTTGATATATCCTGAGAAATATAAAGAATGGACACAGATAGTTCACGAGACAAACACTAAAGAAAATCCTAACTCAATTCTTGAAGTATCAGAATTTCTTAATAAAATTACTAACATGGGTATTGTCTTCACATATAGCGATGAGGACTCTAAGGTTATTAATAATGTGCTTTCCAGTCTTGAGAGAGAAAATTATATACACCAATCTACTGATGCTGAAGAAATTGAAAGTAAGTTAAGATTTCGTTCTGGCAGAGGCTTTGAAAATCTATTTCCTTACTCTCCTGGAAATAATTCTCATTATCTTTTTATCAAAGCCTTGTATACACAACCTTCATTAAAAAAATACAAAGATTTTGATACATTACAAAAGCTGTTCTACTCGAAAGGTTTCTTATTCTATAGATTTGAAATTAATTGGACGAAATTTAAATCAGAAGTCTATAAAGAGTATGATTATTTTGAACCGATATCTATTGATATTAATATTAAATCTCAGAAAAGAGTTCAATTGACTTTATTCCCAAAGTTAAAACATGACCCTATTTATACTCAATTGGTCTATAAATATGGAGATAATGAACCTATTAAAATATCCTTTGAATTCAATAAAGGATTCACTCCTTTAGCCCTATTAGCACTTTTTCTATATACTAGAGATAATAACCAGAGTGCTATTCTTACGCCCTCCACTGCAAAGGATATTCTAAATTCATATAAGGTGGCTATAGCTAAAGATAATTTGGATTCAAGGAGAGTAATGAAGTATTTACATGAGAAGATAAGGAAATTAACTAATGAGAAAGCTATAAATCACTTAATACATATTTTCCCTGTAAAAGGGAATTTCTTACGGCTCGAATCATCTTTAGAACTATCAAAGGCATAACCCTATTAATTTAGAGGTAGACTTTATGATTTCCAACCTATAAATTAATTTAACGTCCTGCTTTCGTCTAAATTAATTTACTTTCACACGCTCTCTAATCATCACTTTTCTGCTTGCTAGTAAAGGAAAACCGAGAATTTCCTCTTGTACTAATAATACTTTCTAACCTACTTGTATTTTTTATTTCGTCCAAACATGGTGTGAGTATTAATACTTATTTAGAAGTGATGATTTCTCAAGAGCAATTAAAAAAATTACAAGAAATTTTTTTAGAAGAATATAACCTCACAGTAGATGGTGAGCTACTTGAACAAATTGCTCATTTGCTTCTCACTCTGGGGAGAACACTTAACGATAAGTAAATTTATTTTTTATATTTCCTATATGGAAGATGCATATACTGTTCATTTAGATGTAAACAGAATAAGGTTCGAAATTGAGCTGAAGAGCCATGAATCTATTCTGGCAAGGGCAACCATGATTTACAATGATGGAGACATGATTGTGAAAGGCTTTTTGATTGTAAAGCTATCAGGTGATGCCATTGTTGAAGATACCAGCAAGCTTGATGATGAGGATAACCAAAATTATCGCTCCTACCGTGCGTATCCTCCAGCTATTCCTACAGCCTCAAGAAACTGGAAAAAAGCATCTCCTAGAAGAAAAAATGAATATCTCAGACTTGTTGAATTTGAACCAGAGCTCTGGGACTCTATTGAAGAACTATTGCTAAATACCTATGAAAAAGAGATAGATAAGTTTAAAAGTAATATTCAAGATATAGAAGTAGATTAATTAAATAAAGAATAAGAATTACATAAGTATATATTAATATACCTTTATATATATTTATATAAATTATATAATAATGATGGAACTACAATTTAAGAATAGAATTAAAAATGGGCACCTCTTTACGATGGATTCTATTCATTGTAGTTCCAAGGGGTGCTCATTTTATTTGTTAACTTTTCCTAGTGAATAACAATAAACCATGTATACTTTTTGCCAGAGTAAGCTCCAAAGACCAAGAAGAAACTGGCTATTCGTTACCTGCCCAACAGAATCTTTTAAGAGAATATGCTAATAGACCTGAACTTGGCTTAAAAACAAGCAATGAAAATGAGTTTGCAATTTCCGAGTCCGCTAGTGGTAAGAAACAAAGAGAAATCTTTAGAAATATGATTAAATCTGCAACTGATAATAATATTAAAATTATAGTTTGCGAGAAGATAGATAGACTTACAAGGTCAATGAAAGATGCTGTTGATGTAAGCAATTGGCTAGACGGTGACGACGAAAGGGAGTTACATTTCATTAAAGAAGCTACCGTTATCAATAAACATTCTCCTTCACATCAAAAGTTTATTTGGAATGTTAAAGTTTCGGTTGCACAGTTTTATACAGATAATTTATCCGAAGAAGTAAGAAAAGGACAACAAGAAAAGGCTAAGCAAGGATGGTTACCCTCAAAACCGCCAGTAGGATATAAAACAATCGGCGATAGCGGACACAAAATACATATAATTGATGAGAATAAGGCTCCGTTGGTCATAAAGATGTTTGAATTATATGCAACTGGGAATCATTCATTAAAATCAATTACTCTCTTAATGGAAGAATTAGGATTGAGAAATGATAATAGTAGACCCCTTGTAAAAAGTAGAGTCGCGGAACTTTTGGTAAATCCATATTATATTGGTAAATTTGTATGGAAAGATAAACTCTATGAAGGAAAGCAAAAGCCTCTTATCTCTGAGGATTTGTTCAATACAGTAGGAGAAATGTTAAAAAGCAAAACTACTCCGAAATCTAAAAAACATAACTTTTTGTTTAAAGGATTGTTTAGATGTAAAGAGTGTCAAGGAACTATTACATGGGAGATACAGAAAGGTATAGTATATGGACACTGTAACCACTATAGAAATTGCTCACAGAAAGCTTGGGTGAAGGAAGTTGATGTAAAACCTGAAGTAGAAAAGTTTATAAAGGAGTTAGAGATTAAAAACGAAAGAATTGTTGAATGGATTCGAGAAGCCCTAAAAAGTAAATATAAAGAAGAAAATGAAGTCTATAGTCACTCAGTTGAAGAATTACAGTTAGAAAAGAACAGAATTCAGAAAATGTTGGATAATTTGTATGATGATAAGCTATCGGAAAGAATCGACTTAGATACATATAATTCTAAGTTTGAGGAGTTAAAAGGTAAGAAAACAGAGGTAGAAGTAAATATTAACAAATATTCTACTAAGGCCGATGCCTTCCAGAAAATCGGTATCACTCTTTATGAGCTGTCTCAACGAAGTGAAGCAATGTATAGCAAAGTTTTACCTGAAGAGAAAAGAGAGTTAATGAGACTTGTATTTGAGGAAATGAATATCAACGAAGGAAAGGTAATATTGAAGTATACAAAGCCTTTTGAGATACTTCGCGATACAATTGCCAAAACTAACAGTTCGAAAGTGATAAAAAAAGAAGACTTTGATAAAGATATTTTCGAACTCTCCAAAAGTGTTACTGTGCAAGCACAATATACACCTTTAGAGATTGAAATGAATCATATCCTGGCCGACTAGGACTCGAACCTAGACTCCTCCCGTTAACAGCGGGCAGCTTTACCGTTAAGCTATCGGCCAATACAACTATGATATTACTACAAAAGGTAACAAAAAACTCCCTTTTTGGGAGTTTTGTTATTTTAATAGCAATAATAACGAAACTCCCTTATTGGCAGTTATTATCGTTATTATTATTATTAACTTTTGTTGTTTTCATATTTGTTTAATCAATTTTAACGAAGAGGAGCCGGAAATGCAAATTACCCGGCTCCTACAACCCGCACATCTGGCGGATGGTCCCACCGACTCCCTCGCCGTATGGGATATATCTGAGCGCTGTCCGCAGCGCATCCGATTAAACCTAACCTTTCATCGAGCTTATAGGGATAAACCTCTCGCCGGCATTCCGACCGACTTCTAACACCTAGCTCTCCGGGTTAGGAGCTCACATTAAGTCGACCAACGCAACATCCCGGGTGGGAGTAACGATAAGGCTAACCTAAGTGAGTTACAGTGATTATATGAACTAAATTTAATATATGCAAGAGGTCTATAATATTAAACTGACAATACTTATAGCATTACTGTTTTAAGTTATTAATTATTATGATAGATTAATTTTACTCTTATTAATTATGTATGAACAAAGGCGAAGAAATCATTTTAAAAATAAAACAGTTTCTAGAATCTTTTAATATTTCTTATAAATATATGGAACACGAACCTACCCCAACAAGCGAAGATGCCGCAAGGGTTAGAGGAACTAAGCCAGAAGAAGGAGCTAAAGCAATTATATTAAAATTAAGTAAAACTAATAAAAATGTAATGGTAGTATTACCAGGAAATCTAAAAATAAATTCAAAGAAAGTAAAACAATATTTAAATGATGATATAAGCTTTGAAGATTCTGATTTAATATTGCAAAACTATGGGGTAGTTGTTGGCGGAGTACCTCCTTTTGGGAACTTACTTGGTAATGGAATTGAATTATTAATCGATAATAAATTATTTTTAAACGAGTATATTTCTTTTAATTGCGGAAAAAAAACTGCATCAATTACAATGAAAGCAGATGATTATAAAAAAGCAATAAACAATGTTGCACTTATAGGAGATTTTGCAAAATAAATAATAAGATGTGTGATAAAATTAACACATCTCTTCAATTGATAGTTTGAATATTCCAGCGCTGGTGTTCCGAAATAACATGACAAATGGTTCGCGTACATACCCTATATCCACAAAGGTTTTGAGAATATAGAGCAACTTACAATTCTTAAGTTATTCCGAAACTATTCGACATAATCTTACCAATTTTGCTACCCATTAGTCAATATCAAATCTTAATACAATCCTTATAACCATTGTCTGCTATGAAAATATTTAATGTAAATTTTTTGAAAGAAAAGTTTAATATAAATTATCTTCAAAAACTCTGACTTTGCCCTATAGTTTTTGGTATATATTTACTTACTTTTATAGATTAACAAAATCTATTACAATATAAATGTAACCAAAAACAATTCATGAAAAAATTATTAGTAGCAATTTTAATAACATTAATCTCTTTTCCAATCTATGCTCAAAATTTAGATTCTAGTAATTACACATTATTAGCACCAAGTATAGAAACAAATAACGGAATAATAGAATCAACAAGTTATTCAGCATTAGTAAACTCTTCTCCTGTAGATGATTTTACTTCTTCAAGCTCTAACTACAGCATATTAGGAGGAACGGCTAATTTTATTGAGGCAGCAGTACCAACTATTTTGTGCTTTGAAACATCTACAACAAGTGTAACAACAAATTGCCAAGGAATACCTGGAGGGGATGGGATGCGTGGTATATGCTCTTCACCGGGATGCTATGACCGAGCAAAAATAGAAATAAATACTCAACAGAATCCTGGAGATGTTAAATATGCAATTCAAATCGCTACTAACTCATCTTTTACATCTGGTGTTCAATATATTGCTGGAAGCAACAGGTTTCCCAAACCAAATTTAACTATTAATGATTTTCTTTATAAATGTGAGTGGGAAGGAATAATCGATGGATCTTACTGTGTATCTACAAATACAACTTATCAAAAATACAACATACTTGGATTAACCCCAGGCACTCTATATTATTTAAGAGCTGCTGCACTAAAAGAAACTAACAACAATGGAACTTTTACACAAAGTGAGTGGAGCCCCGCAGTCACTGCTGCTACAGAAAACACAAGTTTATCGTTTGATATTGATATTGCAGCAAATACTAGCACTTCTACAAATCCGCCATATATACTTTCAGTAAATAATATAATCCCGGAAAGTACATTTACTTCTAGTAATAATATTATTATAAAAACTACTACAAATGCCCTAAATGGAATTAATATTTATGTACGATCTAACAATGGAAATCTAACGCATGTAAGTACTGGAGATACAATACCTTCTTATTCTGGAGATTTAGATTTAGTTAGTAATGGATTTGGCTTAAGAAACGATTCTGCAACAAATGGTCAAACAAATTCCGGATATTTAGGCAGCATAAATGTGAATACTAGTCCTATAGATTATTCAGATAGCGGTGCAGCAAATAAAGTGGGAGAAGTTTCTACAACTTTTACAGAATTACTAAACTCTAATTCTCTTCCCTTATTAAATGGTGTAAGCGGATTTAAACTTAAGGCAAAAACCGACTTTAGTAGAAGCGCAGGGCAATATAACGAAACTTTAACTATAATACCTTTTGGTATATATTAATATTAAGTAATTTAATAATTATTATAATTGATATTATGTTCAATTTTGATGATGCTTTTTTGCATATTTTTAAAGAAAGAAGATGGTGGTTAAAAATTGGAATTATGTTTTTAGTTAGCTACTGCTTTACAGTAGTTACAACTATATTAAGTACCTTCACTACTGACTATAGTAACTTTAATACTCTAAACTTAAAAACATTAACATCATTAGACTATACAACATCATTAATTGTGGGAGCACTAACAATTGTACTTACAATTATATATGTACTTGTATCAGGACTTTATACTTACGAAAATACACAAGCCGGCATACAAAAAAGAGCAACAAGATTACCATGGGAATATTCCTTGTGGGATGGATTAAAAAAAGTATTAAAATATGTTTTAGCAAGCTTAATTTATGCTGTAATAGTATTTATTTTACTTGCATTTATAATCGGCTTACCTGCACTATTTATTGCATTACTAATTGGCACAGCATTTTCAGCAAGTGGGGCAAGTTCCTCATCTATAGCAGGTTTAGTAGCAATAGGATCAATACTTTTTTGTGCATTTATTATAGTTGCACTTATAATTTCTGTACTGATTTATGCTTTTACAATGCCTGGCTACCTAAGATTAATTGCTTCAAATACATTCTCAGAAGCTTTCCATTTTGGATCAAATATAAGAATCGGGAAAAAGTACCTTGGATCTTTTTTACTTACTGTTGTATTAACAATAATATTTGCTGTTTTGTATGGAGCATTTTCTTCAATATTAAGCGGAATTGCTACAAGTATTTTATTTTTTAATCCAATTGTAGGAATAGTTCTATATTTAATATTCGAAATTCCTTTATCTTTGGTACTAACTTACTTTACCTATTTTGTATATACCAGATTATTAGGGGATTTATACAGAAACATAATAAACAAAGAAGAAGAATTAAAGTTCCTTAGAAAATAAGGAACTTTAAACTGTTTCTACATATCTGCCCTTTTTTATAATAAAGGGACCTATAGGCCCATCAACCTCAGGCTCTATTTCTTCTTCCCACAACCACTCAATTCCATCTTCTTCATTATCTTCTTCTAACTCAACAAAACCAGTCTCAATTTCTACTTCATCTTCTTCAGATTCAAAGTATTCACATAATAAAGTTTTTAGGTTGGGTGTAATTTCAGTCATAGTGCTTTGTTTAAGTACTATGATATTAACTCTATAGTTTAAATTCAGTCAATCCATTTATATATCAAACAAGTAACTTTTTAACTATGATACCTTTTTAATATGTTTGTAGTTTTCTCTTAGATATTCAAAAAGAAACTGACCGGCCCAGGCAGTATGCTGATTAAAGTAGTCTGCATACCATTTTCTAAGTGTCTTATAATTTGATTTAGGATCAACCTTATAAAGCTCATGTAGCACCCTTAAAGCCCATACATCAATAGGTGTAACAGTGTAAAAGCCTAAGGAAAAGGTAAGAATGCAATCAGCAATCTTATCACCTACACCATTTAATTCTAATAATTTATTTCTAGCTTCCTCTTCTGTATAATCAGCTAACCAAGAGCCGACTGTATTGCGATTAAGTGCTTTAGCTGCATTAAGTAAGTACTTTGCTCTAAAACCTGCCCCTAAGGACCTTAACTGGTCTTCAGTTAAGCTTGCTATCACTTTAGCAGAGGGGAAGGTATAAAAAATCATATTATCAACTTCAATGGGATTTCCGTAAGTTTTAGATAAATCCCTTACTATTTTTCTTACAGCCTTAATACTTTTATGACTTGTTAATATAAAGGACATTAAAGTTTGATCAAAATCCTGTTTTAAGATTCTTACATTCTCAACATACTGCACAGCGCGCTTTATATTTTCGTCCTTTTGGATTGATTGAATAATTAAATCAAAATCTATATCTATATTTAAAAGATTACTAATGTACATATAGTCATTGTTATCGGGGTACGTTTGCCACAGAATGCCGTTTTTATTAGGAGTGATTTTAACTAGCTTATCTATTGCAAAGCCGTAGTAAGAACCATTAATATAATCCCAATTAAATGCCTGACCGCCTAGTAAAGTTTTATTTAAGTTATAGTTAGGTAGTTCTAGATAGTTCATTAAATAATTATACCTTTAGATTTTAAATTTATAACCGTATACCCCTATATTACAAAATATAGTATAATTTCACCTGCATTCGGGGATCGTCTAATGGTAGGACAGTAGCCTTTGGAGCTATTAATTGGGGTTCGAATCCCTGTCCCCGAGTTTTTTTGTTATAAACTTCATAAAAAATATTTCATGTTTAAAGATATAGCCACAGTAAAATTTATAGCCGGAAAAGGTGGAGACGGAAGAGTTGCTCTTAAATCCTTAGGTGGAAAGAAAAGGGCTGATGGTGGCGTAGGTGGAAAAGGCGGTGATATATATGTTGAAGGCACTACAAACCTATACGATTATTCATTTTTAAAAAAGGATGAGGTACTAAAAGCAGAAAGTGGCGAAATAGGAGGTGTAAATAATTCGACTGGTAAAAATGGACAGGATCTAATTATAAAGGTTCCTTTAGCTACAAATATATATAACAAAAATGGCAACTTAATATTCAGAATTGATAAACCTGGCCAAAGAGAACTTTTACTAAAAGGAGGAAGAGGCGGTAGAGGTAATATAGCATTTAAATCTGGAGGAGAATTCAGTTTGTATGAACATACAAAAGGTACTCCAGGCGAAGAATTAGAAGCAAAACTTGAATTAGAACTACTGGGAGAAGTTATTTTTATAGGTTTACCGAATGCAGGAAAATCTTCTATATTAAACGAGATTACTAACGCAAAAGCAAAAGTAGCACCCTATGCTTTTACAACCACAATTCCTCAACTTGGAAGAATGGATGATATTAGTTTAATGGACTTACCAGGACTTATTGAGAAAACATTTGAAGGTAAGGGTTTAGGAACTGAATTTGTAAGGCATACAAGAGCAGCTAAATTAGTACTGCATTTTATTAGCTTAGAAAATCCAAACCTACAAGAAGCTTATACAGTTATAAGAACTGAATTAGAAAACATTGATAAGAGATTGGCAGAATTACCTGAAGTAATAGTATTAACAAAAACAGATACTATTGAGTCTAAAGATACAATAAAAAATGCAATGCAACAATTTAAGAATTCCAAAGTTGTTGCGGTTTCTATAGCAGATGATAAAAGCCTTGCTGAACTTAAAGAGATCATTAAGTCCAGCTTAGCTTAAGCTTTACATTCCGAATTTCCCTAAAACTTCTTTTGTTCTTTTCATTGGTAATTCAATGTTTAGTTGTTCACCTTTGTTTACATTTACTTTTATTAAGGTTTGACCAGTTGCACTATTAAATCTTTCGAACTTTTTACTTAGTCTATCTAGATCTAGCTCATAGCCTGTAGCATTTACTTGAATTCTGTAACTACCCTCTGCTAACTTAAAGCCAAATCTACCTTCTTCGTCAGTTAATTGAATATCAATTTGTCTTCCCTGTTCTATATCAAAGACTCTTACACTAGCACTCTTAATTCTATTGTAATTTGCGCTATCGTATACATAACCCCACTCTCTTTTTCTTGAGTTAAATAGTATTAATACCCCTAATTGAATTACGTATATTGCAAATATTGCAAAGTTAAATAGAGTTGTTGTAGTCACTACTGCAATTACAGATACAATAAATCCAATAACTACAATGCTATTATTTATTCTAGGCAGATTCTTTTTTAACTTCTCTTGTAATCTTCTTAATTTATCTTTAAATGTATTTTTCTGCAGCGTCTTTTTAATTAAACCAATGTTCTTTGCAGCAATTCCTTCGTTTTCATAAATTGTAATCTCAAATTTTTCGAAGTTATAATCAGAATGTTTTACCTCAAGAATATAATTACCCTTATTCACAAGGAAACCGTATTTACCATCGAATCCAGTAACAAGTTGCTTTTGGATCTTACCTACCTCATCGTAAATTCTAATCATCGCAAATGGTAATGGATCTTTAGTTTTTTCATCATAAATAACACCCCATGTACTTTTTCGTCTTCTACTACCAATCCATGGGAAGGCATACAATAACATTCCTGGATAAGTTATTACATTTACTGCACCAGTTGCAACAGTTGCAATTGTTAATAACGCAGGAACGGTATTTTCTGTAACAGGAATGATAAACGGTTTTTGCGGATAGTATTCCTGATACCTAGATACTGGTATTACCCCATTTTCTATACATGTTCTTTCTACAGTTAAACAATCAACTTTATAGTAAAGATCATTAACACCATCTAGGTTAGATAAGTTCAAAACAGCTGTATGATTTCTTACTTTCTGATTTTCGGAATAATTGTATTTAAGATCTGTTGGACTATTACCATAATGTACTTTACATACAGATTCATTTTCTGTTTGATAGTTTATAATTACTTGCCCATTTGAATTAAATGCATATCCATTAGAATTTAAAATACACTGTTTAGCTTCACTAACAGGAATAATCTCTCCATCCGCCGTTGTAAATGTACCCTCTTCGTTATCACTCTTACCTGCATTCGAAGTAGCTACAATATTAAATATATATTGAGTTCTTTCTTGTAGGTTTTCTATTGTCATACAGTGATTTTCAGCATATTCACTTTCTATTGGTGTAGATTGAGAATAGATTTTACTTTCAGCAGTTCCATATTGGATTGAACCTATAGTAGAAATATTTGTTTTCCAACAAATTCTTTCTGAAGTTGTTGAAACAGATTCTGTAGTAACATTAGTAATGACTACATCAGACAAACAAATTAAGTTTGTTGGATCTTCATCACAAATATTAATTGGATTTACTAAGATATTCTCACTTACAGCTTTTAATAAGTCATCATTTTTATCTTGAACTGTAACTGTATAAATACCTGATTCTACAAATTTAGCACCATTAGTAAATATTCTGGTTCCTCCATCCTGTTGAGTAAAGGAATAATCTACTGGTAAAGTTGCGTTTGTTGAAGTTGAACTAAAGCCAACAGTACCTTTGTACAATGTATCGTTATTATTTTGGGAATTTAAAGCATCCACAGTTAAATCTATACTTTCTCCAATCTTAATACTTGTTCTACTTGGTTTAATAGAAAGTTTTTGTGTAGATTTGTTTACTTTTATAGTAATTGTATCGGTCAATGAATCGTATAATATATCTCTAACAGTTACAGTAAATTCTCCTTCCTTTAAGAAAGTTAGCTCATTATTAAATACATGTACTCCTGCATCTTCCAATGTAAACATGTAATTATTAGGAAGAATTACATCTGGGCTAGCATTAGATAAGAATCTAACTGTACTAATATAGTCTTCAACATCTTCTCCATTATTATCTTTAGCATTTACAGTTAAAGTTACTGCTTCTCCCACAAATACTTCTAACTTATTTGCATTTAAATCCAATGAAGTTGCATCGGATTGTGGTGGAGGCGGATTAACAGTTATTTGAACAGATTCAGCTGTTAAACTTGGATTATTTATGTCTGTTACGGTTACTGTATAAACGCCTTCCTCTGTAAATATTAATCCATTAATAAAGTCTTTGTTTCCACTATCTAAAGCTACATATGTATAATTTGCAGGCAGTACGGCTTCGTCTGCAGCACTACTTGTAAATGTAATACTTCCTCTATAATAAGTATCTGTTTCTGTTGCTGCATTTAAAGCTTTAACATTTAGAGTGATAGGTTCTCCTGCAATTACATTAGTTTTATTAGGTGTAATACTTAATGAGTTAACAGAAGGTATTACATTAATATCTGCTGTAGTTGCAGTTAAACTACTATTTGATGTATCTGTGACTGTAATTGTATATGTACCTACTTGGTTAAATACAACATTATTAAATGTATTAATTCCATTATTGCTGCCTACAAAAGTATAGTTAGCTGGCAATACAACTGTACCACCTGCTGTAGAGCCAAATGTTACTGTGCCGTTATATGCAGGGAATATTTGCGAATATTGATCATAAGCTCTGACTTCTAGATTTAAAGACTCACCTTGTACAACTGTAGTCTTACTTGGTGATATTTGTAAACTATTAATCGCTGCTGGAGGTAAGTTTACTGTAATTTGTGTTGTTGTTGCAGTTAAGCTTTCAGCAACAACGTCTGTAACAGTAACAGTATATGTGCCAGGCTGACTAAAGGAGAGTTGATTAGTAAATGTATGACTTCCATTATCACTTTCTCCAAACATATAATTACTTGGCAAATTAGAATTTGCAGAAGGATTACTACCGAAAGTAACTGTACCTCTATAAGTAGAATCATTATTATTGCTTCCATCTTTAGCGTTTACGGTTAACGATATAGTTTCACCTACTATTACTGTAGTTTTATTAGGAATAATTTCTAATGCTACAGTATTTGCAACCACAAAGTCAGCTTGATTACTTGAATTATTTCCAAATTCAGTCCAAGCACCCGCAACATTAGTTTCTTGATTAATAACTCTTGCTCTCCATTTATATTCCTCTCCAGGTTGTAATCCAGAAACATTTACTTCTGCAACCAAAGGTACACCTCCTGTAAATTCAGTTGTTGGAGAATTATAAACACCTGCAAAAACAGTATCTTTAGTTTCAGGAATAATTTTACCTTTTAATATATTTGCTGCAGTAAAGCTTTGATTAATACCTACAACTTCAAACTCTGCAGTTAAATCCTGTGGTTCTACAATTGTTGCAATTGGATCACTGACACTTGCTTTTAGATTTACGGTTTGTTCGGGTGTCATTCCGCCAACTGGAATATTTGTTTCTCCGTCTGATTTATACTGATCTTTAAAAGTTGGTGTAGAAGGAATACTTGTAATTAATGGATAAGTACCTACCTGACCGCTTTGTCCGCCTACAGATGTACCATTTGCGACAGTAACAGTACCTGTAGCAGTACATGGTCCTTGAGTATATAGAATTGAAATTCTACCACCACCTCCACCACCACCATCAAATGCATCGTCTCCCCCATTACCACCTCTAGCATTCAATGTACCAGTTATAGAACAAGTTTGACCTTCTACTAAAATAGAACCACCTGCTCCTCCACCACCTCCAGGTGAAGCAGTTCTACCATTGTCACCACTTACATCAATAGTTCCCTTTATATTTACGTGACCCGATCTAGCTCTAATAGCTACAGCACCTCCACCAGATCCTCCTGATGCACCAGTACCAGCTTTACCTCCACCAGATCCTAATGTTAGCGGTGTTCTTTGATTACCATAGAAAGTACCGCCCTGAGCTGCAGGATTACCTCCATCACTTTCACCTGTACCTCCTGTACCTCCGTGACCACCACCACCTCCTCCTGATTGACCTGCCCCTCTTTTACCTTTGCCTATACCATCTTCGGAAGGGAACCCTAGTGCTTTAGCATTAAATGTAGCTCCTGATTCTAATGTAAAACTACCTGTTAAGTTAAATACAGGTCCTCTACCTCTTTTATTATTAAATTCATTCCAAGAATATGTATTTTTATAAATATTAATTTCCGTTTGTGACAAAGCTCTAGGATACATAAATACTTCATCTATTACTCCAACAAATCCAGTAGATGAACCTAAGCCCCCCTTACCTATTGAAATCTTAGTGATTGGAAGTGTATAGTTTGTTCCTTGATTTTGAGAAGTAACTTCTACTCCATCAACATAAATTCTTCTAATACCAGTTGAAGCATCATATGTAGCTATAATATGTTGCCATTGATCTTGAGGCAAGTATGATGCACTCTCAAATACTTGTATTTCGGCTAGATTTAGCCATTCTGCATTTAACTTTGTAACTCTTACATATCTAGCATTAATTGGACTAAACGAATAGGAACTTGGTCTGCCTACAGTTTGATTAGACAAATTTATAACTTCAGTTTGTTCCCCAGCAAAGGCTCCTGTGTTCGAGACTTCTATCTTAAAGGATTTAAATCTTTCCTGGCAACAATCACTTCTATTCCAAATATCAACTTTACTTATATTTTTTACAGATCCTAAATCTACCTGAATCCAATCTCCTGTAGCAGATACATTTGAATGGCAGAAGTTAGAAGTATTACCATCAAAACAGTAAGACGGTGGGTAGCTTCCATGAGAACTACTCATTGTTGCGGTTTTACCTTGAGAAACTAGTCCCGTTACTAATTTAGATGGCCATTCAAATCTTAAATTTCTACTGACATCTATATCTAAACTACTTGTAGTAGAAATATTGTTAAAGTTAATTAACTCTTCAGCATCGGAATTATTAGCTGTAAATTGTCCTAACTTAGCCCACATACCTACAGTAAAGCTTGTTACATTTAATGTACTTAAGTCAATTTCTGCATAGTCACTACCATCTAGTTCTAAACCTTTACCTATTCTTCCTTCTGATGTTCTAGCACTTCCAAATGCACTTAAATTCCTATTATTTCCTGAAGCATCGCAATAATCACCTCCATTTGCACAGTTATCATCGCTTTCTTCTTCGAAATTCCAAATAGCTAGGGCATCACCAATATTTTCTACATTAGCCCCTTCTGATAAAGTCTCATTACTTCTTAAAGCAAAGAGATCTTGTCTCATGTTAGAGTAAACATTTGTTCCAATGTAAACATTTCTAAAGTAATAATCTTTAGCTTCAAAAGGCATTGTTGTACCACCAGATCCTGCATTATCAATATATAGATCCCCTCTTTTTGGATCTACTACACCTTTTTGCTCTATATAAACTGTACCTGGTCCACCACCTGCACCTCTTGCATAAATGTAGTTATAGACTGGATTTGAACCAAGATTAGAAAAGAAATTTCCATTAGTGTAGTAAACAGCAATTCTACCTCCCGAAGGATAACCACCTCCGCAGTTATACTGGGCAGTTCCATTAGCTCTTACAATACCTGTTGTTCCAGAAGAGTTTAAGGTATTTGTATCAATCCAAATGCTTCCACCTGTTCCCCCTGTTCTACCGCAACTACCCGAAACAGATGCACCTCCAGCTGAAGTAACAATACCATTTAAATTGAATGTGTCAGATACTGTTAATTTTATAGCTCCACCTCCATTATTCCCTCCAACATTACCTGGTGCTCCTAAATCCTTTGGTTCAAAGATGTCGCCGTATGGTTCGTTGCCTCCATTTCCGTAACCTCCATAACTCATATATTTACCTGCCGATGTACCAGAGCCATATCCTTGATTATCTGCTGTAATTATCCCACCATTTTTCAAATCAATATTTTCTGCTATAACATTTGTTCCATAATCACCATCGATTCCGCTTACACCATCATCATAGCTAGTTAATGTTAAAACTCCATATTGTCCGATCGTAATGTTACCAAATGTATAAGGGTTATTATTATCATGAGCCCATGTTTTTGCTCTTAGAATCATGCCTCCAGCTGACAGATTTCCTAATGTAAAATTATCGCCATTAACTAACTGAATATCTCCATTAATATCAATATCCATTCCATTTATAAATAGCTCGTCCTCACCTGTGTACAGAAATGTACCTCCAACTGTAAAGTCAGGAGAAGTATTATCACCTTTTAAAGAAGAACCGTTAGTTACAGTTAAGACACTTCCTGTACCTAATAATTCAACATTACCATATCTTGTTAAGGAAATTTGGCTGAATTGATAATTACCTGCTTCTAAAGCTGCTCTCCAACTATTACTACCAGCATTATCTACATATAATTTAGCTCCTTGAGATTGATCTGTTCCAACTTGTTCGATATATATTGTACCTGGACCTCCCCCGCCTCCTCGAGATTGCACATAATCAGTTAGATTAGTGCTTCCCATATTTGTAAAGTAGTTACCGTTATTGTAATAAATTGCAACTCTTCCTCCTGAAGAATAGTGGCCGCTACAATTATATTGTGCTGTACCATTTGCTCTAATTACACCAGGAGTCGAATTTGAATTTAGTTCTGTTGTTTCAATCCAGATACTTCCACCAGACCCTCCTGATCTTCCACAACTACCTCCTACAGATGCACCTCCTAAAGAACTAATAACTCCATTTAAAGTTAAAGTATTATTAATCTTTAGTCTAATAGATCCACCTCCATTATTGCCTCCCACACTTCCTGGAGCACCTAATTCTTTTGGTTGGTAAACACTTCCATAAGGTGTTGCTCCGGTTGTTCCATATCCGCCATAACTCATGTATTTACCTGCAGATGTACCTGAACTATATCCTTGATTATCAGCAGAAATAATTCCTCCTGAAGCAATATTAATGCTATCAGCTGTTAAAAATACTCCATAATCTCCGGTAGTACCAGAAACTCCATCATCATAACTAACCATAGTCATGGTTCCGTATTGACCAACATTTATATCCCCAAAAGTATACTGATTCGTATTATCATGAGCCCATGTTTTTGCTCTCAGAGTTAATCCTCCAGCCAAAGAAGTACCCAAGTTAAAGTCATCTCCGTTTTCTAATAATATTTCTCCTTGAATATCAATTTTAACGCCATTAATAGATAGTATTTCTTCACCTGTATATTTAAATGTACCAGCAACTGCTAGATTAGGTGAAGTAGTATCTCCTTTTAGAGAAGCTCCATTGCTAACAGATAATATACTGTTGTTTCCCATAACTGTTAAATGGCCGTACCTTGTTAGAGTGATTTCATCAAATTCATAACTTCCTTCTACTAAACCTGCAGACCAGCCATTAGATCCAGCATTATCTACATAAAGCTTTGCACCTTTAATAGGATCTACTCCAACTTTTTCGACATAAATTGTACCAGGACCACCACCAGATAAACCTCTTGCCTGTACGTAGTCAGTAACATTATTACTACCCATGTTTGTAAAGTAGTTGCCGTTATTGTAATAAATTGCAACTCTTCCTCCAGATGGATAGATTCCACTACAGTTGTATTGAGCATTACCATTAGCTCTTATTACACCAGGGGTTGAAGCAGAAATTAAATTATTAGCAATTATCCAAATACTTCCTCCAGTTCCAGCTGCTCTACCGCAACTGCCTGTTACAGAAGCACCTCCAACAGAAGAGATAGTACCATTAACAGTTAGTGTATTACTTACATTAAGCTTAATTGCTCCACCACCATTATTTCCTCCTACACTACCAACAGCACCTAAATCAGTAGGTTCATATACGTTTCCATAAGGAACTGCTCCATTAGTACCATATCCACCATACCCAATACTTCTCTCAGTAGAGTAACCTTGATTATCTGCTGTAATTAAACCCCCTGTTTGAATATTAATATTCTCAGCATTTAAAGTTACACCATAGTCATTTGTATTACCTGCAACCCCATCATGAGTACTAACCAATGTAATTACACCAGAAGTCCCAACAGTTATGTTACCAAATGTGTATTGATTATCTTTATTATGTGCCCAGGTTTTTGCCCTAAATATAATTCCTCCAATGGCACTATTACCTACAGTAAAATCATCACCATTTAATAAAGAAATTTCTCCTTGAATATCTACGTCTATTCCATTTATATATAACTCTTCTTCTCCTGTATATCTAAATGTACCTGCCACACCCAAATTAGAAGAAGTAGTATCTCCTTTTAAGGAAGAACCATTACTTACAGATAGTATGCTGTTATTGCCTAACACAGTTAAATGGCCGTACCTAGTTAGAGTAATTTCATCAAATTCATAACTTCCTTCTACTAAACCTGCAGACCAGCCATCTGAACCTGCATTATCTACATAAAGTTTTGCACCTTTAACAGGATCTACTCCAATTTTTTCAATATAGATAGTACCAGGTCCACCACCTGACAAACCTCTAGCCTGTACAAAATTTGTTATATTTGCACTCCCTATACTTTCAAAGTAATTCCCTCCTGTATAGTATATTGCAACCCTTCCCCCAGAAGGATAGTGACCACTACAGTTATATCGTGAATTACCATTTGCAGAAATTACTCCTGCTCCAGAACCATTAATTTGATATGCTTCTATCCAAACACTACCACCTGAACCTGCTGCTCTACCGCAGCTTCCAGAGACTGAAGCACCTCCTGTAGAAGAAATTGTTCCATTAACAGTTAATTCATTACCTATAACTAAATGAATTGCACCTCCGCCCCTATTTCCACCTGCACCTCCCGAAGCCCCCAAATCCTTAGGTTCGTACACATCTCCATAAGGGACAGCTCCTGTAGTACCATAACCACCATAACCTAAATACTTACCTGCAGTATTTCCTGAGTCATAACCATTATTATCTGCTGAAACTTTTCCACCTGTAGCAATGTTTAAGTTCATTGCATTTAAGGTAACTCCATAATCCCCACTTGTCCCACTTACTCCATCATCATGACTAATAAGATTTAAAGTACCGGAAGCATCTACATTAATATCACCAAAAAAGTATTGATTATTATTATTGTGGGCCCATGTTTTTGCTCTTAATGTTAAAGCACCAATTAAATTGTTTCCAATTCGAATATCATCAACTAAATCTAATAATATTTCACCTCTAATATCTACATTAACTCCATTAATTTCTAAAGTATCGGCACCGGTATAATGGAATGTTCCTTCGGTAGATAAAGTAGGAGAAGTAGTATCACCTTTTAAGGTAGTACTTATAGGTACCTGTAGCTCACTATTTTGACCCATTATATTTAAATGTCCATACCGTGTAAGCTTAATTTCACTGAATTGGTAAACTCCTTCTACTAAAGCTGCTGCGCCTGCACTTGAACTGTTATTATCTACATATAATTTGGCACCTTTTGGAGTATCAACTCCTATTTGTTCTACATAAACTGTACCGGCCGCTCCTCCTCCTCCTCGAGTTTGAATCAAATCAAGTAAGGAACTTCCCGCGTTAGAAATATAACTACCACTTGAATAATAGATAGCAATTCTTCCCCCAGATGGATAAGAACCACCGCAATTGTATAAAGAAGCACCATTTGCAGTAATTAAACCATTTCCATTAAATACATCTGTTTGAATCCAAACACTTCCCCCCGAACCTGCTGCAGCACCACAACTTGGATTATTAGGACTACTTCCATTAGCAGAAATTGAGCCTAGCACATCTGTAGTACCGCTTACAACTAATTTAATTGCACCTCCTCCTGCATTACCACTGCTACCAGAAGCTCCTAGATTATTTGGTTCATATACGCTTCCATAAGGAGTTCCACCTGTCGTACCATACCCCCCATAAGCTGTAGATCCGTATATTGTTCCTGCTGTATAACCATTCCCATTTGCTACAATTGAACTGCCATTTTCTACAGTTAGATTATCCGTTAATACAGTTACTCCATAATCATCAGATACTTGGGTATTGCCATTATTGTATGGTGTTAAAGTTAATATAGCGCCACCTTGAACAATAATATTGATTCCCCTACAGTCAAATATTCCCTGATTACTTGTATTTGCTACCCAATTTTGATTAACATCTACTATTCCATCTAAATCAGGACAACTACCTAGAGTATCTACAATAGCAATTGAATTAGAAAGACCTGTTGCTGAACCATCTGTAACTCTAATTTTTATACTCTCAACAGTATTGTGGCTAAAATTATTTAGTATTAAAACACCATTATTTTCTGCTTCAAAAGTTAGTGTTGATGGAGAAAGAGTACCACTTGCTGCACTATTATCTAAAGCTTTAACAGCAATAACAGAAGGTGAACCTGTATAGTCTACTTTAATATTATCGTATTGATCATAAGCAGTTACAGTAACAGGTCCAAAGTTTTGGCCATTAATTCCAAATTGGGGAGCGGTTACTGTAAATTTATTAATTGCTTCTGGTGTACCTGTAAAATTGAAATCTATTGGATTTCCGCTTAAACCTGAAGCTGCAGCTCTTACAATATTGGTACCGGTTTTAGTACCTAGCCTATATTGCCTGCTACTATAACCATCGTTATCAGTTACAGCGTTTCCTCCAGTAAATTGTCCTCCTACAGCACTATTAATAACTGACCAGTTAACTGTATATCCTGGGACGGGGAAACCTTCAGAGTCTATTACTCTAACAATTAAAGAATTACTCAATATGCTATTTACTAAACCTGTTTGATTATTACCGCCTACTAATTGAATTGTGGAAGGATTTCCAGTTACTAATACATCCCGTTCTGATTCGTCGTTAAGACCAAAACTTACCCATTGACTATAACCTCCTTTATTATCTCTAACTCTAGCCTGCCAATGAAATTCTGCTGAACGTTCTAAATTATTCACAACAACTTTCCCACAATTTGATGTAGGGGTTGTACAAGCTTGAGGATTAGAAAAAGGTGATACCTGCGTATAGTTAGGAACACCTGTAAAATTTTCACCAAGCTGTCTAATTTCTATTTGTAAAGAAAGAGTATCTGCAGTATCAACATCAGATAAATTGCCAGCAAAAACAATAGTAGTTTCTGTTGTAATACCATTTACTGGTATTTCTGTAGTTTGATTAGATCTATATTGTCTTAGTATGGAAGGTGCGTTAGGTCTACATGTTGGACCTATGATAGTACCAATACCACCATCCTGGGAATTTGCTGTTACTCCAGGTGATACAGTTGCGGATCCAGTAAACCCATTACTTGTAGCACATAACATTACAATTCTACCACCACCTCCTCCTCCACCTTGATACTGAACTTCTGCTGCAGTTCCTCCATTAGCTCTCACAATTCCATTCCCAGTAAAGCTATTTGCTTCAATCCAAATACTTCCTCCTGATCCACCTCCCCCTGATGAAGTTCCTAATGCTTGACCATCTAAACCATTTGCGGAAATTATTCCATTTACTGCTACACTACCTGTAGCTACTATTTTAAGAGATCCACCTCCTGCTCCTCCTTGAGCATCTCCAGTTTGCATGGTAAGACCACTCAATGTTATACCATTGACTTTTGGAGTGTCAGATAAATTACTGCCTGTACTTATTACAACTTTAAGTCTCCAATATTTATAATAGTCATTTATTTCGGATAAAGTTTTTTGAGCATTATCATTAATATTGTAAGTACCACCGTTTTGATAATATCCACCTGAGGAAGGAAAGACAGCTTCTTCACCATTAAAGCTTCCAGTAGCAGAACCTAAGATTTGAAATTTTGGTGTAATATTATCACTACCATCTAATTGCCAATCGGCAGTTAATTTATCAAATTTTATAGACTCTAACTCACCAGCATCAATTATTTCTGAAAGCCATGTCTGTTCACCGCTAGAATAATCTACACCACCAGTAAAGTTATCTATTTCAGTTACCTCTTGAGAAGTAATAACTCTATTATAAATTCTAAAATCATCAATTAAGCCGGTAAAGTATAAACCATCATTAGCTCTTGCAATATAAAATGAACTATTATTACTTATATCTTGAACATCTGTACCGGTTACATTTGCTACCTCCTGTCCATCAACATAAACAACTAATGCAGAGTTTGTAGCATCTCTTACTAATGTAATTGTATGCCACTCATTATTAGATATATTGCTATTAAAAGAAGCTGTTTCTATTCCAATTCTAAATTCATGATTATTAACAGATCCTTGATTAAAGGACATAATTATTCCATAATCCGAAGGATTAAGACCTGTACTTCTTTTTCCAAAATCAAATCTAGTTGTTTGCGAAGTTTTTATTCTAAAAGAATAAGTCCAATCTCCCGTGCCTGGGTTAAAGTTATTACCTAAATCTAAATACCCATTACTGGAAAAATTGCCCGCTCTATTAATATAACCAGAAGTAGTATTAGTTGAAGCACCTATAACTGTTGCATTGTAACTACCAATACTGTCAATTGCACTTTGTTGATTTTGAACCCAAGTTTCTTCATCCATTTTATACCAGGCAACTAATCCACTAGTAACAACATCTGGCTTAGGTGTTGATTTTAATTCCAAGCCAGGAGTAGAAGCTGTCTGCAAGCCTTCAGAAAAACTTGTACCATTTGCATTAAACCTAGGGTTTGTAACCCAATCTTGCTGGTAAGAAGAAGAACTTCCACCTCCATTACCTCCAGCACTTCCTAAAGTTGTAGGCATTTCATTATTACCATATGGTGTACCTCCAAACCCAGAAACATTATTACTATCTTCTACTCCCTGACCTCCAGCTCCACCGTGACCACCTCCAGCTCCTCCTGATTGTCCTGCAGAATTACCACCTTTACCGTTTCCGCTTTCAGTTTCTATAACAGTATATCCCTTACCATCAGCAGTTATTTTGCCTCCATTTTGTACTGTTAGATTATTTACAAGTAAAGTGATTCCCCAGTCTCCGCTTAAAGAACTATTTTCTGTTACATATCTTTCTATAACAATCTCTCCAGTTGAACCAACAATAATATCTAAAGAAGCACAATCTATTATTCCATCTACATTATCGGGTGTTAATACAACTTGATTATTAATTACATCCGGTGCAGAAGGGAGAGGACAAGAAGTTTGTGCCACAAGTTGACTAATATTATAATGAAGAACCGCAAATCCGCTTGCAATAAATACTCCTGCCTGCAATAAGAAAATTAATAAACCGATAATTAGTGTAGTTAGTGTGGGATAATATCTCACCCGATAAGAAGTTAAATCTCTTAAATCCTGATGATTTGATTCTTGAACTTTCCCTCCACTAAATAAATAGAAGAAAGTTAAAAGAAAACTTAAGTAAATCTGTTGTAATACCCAATAGAACCACCTAAATATATTAAGAATACTTTTATGCTTTGTAATTCTATGCATTAATAAGTCACAATCATTACTTATTTTTAAAATTCTCTTTATTAATGAATTTTGAATGTTGTGTCTATATATTAAAGGAGATCCAATTGAAAATGTATAATTTAAATAGCTAACAAATTTATCTACAAAATTATTATCATTTTTATTAAACATTACTAATGATGGATCATTAATCTTAGGGAAATTTTCATCTTCATGAATAAGAACCATCATTCTAGCATTAGAAAATCCTTCTTTAATTTTTATTGAATGAACTAACTCTGCACCAGCAAATTCAGGTAATGTAGAATCTACAATTACTAAATCAGGATTATGTAATTCAATTAATCCAAGTCCATTAATACCATTATCAGAAGTAATAATTGAAACTTTTCCTAAAGTTCTAATTATTAATTTTTTTAATACTTCACGGATTGTAAAATCGTCATCTACTATTAAAACCTTTATGTTACTGTTTTTTTTCATGAAGTTATAAAGTTAAATTTATATGCATAGAAAGAAACTTTTATATTAGTGTATATAAATTACAACAATAATTCAACACTTTAAAATTATAGTTTCTAAAATTTCATTTTTAGAGTAAACAACATCTGCCTCTTTCAAATAATTCCTTAATTCTTTAAAGTTCTTGCATTTTATATAATCAACTTTACCGATTCTTTCTTTAATCACCAATATTGATTCTCTAAGAATCTTATTCCTTTTTCTTCGATAGTAGAATCTTACAAAATCCTCGAGTGTATTTGAAAAATTTTCATTCATTGTTACTATTTGTACTCTAATACTAGGATTTTGTGATAGTAGACGGGCGGTATCCATGAAGCTATTTTCAAAACCACCTGCATACTCTAATACTGTAGACATGAAGAAAACTACTTTTTTCATTTTATATCTGCTGCTAATTTAAAATCTGCATAAGCTTTATTAAAAGTAATTAGTTTACTTTTATTCCAAGCATTAATTCTTAATTTATTATAGAGTTCTGGATTACTTAATACTTCCGAAACCTCTTGTGCCATTTCGTAGGGATTTTGACTAGTTACTATTCCTGTAACTTGATTTTCTACACTGTCTCTTAATCCATCTACGTTATAAACTACTGCTGGTGTTCCCTGACTATTAGCTTCTGTAACAACTAAACACCAACCTTCTTTTACAGAAGTAACTAACAGTAAATGACACTTTTGCATTAATTCTTTTTTCTCTTCAAAACTAACCTTTCCTAAAACTTCTATATCACTTTTAAATGGACTATTTAAAATATGATTATGTACTTTTTTACCATACGAATTATTCATACTACCTGCCAGCTTTAACTTTAATTCAGGAATAAATTCTTTGGCTTTTTCAAAAGCCTGTACAGTTTCTAAAGTTCTTTTCATACTCCTAACACTGCCTAATATTAATAATGTTGGATCTTTATATTTATCTATATTTAAGTTTTCTACAGGTTCAATTTCTGTTCCTTCAGAAACAATAAAAACATTGTCTTTTTTAAATCCATATTTAATTAAATCCTGTTTAGTACTATTAGATACAGTAATTGTTTTTACATTATTTAGTAATCTTAGATATAAGGGCTCAAGTAAATACCCAATCCATCCTATAAACTTAGGCATTTCGTAAAACCAGATTTCTCTAGCCAATTGATGAATAAAAATTATATTTTTTTGCCTGCATAAAACTTTGCCATAAAAGGTAAAGTATTAATCTCATCTATAACTAAATCTGTTTTATCTTTAAGTTTTTTTAAATAATAAATCATAGCTTTTGGATAAAGAGTTAATTTATTTCCCATTCTTATAACTTTGTAACCATCTATAACTTCTTCTTTTTTTGCATTTTTAAAAAAAGCAGAAATCCAAATAATTTCATGACCCTCTTCTACTGCTCTTTTTGCAATATGGTGAGTTAACACTTCAGCCCCACCTGCTAACGGATGTTTAATATCCTTCCAATTAAATAGCACTATCCTCATATCTTCTGTCTTTCTTTAAAACATATAATGGTCTATTTGTTACTTCTCCATGAATATTTGCAATGTACAAAGACATTAAGCCTAAACAAGCTAAAACAATTCCTATTAAAAATACTAATAAGATTGCAAGCATTACTATATTAGAAACATTCAGATTTAATGGATCTTTAAATACATATCTATTAATTGCTATGAATGCTCCTCCTATACCAGAAATACTTAATGTTAATACCCCTAAGTAGCCTGCTAACCTTAATGGAAATAAACTATGAGAGGTAAAGGAATTAATTGCTAATGCCAGTAACTTTTTAAAAGTATAAGACGGCTTTCCATGCATTCTTTCTTTAGCTTCAAAGTATAAAAAGTCTCTATGGAATCCTAACCAGTCAATTAATCCTCTTGTAATTCTCTTTCTTTCTGTAAACTTTTTAAATTCATTAATTACTTGCCTATCTATGAGTCTATAGTCTGTAGTATGGGGAACAATTTCTGTTTCTGATATTTGATTTAGTATTTTATAAAACACCTTACTTCCCCATTCCTTAATTTTATTTGCATGAGCATGTGCACTTCTTACACCAACTACAACATCAAATCCTTTTTCCCACCGTTTAATAAACTCAGGGATTTTTTCTACTGGATGCTGTAAATCTGAATCAATAATTATTGCTGCATCTCCAGATGATTCTGTAATTCCTGCAGTTGTTGCAATTTCTTTACCAAAGTTTCTTGATAATTGAAGAAGTTTTATATCAATAAGCTGTGATCTCAATTGCTTTACTGCTTCTGCTGATCTATCTCTACTGCCATCATCTACAAATATAATTTCAAAGTTGTAAGGTAAAATTCTTACTACATTAAAAACTTCATCATAAAATACAGGAATGTTTTTTTCCTCGTTAAATACTGGAGTTATGATTGAAATAAGCTTTTTTTTCAATTTAAAAATTTAATATTTAATGCTTTATAAATTGACCGTACAGAAACCAAAATAAACATTAGTGCACTACCCATTAAAAGGCTTTGTACAATAGTTGTAGGACTTTGGTTATTGAATATAAGTAAAATTGCTGTAATAAATGCCGAAATAAAAACAAAGATTGATATTGAATAGTTTCTTAGTGCAATATGATAATTTGTAAAAAGAGTTGATAAAGAAACCAAGAGCATGGAAATACTTAAATAAGGCAGAAGATCAGCAAACTCGCTATATTTATTTCCAAATAATAAGTTTACGGTTTGAGTAGGTAATAAAGAAAAGATAATTGCAATAGTGCCACCAACCAATGAAGTTAAAATAAAAGATTTTAAAAGTATTTTATTATTAGTAGAAGCCGACTGAATTTTTTTAACCGTAGAAAGTATTACTACAGCAAATGAGCCAGTAATAAATAATACAATGTTAGAAATTATGGAAATACCTGCATATCGTCCTGCTACATCTACAGGGAATAAATATTTAACTAAAGTTACATCTATACTGCTATAAAGAGTAATTATTAAAGATGTAAATAAAACTAGTGCTGCATAAGGTAACTGTGGTTTTATTAATTTCCAATCGGGAAATCGTTTGCTGTTCTTAAGCTTTTTAAATCCATGTTTTTTTATTCTAGAATTTATATAAATAAAGTTAATAATATTTGCAATTATTAATCCTCCTATAGCCCCTGATGTTTTTAACCCTATATAAACAAGTAGAGAAGAAATAATTATTTTAGAAATTGAAGTAATAATTCCACTAAATGATGTTCCTAAAAAGTCACTTTTCCCCCTTAAATACGCAGTTCTAAATACAGTAGGTAAATTACTAATTAAAATGCAAACCATTAATATAAAAGGAAGCGCAGATTCAAACTTAAAAATTGATTGAAGAATTGGTGCAATTAAAACTGATAAAATAAGTAAACCAATACTTATGTATAAAGAAAGTTTTTGAAACTCACTAATAGTAGTTTGAATTTCTTCGTTAGAATCATTGTTAGCTACAATATTTACAGTAATTAAAGATAATACTGTAAATAGAATAGTTATCTGTGTATACATTGAAACAATTAACTGAAGTTCTCCAAAAGATTCTACAGATAATAAACGACCTAGTATTGGGTAATAAAGATAATTTAAAAACGAGACTGCTAAAGATCCTACAAAAAATATTAAATTTAATTTAAAAAAGCTATCTGATTTAAATTTATTAAGTTGAGAAAACATATGTTTGATTCTTTCTGTGTAAATTTCGACCTAAAATCTAGAGAAGATCACACAATATAATTCAATATGTATAAGAATAATTTGACACAGAAGCTAGTTTATCAGGGTATTTGTATTGTTTTTGTAAAGTTTTAGGAAAATTCCTGTTAATTACCTTTAGTATGGAAATTCTCCCCTCAACACAACGCATAAATACATAATTATGTAATGTATAATTCTCACCATTATTTATTAGTGGTGCAGATGAGAGATAGGTTTAATATAACTGAATTTAATAAGAGATATAAAACAGAAGATGATTGTCTTGAAGAATTATTTGAATTAAAAGTTAAAAATAATGTATGTCCAAAATGTAAATGCAAAGTAAGATTTTATAAAGTTTCATCTAGGAAGTGCTATGTATGCTACAACTGTGCACATCATGTATATCCTATGGCTGGGACAATATTTCAAAAGTCCACTACTAATTTACTACTTTGGTTTTATGCAATTTATATATTTTCAAGATCAAAGAATGGAGTTAGTTCATGTGAGTTATCTAGACAACTAGGTGTCACTTTGAAAACTGCATGGAGAATGGGAAAACAAATTAGATTATTATTTAAGCCATCTACAGAAAAGCTAACTGGCATTATCGAAGCCGACGAGACTTACGTAGGAGGACGAGAGAGATTTTGGGGAGGGCGGAGTTTAAAAAAGAAAACACCAGTAGTTGCATTAGTGCAAAGAGGTGGGAAGGTGATTGCTTATGCAACCGATAATGTAAAAACTCATACAATTATAGATATCTTTCATAAACACATTAAACTTCGTGCCCGAGTTATGACAGATGAATTTGCAATTTATAATTTTGTGAAATTCAACTTCAAGCATGAACATGTTAATCATAGTGAAAAAGAATATGTAAGAGGAGATGCTTATACTAATACAGTTGAAAACTTTTTCAGCACATTAAAAAGAGCAATAAGAGGAACTCATATACATGTTTCAAAGAAATATTTGCAACTATATGTTGATGAAGCAGCTTGGAGGTATAACAATAAAGCTTCAAATACTATCTTTCAAGATATAATTTGCAAGTTTAAATACTATATCTAGTATTTTCGAATAGTTTCGTTTCTGAGTTTGAGTGTATTTGATTAGTGGATTTCTCTTTCTTCATCTCACTAAGGCTTCTTTGTATAAATTTCTTACTATCTGCTTTGCTTTTTTTTATAATGGCAAGAATATCTACATGATTAATTATTTTGCTTCTTTTCTGGTTTATTTTCTTTTGTGGCTGGCTTTGAGTTTTCTCCATCTGTAGAAGGTAATAAGTTAATCTCTTTAAATAGTATATCACAACGTCTATTCTTCAATTTTATTATTGAGTAATTTTTATTAATTTCTGCCCATTCTGAAAGTGTATCTAAGTCTTGAATATTCAGCTTTAAATCCTCTCTTGCTTCTTTTGGAGAAATCCCATATCCATGTGAGGTAAAATTACTAATTAGAGAAGTTAATGTTTGGTCGACTTGAGGAATATTATCTTTCATCATTCTTTCTGACAGTAATTGCTCTCCATAACTATATGATAGCTGAGTTTCTCTTAGGGCTTTTTGCAAATATATTGGATCAATTTGCTCTAGTATTGGATTAAAAAATTTACTAACACTTTCAATTGAAAGTGCTATAGCGTCCTTCCTACTCAAACCTGCTTGTTTACGATAGGTAGAATAATAATCCGCTTGCATTGATTGAGACATATTATTGAAGCTATATAGCATATCTCTTATGTCTAAGATTGAAATTTGATTTCCACCTTTTGGATGCTCTACCTGTAAATCTAATGGTCCTAGCACAGACTTTCTTTGCATGTAAATTGCATCTCCTCCTAGAGCCATTAATGTAGCAGCACTCATGGCAAAATCTGGCACGATTATATTAATTTTACCAAATCTACCCTGTAAGAAACGGATTATTTGAACAGCTGCTAGAGGATCACCACCGTAAGATTCAATTACTAAAAAAAGTACATCTCCTTGTGCATCTCCAACATGTGCTTCTACTAGATTTAATAACTCTCTAGAAATATCTGTATTTACTGCTCTTAGGATTAAAAAGGCACTTCTCATCAAGATTAGGTAATAGCTAATTATTTAGAAGATTATAGCATTGTATATAAATCTGAAGACAGTTTCCTGTCTTCAGATTTATTGTTCCTCTATAACAGTAACTAACCAGTTAGCATCCGAATTCGCAGAAATCTCAATATAACAACTACCTTTTCCCTTGTAAGTTACAATGTCCTTTTCGGCATCAGCAGTAATTTCATTCACTATTAAATCTCCAAATACATCATCTCCACAGATTAAGTTCATACTTAAATAGTCTGGACTGCAATAAGGATCATTATCTGAAAGCCAACTTATACAGTTCTGGTTATTTGATACTTTGTAATGGATAGTTGTTTTGTTTCCTACAAGACTAAACTTATTAGTAGAAGTTTTACCAGTTCCTTCTTGAGAAAATACCTCTGCTGCAACTAAAGCTTTTTCTTCCTCTACTTTTTTCTGCTCTATAGCTTGTTCTCTTTTAGTTGCACTCTCACTAGCCATCTGATTACCTTTAATCATAAAGTAAGAAACACACAAACACAAACTAGAACAGCAGATTACAACTGCTAACAATACACCTACAGTAATACTGAACCCTTTAGATACATCCTTCATACAAAAAAGAATAAAAAATATAGCAGAAAAGGGGAAAGCCATTTTGAAGAAAATCAAAAGGGGGCTCAGCTGGAACAGCCGAAGCTGTTCGTGTAGATCTTTCGAAATATACGGCAATCATCACAAAGCCAGCGAGGCCCCTTTTCTAGTGATGATTGACCATGCCATTGCTGGTTTAGGTCCATACGGAATTATACAAGATTTAATACCCATTGCCAAAGAGTTATTAGAGCTGAGAAAATCTACATAATTATTACTTGTTCTGAAGGGAGAATTTCCTTTAGTATTCCTATTTAAAAGAATTGTTAATACTGAAGTTGTTAATATAAAAAGAATACCTGCGTTACCAATACCGTTATTATTTATTATAAAAATTCCATTTAAAAGCAAGTATGCGCCTAATCCAATCATTAGCATACTTCTTTTACTAAACTTATTATTTAATAACGGAATAAAAGCGGAAAGAGAGATAACAATATTGCTTAAGATTCTTAATAACTCTGGTTGATTTACAGCAATATGTACAATAATGTCTAAAATATTTACTACTATTAATAAAGATAAAATTGCAAAAGCAAATCTAGAAAGGTTCATTTATGATTAGTAAATATTTAATATATTATTCTATCAAAAATCTTCTTTATTAAAAAAGGATCTATTAATAAAACCGACACCATTTAATATTTGTTCTACTCTTTCTTTACTTAAAGTACCTATATATTGTTTTAATTCAGATTTACTAATTGTTTGTTGTTTATAAACTTCTACTATGCTTTCTTTTTTTAAATTACCTTCACCTGAATTTAAAACAACAACTCCAGGCATAGCAGCCTTATTTTTATTTGTAGTTAATGCACATATAGTTAGATTATCCTTATCTATTTTAATAATTACGTAAGGATGTGGAATTACCTCTATACTATTAATCCAATAAATATCACCAACATTCATTATAGTTGTATAAATAATTAATTATATCAATAAAAAAGGAGTTCAATTGAACTCCTTTAATTTATAAACTTTACGATATTTATTCTTTTTTACCTGCAATATTTACCATCCAGTCAATTCCAAATTTATCTGTTAACATTCCAAATTCATCTCCCCAATCAGCTTTTACTAAAGGTTGATTAATAGTTCCGCCCTGAGATAGTTTTTCCCAATAACCTCTTAATTCTTCAGCTTCATCGCCGCTTAAAGATAAACTAAATGCTTTTGGAGCACTATACTCACCCATAAAAGACGGAGAATCTGCAATCATAAGATCTTTATTACCTGCTGTTAATTGACCATGCATTAACCAATTTTCTTCTTCTGGAGCTACTGGAGCGTTAAAGTCTTTAAATGTAGACATTCTTAATTCTCCACCAAAAATAGAATGGTAAAATTCTAATGCTTCTCTAGCATTACCTTTTAAGTTAATATAAGCATTTAGTTTTGAAATATTAATGGCAAAATTAAAAAATAATATAAAAGTTTAACAACTAAATCTGTTTATTAATAGGTATACTCAATCAGCTAACGGCTCTTTTTATAAGTTCTACAATCTTCTTTTCTTCTACATCTGTGATTTTTAATAGTGCAAAAGATGCCGCCCACATATTACCATCATCTAAATGAGCATCTTCTTGAAATCCTAATGTAGCGTATCTGTAATTAAACTTACTTGCACCCTGAAAAAAGCAAACTACTTTTCCTTCTTTATTAGCATAGGCAGGCATTCCGTACCATGTTTTAGGAAAGAGTTCTGGTGCATTAGTTTTTATAAGTTCATGAATTTTATTTGCTAAAACTTTATCTGATTCTGACATTACTGCAATAGCATCAAAAATTGCTTTTTCACCTGCAGCTCTATTTTTGGCAATCTTTGCTTCAGCAGCTAATCCCCTAGCTCTTTCTCTCATTGCTGCTTGTTCTTCTTTAGAAAATCCTGCAGTTTTTTTGGTAGAATCCATAATTAAAATAATAATAAGTAAAATTGTACTATTTGAATTTAACGCACTTTAGCTTTACAATCAAGTTACTTTATAATAAAGGTATTAATGACAGAAAAAGAAGAATTAAAACAAAAGGTAATGTCAGCCGTAGCTGAAAATGGAATAAATACTATTTTATTTAGAAATGCTATGGGTAAAAAGCTAGGACTTAATTTAACAGAAGTTCAAGCATTAAGCTTTTTAGGTATAATGGGAACCTCTACCCCATCTCAAATTTCTAAACATACTGGTTTAACTACAGGCTCCACTACTACAATGCTAGATAGATTAGAAAAAAAAGGATTTATAAAGCGAAAAGCAAATAAAAAAGATAGAAGAGGTGTTTTTATAGAAATTAATAAAAAGTATTCAGAAATTGCATTTCCATTAGTGTCCGGAATCCAAAAAGCTCACCGCGATTTAATTGCCAGCTATACTGATGAAGAGCTAAAGATTATTGAAAGTTTCTTAACAGGATTAGTTAGTAATTTAAAGGAGAATATAAAAAGGATAGAAGAAGGTAATTAAATTTACAAATTACTATCCCACTAAAATGCAGCAAATAAAAAGAATTGTAGCAACAGGTGTCATTAAATACCTTTCTTTTTTGCTTTTAGAAACAAGATTTAATAATATTCCTAATCCAAAGTAAATAGTCATTGCAGTAAATAATGTATTTATAAATGACAGATCACTAATAATATTTAGTACATTAACTTTCGAAAGAAATATCAGCAAGAATAATATGTAAATAAGAATAGAAGACATACTTGCTATTCTAAACTTATTTGGCAATACCTTATGTTGACCACCCCAGGCGAACTCACCTAACGGATATCCTAAAATCAATAGAATCTGAAAAATAGTTAAGCAAATTATGACAGATGTAAACAGAAGTACTAATAGTGATTGCATGGATTAATAATACGTTTAATCGTAAGGGGAATTCAACTATGGTCAAATGCTATAAAGAAGATAACTAAGAATCAATTAATTAGAGAAAGTGGGATGATTATAATAGTGTAAGATTACATATAAGTTATTAATACTTCTCTAATGGAATACAAAGATTTAGAAAACACTGCAATCAGAGTTAAAGACGCATATGACCAATTAAATGTTAAAAAGGGAGAACGCAAATGGTCATATTTAGAGTATGTACAAGGCTTGGTTGGCGATATTGGCGATTTAATGAAAGTGCTAATGGCGAAATCTAATCTTAGAGAATATAAAGGTGAATTAGATAAAGATATTAAACATGAGATTTCTGATTGTCTTTGGTCACTTATTATAATTGCTCGTGAGTTAGAAATTGATTTACCTAAAGAGTTTAATTCTCAAATGAGTGATTTGAGTGAGAGAGTTGAAGCTAAACTAAATTAGTCTACTATTTTGTATTACCATATTGCGAACGAATGAAAGAAGACTATGAATTCACATAAAAATGACCCCACGGAGAATCGAACTCCGATTGTCAGATTGAGAATCTGATGTCCTAACCGTTAGACGATGAGGCCGTTACTTATTTAAATTTACTAATAATACTAAACGCTCATTACCGTTAGCACCGCAAGGGTGTAAACATCTTGCGAACTTCGACATTGTCTCAGTGGCAATCTGTTTAACGATGAGGCCGCTATTAGTGAATGTATTTAAACTTCTTCTGTTGTTAAAGCTTCCTGAGCTTTTTCTTCTAACTTTTCTTTATGCTCTTCTAGAGCTTCTTTATCTCTTAGCTCTACTGCTGCTTCAAATTCCTGTCTTAATCTTAATACTTCTACCTTATCTAAATTTCTACCCAATTTTAATCCATTTTCTATTTTATGTTTTAATGCTCCTTGGTCAAATACTTTTACGTCGGGTACTAAATATACACCTCTACCATTTTCTTTAAAGGTAGGGTCTACTTTAACATAGTTGTTAAAGTAGACAATCCTTACCATATCAAATTTATTATGTCTTTGTCTTGTTACTATACAGGTTCTTACAGGAACACTCATACAAAATTTATTTTAAATTATTCAGCAGTTACTTCTTCTGCTGTTTCAGTAGCTACTGCAGGTTCAGTTGCTCCATTTTCTCCCTCAATATCTAATGTCCAGCCTGTTAGCTTAGATGCTAATCTTGCATTTTGACCTTCTTTACCAATTGCTAAAGATAATTCAGCATCTGGAACTACAATTAATGCAGTTTTAGCTTTTTTATCTGTAACCTCTACTTTTATTGAGTTTGCTGGTCTAATTGCATTCATAATGTACTGTTCAATAGATTCATCCCAAAGAATAATATCTATCTTTTCTTCAAAGTTTCCATTCTTTAATTCATTAGAAATTGCATTAATTCTTACACCTTTTTGACCAACACAAGATCCAATTGGATCAACTCCAGATGCTACACTTCTTACAGCAACCTTACTTCTAGATCCAGCTTCTCTTGCAATACCCATAATTTCTACAGTTCCGGATTCAATTTCTGGAATTTCCATAGCAAATAGTTCTCTTAAAAAGTCAGGATCTGCTCTAGAAATTAACATAAACTTTCCTTTTGCATCTTCTTCTATTCCTTTTAATAGAACTTTAATTTGAGATCCTAGTCTATAAAATTCTGTTGCTACTCTTTCTGATTTAGGCATAATTGCTTTTGCTTTACCTATTTCGCAAATAACATCTCCTTCTGCTAATACTCTTTGTACTGTTACATTAATAATCTTGCCTACTTTATCTGTAAATTGTCTTAATACAGCTTCTTTTTCTGAATCTCTTAGCTTTTGTAAAATTACTTGCCTAGCTGTTTGTGCTGCAATTCTTCCAAAGTCAACATCACCTGTTACATCTACATCTACTGTATCTCCAATCTCTAAGTTCTTATTAATTTTTTTAGCATCATCTACAAAAACTTCTAAGATATGTTTAGTAGGTGTAGCTACAACTTCTTTAGTTACTCTTACAGATAAATCACCTTTTTCAGCATCCATATTTACATTAACGTAATCTGCATCTTCTTTATCTAATCCGTGAGAATCCATAAAGATGATTTTTAAAGAATATTTAATAGCATCTAAAATTTCATCTGCATCGATTTTTCTTTCAGCCGCAATCTGTCTAATTGCAGACATTACTTCTGTAGTTTGTGACATATATTTTGTTTAAAATTTATGGTTAATAAAATCATTGTACCTTAAGTACAAAAAAAGCTGAACCACAGTAAAGTATTCAGCTTAAACTAAATTAGATTATATCACATTTCCCTATTTTTAAGTTAAAATGGGTGAAGTATGAAGATCAAGAGACCACTTATAAACCCTTTGTATGAGCCGGATATTGAGGAACCTGAAGAGCTTAATGAGCCTTTAACGCCTCCAAGCTTTACTCATATAAAACCACTAGAAGAAGCTTCTAAATTAGAAGAAAAACCTGCAGATTTAAAAATAAAAGATGAACCCATCAAAAAAGAGGTTGTTGAACCTCTAAAACCAATAGTACAAAAAACTATTATAGAAAAGCCTCTACAAGAAGCAAAACCTGCACCTCAAACATTGTTACAGACTCAACTAAATCCATTTAAACAATTAGGTGCAATTTTGCAAACTAATAAACCTAAAATCCCTACTATTCCTAATGTAGAGAATCAGGAATCTGATCATAAAACATATTCAAACCCTACTCAGGTTGAGGAAGATAAAAAGGATGCAAAAAAGACCTTAAATAACTATATTCCGTTAGGACAATACAATCATATTCTTAATCAAATAGAAGAAAAAAAGGAAGCTGTTAAGTCCATTGTAAAAAAGGAGCCACCTAAAGAGATATTATCTGAGCCTTTGTTCGAAAAAAGAGCTATAGAAGCAGAAGAAATACCAGTCATTGAACCTAAAAAAGCAAAGCCTAAAGAAGTTGTAGCACCTGTAGTAGAAGTAGAAGATCAACTACAGTTTAATATAACACCTAAAAAGCCTACCCTTCAGCAAAGATTTCAGTTTATAAAGTTATACCTGGAAAGAAGACAGGAAATATTAGAGATTTCTACATTATGGAAAAATCCGTCTTTGCCTTTTAACATTGTTTCTGTAATTTTTGTCTTAGGACTTTTATTTGTGGGTGGGATCTTTGAATTTGATAGAATCCCATTAAAAATTCCAATCTTTTATAACCATGTAGAAAAATCATGGGAACAGGCAGACAAATCTACATTATTTATAATGGGAATTGTAGTTTTGTTTACAGAAGGAGCTTTAATAAACCTTATTGTAAAAATATTTAAAAGTGATAGAAGACTAGCCTTAACCTTATCTTGGGTAGTAACATTTATTAATGTCTTAATTATAGTGGCAGCTTTACAGATATATTCTTTAATTACTTAAGATGGATTTATTTACTAACCCTTACATAATCAATAATTTATCTTTAGTACTAGGTTTTGCCTTCATGTCTTTTATAATAGCTTTTTTACTAACTCCTTTAATGGGGAAATTAGCATTAAAAGTTGGAGCAGTTGATTTACCTGCATGGTTAAGAAGTAAAGGGGAAAGAGGAATTACAACAAGAATTCATGAATATGTTTATCCTAAACTTGGAGGTCTTGCAGTAATTACAGCTGTACTTGTAACTTTATTATTTAATAATTCTTTTATTTCTGTAGGTAAAGGAGTAGTTTTAGGGATAATAATAATTGCAGTAATAGGATATTTAGATGATAGATATGAACTTAATAGTAAATTACAGCTTTTAGGTCAGGTTTTAGCTGCTGCTGCTGTAGTTGCCTCAGGAATAAGCATTACTTCTATTAACTTTTTATCTACACAATTAAACTTTGATCTTTTTTCTACAATAATAAGATTTGCAGGATTTACATATAACTTTGTCTTTCCAGCTGATATCTTAACTATTTTATGGATTGTTGGATTAATAAATGTAATTAATTGGGTTGGAGGAGTTGATGCATTAAATGGTTCAGTAACAAGCGTAGCATTATTTACTTTAATGCTTATTAATTTAGCGAATGGAAATATTGCATTGGCTGGATTAATAGCAATTCATTTAGGAGCTGTACTGGGTGTATTACCATTTAACTATCCTCCTGGAAAAATTATGTACGGTTCAGCTGGAGACTTTTTAAACGGATTTCTTTTAGCTGTATTTGCAATTTTAGGAAGTACAAAGTGGACTGCATCAATGATTATTCTAGCAATGCCAATTATTGATGGTTTATTAGTTATATATATGAGGTTTAAAACAAATCCTCACCTACTAAAAAGTCCGCTAAAAATTCTACAAATAAGTGATAAGAATCATTTACACCATAGATTGATTGATGCAGGTTATTCAAAAAAAACAGTAACCTTAATAGAAACTACAATGATGATAATTGTATGCTCAATTGCACTTATCTTTAGTAATTTAAGAACAGATGCATTGGCATTTATTTTAGGAATTGCATTTATATTTGTAAGTTTTGCAGTTGTTTTTGTACTTAAAAAGCGAGGGCAGAGAAAAAGCAGAGCAGATGAAATTCTAGAAGAAATGAAGGTTCAGGATATTCCAGAAAAAGAAATCGTAATTCAAACAATTAAAGCTGAAGAAAAAGAAGACGAGAAATTCTGGTACTAAACCCTATAAGCCCCAACAGCATTTAAATATACGTATTAATCTGCTATAATCACCTTAATGTTAGCAAGGAGTATGCTATGTACCAGGATCATCACTTCACGCTACAAGATGAAGCTCGCTCTTTTGATGTGAGCGACAAATTCCCTGTACTTGGGAATGAAGGTGTGATACCAGCGGGGACAATCGGAGAACTGGGCAACTTTGTTGAAGGTGAATGGGATGAACACGGTAATCCCTGCCACAAGAACGAACTTGTTGAGTTCAAGCCGCTGGGACATGCAGACTACGTTCTTATTGAAGCAAAACATGTAAACTTTGCTTCGTAAGAATCCCAGCTATATTAACGGACCACCACTTAGTGGTCCGTTAACTTTTAATCCAATTGTAAAATTTTTTAACAGCTCTTGAATTGTTACTAGAAAGTGCTATCATCCAAGTGTATCACATTGTTCCCTGAAAGGTTGAAGTACCATCATGAGTACCAGAGTTCAAATCAACAATCCGTGTGGGGCATTGGTCTATAATCGACTCGGCGTACACCAGAAATTTACGGCGTGCGGAGTGGTTAAAAAACCATACGGACAGGAACTCGATGTAGAAGAAGTTAGCGGTCATCCATGCTACCTGCGGGTTATCGATGGTCATCGCAACAATACCTACATCAAAGCCGCTGATGTGCGCAAAGTCCAAGCCGCACTGATCGGATAAAACAAGCTGGACGGTCTAATGACCGTCCACCCTCCCCTATAATCTCCATACACAAACCTTTATAGCTATGTTATTATCTTTATGCCCAATGGCCACTGGAGGTACTATGAAGATCATCATTGTTGTAGAACCGGGGGAAACTATTTCCGCTTATCCTGCCGAGGAAGACGGAAGCAGTTCCTTCGAAGAGGTTGTTGATCTGGAACCCGGTCAATACGAGGTTACAGACACCCTACTGGGATCAGGTACTGACGAAGCGGGCAACGAAGCCCTAACCGTTTACCACACGGTGAACGTTAACGGGCGAACCCTTGCAATCCCCATTGCGGATTTTGAAGGGTAAGTAATACAGGGCAGGAGGTTTACCACCTGCCCAATGCTTGCTATTGTTTTTCAATAACACTATGCTAAAATTCTGAGCCCAACAAATAAGGAGATGCCCTATGAAGCGGGTAAAAAGTGAAGGTGGAGCAACATTATTTTACTGGAACTCACTCGTGTTGAGCTTTGTTTCTTTGGGGGTCAGCCTTCCAAAGGGAACGGAGATTCAACTTGAACCAGTAAACATCGTGAATGCTCCGGCAGGGTATGCAAAGGTTGCAACCGCAATTCCGCAATACCCTCACACCGAAGTCTACGTTAAGGAAGACGAGGTGGAACTCGTAGCTGCGTAAGCAGCAAACAGGTGGCGGAAGTACTTCCGCCACACTGAACTTTCTATTATTGATATAATCACTTAAAGCTTATTCATGGAGGTAATTCCGTGAACAAATACAGGGTAAAAAATCCTAACGGATGTAAAGTCTATAGGCGTGAAGGTACAAACTTGATTGCATTATCTGAATGGACTATTCCACAGGGTGATGTAATCAATACAAGTCTTATGCTTACCTCTTCAGTTGGAGACTTTGTAGAATACCATCCTAAGGGTGACCAAGATACCCTGCAGGAGGTATATGTACTTTTAGGCGATCTTGAGCTTGCCCTTGTATAGCTGATGCGCTAGCCTTAGGCTAGCGCAAAACTTCAATATAACACCTATATATGTTGCTATTATTTAACAACAGAGCTATAATCAATTTATCATCAAACAACCCCCTAATGAGGGAGGATTAGAAAATGACCAGCAATGGTAGTAGCGTTCGGTTGTACCATTTTGATCTAAAACTTAGAATGTACCTGCCTGTTGGCACTGCGGAGGTTAGCCTCGCGAATGCCGAACTGGACACTCAAGTAAAGTGTCCTAAAGATATTGGCGGTCTTAAGTTTATTGCGATCAAGGGGAAAAAGAATCGCTACGTTTCTGCTCATGATGTCGCGGTAGAGACTGCGTAATCGTGAAAAAAGAGCCCGGAACTCCTGGGCTCTTTTGCCCTATATATGTTGCCAATCTTCGCCGTCAGTGATATAATTTATATGCATTAGTTTGCTGGAGGTTAGTATGCGCGTTGAAGCAATTAAACCCAATACACCGCTCTACATCAAGTCTGAACTGAGC
>CAYPVU010000019.1:0-3952 GCA_964414295.1 uncultured Candidatus Saccharibacteria bacterium | reverse complement strand
ATAATGAACTCTTACTCTATCTCCCATTGCAACTTGTCTATCTCCTTCACCTTGAGTTATTGTTTCTGACTGTAATTCAGTAAGCTTTCCTTCTGAATCTGCTAACGATGTTAATGATTGTTGACTTCTTGTATTATCCACAGATTTTGTAGTAACAAATAAAATACCAACTAAAAATATAATTGTTATAAGAGCTGCAATTATTGTTTTATTTTCCATAAATAATTATTCAAATTTAAGCAATTAATAATAATTGTAAATTCAAATTTGAGCAAGTAAACAAAATTTATAGGGTATTAAAAATGTTCGCCCCAGAAAACTGGGGCGATTTAGTGCTATGGTGCAGTTGGCGTTTGTGCCAACATACACCCTCGGATTCGTTCAATTGCTTGAGCCGCTCGCTCGGACTCGCCACCGCTTTGTATGTACATGATTGCCTCATTTGTACAATCGGGGCTGTACGTTGATGTTGGCATCGGGGTTTGGGTATTCCATGTTGATCGAGGGAACCCGCAGTCGTCTGCTTTTTCCCGAAGGTCATCGACAGAAACCCCATCAGTCACAACGCCATCGAGATTGGAATTCCAGAGTGTATAACCCAAACGCTCTACCAGATAGCAGTCCGAAGACTGGCTAACAGTAGGTCTGGATTGAAAACTCTGAACAAGAACCAATCCTGCCAACACAATCAGAACAAAAAGAGCAATTGCTAAACGCTTCATTGCGTACTCCTACAGCAACTAAATATATACTTATTATATCATACATTAACTATTATCAGAAGTAGGTATATTAACTAAAAGTAGTTCTTAGGGGTTCTTTTAATATAGTTAAAATGCTATAATTTCGGGCGTTATATAACTATACTATAAGCCATGACACCAGTAACACAAGATAAAATAAGAAATATAGCAATTATTGCTCACGTTGACCACGGAAAAACTACGCTAGTAGATGCATTCCTTAAACAAACACATGTATTTAGAGAAAACCAAGAAGAAATGAACCAAGCTCAGATTCTTGACTCTGGAGATTTAGAAAGAGAAAAAGGAATTACTATTAAAGCTAAAAACATTTCTATTAGATACAAAGGTCACAAAATTAATGTAATTGATACACCAGGACACGCTGATTTTGGTGGAGAAGTAGAAAGAACATTAAACATGGCAGACGGATGTCTTTTATTAGTAGATGCTCAAGAAGGTCCAATGCCTCAAACTAAGTTTGTTTTAAAGAAGGCTTTAGAAATGGGCCTAAAACCAATGCTTGTAATTAATAAAATTGATAAAAAGTTTGCTAATCCTCAAAAAGCATTAGATAAAGTTCAAGATTTATTTTTAACTTTAGCAATTGATGATTCACAATTAGACTTCCCTGTATTTTACGCAATTGGTAGAGAAGGTAAGGCATTTAAAACGTTACCAGAAGGAGATTTAACTCTAGCTGGTGCAATTGAAGGTGATATGACTCCTTTATTAGATGCAATTTTAGAATATGTTCCAGCTCCAACAGGAAATGAAAGTGAACCATTACAAATGCTTGTTACAAGCTTAGATTACGATCAGCATTTAGGAAGATTATTAATAGGAAAAATTAAAAGAGGAACTGCAAAAGTAGATGATTCTATAGTTGTAATCCATAATGATTCACCGGACTCTCCAAAAGATACTGGTAAGATAAAAAGCTTAAAAGTAAAAGAAGGTTTAGCATATGAAGATGTTGCATCTGCTAGCGCAGGTGAAATTATTGCAATTTCCGGAGTTGACTCTACAGCTATTGGAGGAACTTTATGTATTGCTACAAAGCCAGAACCATTACCTACAATAAAAATTTCTAATCCTTCAGTTCAAATAAAATTTGAAGCGAATACTTCTCCATTTATGGGCAAAGAAGGTAAATTTGTAACTGCAAAACAACTTCAGTCTAGGTTAGAAAAAGAAGCTGAAATAAATATTTCTTTAAAAATTACAAAGGGAGACGCAGGCAGTTATTATGTTGCCGGAAGAGGTGAATTGCAGTTAGCAATTTTAATAGAAACAATGAGAAGAGAAGGTTATGAATTCCAAATTAGAAAACCTGAAGTTATCTTTATGGAAAAGGACGGTGTTAAACTAGAACCGTTAGAAGAAATAACAATAGATGTACCAGAAGAATATCAAGGAACAGTTCAAGCAGCAGTAAGTGAAAGAAAGGCTGAATTAGTAGATATGGAAGTTGGTAATGGACAAGTAAGATTTACGTATAAAATTCTTACTAGAAAGTTGTTAGGTTTAAGAACTCAGTTATTAACTGCTACAAAAGGTAATTTAGTAATGAATAACTTTTTGGTAGATTATGTCCCTTATTTAGAAATGGAACCACTTTACAGAAAAGGTGTATTAATATCCATGGATACAGGAACAGCAATGGGATATTCTTTAAATACAATTCAGGAAAGAGGAGAATTGTTTGTTGAGCCAGGAACACAGGTATATGAGGGAATGATATTAGGTATAAACAAGTTTGATCAGGATTTAGAAGTAAATCCAGTCAAAGAAAGACAAAAATCTGCAGTAAGAATGAAGCACGATGAAATTACACAGACATCACTAAAGGCAATTAAGGCTTTAACATTGGAATATGCATTACTATTCCTAGGTGACGATGAATTATTAGAAGTAACACCTAAAAATTTAAGACTAAGAAAGCTGTATTTAACAAAAACAGAAAGAGACTGGTCTAAAAGAAAAAATCTTACTGACTATGCTAAGCAACAGATGGGCATAAAGTAAGACTAAAGCCTATAGTAAAATTACCCTTACTAAATCAATTTAAAGGAATATAATAAATTTACCATTTGTTATATTCCTTTTTTATGTCCCAGCTAGGCACTACACCTACACTTGAAGGTATGCAATTTTTAGACCCTATAGAAACCGTTCAAGCCCTTGCTACTCTAGATTCACCTACTCTTTTTACAGCTCTGGAACCTTTAGCTCAAAGAATGTCAACAGATCCTGAGTTAGCTCAACAGTTTATTAACCAGGTTTTAAGTATTGCCTTAGAACAAGGCAGTGATTTAAGTCCTATTTTAAAAGCAGTTCTAGAAAGTTATTTAGGACAATTAGAAATAGATGAATCAACACTTACAAATGCTTTAAATGAATTAGCAGGCAATCAACAAGAAGTTATTAATGTTTTTAAACAGTTGGACTACGAGGTACAAAGACAACTAGGAGGTTTATTTGTTTATCTTCAAATTAATAGATCTATTAGTGTGGATCAATACTTTACTATTGCTAGAATGCTAAATTTACCTAAACTTCCTAGTGAATTATGGGATATTTTAAGATTTGGCGTATCAAATACAGCTAAAATGAATACAGATATGCCGGCCAACCTAGATGTAAGAAAGCCTTATGCAGAAGCTTGATTGCTATAATTACTAATAAAATCTATAATTTAGTAGCTATTAGTAAAACTTAATGTTCGGTAGTGGAATTACAACTGATTATTCCCAAACCGAAAGAGTGGTTTTCGGTTTTCTAAAAGATCGATTTAGCGATCCCTATCCTGGTCTCCCTTTAAGCAAAGATATTGTAGAAAATATACTAAATCCGGAATTTGTTTCGCAAATATTCTGGTTCTCCACTGATATTTCTGAAGGGTTATATGTAGATAAAAGTGAAATACTTATAGTGTTTAAAACCTTTAAAATAAATCCATCTTCCGTATATTTATTAGTTGAAATGATCTACTCTTTTTTTAAAGGACTAGAAGTAAATATTACCGACATAGAGGTTTATAATTTAGGTTACGACTTTAGACCTAATTACTATAGTTCCGAAGAATATAGACATTTACAGTTTTTCAGCAGACAGTTAAAAAGAGTGATTGATTACTTAATGCTAGAAAGTTAAAGTAGTATTACTTCAAAAGCGCCTTCTTGACCATTAAAGTAACCCGCAGTTTT
>CAYPVU010000018.1:0-6730 GCA_964414295.1 uncultured Candidatus Saccharibacteria bacterium | reverse complement strand
GGTGGCGCGGTTCCGACACTGGCACCGCAGGCTTTGCCTTCGGTTGCCAACCAGTGGACGTTCACGAATAATCCGGCTTCAACAAATGCCAGCCAGGCTAACTGGCAGGCGCAGTTGACTGGGCGTGGTGTTCTGAATCCGCTGGCGTTTGTTAACCACACACCAGCGGACAATATCCCGTCGATCAACTTTGTGGCGGCTCAGCACGGAATGACTATCCCCAGCGGTGATCATACCTATGGGGAGCAGGACAACTATCTCAACATCTATTCTGCGGCGGGTTCTATCCGGTACATCAGTGCCGACTATAACGTTCCCGCTCTGGGTGTTGAGTGCCATCAGCAGAATGGTGTGGGTTGTTTGCTGCTGATCGTCAACTCCGGCAATACCGCCGTCACCTTTGAGGATCAGACCGTGTATAACGGTTTCTCCTTTGAGGGTGAGTACTTTCATGGCGACTATGTCGGCGATGCGGTCTGGGGATTGTCCAGCTACGGGGTTCTGCATATGCTGAACCTTGAAGGCGGGACCAACCCCGGCTCAAACTGTGCTTTCGTTGACGGCTGCAACGGCGTGCTGGTCACAGTGGTCGGTCACTCCGGTGGCGTGATCGAGTGGACAGGGCGGATGCTGTTCCGTCAGTATTAAGCAATAGGCGAGAATCAAAAGTTCCGGACTCCTTTGGGGTCCGGACTCGCTTTAAGCAGATTAAGTAGTCTATTTAAAGTGAGTTTATTTAATTAAATATCGAATATGGATAACATAAAAGTTAGCATAAACGATACGGCTTTAAAGGTAATTGGTATTGTAGCTATTTGCTCAACAATACTAGTAGCTTCTACTCTCTTTATTAATGCAAGAGCAGAAGATAGAAAGGCAGAAGTTATTAGAGACTGTTTTAATGTTGCTACATACAATGCAAGAAACGATGAAGCAAAATCAGAAGTTTCTGAACCAATTTTAAGATTCTTTAAAAGTTGTATGCAGTTTAATGGTTACGGTAGTAACTACACATTCTTAAGTGAATAATTAATAAGATATAGGTTTGATTTTGAACAATTTAGCCCTCCTAGGAGGGCTTTTTTATACCTTGTTTAACGTATCATATTTGTTATGTATTGATTGACAAAAGTATATATCTACTATATACTATATATGTAATCTACTTTTGTAGTTATGCTCTTTAAAAAGCAGTAGAGCCTAAATCACGAGTTTAAGTTCTTTATGAGGATTTAAGTTCGTGATTTAGGTAATCAACGCAAGGACGGTTTTCAATGCGTATAGTGGCGCTGGTTCTGATTCTCATTGTTGTTTCAGCATGTTCGCCCTCCTCTGCCCCGGCTCCTTTACTCGAATCAGTGGAGTGGGCAGCAGAATGGTCTTGGGCACCCGATGGTGCAATCACCAAAGTTCAGAATAACTGGTACTTTTCTTCGGGACGTGAAGGGATTATGTTTAACTCTTCTACCGGAGAGGGTTCAGTTATTATTGGACCATCAAGCATAGAAGGATCTTTTGACGAAGATTATGCTGCTCCCGGCAGCGTAATTGAAGTCAACGAAACTTTCTATATGTTCTACCATGGTGAAAATCATGGCTGTGGAGATAGTCATTTCCCATTTCATGCAGGAATTGGAATGGCAACCTCACAGAATGGACAGGAGTGGACTAGAGTCGGGCAAGTACTCTCTTCATGGGAAGAACGTCCCAGTTGTTACGAAGGCCGCGCAAGCGGCGTAGGATATCCCTCAGTGGTTGTCAGTAACGACTATGTCTATATGTTCTTTGTGTCTTGGACCTCCGAAGGTCCTGATGCAGTTCATGTAGCACGTTGTGGTACTTCTGAAATTCAAGACACTAATTGCTGGAAGAAGTATTTTGAAGGCAATTGGGACGAATTGGGAATCAGTGGACGCAGCACACCTGTTGTCGAAAGACAAAACGAAGCTGAAGTTTATCTTGCCGCACCACAGGTGCAGTTAGTAAACGGGCAGTTTGTAGGAGTCTTTGAAACCAATCTAGGTTTTGTTGTCCGTTCGTCCAGCAACGGAATCGAATGGCAAGAGCCTCGAGAGGTTTTTACTTTCCCTACTCCTCACCTGAACGCATCTCAAGAAAACTGGTACAGCTATCCTACCCTTTTAAAAGAGGGAGATCAGTGGTGGCTGTATATGGCGCGGCAAGGTTCAGACTATGTGCATACAATGCACAGAATTCAAGTTAACCTGCCCTACTAATCTACTGCTTGGCGGGTCCCCTTGGGACCCGCATAAGTTTAATAAGTTGAATTAAGTAATTAATATTTAATTGAGCTTATTAATGGAGGTATTATGAAGCTCAATAAACAGCAGATTCTTCTAGGTCTGCAAAGATTGGCTGTGCAGTTGTTCTTTTTTGCAATTGCACTAGTTGTTACAGTGCTTGGCATAATAATTGTTATAGTCCAGCACTAAAGTTTACAGCGGGAGCGTTCCGCTCCCGCTGTAAAAACGCTACAATAGTATAGTTTATGAATTTGAGATTCCAATTTAAATCTAAAATAAGTCCAATCCTTAAGTATAAGTACCCTATTATCTTATTATTGATATGGGTATTTATTTGTTTAAATAACTTTACTCCTAATACTTACCTAACAGGTTGGGATAATCTTCATCCAGAATTAGACTATTCCATGAATTTAAAAAGATTATTGACTAGTTCATGGGCGGAATACCAAGGTCTAGGAGCTCCAGGGGCCCATTCACATGCTTCAGAAATTCCTAGAATGTTTATTATTGGTGTATTAAATTTATTTTTATCTCCTAATTTAATTAGGTATGTATTTATATTTGCAACTTTAATAATTGGAACATTAGGTATTTATGTAATAGTACGGAAAGTTTTTTTGAAAAGAAAAAATGAAAGTCTAAAAGATTTTTCTGCATTCGCAGCTGCCTTGTTTTATATGTTGAATGTAGGGACAGTTCAGCATTTTATAGTTCCCTTTGAAATGTTTAATGTTCAATATGCATTACTTCCTTGGCTAATATATTATGCAATAAGATTTTTAGAAAATAAAAAATATAAGTATTTACTTATTTTTGCGATTCTAACTTTCTTTGCTGCCCCAATGGCTTATGCGGTAATGTTATGGATTGCTTACTTTGGTGGTTTAACAATATTTTTACTATTAAATCTAATAATACAAAGAGATAAAAAACTTATTAAACCAAGTCTATTTTTATTTGTAGTAACAATTTTAGTAAATCTATTCTGGTTAATACCAAATCTTTACTTTGTATTTAATCATAGTAATTATGTTCCTACTGCTAAAACCAACTTAATATTTTCGGAAGAAGCATTTTTAACTAATCAAAAATACGGAAATATATTAGATATTTTTCTTAATAAAGGATTTTTATTTGATTGGCAGATTAGAAATACTAACTATACATTTGAACCAATATTAGGAAAATGGGATGAGCATATCGATAATCCAATTGTAAGAACTATTGCGTTATTATGTTTTGCACTAATTGTTTTAGGAATTATTTATTCAATTTACAGAAAACAAAAGTATTTAATGGCTTTAACTGGAGTTCTTGTTTTTACTGTAGTTGTATTAATGGGAACTAATCCTCCATTCGGAGGTATTTGGGAATTTCTAGTAGCTAGAATTTCGGTACTGCAAGAAGCAATTAGATTTCCATTTACAAAATTTTCCATTCTATTTATTTTTGCTCAAACTGCATTCTTAGCTGCGGGAGTATATACAGCATCACGTTTTATAACATCTAAGTTAAATTTCACTGGAGGAAAATTTGTTTCTATTCTATTGCTATTGCTTATTGCTATTATTTATTCCTGGCCTACTTTCCAAGGCAACTTTATTAATAAATCTTTAAGAATTAATATTCCAGAAGATTACTTTCAAACATTTAACTTTTTTAAAGAACAAAATAAAACAGAAAGAATTGCAAATTTCCCAGTAAATACTTTGTTTGGATGGTTCTATACTGACTGGGGATATCAAGGGTCAGGCTTTTTATGGTATGGAATTGAACAGCCAATTTTAGATAGAGACTTTGACAGATGGTATACAACTTTAGAAAATTACTACGATGAAATTAGCAGTGCTGTATATACAAATAATGAATCAGCTTTAAAAGAAGTTTTTAATAAATATGCCATTGATTGGATTATTATAGATGAACATGTAGTTTCATCAAGTGAGAATGCAAACTTTGTACTAAATCCAGATTTAGCATCCTCCGAAATGGCTTATAAGGAAACAAAAGTTTTGTTAGATAAAATTCCTGAGGTTCAGTATGTAAAGACATTTGGAAAGATTCATATTTATAAGATAGATAATTTAAATCTAGATAAATCTTATATTGAAGTTCTAAGTCCTAATACTCAAGGTGAACCTATAGAAAGTAAAAGTCTATTTTTAGCAGATAACTTTGGAAGAAAAACAAAAGAATCAAATTTTAGAAAGTTAAATAATGAATACGTTGAATATAATAATAATATCTATACACTAACTAATAACGAAGTTAATTTACAAATTCCACAGATTTTTAATGTAGAATCAAGTATTCCGGCATCCGTTAATGCAAGAATGCTGGGTACTTCTTTAAATGTAAAACTAATCTATCAAGTTCCTTCTATTGAAGTAAATGGTAAACCTATTTTTAATGTTGTTAAAACAAGAAACTTTGATTTTCCTTTAACTCAAATATCAAATTCTTATTATCTAGTTTTAGACAATCAAGTAGTGCTTCTTGATAATCTTGATAATGCACTGCAGCATTACGGATACATTAATATAAGTACAAAAGAGGATTTAGTGTTTAAAGTTTTTAGCGGGAAAGGAGAAGATATAACTACAAGATTAGATTTAGAAAAAGCACAGATTAATAATTGCAATGCAAAAGAAATATCTAGAAGTTCCTCAGCTACATTTAATGATGGGATTTTAACTTTAAGAAGTACGGGAGAAAATATTTGTATTGATTTTACATTAAATACCTTAAACTCTGTTGATTCACTGTATAACCTTCAAATGGATTATAGAAGTAACCAAGGTGTAACAGGAGATGCATGTATTAAATTTGAAGCTGGGTGTGTAAATACAAAGCAATTTAGAAGTGAGTATTTGCCAACCTTCTGGTATCCATTTAATACTTTTGCGGAGAATGCTAATTCAAATCGAGTTGGTTTATCAATTGTTTTAAATAATGCAATTGCTGAAAATACTGCATCTATAAGTTATAGAAATATTCAATTTACTAAATATTCATTAGAAACATCTGCTACATTAACAAATGAGGAGGTGAAAAGAGATTTAAATATTTCACAAGATCTAATTGAAGTTAAGCCAGCAAATTACAAACTTAGTGTTAAATTTACAATCCCTTGGAATAGAATTTATAATTTTGATTATAGAGACTTGCAGCAGATAATCCCACTATCCTCTAAAGATTGTAAACCCTATATTGATACTATTGAGTTAGATAGAAACTTAGATGCTCAAAATAAACAGATTAATTTTATATCTGTAGATGGATTTAATTGTGAAAATATAAATCTATATAATATAAATCTAAAGAATGGATTCTTATTGAATCTTGAAGGAGAAAATAAAGAAGGTCCAGGATTAGTACTTAATATTAGTGATTTCTTTTATAAAAAAGTTTATTACACAAATAGACTGCCGGAAGAAGGTACTTTTAATGAGATTTTAACTATTCCTAATTTAATAGATACAAAAGTTAATGGATTAAATGTATTTATAAATAATCAATCGGTAGGAAATAGAATTACTATTAATTCTGTTAAAAACTTAAGTGTAAGTCCTATTATTTATAATTGGCTCTCTTCTATTGAGTTACTATCTAAAGAAAAGTACATAAATGACGAAAGCATAATAACTGCAGAAAAAATTACTACAGCTTCTTACAAAGCTAATATTACACCTGCATCATCTAATAGAGTATTAAAATTTAATCAAAGCTTTGAGTCAAATTGGCTTGCTTATGATAATAAGGGGAATTTATTAGAAAGATATGGTGACGTAAATATTAATACAGAAAAATCAGAATGGAATAACTATTGGATTTTACCAGCGGGAGCTACAGGAGTGTATATAGAATATAGAACTCAAACTTATCAATACTTTGCTTTCTTAGTAGTTAGTATTACTTTTATGCTTTTAAGTTCAGCAAGTCTTTATCAGAGTAGAAGATTTAAAGGTGTTAGAGAAGTTGTAAATAAAAGGATAAAAAGATTAATAAAAAGAAGAGATTTATTTATAGAAAGAATTGTTGAGCCTAGAGTAGACAAATATAAGAAATTTAATAAAAAAGACCTCTCTTGATTTTGCTATATGCTTGGTATATAATATGTATATCCGAAAAAGTGAGGTTGTATGACACAGAAGTCGCAAGTAGACTGGGAAGCATTTCATCGGAAACAAGCTCAGCAGGTAATCTGGCAAGAGCGTAAGCAAAAGCTAAAGCATATTGCAGCCCTGCTCTTTGGAATAGCAATGGTTTTTGCCTGTTATTTTCTTTGGGTAGCGTTGCTACCCCAGATATAACCTCATCATTAAGAGCAAGCTCATGTAGCTTGCTCTTATACTTTCTATTGTGAAATTCTAAAAAAAAATGTATAATTCTGCGCTCGGTATAACACAGTAAGGATAAAGCAATTATGCTTAAAGTAGCTCTGTACTGAACGGCCCTATCGT
>CAYPVU010000017.1:0-26893 GCA_964414295.1 uncultured Candidatus Saccharibacteria bacterium | reverse complement strand
ATGAATTGCCTTTAAGAAATAGACAAACTTCTGGGGTTACATTAATGAGAGTTAAAGATGGAGATAAAGTAACTGCAGCAACAATCATATAAAAAGAAATGCATAAAAGTACTAAAAGGCACCTATAAAACGGTGCCTTTTATTTTTTATTACTTAAAACTTAATAGTTAAACTTTTAAATTATACTCAGTAAAAGATTATAAACACTTATTCTTTATCAAATCTTAATAAGTATAAAATCTAATATTATTTCTTTTTACCTTTCACTAGATAATTAATTAGATTTCAGAGTTAAAACCTTGCCTGTAAACGAAAAGTAAGTCCTATATATTCTTCTTTCTTGAGGTATTTACTAAACTCCTATAAATCAAGGTATATTAGCCTCTAAAAAATCGAGTTTAAATGAGTTTTAAGGCCAGAGATTTTTATAAGCTTAGTGAAGTATCCTCTATGTTTTGGAGTAAAAAAGGGAATAGAGTAATTTGATTCAAATTTATAGAGAAACTATAAACAACCAATCATTAAAGTTTTAAGATAAATGAGGTGACAAATTGTAAATTAAAAAAATAATTAAATAAATTTAATTACAAAGAATAAAATTTATAAAATCTTTAACTAATCAGGTAAACAGAGCAGTAGGAGAGTATAGTTTTGAGAGTAAATGCTACTGAGTATAATATCCCTTATATTTAGTAAGACAGTAGATTTACAGTATAAATATAAAAATATCCTTACAGACAGGTAAATTATTGTTGTTTATTATGAAGATCTTTTAAGGGCTTATTATTATATTAATTATTCTTTCTAGATTGTTTTAGATTAAATAATTGTTCCGTTAATCCCCCAAACACTATTTGTAATGAGTAGGAGTGTGATCAATCCTACTAAGATGCCATACTCTATCCAGAGTGCTCGACCAACCTTATTTCTTACTTCTAAGGCTACATTAAAGATTATGTAGTAAATAATAGCGACAACCAATATAGTATATATACTCTCTATTGGCCATACGGATATAGCTAACATTGCTACTAGCATTGTTAATACTACTGAAAATGTTCTTAGAATAATATTGTATTCGTTTAACTCTTTAATTGACGATAATGCTGAATAAGTAAAATAAAATACAAACACTAATACCATTCCTATCTTTAGCAGTAAATTTAAACTTGAGCTAAATGCATAAATTAGTACTAAATAAGTTGAAATCAGTCCTACTATAAACTGTGAAGCTTTAGCAGCCTGCTCTAGTGGTAAGGAACCGTGCACCTTAGCACCATTTAAAATATTAGCAGTAAGAATCAAAAGATAGCTAACAAATACAAGTAATACAGAAACCCCTGCAGCAAATATTGTTTTATTGACAGGGCTATTTATAGTTAATATCAAAGATGAACTAAGTATTACTAATGGTATCAAGGCTATACCTGGATAGGCAGAAATAGTTAATAATCTTTTACCACTAACCTTAAAAAACAGTACCCACATAGTAAATAGAAATGAAATAGCAGAGATAAATATAGCTAACATTGCTACAGATCTATTATTTATAGCTAAGTCATCCACAGGATTTAAAAGATAAGTAGAATTCTGAGGCTTAGTGACAATAGCTATATTAGCCAACTTAGATAACTGATCTCTATTATCTAAACTACCTATCTCTACTGTATACTCCTTACCCTCCTCTAGCTCATAAATACCATAGTTATCCACATCTCTATCATTTAACTTATCGTCTAAAATTGGCGCTCCATTCACAATAACCCTATAACCTTTTATGTCACTTTCACGAGGCTTATCCCAACTTAATGAAATTTCCCTACTCTTTTGTACAACTTGTACATTATGTAACTCCTGAGGGGGGAAAATGAATTCATATGCCAGTGTAGAAATTGGGCTTAATAAAAAAAATACTATTAAACCTAACGCAATTACACTTACCACTGCTCTCTGTCTTGTATCTAATGTTTTTAATCTTTTCATATAAAATTATTATAATTGATAAAAGATTACTCTTCTATACCGATTAAATGTTCTCCTCCGTAGGCCTTTAATCCTATATGGGTTACTACCCTGCCCTTTGGTGTTCTTTTCAACAATCCCTTTTTAATTAAAAAAGGTTCATATACAGTTTCTATAGTATCTGCTTCTTCAGAAAGAGATGCAGCTAAAGTACTTAGCCCAACAGGTCTATTATTAAAATGCTCAATAATTACCTTTATTATATTTCTATCCAGAATATCCAATCCATTATCATCTATTTCTAGCATTGATAGTGTCTTTTGAGCAGTGAAGAAATCTATACTATCTTTACCTTCAACAATAGCCATATCTCTAACTCTTTTTAAAATTCGAATTGCAATTCTAGCAGTCATTCTTGATCTTTTAGCAATTTCAAGAGCAGCATCTTCAGCAATATCTAAATTTAACATTTGTGCCTTCTGCATAACTAGCTGTTTTAATTCTTCATCACTATAAAAATCTAGTCTAAAAGACATACCAAACCTGTCTCTTAAAGGACCACTTATCATAGATAACTTAGTAGTAGCACCTATAATTGTGAATTTAGGAAGATCCAACCTTAAAGTTCTAGCATTTGGACCTTTACCTATTACAATATCTAATACACAATCTTCCATTGCTGGGTATAAGACTTCTTCTATATTAAGTTTTAACCTGTGAATTTCATCTATAAATAAGATAGAATTTTCTTCTAGGGAGGTTAAGATTGCGGCTAAATCACCTGCTTTATCTAAAACAGAACCATTTGTAATATGTATAGGAACTTCCATTTCTTTTGCAATCACATATGCAAAGCTTGTTTTCCCTAGTCCAGGAGGTCCATGAAATAATACATGATCTAACGACTTACCTCTTTTTTTAGCAGAATCAATCATTACTTGAATATTTCTCTTTTCTAAATCCCTACCAATTACTTCATTTAAACTACTAGGCCTTAAAGATCTTTCTAATATTTCTTCTGATTCATTCTTTGTATTGGGATCAGTAAAGTCTCTCATTAAATATTCCTAAGTAATAACTTTATTAAGTCTTGTGAATTATTAATTTTTTCTAATTGCTCATCGGATAATTTATCGAATACTCCTTTAATATCAACTTCTCTATAACCAAGAGAAGTAAGAGCTTCTAATGAATCTTCAAAGTATTCTTTTACTTTTTTGTTACTTTCATTTTCAACTTTATTACTAATAGCAAAGTCCTCTTGAAACTTAGCTAACTTATTATTCAACTCAATTATTAATTTTTGTGCAGTTTTTAATCCAACACCAGTAACTTTTAATTCATCTGGATTACCATTCATAATAGCTTTTATAATGCCCCCTGCTCCCTTGCTTTCTAATAATGCCATTGCAGTTTTTGAACCAATACCTGATACAGATATTAAATTTTCGAACAGAGCAAGATCACTTTTATTAGAAAATCCCCATAAAGAAATTTCATTTTCTTTTACTACTGTATAAGTATACAATTTGGCTTCCTGATCTATTAAGAATAATTGATTTCCTAGAATATTTACTTTGTATCCTACTCCACCTGAAGTTATAACAATAACTTCATTTTTATTTGTATCAATAACTTTTCCTTGTATAAAACCTATCATATCTTTTTCCTTAATTTAACTGAGCTTAAATGACAGTATGCAATTGCAATTGCATCTGCAACATCATCTGGTTTTGGAATTTCTTTTAGGCCAAAGATCATTTTAACCATCTTTTGTATTTGAGCTTTATCCGCTCTCCCATAACCTGTTACACCAGTTTTAACTTGAAGAGGTGTATAGTCATAAATATTTAATTTATTGAGTTGAGCTGCTAATAGTATAACACCTCTTGCTTGCCCTACATTTATTACAGTTTTTTGATTCTTGAAGTAGAACAAACTCTCAATAGCAATATCATCGGGCTTAAACTCTTTAATAATTTTATTTAAATCATTAAATATGAGTTCTAATCTTTGCTCAAAAGATAGATCGGAATCTGTTAAAATTGCCCCATATTCAATTAAATTAAGTCCATTTTTATGTGCGGGATTTGTTTCCAGTATAGACCAACCAACAATTGCAAAACCAGCATCAATACCTAATACTCTCATAGAAAAATTTAAACTATTTTATATTATCCCATACGTATACCACATCCGGATGAGATTTAATTTTTTCTATAAGTTCTATATTCTGATCTAAATCTTTTTCTTCTAATGAAATTCCCTCGTTTGCTAGCTTTATTAATTCCGCTTCTACAAATTCATAATTAGGAATTACTTTCTTCATCTGCTCTAACACATATTTTAAGCTTTCTTTATTTGTATAAGTCGTAACCTCTGATTCCTCATTATTTACATCTACTACTCCATCAATTGATATCAAGCTTAAAATTGTTTCGTCAATGTTATCTTTTACAGATATAACTATCTTACCTAACTCCTTGAAGTTCCAAGATAATGAACCTTCTGGAACTACTTTTGCACCACTTTTACCCACAATAGTTTTTATTTCTGTTAATGTTCGATTTGAGTTTTCTGTCTCACAATCAATCAGTAAAATTGCACCACCAAATGCATTTACTTCATATGTTTTTTCTTCAAGAGTATCTGAGTCACTTTTTCCTAAACCCTTATTTATTGCCTTTTCAATTTTTTCATTAGGCATATTTGCAGCTTTAGCTTTTGAAATAGCAACCCTTAAATATGGATTGAACGTTGAATCACCGCTGCCTCCAATTTGTGTTGCAATAATAATTTCTTTAGAAATTCTAGATAGTAAAGCTCCCTTTTTTGCATCTTGAACTCCTTTTACTCTTTTTATATTGTTCCATTTTGAATGTCCTGCCATATTAAATTTTTCCAATAACTAAAATCATATCTCCTGAGTAATTAAATTTATATTCACCATAAACAATTTTAAGATCGTCCTTTAATATAGATCTTATCATTCTAATTGTATTTATAAATAGATCAGGATTATTTTTTGGTAAGTATAAAATATTCTCGGTTGAATTATCTGGGTAATTACCTGTTTTAATTACTGTAATACCAGTATTTTCAAATTTTCTTTTTAAATTATATGCTACTCCTGACTTTTCTGTAGCATTAAAGATTTCTATTTTGGCCTGCTCTTTTATCACTTGTATATTTCTAAAGTTCCTAGAAATATCTTCATCGAGTAGCATATCACTATAATTAATTCCTTCTTCTAAATTCAATGTAGACAAATCAGATAATGTAAGTTTTTTTGAAGCGTACCCAGTTACAATACTACTATCACTTGTAGATATATTAGCTATAAATCTAATAAATTCATCTTTAGAAAAGTTAGTTTTTATAATACTAGTGTAGTCAGAAGAATTTAAGAAATATCTATATACAGTCATATTATCCCTTAAGCTTTCTAAAAGTTCTTTTATAAATTGACCTTGTCTCCTAAGTAAATCATCTTCGGGTATTACTTCTGAATTTATATATTTATAAATTTTTTCTCCTTGAATAACTTCACCTTCTGTAATAAATAAATCATCGAACTTATAACTTTTATCTGATTCTAGTTTTAAAGAAGTTAAATCTATAAGATTATTTAAATCAGAATAATTAATTGCTAAATAACGATCAATTCTAATTGCAGAAACATTTTCAACCAATCTTATAAATTCATTCATTTTATCTTCGTTTGCAGACGTAAGAAGATTAAAAGAGGTTCTTAATGTAACGTCATTGTTATTAACAGTTGTAAGATAACTTGGGTTCAGATTATATATTTTTACAGTGCCAGAAATATAATCAGCAGATATTATAGCTAACATATTTACAAACTTATGATTGTTTTGAGTATCATCAAACCCAATTAGTATTGTATTTAACTCTTTACTGTCATGAAGAATATAGGGTGCACTCCCCTCTTCGGGGAAATAAGAATAGACTTGAATTTGAAAATATTTCGATACATTAAAAAGTACAAATCCTAAAAAGGCAATTAGAATTATAATAAAAATATACTTTCTTTTTCCTGGCTGAAACTTACTGTAGGATTTATTAGTCTTTAAACTTTTTCTTGTCCTTAAATTTCTAAAGAAAAGTTGTAAAGAATTATAAGGTTTAGAATTCTGAATTTTAAATACTAATGAATTTCGCTGCATCCTAAGGAATTGATAATAAAGCTATTATACAATTTAATGTCTATTATTCCTTATTATTTATCTTTTTTAGAGGCTTTTTTATTTTCTTGTTTACCACCTATATTAGTGTTCTTCTTAAATGCAGGTCTAAAACTTTTAAATTTATTTTTTGCATAACTTAATGTATTAGCTGCTCTTCTTTTTTGATTCTCGAAACTTATTACCGAATTTTTTTCAGTAGAATTATTAATTGTTTTCACTTCTTCCTTTTCAACCTCTACATTATTAACTTTTTCAAATTCTTTTTTATCGGATTTCCAGTCAATATTTATAGCCATATCTTGAGCTCCAACAAGAGTCTCATTAGAAATTCTTAATTCAAAACTTAAATTAACTTTTCCATCTTTACCAATAAAATTTACTACTGGAACATTAATGCCTTTGTTATGTAAATGGTCTGCTGGTAGAACTACAAATTCACCTTCATCTTCAGGTCTAACAAGAAGATAGAAGACTAAAGCAGGGAAATTAAATATTAATACTACTAAAAAGAATACTACTCCTAATTTAGTATTTTTATATCTTTTTTTAGCATCTATAAATACCCAAAAGCTGAATAAAAACCATAGTAAAGCTACATAAACTATAACTCCCATTAATATAGTAGGAAAGTCATTACCGCTTCCTATGATTCTAGCAACAAAATCTATCATAGATTCTAAATAAAAATATAAAATACCGAGAGAGGGACTCGAACCCTCACAACCTTGCGGTCACCAGATTTTGAGTCTGACGTGTCTACCAATTCCACCATCTCGGCGTAACTTATGAATTATAACAAACTTAGCTATATTTTAATCTACCCAATCCTCATATCTTGTTTGTCTAGGTACAAATCTAACCTTAACTGTACCAATTGGACCATTTCTATGCTTAGCGATTGTAACACTAACATCTAATTTACTATTCATATCTTCACTATCAGGACTATCTGTTGCACTCATATCTCTACTTAAAAACATTACTAAGTCTGCATCTTGTTCAATTGACCCCGATTCTCTTAAGTCTGAAAGCTGTGGTATTCTATCCCCTCTAGTTTCAACAGATCTATTTAACTGTGACAAAGCCATTATGGGAATTTGCAATTCTCTTGCAAGGATCTTTAGAGACCTAGAAATCTCACCTACTTCTTGTGCTCTATTATCACTTGAACTTTTAGAACCACTACCCTGCATTAACTGTAAATAGTCAATTAAAACAAAGTCTAACCCGTGCTCTAACTTTAATCTTCTAACCTTACTCCTAAGCTGCATTATATTAATACCTGCAGTATCATCTACAAATAATCTAGCATTAGAGATTTCTCCTATACCTTTACTATAATTATCCCAATCTTTAATATTTCCCATTCTAATATCCCACAAATCCATATGTACTTGCTGAGCCATAACTCTTTCTATAACCTGAACACTAGGCATTTCTAAAGAGAAAATAGCAACAGTTTTTTGCTGAGTTACTGCTATATGCCTAGCAATATCAAAACTAAAAGCACTCTTACCTACAGAAGGTCTAGCTGCAAGAATAATTAAATCTGATTTGTGTAATCCACCTAAATGTTTATCTAAATCTCTTAATCCAGTTGGTAAGCCTCTTAATGCACCAGGATTCTTTGCATACTCATCTGCTTTAGCCATTTGAAGCTCTACAAGTTCTGATGCGCCATAGAAATCACTTTTAGCATTATCTTGAGAAAGAGAAAATACATCTTTTTCTAGTTCATTTAATATATTTTCTAAAGGAACATCTTCCTTTCTTGCCATTTCATCAAATTTACCTGAATAGGTAATTAGTGACCTTCTAACGGCATTATCTTTAACAATACTTGCATACTCTATAACATTTGCTGAAGTAGGTACAAAGTTAAGAATTTCATTAATATATTCAGCCCCTCCTGCTTCTTTTATTTTCTTATTCTTCTTTAACTCTGCAGATAAGGTTAAAAAATCAATTGGCTTACTTGCCGCGTATAAAGATAGAATATGGGAGTAAATTACTTGATGTTTGGGGTCATAAAAGAATTCAGGCCTAACAATATCTGCAACTTTATTAAATGCATCATTATCTATTAATACAGAGCCTATTACGGCTTTTTCTGCATCTATATTATTAGGAGGTAGCTTTAAACTCATTTTATGATTATGATATTAATTATTTTAAGATTATTGGTCTTAAAATAATATTCTCTCCTCTAGGAAAATCACTTTCTTTTAATTTAAGACTTTTTTCTTCAACAAAGTTTGGTAAATTATATTCTTTTTTAATACTTTCAACATCTTTATTAGCAAGTACTATTAAGTATTGAGGTTCAAAGTAAGTCAATGCCCTTTTTGCAGCCTCAGCTGATACTTCAGCTGAAATTACTAATATATCTATATTAGCTACATCTTTTAAAAATTCCTTATTTGTTGCTTTATCTGTAAAGATACAACCTAAATCTAAATTCTCCATTCTAATACCAGCAAAGTCTACAACACCTACGTAATCTGGATTTGGAACCTCTAGAGCTTGAACATAAACGTTATTTATTTCGTATTCTCCTGGTTTTTCTACCAATGAATCATTTATATTCATTTTAATAGAATCTAAAAAGCTTACTTTAACCGACTGAGATTGTGTTTCTACAGTAATTTCATTATGGGAAGGCTGTTTTATGGTCATAATCTTAAATGTAATGATATAAATTTAACTTTACTTAACCGGGTTTAACAGGTATAATTTTAGCACTAAATTTCTGAAATAATAAAGGATATGAGAAAGAACACACACCCAGAATACCAGGATACAGTGATTATCTGCAATACCTGCAAAACAGAATATAAATTGGGAGCAACAGTAGGCGATATTAAAGTAGAACTTTGCGCTAACTGCCACCCTTTCTATACTGGAAAGCAAATGTTAGTTGACACTGATAACCTTGTAGACAAATTTAATAAAAAACTTAGTGCAGCTAAGCCTGTAGGAACATTAGTTTCTAAAAAACAAAAAAGAATAGAAAAGAAAAAGGCTGCTGGTTCTAGCCAAGCTGTAACTTTAAGAGACATGCTTGCTCAGATAAAATAAGTAAATTTACATGAACCTATTAATCCCTTATATTCTATATGAGGGATTTTTTTATGCATAAAATTCAAAACCTATTAAAAAAAGTAGATTTAGACACTTTAAAAAGTGAAATAGTTAAATTTGAAAGTGCTTTAAATCAAGACTTTTCTTCAAAAGAATATATTCTAGATCTAAAAAAGTATAACTCTAACTTAGAATTATTGGAGTTAATCAACAATGCTAATAAGCTTATTAAAGACTTAAATGATACGATAGCAATCAAAGATGATGAATCCTTTAAAGACCTAGCAGAAGCGGATATAGTAGATATTACTGCTAAATTAGACGAGACTTATTCAAAACTAGAGAGCTTATTAATTGAACCCTTAGAGAATGACGATAGAAAAGCAATGTTCGAAATTAGACCTGGAGTTGGAGGTATAGAAGCAGCACTTTTTGCAGAAGACCTTTTTAATATGTATCAAAAGTACTGCATTAATAATAACTTTAAAATAGAAATATATTCTATTGATTACAATACAGAAGGCGGTATAAACGAAGCATCCTTTATAGTAGATAAACCAGATACGTATGCTCTATTTAGATTTGAATCAGGTGTACATAGGGTACAAAGAGTACCTAAAACCGAAACATTAGGAAGAGTCCATACTTCTACAGCTTCAGTTGTAGTAATGCCTGAAGCTGATGTGAATGAGATAGATATAAATCCAAATGATTTAAGAATTGATGTATATAGATCAAGTGGTCCTGGTGGACAATCAGTTAATACTACAGACTCTGCGGTCCGAATAACACATATTCCAAGCAAAATTACTGTTACATGCCAAACAAGTAAATCGCAACATAAAAATAAAGAAATGGCATTAAAGATTTTGGTTTCTAGATTGAAGGAAATTGAAGAAGAAAAGGTGACGAGTGAACTAAATTCAATTAGAAATAGCTCTATAATGGGCAGCAAGAGATCTTCCAAAATTAGAACTTATAATTTCCCTCAAGGAAGAATTACAGATCATAGAATAGGAAAATCGTGGTTTAATATTAATAATGTATTTTATGAAGGGGAGTTACAAGAAATACTCGAAACTACAAATAAGGTAATTAGATCTGGAGAGATACTGGATACAGAAAATACTACCGAAGATTAAATTGCTATTATTTTAAAATCTCTTTTGCTTTATTTAGTTGAGGATCAATACCTGCCTTAACATTCTCTTCTGTATAATCAACCTCTAAATCAGGGATTACTGGATTTTCAGGATCAATATTTTTCCCGGAAGGTGTTAACCATTTCTGAAAAACAAGAATCAGCATACTTTTATCGTCTAGAGTCATCACCTGCTGCTCTACACCCTTTCCAACCGTTTTTTTACCTACTATTTCTCCCCTGTCATTATCTTGAATAGCAGAGGCAAAAATCTCTGAAGCAGATGCACTTCCTTCATTTACTAATACAACCAAAGGAATGTTTTCAAATGAACCAATTCTAGTATCTGTAAAGTCATTTTTAGGTTTATTCTTTTGTTGTTCAGACATCATTACTTTACCATTAGAAAGGAATTCTTCTAATACATGCCTAACACTATATACATAACCTCCTGGGTTATTTCTTAAATCCATAATAATTCCTTTAGCATCACCTTTAGATGATATCTCGTTTACAATCTTATCCCATTTCTTATTAAAGTCTTCAGCTGTTGTATCTAAAAACTGATAGATATTAATTTTATAGATACCATTTTCTAGAGCCTTATAGTCTAAGTTTTCTAATTCAATCCTTTCTCTTCTTACATTAAACTCAAGTAATTCCCCTTCTCTAAAAACCTTTACCTTTACTTCTGTTCCAGCGTCTCCTCTAACTTTGCTTGCTACCTTATTTGGCATTTCTCCAGTTACAGTTTCTCCGTTAACTTCTAAAACTACATCTCCTGTTTTAATCCCTGCTTTTTCTGCTGGATAATTAGATAATACAGTCTCTACAATGGTATTTTCACCATTATATTTTAAGGTTACACCTATACCTTCTATATTTGGATTTCTAGATTCTAAGTATGATTCAGCTTCTTCGGGAGTCAAAAAGGAATTATATTGATTACCTAAAGATTCTAAGAAACCCTTTATGGCACCATAAGTAAGCTCCTTAGAATTAGGCACTTCACCAATATAATTGTCTTGAATTACCTTAGTTACATCATTAAAAAATTTATTATCTAAATTAGTTATATTTGTATTATTACTTTGAAAGGTTGAATTATTAGTAGTACCAAATGGAGACTTAAAAATACTTGTAAATACTGCACCAATTCCTATACCCAGTATTAAAGCCAATACAATTAAATAAGGCGTAGAATGCTTATTAAGTTTTATTGTGTGAGTAGTTTCGTTCATCCTTTCAATTATAGAGTAAATTTTTATAAAGACAATAAAAAACCCCGAAATTAATCGGGGTTAAGTACTAAAAAATTTCTATTATTAAACGTATTGAGCAAATGGTAATAAACCTAAGTATCTTGCTCTTTTAATAGATACAGATAATTTTCTTTGGCATTTTGGAGAAACACCTGTTTTATCTGTTGTTAATATTCTTCCTCTTGTTGTAATGAACTTCTTTAGAGTTTGTACATCCTTGTAATCAATTCTTGAAGGATCATTATTAAAAGGATCTGATAATTTAGCTGGTTTTATTATTCTTTTTTGCTTTTTCTTTTTAAATTTAGCCATACCTTATTTATTATTCTAATTAAAATAAATCTTCACTTTTAAATTCTTCTTCTCCAGCTACAGCAATATCTTCTTCAGATACTTCTCTTGGAGGTAATGTTTTTCCTGCCTCTTTTGCAGCATCAATTCCAATACCCTTTTTACCTTTGCTGTCAATTAGAATCATATCATTAAGTTTGATTTCTGTTCTATAAATTTTCTTTCCATCAGTACCCTCTGTTACTCTAGTTCTTAATTCGCCTTCTACATAAACTAACATTCCAATAGTTAATACCATTGCACAAATTTCTGCTAATTTATTGAATGCAATAAGATTATGATATTCTGCTTTTTCTTTTACATTACCAGATTTATCTTTCCAGCTAGTATTAGTAGCAATCCCAAATGAACAAACTGTAACACCATTTGATGTATCTCTAATTACTGGGTTTCTTGTTAAGTTACCAATCAACATTACTTTATTTAGTGACCTTGCTTTAGACATATTCTTTCGCTAATAAGTAAATAATATTAAACTTCTTCTTTTTTAATTAATAATGCTCTTAACACATCAGAATTCATTCTTAAGAATTTTCTAAATTCTGTTGCTTTTGCACTAGACATATCTACATCGTAGAAATAATAGAAACCTTCTTTAAACTTATTAATTGGATAAGCTAACATTCTTTTTCCTAATGGATTTATTAATTTAATTGATCCACCTAATTCGCCTACGGTAGATTCTACCTTAGGAAGAACTTTTTCCTTTACATCTTCTGTGCTTAGCGGCTTTACCACAAGTGCCAATTCGTACTTCATAGTTAATACACTTTTATAAAATAATTGATATAGTTTCGATCTGAAACAGTCTAGTGATTATACAACAATTAAAACGGAGTTTAAATAGCTATTAAAAATTTATTCTACTTTTCATAGAATCAATAATAGTCTGACCAGATAAGTACTCTAAGTCGCCGCCAACAGGTATACCTTTCGCCAACCTTGTTATAGATAAGGCGGGGTTAACAGACTCCATTTGAGTCTTTAGATATAACGCAGTAGAATCCCCTTCTAAATTAGGATTTAAGCCAAGAATAACTTCTTTTATATTAATATCCTCTACCCTTTTTATTAAAGAACTAATATTAATGTCATCAGGACCAATACCATTTATGGGGGAAATAACACCCCCAAGAACATGATAAATACCTCTGTATTCCTTAGTTCCTTCAATATTAATTAAATCTAAGGAATCTTCTACAACTAGAATTGTAGATTTATCTCTAGAATCATCTTCACAAACCAAACATATGTCCTTGTTTGTAACATTTCCACAAATGTTACATTTTGAAATATTATTAATCACCTCTTCTAAAGAGTTGCTAAGCTTCTTTGCTAAATCTTTTGCACTTACAGATAAATATAAAGCTATCCTTGCGGATAGCTTTGGCCCTACGTTTGGCAAACTTCCAAAAGCCTCTGATAATTCAATTATTTCCTTCGGAAGTGTAGCCATAAATACTTAATTTAACATTCCTCTTAAGTCATCTAAACTTGTATTTGAGGCCATTTCCTTTTGGAGTTGATTTTTAGCATCCTCAACAGCCTTTTTTGTATCGTTTGCCACAGTCGTAACAATTTTTTTTAGTGTATCTTCTGGTACATTAGGGAATCTTTTTGCCAACTCTTCGTAATCTGGCTCAATTTCAACCACTGAATAAACACCATTAATAATTAAAGCAATTACCCCACTTTTACCTACAGCTTTTAAAGCCTGCATCTGACTTTGCATTTTTCTTGCCTTTAGAGCTAATTTTGGAAGATCTAACATACCCATAAAAATTTATTTAAAATTTAAAATATCTCTTCTACTAAAGAAGAATTATCTGTAGATTTATCTATTTTCTTCTTTGGCGGTTCTATTTTAGCATCAATTTCTTGTTTTTTTTCTTCTGTATTTACTACTTCAACAGGTGTAATTTCTGAATTAATGGAAAACGATATACCCATTTTTTTACCATATAATTCTTCTGCAACATCCGTAAATATATCTCTGGCCTCTTTTTTAGAAAGGTAAGAAATATTAAATTTATAAGGACTACTAATTTTAATCTCACTATCTGTAATTTCTATTTTAGATGTATTTAGCATCCCTTTTAATCTTGGCAATATTGATTGAGACTTAATTCCAACTGCTTCAATAAATTGATTATTACCTGATCCAGAAACATTACTTACTGAGGCAACAGAAGCTTTTGGTGAAGTTATAGTATTTACTTCTGCTTTATTAATTACACTGCTTTCATTTTGCTTATTTGACACAACAGGTAAAACAACATTTTTAGAGTCAGATAAAGCAGTTCTAATAGAGTCACTATTAAAGTAATTTAGAATAGATAAGCTAGCAATTGTAGACTTATCTGCAAAATCTCTAATATCAGACTTTATTTTAATGGCCAAGTTAGCTAACTTAATATACTGATTTTCTAACTTACCGCTTTTAGCTTGAAATAATAATTCTTTATTTACTTCTTGTATTAATTGATCTAAAAAAATAGGAATATTATCGTCATTTTTTGAGATCTCTTCAAGAATCGAAATTAATCCATTTGTATCTGATTTAATAAAAAGCTCTATAAAAGATCTTATATTTTTAATATCACTAATACCTAAGGAACTCTGTACCATTTGATCTGTAATATTCTTTTCTGAGGAACTTAGTATTATTTTAGACAGTAAACTCTCTGAATCTCTAAAACTACCGCCGGAATACTCAAATACTAATTTTAATGCTTCTTTACTTATAGAATAACCTTCTGCATCTACAATTCGTTGTAACTTGGCAAGGATTTCTTTTTCACTACCCAATTTAAAATCAAATCTTGTAACCCTAGATAATATTGTTACGGGAAGTTTATGGGATTCTGTAGTTGCCATAATAAAGACAACATGTTCAGGTGGTTCTTCCAAAGTCTTTAACAATGCATTAAAGGCTTCTTTTGTTAACATGTGTGCCTCATCAATAATATAAACTTTTTTATTTAAAAAGTTAGGTACAAAATTAACAGTATCTCTAACTACCCTAATCTCTTCAATACCTCTATTTGAAGCTGCGTCCATCTCTATTACATCCATGCTTCCATTATTTATTGCAATACAGTTTTCACACTCATTACAAATATCTGACAACTCATTAAACTTTAAACAGTTGACTGCTTTGGCCATTATTCTTGCAATAGTAGTCTTACCACAGCCTCTAGGACCACAAAATAAGTATGCGTGAGAGACCTTTCCTTGAAAGATTGATTCTTTTAGAATTTGTACTATGGATGATTGTCCTTCAACTTGAGAAAAACTAGTTGGTCTGTATTTTCGGTATAAAACCTCTGCCATATATTATTAGTAACCTTACTAAGTATACTATACAAATAAAAAAACCCGCTTTATAAAGCGGGTTAATTCAGTCTATTTTAATCTTATAATTTCTGTTTTCTTCTTGCCTGTCTTCTTCTCTTTTTTGTTTTTGCCCAAATCTTTGTTTTTTGGTGTTTTTTAAAAGTTTTTGGTACGTAGTATCTTTTTTCTTCTAATTTTTCCATTACACCTTCTCTGGTAGCCTCTCTCCATAAAAGTCTTAATGCTAAGTCTAAAGACATTTCATCATGTACAACAACTGACATCTTACATTACCTCCCCTATAGGTTTCAAAATTAATAATTTGCAATAATGCTTTGGGATTTTAACAAATTACAAGGAATTTGGCTAATTATCTGCCGAAAATACTTTGTATAAACTCCCAGATTGATCCTACCCAATTTAATTGGATAATGTCCTTTAATGTTACTAATAATCCGAAAGACATTAAAATTACAAAGCCAGCAAAGTTTACTTTATTTAAAAATTCATCACTAAATTTTCTTCTTCTAATTTTTTCTATTACAGCAAATAATAATTGACCTCCGTCTAATGCAGGAAATGGTAGAACATTAAACATTGCTAAGTTCACACTAAACAATGCAGTTAAAGGAATTAATACTTCGTAAGCCTGAAACTGTACTAACTGCCCTACTTGGTTACCAATTGCTGGCAACCCACCTACACTATTAGAGACCTCTTGGTAATCACCAGTGGCGACAGCGTCAGATAAAATACCACCAAGGGCTTTAAACTGATAGATAAATGCGTCGTAAGTCATTGAAAGACCTGCAGTCGGAACTGAATTGTATTTTAAGAAGTATGTTTTTCTACCAGATTGAGAATCGTAAGGTACTAATCCTACTTTTAGAATCGATCCATTTTCATCAGCACTCCCTAACAGGATATTCCTGGAGGAAATATCAAAAGTTCCTATATCTAAGAATCTAAACTCTACTTCTTTATTTTGATTATCTTTTATAATTTGAAGGAATTCTGACATTGAGCCAAATTCGGTACCATTAGCTGCAATTATAGCTTCATTTACCTCAAATTTACCTACTGAAGGTCCTTCAGGATCTATATAACTTACGATTAAAGGATAGTATGCATTTTGAAATTGGGTATTACTGAATTGGTAATTAACAATCTTAGGGATTGCAAATCTATAGCCATTATTATTTAAGTAAATTCCTAACAGTATTACAGCAAGCAACAAATTCATAACAATACCTGCCATTAAAACTATGGCCTTTACTCTTAATCTTTTATTTCTAAAACCATTTGGATTAGTATTATCATTTTCTCCTGCAAGTTGAACGTAGCCTCCTAGTGGAAATATGTTTAACTTATAATTAGTTCCCTTGTAATACTTAGAAAATATAGTAGGACCAAATCCTATTGCAAATTCATCAACAGCAACTCCGGATAACTTAGCTGCTGCAAAATGGCCGAACTCATGGATAGCAACTAATACCGTAATTATTAGTGCAAAAATAAGGATTGTAAGAATAAGGGTCATAGAATTATATGGTCATTAATTCCTGTTTTTTAGTTTTAGCACTCTGCTCAAATTCTTCTTCGTATTCTTTTAAAATTTCTTGTATTTTCTCGTAGCTTCTTTCTTGATCATCCTCAGATACTTTTTCTAAGGACTTAACTTTATCGTTGTAATCTCTTCTAACTTCTCTTGCTCTTGATAAAAATTCATTTAGTAATTTAGGTATAACTTTATCTGCTTTATCTTTTCTATCCTCTTCTGTTAGGGGCACAAAGTTAATTCTAATAATGTTACCTTCTTGGGATATTCTTGCTCCTAAATCTACCTTTTCTAAAGCTTCAATTACACTTTTTGTATTATTTTTATCCCAGATCTCAAGTTTTACGGAAAGGGGGCCATCAACTATAACTTTAGCTACACTTGTGAGCCCCATCATACTTCCGTAAGATTCTACTTGAATCTTTTGAAAAATTGAAACACTAGCTTTTCCTGTACGAATTTTAGAAAGCTCTTCTTTAAATCTTTCTAAAATCTCTTCTAGCTCTAATTTGTATTCGTCTTGATCAAACAACATAATTAATCTTCAATAATTTCTTCGTCTGAAGCATTATTGTTAAAAACTACAGGTTCGCCAACTTGGAATTTATAGAATTGAGTAACTTCAATCTTTTCTCCAATCTTAGCTAACATTTCATTTAAATAATCTTCTACTGTTTTAGATTCATCAGTAAATAATGTCTGTTTTAATAATACAACTTCTTTATAGAACTTTTCTAGTTTTCCATCGATAATTGTTTTTCTGATTTCATCTGGTTTATTTTCTAAACCTGCTTCAGCTGCTTTTAATTCACCTGCTAAAGTATCCTTGTCTACAGAAGACACAGAAATATATTTAGGATTTACAGCAGCAATATGAACTGCTAAATCATTAGCAAACTTAGCCATATCTTCACTCTTTGCAGCAAAGTCTGTCTCACAAGCAACTTCAACAACTACAACAAACTTTTTGTTTGAGTGAATATAAGTACCTAAAATTCCATGTTCAGCCACTTTACCTTTTCTTTTATCTGCTTTAGCTAAACCTTTTGCTCTTAAATACTTAATAGCTTCATTAACATCACCATTAGAATTTTCTAATGCTTCTCTTACTGCACCTACTCCTGCGCCTGTTAAAGCTCTTAATTCCTTAATTTGTTCAATTGTTATCATAAATTTACTTTAAAAAATAAATCGTTATTTCTTTGAAACCTTTTTTGCTGCTGGTTTCTTAGCTGTTTTAGCAGTTTTTGTTGTAGATTTTTTTTCTACTTTTTTATCATCCTTTTTTGATGCTTTTTCTTTAGCAATCTCTAGCATTCCTTTAACCTTTGCTTTTCTTGCAGGTCTCTTTTGTTCAACTACAGGAGCTTTTTTTGGCTCTTCTACTATTGTATCTGCTTGAACTAATTCTTTTGATTCCTTTACTTCGTCTGTTTTAGTTATTTTGATTTCTACTTTATTATAGTCTACTAATTTATGTTTAATTCCATTTCCTTTATTACCTTTTAATACAGCATCAGCCAATGTTTTAATTATTAAGCTAATTGATCTTATTGCATCATCATTTCCAGGAATAATGTAATCTGCTGTATCTGGATCACAGTTAGTATCTATTAAAGCTACTACAGGAATTCCCATTTTTCTTGCCTCTCTTACAGCAGCTTTTTCAAATCTAGTATCAACAATTACAATTGCTGATGGTTTAGCTGATAGACTCTTTACCCCTTCATAAAGTCTATTTAATCTTTCCCATTCTTTTTTCATTACAGATACTTCGTATTTAGTTCTATCCTGTACCCCTTCTTCGAATGATTTTTCTAAACCCTCTAACTTAGCTAAACTTTTCTTTACTACAGAAAAGTTAGTTAAAATACCTCCAGCCCATCTACTTGCAATAAAGTATGAACCGCTTCTAATTGCTTCTTCTTTAATTATATCTGCAGCTTGTTTTTTTGTACCTACAAACATTACATTTCCTTTAGATGCAGCATCAGTTAAGAATGCAACAGCTTCTTTTAATTTATCTTCTGTTTGATGAATATCGATAATGTGAATACCATTCTTTGCAGTATAGATGTATTTTCCCATTTTAGGATTCCATCTTTGAGACTCATGTCCAAACTGCACCCCTACTTCTAGAAGTTCTTTTGCTGTAGGTAATACTGCACTAGTTTTTAGCTCTTGTGCCTGAGCTTTATTAGTTTCTTCCATTTTAATTCCTTTAATAAATATAAACTTCCGCAGATTAGGTTTTACCCAAGGAAAATATCTGCGTGTTGGATTGAATTAGCTAAATTATATCATATCTACTTTAAAGAATTCCATCTTAAAGTATCGATATAATATCTTTTTATAATAAGAATATTTTACTCAGCACTCTCTGGCTTTGTCTCTTTTGATTGTTTAATGAATTTACAGTCTGGATAATTAGAACATCCTATAAAGGTCTTACCCCACTTACCTTTCCTTTCGACTAAACCATGTCCGCTTAATGGACACTTCTCTTTAAGAAGTAAAGGTTTAGTATCTTTTACCTTAGGATAATCAGGATGTGCCCAGAACTTTCCATATTTACTATTCTTTAATACATAATCTCTGCCATCATCTGTTTTTGGTCCTAATTCATATTTAGTTTCATCTAAAGATAAAGCTTCTTCTTTTTCCATTCCAAGCATTCCATCACACTCTGGGTATTTAGAACAACTTAAGAACTTTCCATATCTACTAATTTTTACAACCATAGCACTACCGCACTTTGGACATTTCTCTTCAGATTTACCTAATTCAGTAAATTCACTCCTATTAATATTTTTTTCCTGAGTAACTATTTCTTTTTCAAAGGGGAAATAGAAATCTTTAAGCATTTTTATCCAATCTAATTTACCTTCGGCAATCTTATCTAAGTTATCTTCCATTTCTGCAGTAAATCCATAATCTACTACATTTGAAAAATAATTAGTTAATAGTTTATTTACTAAGCCCCCCATATCTGTAGGTTTTAGATATCTTCCCTCAGCTTCAACATATTTTCTAGCTAAGATAGTTGAAATTATAGAAGCATAGGTAGAAGGTCTTCCTATTCCTAATTCTTCCATTTTCTTAATTAAAGTAGCTTCTGAATACCGTGCTGGAGGTTCTGTAAAATGCTGAACTGCTCTTAAAACTTCTAAAAATAATTCTTGTCCTTCTTTAATATCCGGCAGAATAGTATCTTCAGATTTTTCTCTTGAAACCTTTAAGTAACCTGGGAATTGAACAACTTTCCCATTTGCAGTAAATAAGTATTTATCGATTTCAATGCTAATTACTGTATTTAGTAGTCTAGCTGGAGTCATTTGTGAACTTAACGCTCTAGATCTTATTAAGTCATAGACTCTTTCCTGATCGCCATCTAACTTTAATTCGCTAGATGTTTTAGAAAAATCTGTTGGTCTAATACACTCGTGTGCTTCTTGTGCGGATTTATTACTCGATTGATAAGTATTAGGTTTTGCAGGTAAGTACTCTGCCCCATATTCTTTTTTGATAAAACTCCTTGCCTGTTCAATAGCTATGTTGGACATAAATGTAGAATCAGTTCTCATGTATGTTATTAACCCAGCCTCATATAGTTTTTGAGCTGCTGACATTGTTCTTTTTGCACTAAATCCTAAACTATTTACGCCAGCTTGTTGTAAAGTACTTGTTATAAAAGGGGCCTTAGGATTTCTTTTTGTTTCAGTTTTTTCTATCTTTTTTACAATCCATTTTTCATCTTTTACAGAATCTAAAATTTTTTCTGAATCAACCTTTGTATTAATCTTAGGATTTTTTCCACTAATTTTAGATAAAGAAAATCTTATATTTAATGATTGAGGGTTTTTTGACTTTTTGGTTTCTTGATCCTTACTAACCTCAACAATATCAACTTTTACATTTTTGTTATCATTTTTTTCATTCAATTCACTTTCTACAGACCAATATTCTTCACTTTTGAACTTATTTCTTTCCTCTTCCTTTTCTACCACTAATCTTAAAGCTACTGACTGTACCCTTCCTGCAGATAGACCAAAAGATATCTTTTTCCATAATAATGGTGATAATTTATATCCTACCAACCTATCTAATAATCTTCTTCCTTGTTGAGCATTTACTAGATTAATATCAATACCTCTAGGATTCTTTAGTGCCTCTTTAATTGCATCTTTAGTAATTTCGTTAAAAACAATTCTTTCTACCTTTTTTTTACCTTTTAAGTTTCCTTTATCATCAATTAACTTTAGTTCTTTTGCAATATGCCACCCAATAGCTTCTCCTTCTCTATCCAAGTCAACTGCAAGAATTAGTTTATCTGCTGTTTTTAAACTTCGTTTAATTTCAGAAAGCGACTTTGAATTAGTAACAACATATTCAGGTTTAAAGTTATTATTTACATCTACTGCTAGTCCTGACTTAGGTAAATCTATAACATGTCCCTTGGATGCTTTTACAATATAATCCTTCCCTAGATACTTCCCTATTGTTTTTGCCTTTGAAGGTGATTCTACAACTACCAGATCCATAATATAGCTAAGTTAAATAAATATTATTTTGAGTGTCAGTATTTAAAATACCATTAATACACATATTTGTGCAAATACTAGATAATTCCTCAATATCTAATTGAAGCTCTTTACTTAAAGCCTCTAAACTTTTTGGTCCCGGGAGTATAGCACAATAAATACTCTTCTCAATAGGAGTAAGATTTAACTCGTTAGTAATTGTAGTTTGAAAATCGCCTAATTGAGAATAGTCATTTAACAAAGTAGCTATATTTCCTTTTATCAAGTTATTTGCTCCTTGGGACTGCACAGCATTAATATTCCCTGGCACAGCATAAACTTCTCTATTATAGTCAAATGCAAGATTAGCAGTAATAATTGCACCACTTTTTTGAGCTGCTTCAATAACAATTGTTTTGTCAGAAATACCAGCAATGATTCTATTTCTTCTTGGAAATAACCCCGAATTAAATGATGCTGGAAATGAGAACTCAGAAACTACTAAGTTATTTGTATCTAATATTCTTTTATATAGAATATCATTTCCTTTAGGTATAGAAATATTTGGTGAACACGGTAATACAGCTATAGTTTGACCATTGTTTTCTATTGCAAATTTATGAGCATAATAGTCAACTCCAAAGGCTAATCCGCTAACAATTATATTTTTACTTACTAGGGTAGGTATTAAGTCTTTTAGAACTTTTTGACCATAAGCAGTTATATTCCTTGTACCTACTATGGATATATTATTTGTAGATAAAAGCAAATTAGAATTGCCTACATAAAATAAGACTAAAGGAAAATCGGGAATAGTTTTAAGTAAAGGAGGATAATTAACTTCCCAAAATCCCACAAAGCCTATGTTACTCTTTTGTAACCTTTTTACATACAAATCGATATCTAAGTTAGCTAATCTTACAGTTTTGATATTACCTTTTTTGTACTCTTCAAAGAGGATATCGATTGATTTATACTTCTCTATTAGAGTTTGTACTACTTTTGGTCCAATACCTTTTGTAAGTGATAAATGTAATGTAAACTTTTTCAAATCATCCATTCATAGAAGATACATTACAGTTATTACAAAACTCTTACTTATTTACATTCAGCTGGAAAATCAGAATAAAGACAATTAATAAAATCTCTTGTAATTTGACCTACGTAAAACCCTCCTCCTCCTAAATTCAAAACATTAGCAAAAGAATAAGTTTTACCATTAAAATCAAAGTTCCCCATAATCCACCCATGAGTTGTATTATTGATAGAACCATCAAACAATATCTCACTTGCTTCTGCAGTTCCAGTTTTTACACGTAAATTACCAGGAAGCCCATTCAAAAAGTAATATACACTCCCATCCCAATTGTTAGCTACATTATACATACCCTCATTAATAAGGTTGTAGGTACTATCAGAAATTGGAATATCTCTTAGTATATTGGAATCAAATGTTCTTATTGTATTGCCATAAATATCTGTTAGTCTTGACACAACTCTAGGCTGATATACCCTGCCTTTATTACCAATTGCTTGAGCAACTAATGCTACCTGGATAGGAGTAACAGTATTTGATCCTTGTCCTATAACTGCATTGCAAGTATCTCCTGAGTACCAACCTAAATTGAAAACTTCTTTTTTATATTCTGGAGTATCAATATTCCCCGGCAGCTCTCCAGGCAAATCGATTCCTGTTAGTTGACCTAATCCGAATAGTTTTTCCGATTCAAATAACTTAGCTAAGTTGCCTTGTTGTTCTAGTTTTAAAGAATTTACACAAAAGAATAAATTACTAGACTTATAAAGTGCTCTAACAATATTCATTTGCCCATAGAAATATTTTTGATATTCACAAAAATCAAAGTTTGCATTCTCTAGACAACGATTAGAAAAGTAAGTAGTTGACTCATCCACAATACTATTTTCTAACAGAGTATAAGCCGTAATAATCTTAAAAGTCGATCCTGGAGCTATCTGTAAAGAAAGAGATTTATCTATTAACGGTAATTTTCTATTATTTAAATAATCTTCATGTTTTTCAGCAGAGATTCCATTAATGTACAAATTAGTATCAAAACCTGGGTAACTTACTATTGCTAAAACCTCACCAGTAGAATTATCAATAATAACTCCTGCACCACCTGCTGAATTGTATTCTTCAGAATACTTTTTAATTATTTTATATAAAGCAACTTGCCAATCTTTATCTATTGTTAACTGTATATTACTACCTGCCTCAGCAGGAATATAATTTTCTATACCATCAAAAGAATATCTTAAACCCTTTGTTCCTTTTAAATCATTTTCATACTTCAACTCTAACTTATATTTACCTATCTGATCAAACTGACTATAATTACTTTTAAGATCTTCTGCTACAGTTTTACCTGTATATCCAATCACGTGAGAAAACTCTTCTGGATATAAATATTCCCTTTTTTGAGTATTAATTAAATAAAAATATTTATTAAACTCAGAGCTACTTTTCAACTTTTCTATTCTACTAGATTCTAAGTTTTCAGTTACTTTAATGTCATACTTACTATTTATTATGGAGCTTTTTAGATCTGAATAGCTTATACCATTATCTAGTAAAACCTTTTCAATAAGTTCAAAATCATCAGAAAGATATTCCTTATTATAAAGATAAAGCGCATAAGATGGGACGTTTTTAGCTAATATATCTAACTCCCTATCCAAAAAGAGACCCCTTTGTGAAGAAACATATTCTTTAGCTGTAGAAATTGTTATAGAAGAATCATAATATTCTGCACTACTTATTACCTGAAGTTGACTGCCCCTATAGAGCAATACAAAAAATGTAACGATAATGAGACAAAAAAATAAAGCTCCAAAATCTTTTACTTTTATTTTCCTATCATTAGCAACTAATAGATTAACTTTTACTATATCTATAGTTTTCATTTTAAAATTAAATCTTTAACTTGGTGTTTCTCTAACAAATCTACTCTCTCCATAAGTTTTGTAATTCCTTTAGTAACACACATAGAAGGATCAGTTGCTATTTTAAAAGGAACTTTTAACTTTAAAGAAAAATACTTATCAATATCCTCTATTAATGCTCCACCACCAGATAAGTAGATCCCATTTTTTATCAAATCTGAAAGCATTTCTGGTTGAACATTTTCTAATGCATCCCTAATAGAATTAGCTATCTTATCTAAAACTGGCAACAAAGCCTCAGTTACTTCTGGCCTGTGTAATCGAGTACTTTTGGGAAGACCACTTAATATATCTTGACCACTTATATCAATTTTTACTTCTGGATTTTTAGGAATTGCAGATGCATAGTTAATTTTAATGTCTTCTGCCTGCTTTACCCCTATCAGTAGATTGTATTTGTTTTTTATATACTCAATAATCGCATTATCCATTTCATCTCCAGCAGTCCTAATTGTATTATCCCTAACAATACCCCCCAGTGAAATTAAAGCTATATCAGTAGTACCTCCACCAATATCAACAATCATACTTCCAGCAGCTGAATCTATCATTAAGTTAGCTCCTATTGCAGAAGCCATAGGTTCTTCTACAATATAAACTCTCCTTGCACCTGCAGATCTTGCTGAGTCAATAACTGAATTTATTTCTACTTCAGTTACAGTAGTTGGAACCCCAATTACTACTCTGGGTTTTAATATTTTATTAAACCCCGATGAACTGTTATTAACTTTAGTAACAAAGTAACGAATTAGAGCTTCCGTAGCTGAAAAATCAGAAATTACTCCTTTTTTTAATGGCTGGACTGCTTTTATAGTAGAAGGAGTTCTTCCTATCATTTGACGCGCCTCATTTCCGACAGCAACAACTTTGCCCGTTACTGTATTTAAAGCAATAATAGATGGTTCCTTTATGATATCTTTTCGACCTTTAACAAAGACCCTTATATTTGCGGTACCAAGGTCAATAGCAATATCGTTAGAGAATTTAGCTAATATAGATTCAAAATAATTCATTCTTGTATATTAAATGTAGTTACCAATTCTATAATAGCAGATGAAAGAGCCGTTACGCAGACTTGAACTGCGGACCCCACCCTTACCATGGGTGTGCTCTACCAGCTGAGCTATAACGGCACGTAGTAATTGCGACAAAATTATTTTAACTCAAGTAGAAATACTTAGTTATAAAAAGAAGAAAAAAATCCGGAGAGAAGGATTTGAACCTCCGAAGTCCATAGGACGCCTGATTTACAGTCAGGTGCGATTGACCGCTCCGCCATCTCCGGTTATTAATAGCCACTCGAGGGACTCGAACCCACGACCCGCTGTTTACAAAACAGCTGCTCTACCACTGAGCTAGAGTGGCTTACATTATTTGTTTAAAAGCTCGTAATTATATCTAATAGACTACTCCTTGTCTATTATAAAACTTAAACAATTACTACAACTTTTATGTATATTCTTCTTATTTACTAATAAAATAACACAAAAGTATTATTTAAGATTGTAAAAAAACCTAAAATCATTTAAAATTCAACAGCAATTAAGAAAGATTAATATATTAGTTACCATCCAATGTCAAGAGTTTGTGAAATAACAGGCAAAAAAACAGCTTTTGGAGGAAGTCATAAGCATAAAAGAGGTTCATCTGGTGGAGGAGGAGTTTGGAGATTCAAAGCACCAAACACTAAGAGAACTTGGAAACCAAATCTAAGAAAGGTGAAATTAGAAGTAAACGGCCAGGTAAAAAGAGTAAAGATTTCAATGAAAGCCTACAAAAAGCTAAGAAAAATGGCAGAAGTTGAACATAATCACAGCCATTAAATTTCTATACCTATGATTATTTATGGTAGAAATACTGTAATAGAAGCACTAAATTCCTCGCATCCATGCGAGGAATTATTTTTGCAGAGCGATATTCATTCTGACGAAAAGATTAATTTAATAAGAAACTTAGCACTCAAGAACAATGTCCCTGTAAAGCAAGTTAACTTAAAAGAATTAAAAAGAATAACTTCCAGCGAAGAAACCCAAGGTGTTGCATTAAAGATACATTTTAAAGAAGCCAATCTTAAAGAAGAGCTTGATAAAAATGGTAATGCCTATATTTACATATCCGACGCTACCTATGAACATAACATAGGAGCAATAATAAGAACTGCAGAATGCGCAGGTTTTGCTGGAGTCATAATCCCATCCGATATAAAGATAACTCCTACTATAGCAAAGATCTCTACAGGGGCCCTCTTTAATATACCTATTATTAGAAGTCCTATTTTTAATACAATAAAAGTTTTTAAAGATAATGGATATTTTGTATTTGGGATTGAAAGAGGTGGGAATAATATATTTGAAACATCTACTCCACTCAAATCTCTTTTTATAATTGGATCTGAAGATAAAGGGCTATCTAAACCAGTAATAGAAAAGTGTGATGGGCTATTAGAAATACCTCAATTTGGAAAAGTAAATTCATTAAATATGAGTGTTGCCTCTGCTATTGTTATTTAT
>CAYPVU010000016.1:0-3853 GCA_964414295.1 uncultured Candidatus Saccharibacteria bacterium | reverse complement strand
GATACTTCTTATTATACTTACTCTTATTGCAATTATTCTCCCATTGAATTACTGCATGCAGATGGGATAGATATAACCGGTAACTGGTATATTGCTTTTGACGGCGGATCTCAAGGGTATAATTACACACTCAGTGTTAATGCAGGAACTTATTCAGATATTGTTGTTTCTAGTACAGCAGAGATTTCGGGAGCTAATACAAATCATATAGAATTACCGATTACTACATTAGCAGAGGATGATTTAATTTTGGTATACGTAACAAATAAGGGTACAGATGTTTATAATAATGGAGCAAGCGTTAGTTACAATAGTAATAATTTTGAATGGTTTAATGACTCATTTAATGCAAATGCACTTACTTATGGACAAAGAGGCTTCTATTTAACAAATCCTCCAGCAGGAAGCTCTAATATAATTATAGATTGGTCTTCAGAAATGGATTATGTTCATGTTGGTGCAATTACATTGCAAGGTGTTGACACAGATACGCCAATTTCGAATGTTAATAATTTCTTAAATGAGTTTAATGTACCTCAAAATCCCTTGATACTTGATGTAGGTGGAAATGTGGATGAATTTAAGGTTGCTACTGCAATAGCATTTAATGGAGAAGATATTACAAGAAATTATACTGGAACTACAACTGAGTTATGGACGGAGGTAATAGAAACTGGAATTTCTATGACAGGTATCAGCGGATATAATAACTATGCAGATTTAGGATCTATTTTAAATACAGCTATTGAATTTAAATTAAATAGTGACCAGGCATCTGAGTACATAGGAATGATTTCTTTAATTGCTAGGGAAAAATCGGCATTGCCAGGAGTTGTAGAAGATACAACCTCACCTATATTAACTGTAACTACTGCACCTGGAAATAATGTTTATACTGCTTCAACAGTAAATTTTCAAGGGACTATTACTGATGATGTGGGAATTGATTATGCAACTTATTCTGTAGATGGTGATACTGCACAAGATATTACCTTGACTGGAGGAAGCACATCAAAGTCATTTGATTTTAATATTGAGAATCTTAGTTCTGGTGTTAAAAATGTAGTAATAACTGCTTATGATAGTGCAGGCAATTCAGATTCAGATAGTTTTGACTTTATAGTAGATTCGGAGCAACCATTTTGTGATATACCGCATCAGAATCCTATCGTGTACGATAACTTTGTTACATATACAAATATAGTATGTACAGATAATATTGAAATTACAGGCGTGGATTTAAGAGTCTATCATAGTGTGCTAGGTGACTTATATCCAAGACAAGCCTTGCCACAAGCAGCAGCAGTTGATGGTACATTTGATGAACCAGAAGAGATTGTTTCCTTTACAACTCCTGTATTATTGGACGATGGAGGTATTTCAATTCAAATATGGCCTCATGATAATGCTGGTAACGAACCTCTACATATTGGCCAGGATAGCTTTGTTGTAGAAGCTCACGACGATACTGCACCGGTTGTAAGTTTAGATGAAATTAGACCTGATCCTATTATTGACGATACTCCAGTAATAACTGGAATTTGCGGCGATACCGATTTATATGATACAAATACATTTATAACTTCTTTAGAATACAGGGTAGATGGTGGAACATGGACCCCCATTACTCCACTAGATGGAGGGTTTGGTGATCAAGTAGAAAGATATTCTGTAGAGTTACCACAATTAAGTACTGGAGAACATACGGTTCAAGTAAGATGTAGAGATTTAGAATCACATTCAAGAACTGTAAGCGATACATTTACTATCATACCTCCAGTTGATACAGAACCTACAATAGTTACAAAAACTGAAGAGTTTGTAAATCACAATAATCATTCCTTGTCTGAATCTAATTTAGTATGGGGTAATGGGAAATTAAGGTTAAGAGAAGATATTACGACAAGCAGAACTCTATTAGATTCTAATAACTATCCAGGCAGATACGATTGGACCTATGGGAAATACATGCTTAAAAAAGATCCTTTAAACTCAAATAAGCTTTGGTATGTAAGATCTCATGAGATTGTAAGTAGAAACTTAACTACAAATGCAGTTACCGTTTTAGATCCCACTCAATACGGTCTTCCAGGCTTTGGGCCAGGAATTGAGTGGATGGAATTGGGTTCATATCAAGGGAAAGCATATCTATGGGTATCTGACGGATACTCTTTATATGCAATTAATACAACAGATAATGTTGGAGTTAATTACCCTGATATAAATAATGTGCAATCAATTGCGTTGGACTACAGCAGAAGCAGAATGGGGGCTTATTTAAAGCTTGATGGGAATGGAGCAGGCGAATTACAAATTGCATATCTAAATCAAAACAATACTTTTAGTAATACTGGAGATGATATATTTCAATTTTTACCTACAAGTATTGGAATTAATGAAGATGATGCATTAGGAGTCTACTTAGATACTCCTAGAAATAATTTATATATCAATTACTACGATGGAGGTTTATATAAATATAACGATAATAATACTCCATTAAATTACGGTGATGACAACTTAGCTTTCTATCCAGTCACTGACGGTTCGAGTGTATTTTCAGTTATAGTAGATCCTAATGGGAAGTTAATTTTTGGTACAGCTGGAAACCAAACGGGTAGTGTATTTGTTGTAGATAATGAGAATGGGACACCATTTAATGTAAATGACGATACAATTATTCAACTTGCTAATCCGCAAAAGTTAAATTATTTAAATGTTTACGGAATAGATTATCTTGCAGGAGTTAACGGTATTGGCGATCAACTTATTTTAAGAGGCGAGATTGGGGATGCATATTATATAAATTTCAATAATACATATTCAGATTTATTAGACGATACAATTATTAGACTGGACATACTTGGCAATATAAGAGGTTCTGCCAACTTAATCGTAGAAAATTATAATACTCTGTATGCAAATATAGATAGAGCTGGTTTATATAGAATAAATTTAAATAGAGGATGGCAAGATAGTGGGCAAGCAGTTATATATTCCAATCCAGAAGATAGATTAGTAACAAACTACTTTGAATTAGTAGATATTCAGCCACAGAGTAATATTAATTTAATTGCAGGCACACAATCTGAAGAATCTTTATGGGATAAAATTGCTAACTTCTTGTTTCCTAAAGTAAAGGCAGCTGGAGAAAATATTTCTTACTCAGTATCTTCGGATGGAGGAGTTACTTGGAATCCAATTACATTAGCTGAAGTAATTAGACTAAGTCAAAGTGACTATAGAGTAAAGTTTAGAGTAGAAATGAATAAAATTAATAATTCAAGCCCTGTTCTAGGTGCATATACTCTTGCTTTTGGAGCTTATCAAGATGAAGAACAAGCTCAAGTCTATTCGCTTAGCATTAACACTATCCCTAGTAATGTAGGTAAATCTCAGAATTTTAGTTTGATAGTAAAAGTAATAGATCAATTAGGATTTACTAATACAAATTATAATGGAACAATAAACTTTAATTTACTGGATGCTAATGATTCTAGTATTAAAAGCAATTTATTAAATATAAGTTCAATTAATATAGTTAATGGTGAAGGCGTTTTAAATAATGTACAAATTTCAGAACCTGGTAGTTATGTAATTAGTAGTAGTTTTGAAAGCAATCCATATACATCCGATACAATAACAGTTACAAATAATGCTCCTGCACCAACTCCTTCTATTAGTTTTACTGCTAATAGATACACAATTAATCCCGGTGAAACTGTTACTTTAAGTTGGGACACTGAAAATCTAACATCCTTAAGTATGAATAGAGGTGTAGGTCAATTAAATACTTTAGACGGTTCTATAAATGTTTCCCCAACAACAACAACAGCTTATACAATTACGGGTA
>CAYPVU010000015.1:0-23851 GCA_964414295.1 uncultured Candidatus Saccharibacteria bacterium | reverse complement strand
TAAGTTTAGGACTTAATGGAGTTTTAGGTCTTTTATACCTTAATAGTGAAACTAGAAGCAATAACAATACTTCTACAACTCAAGAAACAGCAAATGATATATCTAATGTAAGTCAGGAATTATCTACTGATTTACCTTTAAGTTATGTTTTAGGCCCTTCTGAGTTAAGTACACAAGCACCAGTTTTAACTCCAGAAGAACAAATGGCACAAGGTAATGTTCAGCCACCTGTAGTTAATACTCCTTCATCTTTAACATTTCAAAAAGATTTGTGGTGTTCAAAAACTTATATAAAGGGTATTAGTGGTAAATATTACGAATATTCCGATCATAATGTAAGCAGAGTTGTAGTACAAGATGAATCAGAAGTTAAGTATTTAGAGAATGTAAATGCTGGAGCAACAATGTTATCTAATATCCAAGATTTATCTTCTGTAATTAATGCAACACCTATAAAAGTAACATTTTGTGTTCCAACAAACTTTCCACAGAATATAATCTTATTTACATACTGTGAAAATAATGACTGTAATAATGAGTACAAATATGGAATATACAAAAGTTCACAAAAACAGGTTGTAGCTACATTTAGTACTATATATTCTGAATTATCTACTTGCGATTACATAATTGGTATTACTGAATATCCTGAACATATGTTCTACTTTCAATGTAGAAGTGTTACAACAGGTAATCATAACGTAATGGAATTATTTAGAGCAGATATGCTTAACAATAAAATAGAAAAATTAAATCAATTCTACTATAGACCAGAATTCTTTAATTAAAATCTACTGATATTAATAAAAGGGAAGCAGTTGCTTCCCTTTTTGTTTAGAATAAAGTCTTAATTACTTTTATTAGTTCTTCTCTTGTTTCTTTAAAGTTATGATCTCCTTTTATTTCTATAAGTTGGATACTTTCCGGTAATTCTTCTTTTTTATAATTATCTGTAATTATTTCATCCTGCTTAGCAGTAATCATAATAACTTCTTTTGCTTTTAGATTATTAAGCAAATCAAAGATATTTAAATCAATAATTGAATTATAAAAGGTATAATTTATATAAGTTTTTGTCCCGTCACTTCTAGGTATAGATGAATATCCACTTAAATCAATAACTGCTCCTGGTTTGTGTTTTAATAACTCTAACTGTCTTTCTCTATCTATATATTTTGCAGGAGCCAATATTACAAATTTATTAATAAGATCTGAATTTAATTTAGAAGGAATAACCACACCAAAAGAGTGGCTTATTACATTAATTTCTTTATACCCATTATTTATTGCAGTTTGTAATGCATTTTCAAAAGAAATATATTGATCATTTAAATCCTCTAAAATCGTATTTTTTTCTTTATCTACCTTTGCATAATCAAAGAATATGTAGTCATATTCTTTTAATGAATCTGAAATTTCTGTAAATAAACCTTTAGAATCCCACTTAACTCCAAAACCATGAGAGAAAATAATTACTTTACTACTTCCATTTTTTAATATCCTTAAAGACTTTCCTTCTTTTTCTATTAATTGTAATTGCATATATATTTTTTTAAACAATACATTTTAAACTATACTACTTACATTCATTTTTATAAAAGATATAATTTATAGGTAATAATCCATAAAGGAGAAAGATTGTGCAATCCGCGACTTTGCATCTGAATACAGATCGGCTGCATAAGGCCTTTATTAGAAAGGATTGGGCCGACCAAACTACTCATGAGTTCGCTGCCCAATGCTATGCTGCAATCGAAACTACACTCTCCTGTTATGGTATCACAGCTAAAGAAGTTACTTATGACTGTGTACCAATCGGATGTTTTGCCAAAAACAAGCTTCCTTTAGAAGCTGCCTTAACTCTGCACTGGTCTGGAGGTTTAGAATATAAACTTGCAGAAATTACACGCACTGTAAAGGTAAAACTAGAGGAAGTTCTAAAGAAGTGGATGGAAGAAGGAAAAGCTGATTTTACAGGTTGGCAAATCCGGGTACATTTAGAAATGCCAATTGGAATCACTTTAACTTCTGATACACTTTAAGCCTATTAGAGGAGGATAGGAATATCCTCCTCTTGAGTTTCCTATAATTGTTAACAGATGATATAATCCTTTGCCCGAAAATAAATCTATGAGGTGAAGCATGCCAAGAATTGAGATCACACTTGATGGCGACGAGGCTTTTGGTTTATTAACCAAAAGCGGCGGTTCGGATGACACAACGCTGCTGGCGCAGTACCGGAACTACGAACCCGGCTCACGGCACTTTGCAGCGGGCGACATGGATGAAGTGCTTCAAAAGGCAGTGCGCGGTTTTGCCCGCAATGTCTTTAGCACCGCGTTCGATATCGCGCGCTCAACAATGGCAGGCGAACTTAGGTATAACGAAGGCGACTTTGAAAAAGTTTGCCGCTACGTACACGAGTTCGATGAAAACCGCCTGCCGTTGAATGTGGACATCTGGGCAACCGATGGGGTTGCATGGTACGACTCTGAGTCTGCCATGCGATCAGCCAACAAGGAAATTCGCCTTGCTAAACAGTGGCGGATTGCGCAGCGTATTGAAGAAGAACTGCGCGAGATCATTCAGACCGAATTTGGTGCTACATGGCAGATTTCGGTCTGGATTCACCTTACCGGTGGTCTGTATTACCAGACCCCGGACTACATTTAACGGGAGCGGGCGCAGTAAATGCGCCCGCTTAACATTAATATTCTTCTTGATTTTCTCCTTCTATATATGTTGGGAAAGGTAAATGGTTTTGGAATAGTTTAAAATACTCTATTACTCTACTGTCAAAATAACCTAGAACTGTTGTACTGGAATATAGGTATTTAATTATAATAGTGTCTTTTATTGCTAATAGTACTCCACTCTTATTAATCGATATATTATTAGAGTCTAAATAAGATACTTGATTTGTAATTGTAAAGCCCTTTGATTTAAAAAATTCAGTGAAGTGATCAGCAGTTATTTGATCTTTACTGAATTCAGGTTTTAAGTATATAAAGTATTTGTCCATGCTATCAAGTTGATGGTAGTCGGACTTGCACCGAAAAGTGTACTAAAGTACCTACCGCATTCTACCAGCGACAAACCTACCATCTTGTTAATTTAATTGTAGAATAATTAAAAAGTTTTTCATTGTATTACAATGCAAGTTTTAGAATTTGTTATCTTGTATAATCATTTTATGAAAAATTTAGAATTATTGTCAGCAAATGAATTAAGTAATATTGTTGTAGATTTAATGTTAAAGCTCCAAACTAATCTTTCAACTAGAAAAGATATTGTTTTACAAATTGATGATTGTTTTTTTGAGATTGAACCAAGCACACCTCATAAGATAGGAAGTTATTCAATTCTTTTCAATAATTCAGAACCAAATAAGAAATATAAAGTCTGGGGATATAGGCTGCCAGGTGAATTTAGAATTTCTGAATTAGAAAATTTAGAAGGAAATCAGTTTAAATCGTTTATGTTTGAAGATTTGAATTCTAAAGAAGCACGATCTAATTTAGTTGAGATTATTAATAGACTAAGAAGTATTGCTGGAGTATAGAATTACTCTACATTCCAGCAAGATGGAGATTATGGTTCTTGGCTGGTCAAAGCTTCGTTGAAGCTTGCATCGTCCCAGCCAGTGTCATACTGCTCGCTTCCAGCAATCACATTCCCTTGATAATCAGGTGCATTTACAACAACAGAAGTATTTCCGTTGTTGTCTGCAATCCTTTCATAATCATGGGTTGACCACCCGTCCGCTGCTGTATGGATCACAGAGTGGGTACTGTGATTTTCCCGGGGTCCATCAAAGACTTCGATTCTACTCTTATCTTCGCTGGACTTTGACTCAGGTTTGGGAGCCATTTAAAACCTCCATTGTTTAAGAACTCCTAGCGTTATTGCATAGGATTAATAGGAGTTTAAAACTTTAGAAGTATTTAAGCATTGTAGTGGAATACAAGTATTTAATTATTTTGAAAGAAATTGTCTAAATATATATGCACTTACTTCTTTATACACACTCTCGTCTCTCAGAGATAGCACGTAGGTAAGAGACTTTAGAATATCAAGTGCTTCTTCTGTATTTACAGGTAATAATAAAGATCTATAAACAAGTAGTTTTAGTAAAGAATATACATTTGTTGAAGTCTTAGAATCAAACGGGCTCCCCATATCTCTCATTCTAAGAGCAGCAATAAACTTAAGTATCGGTTCTAAAAGTTTTGCAAATTCGAACCTCTTGTGTATTTAGTCATAATAAGAATTAATTAACTATTTCTTTCCCTTGTGAGCTAGATTGCCCCCAAACCATCTCAAACAATCTATCCGCCATAAACTTCTTAAACTCAGGGTCATCTGAATACTTTTTATACAAGCTGAAGTTCACATTTATCATATTTTGGAACTTTTCATTTAGGAGTTTTTCAAAGGTTATCCAAGAGTTTTGTCTATCGGCATTTAGTGTTGCTTTCATAAATGTAGGATCATTTCTAACATCATCAGCAATCTCACCAAATGTCTTTCTGACTTTATCGCCATCGCCAAAATCAATTCCACCGAATCTTTCATTCATCTCTTCTAAAATCCTTGATAATCTATCTTTTTCTTCAGGTGATTTTCCTCCTCGCATTTCAGTAGGTATTGGCTCAAGTGTTTCATCACCTTTTAACCCAATAGAACCATCTGATTCTTTTTGAACCCTGATTGAATCAAGGTCTATCGCATTAATTAGATCGTCAATAGGGTCTTTTTTAACATCTATTACAAGTTTTTTATTAAGGTCTGAAAGATAGATGTAAAGCTTTTCTAGTTCTACACTTTCAAATGGTGCTATTTGAGAAATATAAGCATAAAGTCGAATGAATGATTTTACTTTTGCTTTCAAGTCATACTTATGTTCTTCGTCAAGGGTAGTAAATCTCTCAACGGCTTTATCAATTATGGGGTGTAACTCGACTACAGATCTTTTTTCTAAACACTTCATAACATATGAAGTAACTTCCTCATCTGTAAATATTTGAAATCCTTTAATCGCATCTTTTAAATCAAAAAGCTTATTTGGATCTGTGCCTTCAGATAGTACAGTTGTTTTATAGTAAGGTTCAAACGCAGTTTGTATATCTTCGTGAGTATTAACAAAATCGAGAACAAAAGTATCAGTTTTTTGAGGTGGCATGACACGATTTAGTCTTGATAGAGTTTGAACTGCTGTTACTCCTGCAAGGATTCTGTCTACATACATAGTGTGTAGTAGGGGTTCATCAAATCCTGTCTGAAACTTCTCTGCAACAATTAAGAATTTGTAAGTATTTTCATTTTCTAATTTCTTCTTAACAGATCTCAAAGATATGCTAAATCCATTAATCTTATCCTCTGTTAAACCATCTATTTCACCTGTAAAGGCTACAATTGACTTGAAAGGAAGATTCAATTCTTCACATACCTTATTGAAAGCATAATAATACTCAACTGCGTTCTTACGACTACCTGCGACAACCATAGCTTTAGCGTTTCCACCAATTTTGTATAAAGAGTTATTTCTGAAATGATCTAACATAATTCTTGCTTTCTTTTCGATTGTATCGGGGTTAGATTGCAGGAATTTATAAATAATCTTTTTTGCTTCCTTTTTGTCGTATTCAGGATCTGTCTCGACTTTTTTAATTAAACTGTAATATGTGTGATATGTCGTGTAGTTAAGCAAAACATCGAGAATAAATTTCTCTTGAATTGCTTGTTGCATAGAATACACATGGTAGGCTTTATAAGAGCCATCAGGTTGTTTAACACCAAATAGTTCTAATGTTTTATTTTTTGGAGTTGCTGTAAAGGCAAAATAACTAGCATTTGGAAGTAGTTTTTTATTTACTACCATCTCATTAAGTTCATCTTCAAAATCTTTCTTCGGTTGGTCTTCGTTATACCCTAAAGAAGATTTATCAGCCAATGTCATGCTGATATTTCTTGAAGTTTCCCCTGATTGAGAAGAATGAGCTTCATCAATAATCAATGCAAATTTCTTTGAAGGAAGTTGCCCAATATCATTTACAATATAAGGAAATTTCTGAACAGTTGTAATTATTACTTTTTTACCTGATTCTAACGCAGTTCTTAGATGTTGACTTCCTTCTGTAATCGCCTCAACAACTCCATCTACTTGTGCAAATTGTTTAATGTTATTTCTAATCTGTTGATCAAGGACTTTTCTGTCAGTAACAACGATAACGCTGTCAAAAATAGTGTTCTCGTTTGTAGAATCATGAAGCTCTACCAATTGATGAGCTAACCATGTAATTGAATTACTTTTTCCTGAACCTGCTGAGTGCTGAATTAAATACCTTTTTCCAGTACCATTTTGTTTAGCATCTGTTAATAGATTTCTCACACAATTCAATTGGTGATATCTTGGAAAAATTTGTTTCACTTTCTCTTTACCTGTATCCTCGTCTTTCTCAACCACTTTACTTGCAAAACTTTCTATAATGTTGATTAATGAATCCTTTTGGAATATTTCTTCCCACAAATATGAAGTTCTATACCCATTTGGGTTATCAGGGTTTCCTGCTTGTTCGTTATTTCCTTTATTGAAAGGCAAGAACACAGATTTTTCACCATCTAATTTGGTACACATAAAGACCTGCTCACTATCCATTGCAAAATGCACCATACATCTTGTAAATGAAAAGAGTTCTTCCTTTGGTGAGCGATCATTTCTATACTGCCATATGGCATCTTGGTAAGTCTGTCCTGATAATGGGTTCTTTAGTTCAATAGTTAATACTGGTATTCCATTAACAAAAAGAACTAAATCTACAGACTCATTTGATTGTTGGCTAAAATGTACCTGCCTAATTATTGATGTTATGTTTTGATCATATTGTTCTTGAGCATTTGGATTTTTGGAAGATGATGGGTGAGGATACATAAGAGTAAATTGTACACCCATGTCTTCAATTCCTTTTCTTAAGACTTCAATTACACCTTTAAGTTTTACCTGTTGGTTTAATCGATAGGAAAAATTTCGTTCAAACAGTTCTTTGTGAATATTCTTTAGTTTTTCTAGCTTTTCAGGTTGAGTTTGTTGTAAAAACTCAATAAGTAGACCAAAATCAATACAATTAGCTTTATCATAATCAGAATCTACTCTTGCGCGATACTTTGGAGATTGTGATTGAGTCAGAAATTCAAAAATAATATCTTCAAACCCTGATTCTTTTTTATTTAATGTATTGTTTTGATCGTTCATATTAGTTATTTCATAATTTAAGGTTTTCTTTTACCAGTTACTAATTCGTATATTAGTGATTGGCGATATTGTTGTAACAATTCAATTTGTTGTTCAACCTTTAACAAGATTTTTTTGTATTTTATCTCGATATCATCGATTATTTGCATAATATTCTTTTGTTCATTGATAGTTGGAATTGGAATATTCAAACTTTCATATTTTGTTGCAGATATATTTTCAATCGTTGACTTAATAAATGTATATGAAATCCAATTGTAATAAGCAGACGAATGCATAAAATAATATAAATATTTGGGGATTATAATATCTGAATTAACTACTGCCCTTATCAAATATCCTGCAAAACAGGACTCTTCAAGTAAATTAGAGCAAATAAAAACTTTTCCTGCTGTTGCACCACTCCTTGCAAACAATAAATCGTTTTCACTAAGTTTATAATTGATCCCTTTCTCTATAGGTAAATATAACTTATTTGTATCTGATAATTTATTATCGTTTGAAAAATCTGTAATCCTTATATACCTAAGTGAATTATTTGCACTTTTCTCTCCGCTTTCATTTGCCCCATATTGAAGTGGCTTTTTGAGTAGTAATTTAAGTCTTTTAAGATCCCATTTTTCTGGAATCATTCCTAACCATTCAATTTTACTATCTTTCATAATCACTTTAGAATTAGTCCCTTTTGTAACTAACTCATCTATTCTTAACTGCTTATAATCTTTCAAAACCGATAAATACTTTCGTTTTCTTTCAATAACTTCGTCAATCTTGTGGCCAAATTCATCAAGGGCTTGTCCAATTGCCACTTGTTCCACATACGCAGGTACAGGTAAGTATGTTCCCCTAAGATCGGTCGAAGAGACCTTCATTCTAATAGTGTTTAATTTTCCAGAGGCACTTTTCTTGATAAGTATACCCTTGCCATATACCATAAGAAATTTCTGAAAGGCTTTACTTTTAAAGATATTCTCATAATATTTAATTTCCACCGAATCATCTTTGGGAAATAGTGCATAATATACTGGACTAATTGCGCCAAAATATCTAGAAAGGCCTACAGCTCCGACAATAACATTCATGCTATTCATAACAATATCCCCCTCATGAGCTATCTTGTAAGCAGTCAAATCACCTTTAGATTTATTACCTCCTCTACCAACATGAGAATATAGTGTTACACCATCTGCAATTGATAGCGAAAGAATCTGTTCTGTTTTTATAGGATCATTCTTTTCATTTCGTTGTTGTAATACCGCCCTAAGTGGTTTCACTTCCCACTGCTCTGGTATCTCTCCAATCCAATCCACGAATGTTTGCTTGTAATTATTATACTTTTTCATTAATCCTTAAGTAAATCTTTAAGTAATGTGTCTGTTTCTTTATCAAGCATTCTCAACTCATTTAAAATTTCATCTGATGATCTAGGTGGGGTAAACTTATAAAAGTATTTATTAAAATTAATTTCATAGCCAATTTTCGATTCATCAGGTTCATACCATGCATCAGGATAATACTTTTTAACCTCATTATTAAAATAATCATTAATATCAGCAGTCAATGGTATATTTTCTATATCTTCTAAATCTTTATCAATTTCAATACCACCAGCTTTCCTTCGAACTATGTTTCCTTTTTCATCTTTCTTAGGTTGATGAACCTTTATTTGTGTAAATCCAAATTCAAAATTATCAAATATCTTTGAATACTCTGATTCTTCAAATTTCGTGTATATTTCAAAAATTTTCTCTATCTGTGCATCTGAAATTTCCACTCTTTTCTGACCCAAAGTCTTTTTAAGATTAGTATAAAATTCTTCTGATGTAGCATTGATCAGTTGAATTTTACCTATTCTTTTTTCTTGCTTTTTGTTAGTCATTAACAAGATATAAGTCGGTATTCCTGTGTTGTAAAACATGTCTGAAGGGAGGGCAACAATTGCTTCAATTAGATCATTTTCAAACAAATATTTTCTAATTTCACTTTCTCCTTGACCTGCATCACCAGTAAAGAGAGCTGAGCCATTATGAACAGAGGCTATTCTTGATCCTAGTTCTGTATCAGTTTTCATTTTGGAAAGCATATGCTCGACAAACAATAGTTGTCCATCGGAAACTCTTGGGATACCAATTTGAAACCTACTATCAACAATTTGTTTCTTCTTCCCATCGCCAACTAATAGCTTCTTTTGATCGTCTTTCCAAGTTTTTCCATATGGAGGATTTGTAAGCATAAAATCAAACTTCTTATCAGGAAAACCATCATTTGATAATGTTGAACCGAAAGCGACTCCATCAGGATCTTCTCCTTTGATAAGGAGGTCTGCTTTACAAGTTGCATATGTTTTATCATTTACTTCTTGACCAAATAAATGAATAAAACCATCATATTTAAGAATGTCCTTCAGATATTCTTTGGATTCTGAAAGCATACCACCAGTTCCACATGCAGGATCATATACAAGAATAGTTCCGATATCCTTAATTTTGTCTTTAACAGGATCAAAGACAATTCGATTCATCAGTTTAATAACTTCTCTTGGAGTGAAGTGTTCTCCCGCCTCCTCATTATTTTCTTCATTAAATCGCCTTATTAAGTCTTCAAATACATGTCCCATTTCGTGATTTGATAATTCGGTAGGGGAAATTGCAACTTTTGGATCAGCGAATTTCTCAATCAAGGAAAATAGAATTCCGTCTCGACTGCATTTTTCAACAATATTTTTAAGTTCAAACTTTTCAATAATATCTTTAACATTATCGGAATAACTATTTAAATACGAGAGAGTATTTTCCTTTAAGTTTTTTGGCTCGTTTAGTAGTGTTTTTAAGGAGTATTTTGAATAGTTATAATATTTCTTCTTTGACTTGCTCTCTAGTAATCCTTGAGGATTGATAATCTTGTCTTTATACTCATCGTAAGCTTTAACTACATCTGCTTTTGTATCTTCGAGTGATAGATCAATTCTTCTCAGCACAGTCATTGGCAAAATAACATTTGGGTATTCTCCCTTTTTATAGTGATCTCTCAAAACATCATCAGCCACAGACCAAATAAAATTTATAATTGTATGTAGATTTGATGTTGCCATATTGATATTTTCTTAAAATTTATTCATTAATCCCTAAAAAGTTAATAGCCTTAATAGGCATCATGTTTTTCTGCTCGTCTGTTAACTTATTATAATGCTCAATCCATAGATCAACAAATTTATCAAAATCAATTAATTCTATGTGTATGTGGGATTCTCTTGCAAATCTCAAAGAATCCGAAGAAAACTTACCAGATGTAACAAATAAACCTACATCGTTTTCTTTATCTAACAATCCAATTAAACTTCTAACTTCGGAAACCTGAACTGTTGCAGATGTATAATGTTTTACTTGTACTTTTATTTTAGGTAGTTTTATCCCTAATTGATCTTGATATGCAATTATATCTAGTCCACCATCTTTACCTCTAGTTGCAATAAAGGAAATAAAGTAACCCATCCCTTCTAGCAAAGCTGCAACAAGATCTTGAAATTCATATGGGTTTTTAGAATATAAATATTCTTTTATAGAATTTCTGGCGTCACTTTCTAGTTGTTCCAGAGTTATTTTTTGTATTTCTTCTGATTTAATTTCAACTTCATCTTCATCTATAATTTCGATTTTAGAAGTCTTTTTTGTTAATTGATTATATTTACTAATTATAGTTTCTATAAAAGTTTTTTTATCTAACTTTAATGCATCTTCCCCCTCATTGGTAAGTACCCACTTCCCATTAAGTTTTCTAATAAACCCAATCTTAACAGCATCCACTGAGTACCAGCTTAAATTTGCTTTCCATCTAGCATTTCCTGTAGTTTCAAAGGTATGTTTTTCGTAATCACTAAATTCTAGACGTTCTTCTAACCTTTTTATAACTTCTCCATATGTTAGCTCTCCACCATTTTCTTTGATTATTTTAAAAGCTTCATATAAATTTTTAGCAGCCATTTGCTTAGAAGGAGAAAGTTCTTCCATAGATAGGATTAAGTAATAATTGCCTAATTATACTCTTATGTAAACTTTCAGTAAAACTTAACTACTCTTTCTTTAAATTTGTATTACACTACATTTTTAATTTAGTTTCTAAGACATATTATTATCCTAACCTGTGCACATGCCAGGCATACTATGGAGGGTAAGATGTCTCAAAATGCTGATCCCGGATTTTCCACTCAGGATCAAAACGGGAATACGGTATCGTATCACACAGGGGAGGGCTCCCACTGGGATGGTCCTCCTGCTGATGGCTTCCATACAGGTCCAATTGGAGATGGCAGCTATCATAACACTGCGTGGACGAATGGCAGCCACTATTCGTTCGATACCGACAAGGACGGGAATACGTCGCGTGAGCATACCACCGACCATTCTGACCACAGCATTACTAACGGCAAACGATAGCCATTAGTAACCTTCCTGGACAGAGCATTAAATTGCTCTGTCCAATCCTTTGAATAAATGACAAGACATTTTTGCTAATCTATAATGCATTTATGGACAAAAGAAAAATAAAAGAAGTAGATAATGTAATTGCTTATCTTAAAAGTATTAATTACTACAACAATAAAACAGAACCTGAAGTAAAAAGAATATTGTTATTAAATATTCAACGGTTTAAAGATAGTAAGATCTCAATCCAGTTCTTAGCTGCTTTATGCTCAGAACTTTTGTACTTTAATAATAATATTGGAGCTTTTACCGATGCTGGCCTAAGAAATACTCTTCTTAAAGGGGATAAATTAAGTTCAATGTATACTTTGGGCAATTTAGATCTCTTAAAAGAAGAGTCTCTAAAACAGTCATTAATTCAATATGTCTAGAAGTGTAAGCATTCTTCTATCCATTCTTTAGCAAATTTAGGTAGTACATTTAATTCTTTAACTTTACTAAGCTCTACCCACATAGGTTCAAAAAAATTATCAGGATTGTTTTTTACTTTTTCTTCTCCTCCAAGTATTGGAGTCCCACTTACATAATCACAAACATAATAAAAATCGTAGTTGTCTTTACCTTCTACACCCCTAGCTTTGTAATTTCTAAATTCAAAAACAAGTTTAGGATTTGCAGCAATTATAGAAGTTTCTTCTTCTATTTCTCTTAATACAGCTTTATGTGGATCTTCACCTTTTTGAATGTGTCCTCCCGGAATTACCCAATATTCTACTCCTTTATAAATTCTATGCATTAATAAAATTGAGTTATCTTTAATAACAATGCCTGCATGACGTTGATTATTAATACGAATATCTTTGTCGAAATGGAAGTCGGAATTCATAAACAGAAATTAATATTCTTAACATTATACCGCTGCACTAACTTTCAGTAAAACTTAACTTTTTACCCAAATTTCTAATGCTATAATCCTTTGGTAAATTTTCTAAAATGGTTATAGATTATGTAGATATTCCAGAAGATACATTACTTTCTGGTCCCAGATATAAACAAGTATTAGAACTACTAACTCAATATCCTATCCTTACTTATCCCCGCTTTTTTTCTTTAAACTCTCCTTTAACTTTAAATGACCTTTACGAAGGTATGGAAGTATTAGTAAGTAAAGGATACAAAATTAGAAGAGTTGATGGTAAAGGGATTGTGTTTGAATTTGAAGATTTAGAACCTGCCAAAGAACAAATGCATGCTCAATTTATTTCTGATTTACTAGAACTAAGATCTAACTACTCTCCTTACGCTATAGGTTACTTAGGATCAACTAAATATACCTTTTTAAAAAATACTTATTGGCCGTCCAGTATTCAAAATCTTGTATTAATTGAATTAGAAGATGGCAGAGTTGAATTATTAGAATTTACTGAGACTTCACTTAGCTTTGAAGTATTAGCTTATTGCATACAAAACCCTAACCATGTAATTACTAATCTTGAGCTTTATAACTTAATGCAAAGCTTAGGAGTTAATTTAGAACATTACGAATATGGTGCAATTTATAGATGGTTTGATTATTGTAAAAGTATGTATGGTCAGCCATTTGTATCAATCAATGGTTTAGGCTGGGGATTAGCAGATCCAGCTTTACCTATTGAACAGCAGCAGGAAAACGTAGAAGCAAGATTAAAAAGTACTTGGGAAAACTATTTATTAGAAAACTTGGAATATCTACCCTGCTCTACTAAAGGAACTTTAGGTAACTATACTTTTTACTTCCCTAGATTTACTATGGGATACTTAGCAAGGCATGCCTATGTAATAGTTAAAGATGTTGATGGCAAAGTAAAGATAATAGACTTTAATATGCAAAATACTGCTAAAAGGATGTTAGAACTTTTTGTAAGAAACAATGGATATGTAGATAAAGTAATTGCACAGAATGCATTACAGGAAGATTGGTGGCAACAGCAGGTAGAAGAAGAAACTAAAAGATCTATATATATGAATGGTCCAGATTCTAAAAGCTTAAAGATTGCAGATATTACAATACAAGATGGTTATGAATATGCAGTAAAAAGATTAGCTTCTATGCTGCAAAGCCATGGCTTGCCTACAATTTCTGCTTTACCAGAAGTAGGCTATTCAATAGAAGGTTATAAACAAGGCCGTCAAAGACATATTTACTGCAGTGTATTTAATACTTTAAATAGATTTATATATTCTTATAGACCAGGTCTAGGAATAGAATCAGGTTTGTTTTTAGAAAATAGTTTTTACCCAGAATACAATTTACGCTTTATTCTTGTAGAAATAGATAGGTTTAATTCATATGCTAAAAAGCAGTTATTTCAGCCTGGTTTAAGAAAAACTCACTTAGCTATTTTTTCTAGAGCAGTTTATATTAGTGGTGATGTGGAATATGTAGATGTTGTAGTCGAACTAACTGAGATTCAGGCTAAAGCTTTAAGAATGTTTAGAGACGGTATACAAGTACACTTAACAGGAACTAAAAGGGAACAGGATAATATTAGATCCTATTTAAAAAGTATAGAAAAAGCTTTTTATGAAATTGGATTAGTATTTGATGCTGGTACAGGTAAGGTTTTAAATAGAACTGCAACTTTACCTGTACCAACTTACATAGAAACTTAGCTGTTAGATAAATATTATAGTAAGAGTTTGTATTGCTTGATTATATATGAAACTGCTGCTATAATCTATTAACAACCGATTAGTAAGGAGCAGTAAAATGCTTAACGCGAATGCACAAGTTGGTGGAAACGGCGCGAAGGTTCTGGACGGGGACAAGAACTACGAGGCAACGGGTGAAACCCTGCCCGCAGAAACCCCAGTTCAGACGGGCTTGATGTTTCAGGGATCGTGGGACGCGGAGGGCAAGCCCACCGGGAACATGTTTACCTACATCGAAGTCGCTCTGGAAGACGGGCGCGAAGTCTGGGTGAATGCCCAAGACTTGGTCGAACTGACCGCCGCTTAACCAACAACTGCTGATCGGACAACGAGGCGCAATAAAATGCGCCTCAAACTTTTTGTATACTCTACACTATTGTTGCCACTACTTGTTGACTTTAAATTTATTTCTGTTATATAATCCATATGCAACCAAAAGTTGCAAAAGATTGCTCTGTACAACTTATGGAGGTTAGGCTGTGGTCGACACAAGCATGGCACTTGAAAGTGCCAAACAGTTCTATGAAGAAAAGCTGGCGGGGGTTCAACTCCCTGAAGGCTGGTCGGGTGCGGTAGAGTTCCGGGAATGCCCCGGGTGCGGGAATAACATTGTTCTCCTGCACTTCCGCAACGAGGCTCTGGGCGCTGGCGCTCAGGTTTCCATCCACCACGCGAACAAGGTCACGGGTACCTTCGACAACGTCGAAGAGAAGTGTGCGAAGTTCGCCGAAGAGGATCTGCCGACTCTTCTGGAGCGTATGTCGAACATCGAAGAAGGGGAAGAGGTCACCTCAATTGAAGTTGGGGTGGCGCGGATTCCGGGCGTGGGTTTTGCCCTCGTTATGACGGGCGGTGATCTTGCCGCGCTGTTCCGCTCCATGATGGGCGACGACGACGAACCCGTGCAGTAAGCAATCACGCAACGCCGGTGTCTTTAAAGGCACCGGCAATCCTTATTCTTGTCTTAATATACCCTCGCTAATTAAATACTTTTTATTGATACCTATATCATTAATAAAGATTTGATTATGACTTATTAAAATTATTGCACCGCTAAAATCTATTAAAGCATTTGTAATGGCTTCAATTGTATTAATATCTAAGTTGTTTGTAGGTTCATCTAATATTAATAGGTCTATATTTCCGGTTGTTACCATTGTAAAGGCTAGTCTTGCTACCTCTCCTCCACTTAATACTTTAGCTTTTTTATTTACATCATCTTCTGTTAAGAATAAAAAATTTCCTAATTGTTTTCTTATTTCTTGATAAGGCAATTCTTTATTTATACTAGATACATTCTCTACTAAAGAAAGGTTAGTATCTACAATCTCATATTTTTGACTAATATATGCAGTTTTTAGGGCACTAGAAATATATACTTCTCCAGTTAATACATAGTCTTTATATCCAATTAGAGCTTTTACTAAAGAGGTCTTTCCACTTCCATTATTACCTTCAATTAGAACTCTATCTTTGGCAGTTACCACTAGGTTAGGAATTGATAATAGTTTAGTATTATTTAACTTTAATTCTGTATTTGTTAAGTTAATTAATGTCTGCTTACCACTATTACTACTAATATCTAAATAAGCTTTTTTACTTACTTTTGGTTTTAACTTATTTGTTTCTTCTAGTATTCTGCTTTGCTGTACTTCTAATCTGTCCTTAATTTGTCCAGCATGTAATGTAGCAGTATTTTTATATCCACCCCTTACAATTGCAGGCATACTTCTATCGTGTTTATATTTTTCATTCATTCCAATCGATCTAGAAGCCCTTTGATTTTCTTTATGTATTGCTTTATTAATTTTATCTAAATCTTTCTTTTTAGCTTCATACTGTCTAATTTGGGCTTCTGTTTTTAATCGTTGCTGTTCTTTGTAATAGGAATAATTACCACCATATATATTAATTGTTTGATCTTCTATTGCCCATATAGTATTTACAACATTATCTAAAAAGTAGGCATCGTGGCTTACTACAATAAAACTTTTTTTATATTCATTTAAAAACTTTATTAAATAATCTAATGAATTCTTATCTAAATGATTAGTAGGTTCATCTAAAATAAGCAGATCCGGATTAATTAAGTAAGCTATGGATAAGTTGATTTTTGTTACTTCTCCTCCACTCAATGTATTAAGTTTTTGTTCAGGGTCTAAGTTTTTACCATTAAATTTGCTTTTGAAAACCTCCAATACATTCCACCATTCGTCATAAAATTTAGAAATGTAGAGATATACAGATATATCCTGATTTAGTAACTCAAGATCTAACTGTGGTACATAGTAATAAGATCCATTTATTTGAATTTCTTTATTAGAGCTAATAATAGAGTTTAATAAAGAAGTTTTTCCGCTTCCATTAGGACCAATTATTCCAACTTTACCATTAATTGCCATTGAAATAGAAACATCTTTTAAAAGTGTTTTACTTTCTACTTCTATATTAAGTTTTTGTATAGATAATATCTGGCTGTGCATTCTACGATTATATCTTATCTTTTAATTGATATTTATATATTAAAGATAATATAATCCTCTATCGCACTTAGTGAAAGGCCAATGTAATGAGTCTTTACATGGATCTTGCATCAAGGCTGCGCAGTTTAAATTTAGAATGTGGGTTTGATTTAGAAGTTCAGCTAGATGAGTGTAGCGATGGACATCCTACACTTGTACTTAGGCGTAAAGGTAAAGCTTCGGGCGGACTGGTAGTTGTGCACGAGGATAATACTTTTGTGTCCGAAGACTGTCTTAAGCTGATCTCTATGCTTACTCCGGAATTTATTCTGGCTGCCATAGAGGTAGGTCTGATTGACTCATTTTTCTGGTCTTATGCAGAGGTGCATAAAGAAGATCCAAATCTTTTAGAGGTTCACTGTCAGTTTATGGATGAACCATTGATCTGGTCTTCTTTGCTCCGTGAATTCTATTAATAAGTGTGACTACGGGAAGGTACATGCCTTCCCAGAGTCTTATCTTCTAAATTTATACTATAAGGTATATAATTCTCAGCGATCAATTTAACAAAAAGGATGTGTGCCATGTCTTCTGTCATGTTTGAAAGAATCCGTCTTCATTTTGAGCAGGTTGAGCAGCCATCTGAGATTGCTCTTCAGTTGTCTCAAAAGCCAAGCGGGGAAATAATTCTTTCAAAGGAAGGCGGTAGTAGTTCGGGGACAGTTGTAATTGGCAATGAACTGATGAATCACAAGCAGGTTGATGCAATTATTGCAGTATTAACTGCTGACCTGCTTAAAGCCCTAGTGCTGCTCAATGTGTTTGAGTGGCATGGAGACTCACAGTTTGAACCACGACCATGTGCACCTGGGTACAAAGTTTGGTTTACCTTCGAAGGAGACCACCCTATATCACTGCCAGTAAGTGCACTACCGTTAATAGCTAACTGCTGATCGTAAGAGGAAGGGGCAATCCCTTCCTCTATAGTCCTTATCTCTTCTGTGTTATCTGTGTTGTCAGGTATTGGCAACAAGTCTATTTTTTGATATAATAATATTGTCACAGGCTTAATGAAAGGATCTAAAGTGATTCAGGTTCTCAGCAACTTACAGCAGAAACTTGCTCAACTTCGTCTGGACGGCATTATAGAAGCCGTAGAGACCGAGTATGAAGGAAAGCAAGTGTTGATGATTCGCAAGAAGAATCAGATGAAGCCCCGTAAGCGGGGAATCTTACTGAATTTCGGAGATCATACTGCGGAGTTGATAAAACTCGTTGATCGGGAGTTTCTGCTGAACTTGCAGGAACAAGGCTTAATGGACGGATTCTTTTGGATCCATCTCACCCTTGATGGGGTAGAAGGATCGGAAGATTTGCTCATTAAGGTGGATATCCGGATTGGTCGAGACCCAATTTTGTATTGGGATCCCAAGCAGGGACGATTCATCGAGAACTAAGCCTTATCGGAGGGGCGTAAGGCCTCTCCAAACATTTTTAATACCTTCAAAAATTTTCAAACTACTAGTATTTATATATTTATTAGGGGATTGTATTTCTATTTGGGGCCGCATTGACCCCAAACAGAGTGAAATGCTGCCCCTAATTCAGCGCGCCATTATGCCACGGCGGCTTGAACTCTTCAAAGGGATTATTCTGGTTCAGCATTTGCATCATCGCTTCGTATGTCTTTTCCGCCATGTAGATGCTGGTGCAAAGCTGCTTAAAGGCGGCATCGTAAAACCTTTCCGGAAAATCGTCTTCCGGATCCCAGATATGGAATTCAACAATGGGTGTGTCTTCTTCAGAAACTCGAACATGGAGACCATCAGAGTTTGGGCACTCTACAATCTCCATATGCACCTGAGAAATTCCCCATGCCGCTAAACGATTCGTTCCTTGTTCAGCAAGCCCGCGAAGTAGGTCTAGTGCTTTTTGTTTGTTCACCGCAAAGTCCCTTCGTTGTTAAGAACAAGTGATTTTATCAGTTATTGTCATCAGTAGTCAATAACATGCGTTAAATATTTATATATAAGTGATATAATACTTAGGTGATTTAATCATAAGGAGTATTTGTGGATGAGATAATTGCTCAGGTACAGAGTCTTCTCGATCAAATCAATTCAGAGTTGGACCTTGATTTAATTATTGAGGTTCGACCGAATCCGCAGGGACTGCAAGTAATTGCAGTTAAAAGAAACTCAGGAGAAGGGCAAGGTTTTGTAATTTCAAAGGATCCATATCCTCCACAAGACCTTGTAAATGCAATGCAAATCCTGACAGCCCCAAAGGTGAGTCAGATGGTTGCCGAGAGTGTTTTTGACTCACAAAAGAATCTTGAGCTTTTGGAGTTAACAACCTCTAACGGTAAAACACTCGCAATTGGTCATGTGGAGTACAAACCATGGAGTGAGCTCATGGTAGAAGCAAAAATGCTAGTCCACATGCCAGACGATGTTTTTATTGGAATGCTTAGACGCGGTGGATATGACGATGAGTTTATCCAGCGTAAACTTAAGCAGAAGCATGACCTAGCAAGTCTCCTGTGAAAAGGCGGGGTGTTTACACCCCGCCCTTACTTTGAAAGTCTTTAACTTTCTAATTATTTTTTGCCGATCTAATTTTCTCCTTAGGAACAATCAAATCAGCCTGTTGTTTTGCACTATTTACCTTTGCTACAACAAGGTTTGGTGCAAAGTCCTGTGAACGCAGATTAGAAACTAGCTGGTCCATAAAAGCAACCACCCACTGCGCCCACACTTCGTCCGGGTCTTCACCTTCGGACCATACAACAACGGTCTTGTAAAGTCCAGAACAGCCAACTAGGATACCCAAACCTTCGCATTCAGAAGGCTCATCATCCACACCCAGTCTCACCATGGGCTGGTGAGCAACAATGTCTTCCTCCGCAGTCTCTACCAACTGCTGAAGAAGGTCTAACACCTGATGGTACGTTGTTGACATGATATACTCCGAACGTTGTTTTCGAAACTACATTAATATTCTATCATTATATACTACTGTTGCCAATACCTATTAACTATACTATATCTGTTATAATCAAATGCAAATCGTTCGTGGAGGTTAATCATGTCGACTTCTGTTGTAGAACAGGTTAGGGCAAAAGTTGTTGAACTAAATATAGATCATGGCTTTTGCTTAACTTTGGATCTAGGATTTTGTTCAGATAATCATGAGGTACTAATCCTAAAGTGCTACCCTCACCAGGGGAACGGGATTGTAATTATGCATGATTTCGAACCAAATGTTCAGGCGCTTTTGGACTTTTTAAGTCCCGAAGTCATCGAACTCTTTTTAGAGGAAGGGTTATTTGACCAACCAAATGACATCTTCTTAAAGGAGAGGGATGGAGAGATTGAAGTTGAAGTATATGTTCACACTCCATCCGGACATCAAGGTACTATGGTGACTCAAGAAAGCAATGAAATTCTTTCTGAGCGCTATAGTAATATGAGCGATTTTGAGTTTGAAATTGAACTATCTAATTTAGATGATGTGCAAAAAGAGTTTGCGCGACATCTAAGAAGGATTGGACGATATCGACTCAACTAGAAATGTGGAAGCGCTTAGGCGCTTCCCAGAAGTTTTTTTACTTCTTCTACTGTATCTAAGACCTTTATACTCTTCCCAGCTTCTAATGTTTTCCTATCATGGAACCCAAAGGTTACAGCTATAGATTCAAGACCTACTTTTTCTGCTTCTATTAGGTCACCTAGTGTATCGGTAATGAATAGAGCTTCTTTAGGATCCATATTAAATTGATTAAACAACATTAAAAACTTTTTTACTTTGCTTTTTTCTATATCTCCACCTAGTATTTCATCAACATAATTTTTTATTCCGTACTTTATTAAGTAATTTGTTAAGGGTTTGTTATAACAGGAAGAAACAAATGCTATTTTTATACCTTTTTTATGTAGTTCTTTTATTATATCTACAAAGCCTTCTCTGGGAGGTACTTCCAGTATAAGGGGTTCATATATTTCAAAATATATATCGTTATTAGAATTCTTTACTACAAGTTTTGCATCTCTACCTTTTTCTAATGCCTCGTACACATTCCCTGTAAAAAGAGTTTTATAAGCCTCATCAGTTAAGTCTTCTTCAAAGTGTCTGCTAACTTTTATACACACATCGTAAGAATCTGTAATAACCCCATCAAAATCAAAAATTACTAGTTTTTTATCCATAGAAAATTACTTAATTCCTTTAGTATATCAACAGTATACCTATAGATAAAACTATCTATTTTCTACAACATCTACAATCTGTTTTATATATTCTCCAATAATAGGTACAGTATCAAGCGTACTAAGCAATCCTACTAAGATAGCAAGCACTACTGTAGCACCTAAAACTGCTCCTAGGCCGCTCAGTACACCATTTCTAAAAGCTCTCCAGGGAGTAATAATACTTTGACTTAGGTGTAGATTTAATTCTTTTAGTAGATCCTCGTTTGATTTTTCCATTAAGATTGTGTAACTACTGTTTTAGAAGTCCTGTAAGTGGTTCCGCTATAATCAATGTATTGTATTAATGCAGTTAGTAGCCAAGCTGCTAATAAATACATAGCAATTGCAATTAGTGTAGAAAACTCTAAGACATATCTATTGTCAATTATATAGGGCTCAAATATATTTCTAAAAGGACTTAGCAGTGGATTTGTAGAATCATATAAAAATCTTACAAAGTCTGATTCAGGGTTTGCACCAAAAAGTCTAAAAATAAATCTAAAAAAAAGTCCTAATACAGCTATTCCAAAAACAAAATCAATAATCAGAGTAAGTAGCTCTGTAATTCTATTTCTAAACATTGTTTAAGAAATTAATAATTATTAAGATATTTTTAGCATCAATAGTTGATAAAATAGTTAGAGTTTTGTAAATATTATGTAAACCCTAAATTGACTTAGTTATATATTTACTATATAATATAATCGTATTTAGCTCTTTGAGGTGAGAAGATGGATCGTAACCGAGTTTTTGTGCCCTTCTTCAACCGTTCCAACATGGGATGGGTTTATGAAGAAAGTAACGATTGGTGCCAACACTGGATTCGTGTCCCCGACCAAAAAGATGGGCGCGGTTTCATTGAGTGGGAAGCATCCAAGTTTTTGCTAATCCATGCAATGATGGTCGCCGCGCTGACAGGTGGAGTTTGCCTTGTGGCAATTGTACTCCTTTCAACTTTGGTCGGCTACGAAGCCATTGCTTGGATTCAGGCTGCGCTTTATCTCGGCGCTCTGAGTGGTTTCCTGTTCTTTTTCTTAGGAATGGGTTATATCCTCATTGCGAGTGATTGGGCTTATACCCGTCGCATGAGAAAACGCGAAGCGAAATCATCTTGATTAGAGCTGCGGAGGAGGGGCAACCCTCCTCCAAGCATTAATCAGCTAATACTTTATAAATAGGACATTCTTTAGAATGTGCCCCTGGTAAATAACCTGTACTCATTAAGAATTCATTTACTATCTCTCCCCCTGTAAACACAAAGGTCTTTTTAAATAGTTTTACCCACTCCTCTTTTGTTAGTCCTTTTTTACTATCTAACCAACTTTTAAAACTTCCAAATTCCTCTTGCAGTTCTAGAATTGTATTCGCATTTTTAATAGCAGCATTAACCTTAAGTTTGTTTCTAATAATTCCAGAGTCATTTAGTAAGCGAATAATATCTTCTTCTTTGTAATTAGCAACAAGCTTTATATCAAAGTTACTGTAAGCCTTTTTAAAGTTCTCCATTTTATTTAGAATAGTGTTCCAGCTTAACCCTGCCTGATTAATTTCTAATATTAGTCGTTCAAATAGATCGTTATCGTTTACAAGTGGAAATCCATACATAGTATCGTGATAGATTCTATGTATATTATCTAATGGAAGATTCTTTACGTAATCACAGTATGTTTTATTTTCATTCATATAGTTTAATTAGATCCAAATCTTTTTGCATTTCTTTCTTTTCGTTTTTGAGCTTCTATTTCTCTATTTTTAGGTTCTGCAGTAGTTTGAAGAGAACTAAATAGCTTTTTAGTTACTAAAGATACTTCTTCAACTGCATTATAGAAAGCTTCTTCATTCACTTGTGAAGGAGAATTAAACCCTGTTAGTTTTCTTACAAATTGTAATGATGCATCTCTTATTTCCGCTTCTGTTGCTGGAGGATCAAAGTTAAATAGATTTTTTATATTTCTACACATAAGTTATATTTTAAATATATCTTATTATACATCAATAATCCTATAGGTAACTGTTGTCACATTGTAGTAACGTGCTATAATCCTATGCACGTTCTTTAGACAAAGGATATATATGAGTCACCAAACTGAACTGAAGAAGGTTGAGAAGGAACTCGACAAGGCTCTGGACGTTCACTGGGAACGCATTGGCGGCTTTTCGCTGGTGATCGCAGTTGTCGTGGCGCTCCTCAGCTCAGCTCCGCTGGGCGAGAAGATTGTGCAGGCTGTGATGGTGTTCATCATCGCAGGACTGGCGAACTTCTGGGGTGCAGCAATGGCGCGGGCGTTTGTTCTTAAGGCGGCGGAAGTCGATCCTGAAGATGCCCCGCCGGGGTCCGAAGCCTATGACAAGGATGTCCAGAATCTTGGCGCGCTTGCAGTTACCTGCATTGTCGTGGCGGTAGTTCTCTCTCTGGTCTCGCTCTGGCTTTTCGGCGGGGTCATCGGCAACTGGACAGCTTTGCTGGTTCCGCTGCTCGGTCAGGGGATCGGCGCATCCCAATACTGGGAGGTGGTTTTTAAGGGGGTTAAACTCCCCGAAGAAAAGCCGAAGCGTCACGGTTAAAGACTCATCATCCTCTGAACGTTGGGCTGCTTTTAAGCAGCCCAAATCTTTTTAAAACTCAAATCTTATTTTCTTTCTTTTTGGAGCGTTTTCTGCACTATTATCTTGAGTATTGTTAGAAGATTGTAGAAAAAAATGATAAGTACCTAAACCTGCCATTAAATATCCTACTAATATAGTAGAAATGTATTCATTAATAGATTCAAAAAA
>CAYPVU010000014.1:0-6619 GCA_964414295.1 uncultured Candidatus Saccharibacteria bacterium | reverse complement strand
ATCTGCTATCCAGCCTCAGCCCCCTGTTGCCGCTAACCAAGCAGTGCCAGTGAAGAGCAGGAAGGCTAGTAAAAAAATTATTGCTGCCTTAGTTATAATTTTAATGTGCTGTGCTGTTTTTATAATACTTAGAGCAGTATTCCTTCAAAATCCCCCAATGTTTGATAATAATTCAATTATTGGCAAAATCTTAAATCCAAATGGAGTAACAGAATTAAACGGCTTAGAAATAACACAGGCACAATCTATAATTAATGATTTTACTAAAACTTTAAAACAGGAGTATCAAGACCTTCCAAGTTCGGAAGATAGAACTTTGCTTATAAAAACCTCTAATAGTAGTATTGTAGGCAAATTAAATAAAGCAGGAACATTTTCTAAATTATCAGAAATTCCTACTCATATATCTATATACAAGTTTTATCAGGAAGATACATTCTTGTATGCAATAAATATACCTAATTCATCTCAGTCGGAGCTTTATTTAAATACTCCTGGCAATAAACCGGTGTTAATAAGGCGGTTAGATAGAAATCAAAAGTTCATTAACGCACACTTCTCTTTATCCGATAAGAGTTTTTATTATTCATTCTTTGATGCAAACAATACTGTTTATATCCAAGCCACAGATTTAAAGGGAGTAAATTATGATTTGTATAAAACTAACTTTTTAAAAACTAATGCATCTATATGGAGAGTTGATACAACTGCAGGATATATATACATAAATCAAAATAGAGAATGTTTCTCTGTACAGCTTAGGGATAAAATATTAAACCCTTATGCTTGTGAAAAGATTAAGTCTAATAATGGAAACAATTTTTACTGGAGTAACGAAAGTGAGACAGGTCTTTATACTTCTTACTCAAGAGGTGAAATTTATAGATTTACTTACGGCGAGCTAGAAAGAAAGATACTAGCTACTAAATCTAATGGTCAAGTTGTTCAAAACCTTTGGTTAAATGGAGATACTCTTTATTACATACTTGGAGAATTAAAGACAGCAGGATCTTCCTTATGGAGTTTCCAGCCTTTAGATATTATGTATGTTAATACATCGACTACTGCTGAAGGTAGGTTAAATTTAAGAAATGTTAGAAGTGACATAAATTCAATTATTGTACTTAACGATCTGTATATAATAACTGAAGAATTCTTTGGTAAAGCAAAGCTCTATAAATATAATCCTAATCCTACTTTCCCCGAACCTATATCTTACCCATCTTCTTTTCCTTCTTCTTATGCTGTAGAAGAGATAAAAGAAGAAGACTATTATTGGGAAGAAGTTGACTTAGGGTTTAATTACGATACCTTAGAAGTACTGCAACCTCAGTACACATTTAATTTTTAGTGTTTTTTACTACCAAAGCTGATTTTTTCCTGTTATAATCTTAAAGCTTTTTTAAGGATAAATTATGAATACACAAGTATTAAGTAAAGTACAACAAGATATTGTAAGCAAGAGTGTGCCTGTTATTAAGCCAGGAGATACTGTTGAAGTAGATACAATTATTAGAGAAGGAAACAAACAAAGAGTTCAGAAATTTAGAGGTTTAGTGATCTCTGTTAATGGAAGCGGTTCAAGCGCAATGTTTACAGTTAGAAAGATCAGTTACGGAATTGGTGTAGAAAAGAAGTTACCACTATATTCACCAAATATCGGTAAAATTAAAGTTATAAAGACTGAACCTGTAAGAAGATCTAAACTATTCTTTATGAGAGATAGAGTAGGTAAGATGAGCATGAGAATTAGAAAAGGTAAAACTGTTCTTGTTCCAGAAGAAGGTTCTGTAGAACCAGAAGTTACAGAAGCTGAAAATACTTCAGCAGAATAATTCCTATATACCTGAAACTAGCCCGCCTTTGGCGGGCTTTTTTGTTCCTAAAAAACTATACTTATGGCATATAATAGTAGAATGGCTAAATTTTTAGATTTTTCAAAAGATATAGAGTTATTAAATCAATTTAATGCAGATTTAATAATAGGTATAGATGAGGTCGGTAGAGGCGCATGGGCAGGACCTGTATGTATTGGTGCTTATGTATTAGATATTAATAACCATGAGTGTATAGAAGGTATTAATGATTCAAAGTTAGTAAAAAAAGAAAAAAGAGAAGAGTTGTGCCCCTTATTGCTAAAAGAAAAAAATCTTGTTTTAACTGGCGAGCTTGATTCTATAAATACTGTAGGGATAGGAAAAACTATATCTAATTTAATTCTCAACGCTGTTAATGTATTAAACGAGTATGCAGTATCTAGTAATAAGAAGGCAATTTTTATTATAGATGGTCAATTTAGTAACAACTTTGGAGAAAATACTATTAAAAGAATTAAAGCCGATTCTACCTATTATTCTGTAGCTGCTGCTTCAATAATTGCTAAAGTCTATAGAGATAATTTAATGAATACCTTTCATTCAAGTTATAATCTTTATGGCTTTGACAGAAATAAAGGTTACCCTACACAATTTCACTTAAATGCACTAAATATACACGGAGTAACGCCTTTGCACAGGAGAAGCTTTAAGCCAATATCTAAACAATTAGGTTTATTTAATGAAAACAATTGAAATTGACTTTACAGTACCGGAACAAATAATAGAAGTAGTAGAAGATAGTAATATAGTAGGTAAATATATTGGTAGAGGGGATAGCGAATTAACTACAAAGATTGTTATCTTACACAAAAACTCTTACATAACTTCTAGAATTAATATTAAAGCTGTAGTATTTGATAAAGCTAAATTTGACTTTGAAGGATTGCTTAGAATAGAGAAAGGGGCAGTAGGAACAGATACCTATTTAAAGATTGACTGTTTAGTTATGAATGAAAATGCCTCTGCACGCGCTATCCCATCCTTAGAAATAATGGAATCTGAAGTAAAAGGCGGGCATGGTGCAACTATTGGATATTTAGATCCACAGCAAATTTACTACTTAAAGTCTCATGGTTTATCTCCTTTAGAAACAGAAAATCTACTCGTAAATGCATTCCTAAGTTGATTGTGCTAGCTGCTTTCTATATACTTTAGAAAGTTAATGTTTTTAAATGAAAATGCTTACATTTTCTGCTGTACTTTTTTTTGCGCTTCTAGCTTCGTTAGTATATGTTTTAACACGTCCAGATTACTTTGGAACAGAATTTGAAAACGACACATTTTGGTTATCTTTAGATAATAAAAATATAAAAAAAATAAATTCATATCAAAAAATTAGTGAAATAAATTCTCTAATCGAGTTCCCCACAGATGGAGTTACATTTGCTGAATTAGGGTATGTATACGATAAAGAAGATTTTTTAGATTATAGATTTATAAAAATACCAGATTCTTTAGTAGGGAAAAGTATTTACAGTACAAAAGAAGTAGATGGAAAATTAATTACAAAATTACTAAGCCGAGCAGAGGCAATTACAGCATTTAATGAATGGAGAACTAAGGTGCAATTAGAGGTAGTTAGGGAGGATCTTTTTTCTGATTATTATAAAGTTATTAGAGTCTATATAAATGAACCGATTGAGTAAGGTATTTACAATTATATTTTTAGTAGGCTCTATTGTTATAGGGTTAATTTTGTATTTAGTCCTGTCCTCAAATAATAATTCTAATAGAGATATTAAATTTAACCAAGCGGTTAATTCTACTGAATTCTTGAATTATTATATAGAAAGACGAAGTTTTGATTTTTTTGTTGATACAGCTACTTTAATTATAAAAAATAGATCAGGACAAGAATTAAAGTTAAAAAAAGATGATTTAGTAGAAAACTTTTTAGGTGATTGGTCAGTCTACGAAAATAAATGGTATCCTAAAAATAGTTGTGAATTCATAAGAATTTCTGTCCCATTCGAAATAAAAACTATGTCGAATGGACAAATAAGTCTTTACTGTCTGGAAAAAATTGACAGTGACCAATATTTAAATTTATCAAAATAAAATGAGAACAAATTTAAAAATATTAGTTTTTGCTGTCACTATTTTAGGCGGATTCATCTTTACTAATTTATTAATGGTGAGTGATGTACATGCGTTTTATCCTAGAAGATGTGCATATGGAAGATGTACAAGTAATGCAGGCTGTGATGATGGAGGGCAATGTATTGATATGAATGGAGACGGATTAAAAGAGTGTGATAATGGGATTTGTAATAATGATTCTGAGTGTTTAGGGGCAAAAAATGGAGGTGTTGCAGTATGTAGAGATGAGAATGGAGATGGATTAAAAGAGTGCGCAAATGCATTCTGTCCAATAGGTAAAACTGTCCCAGGTGCTAACTGTGACTGTTCAGCTGGTAGAACATGTGGTCAAACATGTAATGCCAGTGTTGGTTTATGTGAGGATGGAAAATCTACATGTAGATATATAGTTGGACCTAACTGTAATACTTCTAAGCCATTTGTTAATGATACAACTTATTGTGTTCCAGGAGGTGCGCCAGGAGTTCAAACCTTTAAGTGCGTAGCTAGAGATCAGTACAATAGTTATGCTTTATTAAATGGTGCAAACCCTACAGTAGCACAATTAGCTGATTTATGTGAGGCTATAATGTGCCAGCCTACTGCACCAAATCCAGCAACACTGAACACACCAGCAAATAATGCTCAAGTTGCATTAGGTGTAGGAAATAGTGTGCCCTTAAGCTATAACGTAGAAACAGGATGGGGAACTGCGTGTCCAGCAAATAATAATTCTTATAGAGTTCAGTTAGATGAATTTTGCGATGGTAGTTGGGTAGATTCTTATGGTCCCGCAACCCAATTTACCGGATTAGTAAAAGGTAGAACTTACTGTTGGAGAGTAATGAAGACTAATGGGAGTCAGCTTAGTTTAAGTACAGTAAATAGATTTACAGTTATAGATGATACTACAACAGAAACTTCTTACGGAGTCCAAGCCGATGTATGTGGAGGAGGATTTTCTGGAGCTCCAGGAAAAATAGGTGTATCTAACCCAATAGATTTCAATTTAAACTTTACAACTGCTACAGGGAATACATATAGAGAAATTTGGTTAGCTGCAGTTCCAGATAATGATCCAGAAAATCTTAAATGTCAGGCACTTGGAGGTGGTAATTCAGTTTCTAACAATGTTTGTCAAAATATGGAAAGTGCTGCACTGCAGACTGAATCTATAATATTACAAAAGGCTACTTTATCTAAGGCTTTTGCCTTTAAAATTGTTCTTGATGCTGCGGGTAATCCAGCGGAAATTAGAGCCTACAATGGTACCTCATGGGTATCTCAAGCTGTAAATGGGAATGATATTTCTGGGTTAGGGGCTACACTGGAGGATTTTAGGGTTAATACAGTTGCTTCTGTGTCAGGGCAGAATTTAGCTTCAAGGTTTAGAGTAAGATTTGATTCCATGTACTACGGTAAGTATAGATACTATATTGCAGCTTTAATTAGAGATTCATTAGGGAATTTGAAAACTTCTTATTCAACTCCTGGAAATAACTTTGTATATAAAAGAGTAAATGCTTCTGCTTCAAGAGCAAATTGGGGAGTTGATCTTGCTGCTCCCGTTGCAACAAGTGGATTCTCTAATGCTAAATTCTTACCAGGTGATAAGTTTCAAATTGAATGGAGATTTACTGAACCTAATGGATTACAATTTAAGTCATTTATAACAAGAGATAATACTGATGCTGCATTAAGCGATGATGGGGCTGGAGCAATTGATTTTTCTATGGGTCTACCTAATACTGCAGATTATAATAGCGGTTCTTTAAATTTAAATAGTATTAATCCATTTAATGGATATGTTACCCAGTCTACTGCGCAATTATTAAGAACATATACAGACACTCAGCCGAGCAAACAATCTAATTATCAGTTCTATGCATTTACAAAAGATGCTGCATGTAATCAAGCAGTATTAACAACTACTGCAGCATTACAGAAACCATGGATGATAAGTTATAACGGAAATGTTTCTGCAGCTCAAGGTATTACAGGGATTTCTATTCCTGCAAGTTTAAGTGAATTAAGCGATGGACTTAAAAGTTCAAATTCTGTAATTCTTAACGATAAAAAAACTGTATATTTATCAAGTTATGGAGCAATAAGCGGTACTGTAGATTTACCTTTAAGAAAACAGTCTAAATATAGTCAATACAATTTAAGATACGAAGATCTAACTATAAAACCACCATTAGATTCAGGAATAACAAGTTGGTACACATATCTAAATAAAGTAGTTACAGAAAATAACTCTGCTCAAATTGCACCAACTGGGAATACTTTAAGTGGAAGAACATCTAGTTATTTAGGTGTAGCATCTAATACAAAAATACATTCAATTGTATCTGGAACACTAACCGTTAATTCTAATACTATTTGTGATACTAAGACGATATTCTTTGTTGATGCTCTAGTAATAAATCCTGATTTTAGAGTAGAAGGAAATGATAATGGATGTTTATTTGTTTCAAAAGGTAATATAACTATTGAAAATGGGAATAGATCTACCCCTGCACTAGGATTAGATAGTAATCAATTAGCAAATTACGATGTAATAGAAGCTGCGTTAATTACTGATGCACAGTTAATAACAAAAAAAGATGTAGTAAATAATTCAGAAAAAGGGGATGCTTTAATGATTAAAGGCAGTATTGTTA
>CAYPVU010000013.1:0-59885 GCA_964414295.1 uncultured Candidatus Saccharibacteria bacterium | reverse complement strand
CTATTAACCGAACAAAATAGAAAACAGATTTTAGTACCAAAAGGGTTTGCTCACGGGTTTTTAGTACTAAGAGAAATTGCAGATTTTGAATATAAAGTAAATGCTCCATACTCTCCCGAACACGAAGGAGGCCTCTTGTGGAAGGACCCGGCCTTAAATAGAAGGTGGGAAGTTGAAAATCCTATTATGAATGAAAGAGAATTAAAACTTCCATTACTAAAAGATCTTATTTCACCATTTTAATAAAATGAAAAAAGTATTACTAACTGGAGCAAACGGAATGCTTGGCACTACTCTATCTGAACTATTAGAGCAGAATGGGTTTTCAGTTATAAAAACTGATGTAGCTGAAATGGATATTACAAACGAGGAAAATATAATAGATATATTAGATAAAACCAATCCTGATGTACTCATTAATTGCGCTGCTTTTACTAATGTTGATGCAGCGGAAACTCAAAAAGAATTAGCTTACAATATTAATGCTTTAGCAGTTAAACATTTGGCAAAGTATACAAATGAACACAATATTATGTTCCTACATATAAGTACTGATTACGTTTTTGGAGACAATAAAGAAGAAGGGTATCTTGAGGAAGATGAGCCTGGAGAAAATCAGTTAAACTACTACGGGAAAACAAAGCGGGAAGGAGAAAAACTGGCTATTGAATATAATCCTAATTCTTATATTGTAAGAACTTCCTGGACATTTGGCCCAAATGGTAAAAACTTTATTAATACAATGTTAAATCTTAGTACAACAAAAGATGAGTTAACCATTGTAGATGACGAAGTAGGAGTTCCCACATACACTAAAGATTTATCAATGCAGTTAATATATATAATTAAGAATAAATTAAAACCTGGATATTATCATGGGGTCAATGAAGGCAGCTGTAGCCGATATCAAGAAGCAAAAAGAATCTTTGAATTAGCCAAAAAGGACATAAAGTTACATAAAACTACATTAGAAGAGTATGGAAGAGCGGTTAAAACAGCTAATTACTCAGTGCTACTCAATACAAAGCTCCCTAAACTTCAGAATTGGGATAAAGCTATAGAAGAATATATAAATTCATTAGTCTAATTATGAAATTACTTGTAACAGGTGGTGCAGGATTTATTGGTTCTAACTTTATTAGATACTGGACAAAAGCAAATCCCAAAGACCACATAGTAAACTTTGATAAACTTACATATTCAGGAAACCTTAATAATTTACAAGAGATAGAAAGTAATAAGAACTATACCTTTATCCAAGGTGATATTTGTGATTTTGAAACTTTAGTAAATACCATTGATAAATATAATATTGAGACAATAGTACATTTTGCTGCTGAATCACATGTTGACAGATCTATATTAGGACCTTCTGAGTTTATACAAACCAATATAAATGGAACATTTAATATTTTAGAGGCAGTAAGAAAGAGTTCACATATTAGACTACACCATATTTCAACAGATGAAGTATTTGGTTCATTAGATATAAATGATTCAAAGTTCAGTGAATCAACAAGGTATTCTCCAAGAAGTCCCTATTCTGCTTCTAAGGCAGCATCTGATCACTTAGTTAGAGCCTACATTGATACCTATGGAATAAAAGCTACAATTTCAAACTGTTCAAACAACTATGGTCCATACTGCTATCCAGAAAAACTAATCCCTTTAACAATTACTAGAGCCTTAATGGATCAAAAGATTCCTATCTATGGAACAGGTGAACAAATAAGGGATTGGATACATGTTGAAGACCACTGTATGGGAATAGAATTAATATTAAAAAATGGCAATTTAGGAGAAACATATTTATTGGGTGGCAATGGTGAGCGGTCTAACATTTGGATTGTTAAAGAAATATTAAGAATATTAAATAAGCCAGAATCTTTAATACAATTTGTAGGCGACAGAAAAGGACATGATTTTAGATACGCTATAGACTTCTCTAAAGCAAATAAAGAACTAGGGTTTAAACCACAAAGATCTATTGAGCAAAGATTAATAGAAACAGTTGAATGGTATAAAGAAAATAAAGACTGGTGGATTCCTTTAAAAGATAGTGCAGATATTATTGCCGAAAACTATCTAAAAATAGCTAGAGCCTAAGGGACTTCTACAATTCTCAGCAAATAACAACTTTACAAATATAAATTTTGGGTCTATAAATTGTTTGACCACAATTCCAATATACGGAGGTTAGGGAATGGTCAGCAGAAGCAGACAAAAGAAAACACCTGCAAAGAAGCAGGTAACTGCCACAACAGCTACAATCGTGAACACTAGGACCTGCAATTGTCCTACCGATTGTGTAGCGTGTGATATCGGTATCCACTGCAGTCGCTGCGGCTGGCATGATAAGCCTACAGTAGCGATTGCCCATGGTTCTAAATGAAAGAACCATAAAAAAGGGAGAGCAAGCTCTCCCTTCAACATTTTTATAGAATTCAATTATTCTTTTATTTTATCCCAAGGAACTTTTTCTACTAGATTTAAAATAAAGTCTAAATTTTTATTATAGTTATCTACACTAATAACACCGTCCCTATAGGTAATTACTTTATCTCTATCTAAGGTAAACTCCACTTTATACTCTTGCCCTTGATGATTAATTACTACAGTATTTTTTTCTCCCCACGATTTACCTGGATGCTTTTGAACCAATAATCTATAAGTTCCTGTTTCTGCATAATTCAAATCTGCAGGCAAAGAGTAGGTAACATTCAACTCTTGAGTAGGAATTGGATCTTCTTCTTTTAATCTTCTATGGTCAAACTGAATAATGTTGTCACTAGCGTATTTATCTACGTCTGAATCGTAATATTCATCAGGATAATAATATAGATAACCAGAATTTTGATATCCATCTGAGTCCAAATTTGAAGAACCGGTTGGCATAAACAATCTTACCCAAGCTCTATATGTAAATCGACCGCCAATATCATATTGATCATAATAGGCATCCTGATAAACTTCTGGCTGATACCATTTAGTATGCACGTGTTTTGTAATATCTCCTGTATCGCTAATATTTACAGTTTGTGTAACTTCATTTCTTAACCATCTATTAATTTTTAATGAACAATTCTGAGCCTCAGCTAACTGAAAGTAGTCCCCGTTAAAATCTTTAATAACTTCTCCATTAAACCCGTATTTATTTAAATAAGCATCAAGCTCTGGATGATTAGGTGCTGTTATTCCAATATCCTTTGCTTGAATGGATTTAATCATTGCGTTAATTAGCTTTGGCATATCTGCCATCTTAAACTCAAACAATTTCTTTTTAGCTGCGTTAGCAATATCTTTAATAATAGATTTTCTTTCAGGATCTCCTCTATTCTCTTCACTATCTGTTTCTGCTTTTATAAACGCATATAAACTATCTGCAGTTACTTTTCCAAATCCTTCTACTTCTAAGGGCTCTAATAAGCTAATTAATGTTTCAGCAAAGTGATTATTAACTATTAAAATATAATCGTATTCAGGATAATTAACTGGGTCATAACGTTTAGCCACATTATAGTAATCAGAAAGCATATTCATTGTTAATTTTAAGTCAGGATAAATACCCGAATCTTGAGCCCTTAAATAATTAGATCCGCACTGCCAAGTTATTACACCATTACTTCCATACATTAAATAATCCTGACCATAAATATTTCTATAACCTACATCAATTCCTAATGTCCACGAAACATATTTTTCTAAATTCCACATATCACTAAGAGTAATTTCTCCAATCTCTCCATTACTCATAGTTAAATGACCATAGGCTGTCAATAAGCCTCCAGAAGATCTCATTTCTGTTTCATTCTGTAAAACTACTAAATATCTTGCAGGTTCACTGGAGCCTATTACTGCAGGTAAACCGCTTAAAAAGTCTCTTGTCTGTTTAGATAAAGAAGGGAATTCAATTGAAAAATCATTAAGTTTATTTATTGCCTCAGCATAATTAGTGCTTCCTATAGGTGGGATATAATTTGTATCTATCTTTTTTACTTCATTAAATATATCAATTATTTTAGGTTCCATTTCTTCATATAAAGCTAGGTATTGAGGTAACTCCTTTAATATTAATGAAAAAGCGCTCTCGTCTTCTGCATCAGGATTGTTAGGATCTAATACAATTACTGTAGTGGTCTGATTTTTTTCTGTTTTAAATCCAGTAACCTTTAATAGGTTCTTTAAATCTGGAAGAGTCTCATCCATTAGGTTAGAAGTCTTATCAAGAATACTTCTTAAAACTTGGAAGTTCTCATAATAACCTTTTGTATATTCCATACTTGAAAGGAATTCAAATCTATCAAGTTCAGAATTAATTTCATTTAAATCTGATTTAATATTTGCAAAGTAACTATCTATATTGCTTAGATCTTTATTATCAAAATCTTGCAAAAGTGATTGACCGTTGGTTTGAATATTGTCGACAGACTTTTTTATTCTTAAGTAAGGAGTATATAGGAAGTTGTAAGCAAGTATGCCTAAAATTCCAAATAGTACAAAACAAATACTCAAAATGATCAAAAATACTCTACAGCCTTTTCTTGATCTCTTTTTTTCTTTTGTTATCTTTACAAATCTTGTCCTACTTTCTTGTGTAGACTGTGTAGGTAAAGATTCATTTCCAGATAAACGAGTTGTAGAAGTTAAATCTGATTGAGTTATCTCTTCTATTTTTTTATTTTTAGTAAATTTGAGAACTTTCATGTCTAAATAGTATATCAAAACAAAAAATACTAATCTTTAAAATTGATACTTAATTCATCCAAATGTATACTTGTTAAAGATTACCTTATTAATATGGATCAAAATCAAGAACAAAAAAAGACTCCACTAGCCTCTGAGTTACCAGAAACTAAAATGGATTCAATCACTGAACCTGTCATTATTGATGTTGGAGAGAAAGACTATTCTCATTTACCTAGCGGAACCCAAGCAAGTATTGAACTAGATAAAAAAAATGTAGTTAATGTACTTCCAAATCAAAATACAAATATAAAAGATCCTAATAATACAGTACCTAAAAGTGTACTAAAAAAAGACTTTAGTAAAAAGTTTTTTAAAATAGCATTAGGAATTTTTGGAGTTTTTGCCTTGTGTTTCCTTATATTTATTGGGCTATCGGTAACTAATATAGATACAAAATTTGTAAAAATAACCCTAAATGGAAAAATTACAGATGGGAATACTGGAACACCTGTAGAAAATGCATCTATATTTATTAATGATAAAGAAATAGCAAAAACTAACAAAGATGGTATATATACAGCCGCGAATCAAGAATATGGCGAGGCTAGTATTACTGTAAAAGCGGATGGATATGATGATCTTACAGAAACAGTAAAAATTACTAAAGTACTTTTAGACTACTCTACTAGAAAAGATTTTGTACTAAAATCTTCATTAACAGGTATTCTTTCTGGAAAATTTAATGCAAATAATTCTAAATATAATTTTATAAATGACCAGTTATTAATAGGAGATAAATCCTATAAGATAAACGAAGACGGAACTTTTAATGCTACAAATGTAAAAGTCGGTGAAACCACTTTTAAGTTTCAATCAGTAAGTTTTAAAGATATTTCCCAAGCAATAAATGTAGCTCCAGGGCTTAATAAAATACCAGACTTTACCCTAACACCAACAGGGGATGTTATTGGAGAATTAAAGAGTTACATTAGAGAGGATTTGGTTTTAAATACTAAATTTTATGTAGAAAATATTCTACAAGATCAAGTAGCTATCAGTGAGGACGGTAAATTTGCAATCAAAGATTTGGAAACTGGCAAAAAGTATAAGATAAGAGTAACAGCTGATGGATACAGAACTAGAGACTACGAGATAAATATTACTCAAGGAGAAAACGAATTATTTAATTTTAAATTAGTTGAAGACGGCGTAGCAGTATATCCAAAACTTCTTACGCCCCAGGTTCCATCGTCAGCTAGATTATTTAAATCAGATTTTGATGGTTTTAATGCTGAACAAGTAAATAATGACAAGGATATTGATTTCAGGAATACTTTTTACAACATTGAAGACAATACACTCTACTATCAATCCTCTTTAGATGGTTCTTTTAAAAGAGAAAGTTCTGGTCAAAATCTAAATCTGCCATATAAGGTAGATATTACTTCTGGGATAGCTGATAGATTAACTATTAGTACTAATAATTTAGCCTCTTTAACACCAAACTATGTTGCTAAAAAAATGGTTAATATACATAGAAGAAGCTCCAATCAGGGCAAGTATGGATTACAGGTAATGAATATAGATGGTTCAGCAAGACAAGATATTGTGCTATTAAACGATTCTGGTCTTACATTTACAGGATATAAAATCTCTAATAATGGTAATTCTGTAGCATATGTAACATATAAAGATAGTTATATGCTCTATTTATTTAATACACAAACTACAGAAATAAAGCAGCTATTAAACTCTAAGAAGATTCAGTTATTTGACGTGTCGGAAGACGGGAATCTAGTATTAGCATCAAGAATTAACCCTAGTACAGATTTAGAAGATTTAATTTTAATAAACTCTACTACTAACGATTTAAGAACTCTAAAAGAAAATATTAAAGGGAAAGATTATCAATTTGTAAAAGGTTCATCTAATAAAGTAATCTTTTTTGAAGAAAAAGAATCCAGATTTAATATATATTCTTTCACAATAGATCAAAGCCTTGAAGAAAGAATAACAAGTCTTACACCAGATTACAGAATTATTGATATCTATCAAGAATCTAACTTAGTTTTCTATCTAACAAATAGAGGTTTATTAGTTGTAGACATTAATAAACCAAAAAATTTCAAATTAGTATCTAGTGATGTGTTCGATTATATTAATTCCTTATAATGGTATAATCCCAGACAGAATAATATGATAGATCCTAAAGAAATAAAAAGTGAATTCCCTATATTTGAAAATCATCCAGATTTAGTTTTTTTGGATAATGCTTCTACTACTCAAAAACCAAAAGAAGTCTTAAATAAGCTATTAGAAGTTTATACGAACTATAATGCAAATGTTCATAGAGGCCTCTACCCTATTGCCGAAAAGATAAATCAAGAATATGAGGATGCAAGAAAGAAGATTGCTAAGTTTATAAATGCTGACCCTGAAGAAGTTATTTTTACTTCTGGGACAACGGATGCAACCAATCTTATTGCGGAGTCTTTAGTAAGAAGCAAATTAATTCCACTAGAGCCTAAAGTTTTAACCACTGAAGCTGAACATCATGCAAACTTTTTACCTTGGCAAAGAATAACTGATGGGAAATTAAAATTTCTAAGTACAGCAGAAAATATATTGAATGAGGAATATGATGTAGTAGCCTATTCTGTAGTAAGTAATGTAACTGGTCAGTTTAATGAAATTAAAGAATTAAAAGAGCATAAGAATTTAAGTAAGGCACTCTTTATTGCAGATGCTGCACAGGCAATTGCTCATAATCGAATTGATGTAAAAGAAATGGATGTAGATTTTCTAGTATTTTCGGGACATAAAATGTTTGGGCCAACTGGCATTGGAGTATTATATGGAAAAAAAGAATTATTAAATAAAATGGAACCTTTTAGGGTAGGCGGTGGAATGATAAGGGAAGTTAAAAGAACTCATTCCTCTTGGGCTGAACTACCTAATAAGTTTGAAGCAGGAACTCCTGCTATTGCTGATGCAATTGCGTTAGGTGCTGCTGTTGATTTTATTAATAATCTAGGAATAAATAATATTAATAAACATGAAACAGAGTTAACACAGTATGCATTAACTAAATTAAAAGAACTTAATAATATTAATATTTACCACAATAATAGTCTTAATAGTGGACCTGTTATTAGTTTTACAATAGAAGGAGTTCATCCTCACGACATTGCACAATATTTAGGAGATAAAAGCATTTGTGTTAGAGCAGGACATCACTGTACTCAAATTCTGCATAAAGAAATATTTGAAATTCCAGCCTCTGTAAGACTATCTTTAAGCATTTATAATACAATAGAAGATATTGATTATTTTATAGAAGAATTAAAAAATGGGATTAAAGTTTATACCAGACTTTAATTATCTTTCTTTAAAGTAATAATATTAGAACTTAATCCATCAGAAAATTTTTCTAATAAATACTTAGGCTTAGATACAGTAATATAGCTCCTATACTCTCTTCTATTTAGCCAAATAATTCCTTTCTTATTGCTTACGTAAATAGAATTAATTTCTTTATTTTTATATGCTGTAAGAACAGCGCCTTGAATGGCATTATTATGATTATCTACAATCTTTACTCTAGTCTTAAACAATTTTAAAAGTAGAAATAAGGTTAAAATAAATCCCACAAAGAAAAGGCACGGGATAATTAATAAATTAAAAACAAAAGGTTTATCCTCTTTAACTTCAGTATCTATTACAATAGAATTAAGTTCTTCATCAGAAAGCTTACAATTATAATCAGCTAAGTTAAAACGATTATTATCAATAGAAGTAAGAAGATCTAAACTAGTCGTAGTTTCCGCAATATTGCTATCTAAAGTATTACCAATTGAATCAAAATAGATATTAAACTTAGGTTCTTTTACTTTTGCTACAAAGAATACTGATGCAAATAATGTTTTCTCTTTGACGCCTTTAAACGAAACTCCTGTTAATACGATTTCATTCTTCTCTTCATTAACCTTATTATAAACATAAGACTCATAAGCTATACCGGGAAGAACCTGAATACCTTCCATATCTTTGTCTACATCTATAATAAAAACTTGGTTAGAATTATATTGAAGTATTAAATCAGCTGCATTAGAAACCTTATTATCAGGATTAATATATACATCTAACTTATAAGTACATTGAGTTTGATTAAAAGAGTTAAGCGAATCTAAGCTAAATGTAGCAGCCTTTATGCTAGTAGTATTTAATAAAAGCAATCCTATAATACAAAGCTTCTTTATCATAAATCACCCAATAAATGTAAATTAAAAATTTGGTTGCTTAAATCCAATGAATTAACAATCCCATCTCTATTAAAATCTGATTTTAAATTACTAGAATATAGATTACTAATTGTTACATTTAAATCTAAACCATTAATGTAATTATGATCTAAGACATCTCCCGCTAATAACTGATCACTAAGTTTATTAGAAAAGTCTAGTTCAGTCTTATAGTTGTAGAACATATCATTCTCTGTAAAAATTTTACCTAAATGAGAAAATCCTTTTACATACACCGTATAAGTACCTGCTTCTAATGAAAAATCAGACTTACATAATTCTAGATTTAAAATCCCATTTTCATCTGCAACTATCTTATTGAATTCGAGGATATTTTGACCTAAAGAATTGTAGAAAATAATTTGATAAGTATTCTGCCAATTGTTTTCTCTAGGAATCCTTTTTTCCGGTAATAGCTTAATAGAAAGTAAGCAGCTTTTTACAGTTGCATTTACAAAAACATCTTGAGCTTTAACTGAGGAATCTAAAGGTAACAACAGAAGACAAATACACAAAAATTTAACAAAGGTCTTCATTAAAATTCACTTAAATGCCAGTAACCAGTTTTAAGTCCACTACCACAGTTAGAATTCTGGCATAAGATTACATAGTTAGCACCGTAGCCATCTTGTCCTTTATATACATATCCATCATGAGCAGCAAAGATTGGCGCATTCCATGGTGATGCCGCTAAATCAATTCCTGTATGAAAGTCACAGTAATTTGAACTACCCCACCAGAAACACCTATTTCCAAATCCACTAGTAAATACAAAACTATTTTGTAGTGGCGAATCTAAGCTGCCGCCTCCACAACCTGATATAACACCATCCTTAAGATAGCTGCAGGGATTCTGAATTTGATTGTTCATATAAACCATAAAATGTAAGTGGGCTCCTGTACATAAACCTGTACAACCCTGCTTACCTATATAAGTTCCAGATACTACATATTGTCCCGATCCTGGCGGAACATAACTATTCATAATTTCTTGCTGGATCTTGTTTGCTTGAGCTCTCATTTTTGCTTCTTCATCACTGAAGGCATAAATTCTTGTTTGAGCTGAATTATTTTGGGCTTGTAAAGCATTTACTTCTGCTAAATATGTGTTTATCTTTACATCGGCCTCCTCCTTCTTCTTTGCCAAATCAGATTTTTTCACATCTACAAGTTCCTTATCTTTAGTTACCTGAAGTAGCTTTTCATCTAATTCTTTCTTTTTATCCTGTAAACTTTGTTTTAATTCTGCAAGTTTAACCATTACATCATTTGTATCAGATTGAATCAATTCCTTATATTGAGAAGTTTTAAAGAAAGTATTTATGTTTGTAAAATTAAACATTGTACTAGCATCATCTGTTGTTCTATATAGTCTAAAGTTAAAGTAATTATCTTTAATTCGTTCTGCTGATTCTTCTTCTAAACCAACAATTGTATTTTCAGTTTGAGAAATATCAGATTTTCTTTTTTCGATATCTATATTTAATGCTTCAATTTGAAGTTCTAATTGTTTTATCTGCAAAGTAAGTTCCTCTATTTGTTTATTATAGATATCTGCCTCTGCATATAATCTAGAAAGTTGAGCATTATAGCCAGAAATGATGTAACTATTTTGATCTAACTGAGATTGTAATCCATCTTTCTCTCTTTGAACCTGCTCTATTTGGTCGTTTAATTCTTCTAATTGTTCTTGTAAAGATTTACCAACCTGTAAACCTTCAGGAATATATTGCATTCTTAACGAATTAAGTAGAGGAAGAGATGTATTACCTATGATTAATAAAACAATATTTGCTACAACAAACGTAATTGTTAGAAATTTTTTTGAAGTCTTCATACATTTATATTGTATATGGATTTACTTATTTTGTCCAAAACGCTACAAGATCAATATGTTTTATATTAGTTTTGACAAATATACCCCTTAGGGGTATATTGATTTTATGGATAAAACCGATTGTAATAAAATTAATCAAAACATAAATAAAAAACTGAATCGAGTTAAGGGACAGTTAAATGGTATAGAAAAAATGATTGAAGAGCGAAGAGATTCTATAGAAGTAGTTACACAGATTCAAGCTGTTAGAGCTGCTCTTTCTAGCATTGCACTTGATTTATTAAAGGACGAATGCAGTGAATGCTTTAATCAAAAAAGCAACGAAATAAAGCAAAAACAATTTGAAGAACTTGTAACAAAATTTTTTAAAATAAATTAAATAGGTGTGTTAAATTAGAATACCTACTTAAATTTCTATAATTTATTAATTCATTTTATATGGGAATGACAGCAAAATTACTTCCTGCTGAACAATCAAATGCGGGTGAAGGTAATATTATCCACTTAACAGATCAGAGTTTCTCTACAGAAATTAGCAGTGGATATGTTTTAGTAGATTTTTGGGCTGAATGGTGTGGGCCATGTAGAGCAATTGCTCCAATAATTGAAGAACTATCAAATAAATACAAGGGGAAAGTGAAGTTTGCAAAGTTAAACATAGACGAAAATCCTGTTACAACAAGTTCATTTGGAATTATGAGTATCCCATTATGCATATTATTTAAAGATGGACAACCTGTAGATGGTCTTTTAGGTGCAAAACCAAAACCTTTTTTTGAAGAGTTATTAAAAAAGAATATTCCAGAATTAGCTAATTAAATTAAATACTATGAAAAAGAAAGTTGTAATTATTGGTTCTGGACCTGCTGGATTAACGGCTGCAATATATGCAGCAAGAGCTGATTTAAATCCTTTAGTAATTGCCGGAACAACATGGGGAGGACAATTAATGAATACGACTGAGATCGAAAACTTTCCTGGGTTCGTAAATGGAATTTTAGGTCCTGAATTAATGAATAATATGGTAGAACAGGCTAAGCGATTTGGCGCTGAGTTTGTCTTTGAAAATGCAACTCAGGTAATTTGTGAAGTAGACAAAAAGATAGTAAAGACTTACGAAAATGAATACGAAACAGATGCAGTTATTATAGCGACTGGAGCAACTCCTAGAAAGCTAGGCATACCTGGAGAAGACAAATTTTATGGGAAAGGTGTATCTACTTGTGCTACTTGTGATGCAGCATTTTTTAAAGATAAAGTAGTTGCAGTTATTGGGGGTGGGGATAGTGCAATGGAAGAATCAACCTTTTTAACAAGATTTGCTAAAAAGGTATATTTAATACATAGAAGAGATGAGTTTAGGGCAAGTCCAATAATGATTGAGAGGGCTGTTAAAAATCCTAAAATAGAAATTTTATATAATACAGAAGTAAAAGAAGTTAATGGAGATTTAAAAGTTAAAAGCATTACTCTATTTAACAATCAAACCAATGAAACTTCAGATCTAGAGATTGATGGAATGTTTTTAGCCATTGGACATATTCCCGTAACAGATTATTTAGGTAAAGATATTGAACTCACAGAGGATGGATATGTAAAAAGCGCAGATGGCGTACACACTTCAATTATGGGAGTCTTTGTTGCAGGAGACGTAGAAGATCATAAATACAGACAAGCAATTACAGCTGCGGGTGCTGGTTGCAAAGCAGCATTAGAAGCTCAAAAATGGTTAGAAGCTATTGAAGAAAACAGTTAAAAGAAAAGGCCCATTACGGGCCTTTTTAATATGCTTATAAATTATTTAGAACGAAGATTCTAGTTTAAATGCAATAACATCGTCTCCTTCTTCTACATTTTCAACCTTTGTATCAATAAAAATCCCACATTCTAAACCTTTTTTAACTTCTTTTACTTCATCTTTTTTTATTCTTAAGGAAGTAATCTTACCTCTACCTAATTCATAGATTTCACTTCCAACTGTTCTTTGAATCTTTACTCTATAACCTTTTAACATTAATCCTTTAACTACTTCACTTCCGTAAACCATAGATCCATCCGATAATGTGAATACTTGCTTAATTTTTGCTCTAGCAATTTCGACTTCTTCTTCTACTGGTTCGCCTAAGCTATTTAATACTTCTGAAACTTCATCGAACATTTCGTAAATGACTTCGTAGTTTCTCACCAAGACTTTCTCATTTTTTGCATACATAGCAATTTTATTAGGAGTTGGTAACTGGAAAGTAACAATAATACCTTTTGCTAATTTAGCTCTATTGATATCGTCCTCTGTTACATGTCCTGTACCTGATGCCAAGATATTAATGCTTGCTTCATCACTTTTTATAGTTCTTAAGTTTTCTAAAATAGCTTCTAATGTTCCTTCTGTTGAAGCCTTTACAATAACATTCAATTTCTTTTCTTCAATTCCTTGTTTTATCTCTTCTCTTTTAATTAACAATTGTGCAAATAAGGATTCAGCATCAGATTTTGCAGCTTCTGCTCTTTCTTCTTCCTCTATTGTTAATTCTTTTATTAATTCCTTTGCTCTATCTTCAGTTTCTACAAAATAAATTGTATCTCCTGCAGGTAAAGTACTCCTTAAACCTGTTATCCAAAATGGCTGAGACTCTACTACTCTATCAATATTCTTTTGATTATGATCTAGGTAGCTTCTAACTTTAAAGTAACCTTCTTTAGTTACTCCGAGTATTCTATTGTTTAAATTTCCAGACTTTAAAATACAAAGCGCAACATTTCCAATTTGTTTATCTAAAGAAGATTCTAGAATAAAAGCTTCTGCTAATGTACCTTCCTTTGTTACATTGGCTTTTAATTCGTGAACTTCTGATAGTAATTGAATTCCCTCTAACAACTCATCTAATCCCTTTTTTTCTTTTGCTGAAATTTCAAAGAATAAAGTATCTCCACCATACTCTTCTGCTACTACTCCATAACTAGAAAGCTCTGTTTTTATCTTTTGAAGATTAACTCCTTTAATATCTATCTTATTTATAGCAACTATAACAGGCACTCCATCTCTTTTAGCAAATTCAATTGATTGTTTAGTTTGTGGCTGAACCCCATCATCTGCAGCTACTATTAATAGTACAAAATCTGTAACCTTTGCACCTCTGGATCTCATGTTACTAAATGCCTCGTGACCTGGAGTATCTATAAAAGTAATTCTAAATCCAGATTTAGTGGTTACTTCGTGTGCTCTAGTATTTTGTGTAATACCTCCAGCTTCTTTATCTGCTACTCGTGTACCTCTAATCGCATCTAAGAAACTTGTTTTTCCATGATCAACATGGCCCATTACTGCAACTATAGGTGTTCGTACAGTATTTTCTGTTTTGTTATCAATCTTTTTTGGCATTTATTATTTCAAAAATTTAACTCGTTGATTTTAGCACATTAAATAAGGGAATTAAATTCACATGGTCTTTCGACACACTGTATAATCAAGTATGTTTAACTTAGGACTACTTAAAAATACTCGATTAGGAATTATTATTCCTATACTGGCGTTATGTTTTATAGGGGGGATCACCGTTTTTTCTACAACTTATTCTAAAGAGAATGGAATTTCAAGTTTCTTTATAAACCACTTAGCATTTTACTTAGTTGGAATTGTAATATTTGTAGTACTGAGCATATTTAATATTAGCAAGCTAAAACTTAAAGTAATAATTACTATCTTAATTTTGTTCACTCTACTTTCTTTAATTGCTGTTATTTTTTTAGGAACTGAAGTATATGGTGCGCAAAGATGGATAGATTTTGGGCCCTTTAGTTTTCAACCATCAGAATTTGCAAAGATTGTAATTATAATAACAACTTCTTTTGGGCTAGCTGTAAGAAGTAAAGTTTATAATGAACAAATTTTTAATATATACAAACAGTCAGATAATTTAATAAGTTTAAAAAAGTTAATCACATCTGAAGCCTTTATTAAGGTTGCCATTTCTTCAGTGTTTTACTTAATGTGTTTAATTCTTATTCTTAAACAAAAATCCTTAGGAAATTCTATTTTAATATCATTAATATTTTTCTCAATTGTCTTTTTAAACTTAAAAATTAGAACTATTAGTTTTTTACTAATAGTTCCATTATTAGTAGGCTTGCTTATAGGCTTTAATATTCCGAACCTGCAAAATCTAAATATATTATTAGGTATAGAATCTTCGATAAATGTAACCTTTTTATTGTTAACAGTACTTTTAACAATTTATCTTTCTAAAAAGTTTAAATTAAACCTACTTCTTCTTTTAATACTGCTTACTGCAGGAATATTAGTAAAACCAACATTAGAGTTTGGCTATAACTACGTTCTAGAGCCATATCAGCGACAAAGAATAGAATCTTTCCTTGGGAATGATAATACTTCAAATCTTTTTCTTAATGAGGATTACAATAGACAGATGTCTATAATTGCAGTTGGATCTGGAAGGGTTTTTGGAAAAGGGCTCCTAAATGGAAACATTGTAAATTCTAGATTGCTACCATTTGCCTATACTGACTTTGCGTTTGCAGGATTTGCAGAACAATTTGGATTTATAGGGAGTATTTTAATAATGTCTTTATTCTTAATACTGATTTTAAATATTTATAAGATTTATCTTAAAACAGAAGATCAGTTTTTAAAACTGATTTGTATAGGAGTAATCTCTTTAATCTTCTTTAATACTGCACAACATATTGCTATGAATCTTGGGATAACACCTATTACTGGAGTTCCTTTACCTTTAATTAGTTATGGCGGTAGTGCAATATTATCAACTTTTATAGGATTGGGCTTAATTAATAGCATTGATCTTCATGACAATGATGATCTAGCCGTTCAGAATCTAAAACAAGACTTTGGTTTTTAAAGAAAAAAACCTAGAGTCTCTAAAGCTTTATTTAAATAACTATTATCCTGAATATATTGTTTACTTTTAGCTACAATACTCTCTCTTAAAGCATTACTTTGTAGCAATTTAGTTATTGCGCTGGAGATTAACTCAGGACTTGGTTCTTTAATTTTAAGTACTTCCTCATCTAATTCCTCAAAGGCTTTAATATCTGTAACAATAGTTGGATTGTAAGAAGCCAGAGTTTTTTCTACTGCAGCACTTGCAGATTCTCCTGCAGTATCCACATATGCCAATACGTTTATATCTACTGCCTGTAATAATACTTCAATTACTTTTCTATCTAAGAATTCATTAACTAGTACTACATTATTAGTTAAATTATATTTCGCAACCATTTCCTTTAGTTGTTCAAGTAAAGATCCTGCAAAAATATTATTTGGAGAAACTGCACTTAAAGAAAGAAATAAAATATTGGGGTAATCTTTCTTTAATAAGTCTATACTTTCTATTATTTTATCTACACTTTTATTAACATTAAGTAATCCGTGAGTTGCAATAATAGGATAGTTATTTAGCAGATTTAATGACTTTTTAATACTTTCTTTATTCCTAATAGAAAACTCTAATCTTGGGATTCTCATTAATGCACAATTATCTAAAGTTACCCTTGCATAATCTAAATCTTCTTTGTTATGAAAAATAACTTTATGGGCATATTTTAAATTAGGGCATGACTTAATAACATCAAAATCTTTAGCTTTTACAGAATGTAAAGTAATTACAATCTTAATCTTTAAAGACTTAAGCTCCTCTAATAAATTATTTAAAGCTTCAGGCGAAAACTCCCCAGGATGGTATTGAATATGGAAAATATCAATATTTTTTTCATTGAGAAATGTAAGTAAATTTTCAAATTTGCTATCTCCTGTAGCCCAGTTTCTAATTACATTTTTCTCATCAGTTTCTGTTCTATCTGCAATATCTGAATTAGCAAGATAATAAAAACTTTTAAAAGAAGCTTCAATGTTTTTATAAAGTTCTTTAGAGTAAAAGTTTATACCTGTTTGATCATTTAAGAATGATAGTACTGCAACATTTTTACTCTTTAATTCTATATACTGCTCTATCTCATTTATAAAGTTTATTGTTTGCTTTGCAGAATTTTCCCAAGAAATTATTGAAACAGTTTTTTTTGCATTTTCAATCTTTGAATTCATTGTTTTAAACAAGTCCTCGTTACCATTTTTTGCCTCAAAGACTTCTCTCATGTAATTTTTTAATTGAACAATGTCTGGTTCAGCCCAATATGAGTTTAGATTTACAATCTCATTTTCGCTTGATACTACAAGCTTGTAATCTAATAAATAAGAATTATCATAATTACAAAAGTCTAACTGTCCACTATAAGCAGTAGTAATTACGGGTAAATTAAATTCCATTGCTTCTAAAATCGGTAAACCAAATCCCTCTCCTCTAGTTGGATAAACAGCACAATCGCAAGCAATATTTAAACCTGCAATCTCTTCTTCTTTTAAATCGGCAGATGTTATATGAATAATTTCTGGAGAATTTTCTGTTTTAAATTTACTAATAGTTTGTTCAACTAAATTATCTGGGCCAGGAAAACTTTTGATCACTAGAACACAATCATCATCTTTAGTAAATTCCTCGAAATAAGCTTTGATTAATAAATCTACTCCTTTTCTATATTTTGCTGTACTAACGTGCAAAAACTTAAATTTTTTAGATGAATTAATCTTGTAAGCTTCAATTGATTTGTTTTTTATAGAATTATCTAATGCATTAGAAATAACTTTAATAGGAATTTTTACTCCTGATTTAATTAAAGTATCTCTTACAAACTTTGTCATTGCCATTACGCCATGGACATTATTATTAATTTCATTAACCCATTCTTGAGGATAAGAATTATCTTCCCATGCAACATAAATTAATTTAAGCTTTGCATTCAAAGAATCTAAGTTGTGTGAATTATTTATACTTTTAGGAAAATTATTATAAATCGCCACATCAGTTTCTATTGGAGTTAAGGATACTAAGTCCTTTAAATCTGATTTAGAAAGTTCATCTTCTGTAGGAAGCCAATCAATTTTATCTTTATCACAATACAAGAAGGATTTAAAATTAGTATTAAGATTATTAATACCTAAAGCTAAACCACGATTTACTTTAGCTAAACTATAGTTAGTAAAGTAAGGACCAACTATTTGAATAGTTTTTTTTGTCATTTTACTAATTCTTCGTAATTTCCAATTAAAAGAGTATTGTCTTGGCACAACAAATCTATAATCATTTGATCTTTTCTTCTCTTTCTTAAGGCAAATTCATTATTCTTTAAAACCATATAATGAATCTCTCTGCCCTTTTCTGCCTGTAGTTTACTTATTAGATCATCTATAGCGTTCAAATCTATATCTCCAATTAAAACTAAATCAATAGCCTGGCTGCTTGTTGGAACATCTTTAGTAAAAATAGGGGTTAGGAATGCAAATGAAATTTCTCCTAATTTTTTATTACTTGTAATTATTTCACCTCCTAAACCGTAGACCTTATGGAACATAGAGGAAATATCAGTAAAAAATGGATGTTCCACATTTGCCTTAAAATATTTCCTGTTCCCTTTACTCTCACAAATAATTAACTTTGTTTCTTCTAATCTATTTAGTTCTCTTCTTACAGCATTTATTTCTTCTTCAAATTCTCTTACTGCGCCTCTTAAATGGATAGAAGCATTGGGGTTCATTACAAAATACTTTAGAGTTTTAATTCTAACTTTTGAAATAAAAAGATGTTCGAGGGATTTGTAGCCATTATTGTTCATAATCTAAATTTATTACCAACTTAAAGTGTAAATTAATTTAACATTATTTAGTCAATTTAAGTCAAGAAATTTAAAGAATTTCTCTTAGATATTGTACAAGAGGATGTACTACTCTAAAATTTTCTACAATAAATTCTGCTAAATCTTTGTTTCTATATTCTTCTATCTTGTATCCTTTATATGCAAAAAAACCTTTAAGTTTTAAATATTCAATTAATTCAAAATTATCTTGGTATTCTGAAGGGATTCTTTTGTATTTAAATTCTGAACTTAATCCACTAAATAAATTATTAAACTCTTTATTATAGATAATTTCCAAAAAAGTTTCTGGATCTTCAATAATTTTATTCTTAATTTTTTTTAATCCTTCTTTATCAGGTAAGTATGCTCCTCCTCCAATATATAACTCTCCTTCTGCATTTATATGGAAATGGTAACCATTCTCTTTTTCTTGCTTATTTGCTGCAAAAAGAGCTCCAAATTCCGTTTTGTAAGGAGATTTATCTTTTGAAAATCTAACATCCCTGTTTATTCTATAAGCTACTCTTCTTGGATTATAAAATTCAAAAGTTTTATCAAAAGCCATAGAGCCGAATTTTATATCTTCAATCAACATATAAAATTCCTCTCTAAGTTGATTGTATTCGACTCTATGAACTTCAAACCACTCTTTATTGTTATTTAATTTTAAGTTTTTTAAAAACTCAACTGTCTTTAAAACATTCATCAGTATTTTGTTTTACAGACCAGCTGCTTTTTTAACTTCTCCCCAGATTTCTTGCAGCAATTTTTTATCGTTCATTAATAAATCTTTAAGACCTTCCTTCCCTTGACCTAAGTTTTCACCATTTCTTTTATACCAGGCTCCAGATTTCTCAATCACATTATACTTAACTGCCGCATCTAATAAACTTGACACTTTATCAATTCCTTCTCCATATCTAATTTCAAATTCAGCCTCTTTAAATGGAGGAGCAACTTTATTTTTAACAACTTTAACTCTAACTAAATTTCCAACCACATCCTCTCCTCTTGTGATTTTTTCTTTTGCTCTAATATCCATTCTTACAGATGCGTAGAATTTTAATGCATTACCTCCAGTTGTTGTTTCTGGATTACCAAACATAACTCCAATTTTCATTCTTAATTGATTTAAGAATATAACTACTGTATTAGTTTTATTTGCAATACCAGTTACTTTTCTTAAAGCCTGACTCATCAACCTAGCCTGCAAACCCATATGGGAATCTCCCATTTCGCCATCAATTTCAGCTTTAGGTGTTAATGCTGCAACCGAGTCCACTACAATCACATCTAGTGCTCCTGATCTAAGTAATGTCTCTAAGATTTCTAATGCCTGCTCTCCCCAATCTGGCTGAGATACAAGTAAACTTTCAGTATCTATTCCTACTTTTTTTGCATACTCAGGATCAAACGCATGCTCTGCATCAATCAGAGCAGCTGTTCCACCTGCTTTTTGTGCTTCAGCAATGATGTGCATAGCCAATGTTGTTTTACCGGAAGATTCAGGACCAAATATTTCTACTATTCTTCCCTTTGGAACTCCACCTACTCCTAATGCAATATCTAAACCAATTGCGCCCGTTGAAATAGAATCATATTTTTTAACTTTTTCTTCTGCTAAGGTCATGATGGAACCTTCTCCAAACTGCTTAGTAATTTGCTGCATTGCCATTTTTATAGCATTTGCTTTATTGTCTGTTACTACTGCAACCTCTTCTTTTGGTGCTGTTTTTGCCATATTAAAAATTTTAAATTTAAGTTAATTAATACTAAATAAAAATCCTTACAAACTTTTTACTAAAACTTAATGTAATTATTGTTAAATTTTAGAAAAGTTCGTGTAATACCGCTTTAAAGAATAATAAGTCACATTCTACTGACTGTAAAGGTATACGGAGCTATTGGCCAACTGCAAAGGAGAATATTAGCTGTACATTCGTCTCTATATTTTCTACTGCTTCAATTCTAAATCTAAAGTTTCTTTGTTCCAATGGATCAAAAGTAATTGTTTTTGGACCAAAAGATAAATCAGTTGTGTACATTATTAACGAATCAAATTCATCTTCTAAATATACTTTTATTTTACCCTTTAAGTCTTCTGGGATATAGAAAGTAGACTTTATTCTTACTTCTGCATTATTAGGATTATAGAAGGACAAAAAATTTTCTGTATAAGTACCGTAACTAAGAGTATCTTTACTTACGACATAAGAAGCTAATATTTTTGATTCTTCTTGGGTCGAATTAAACTTATTAATATTAAAACTACTATTAATAAAAAAATCTTCCTTAATCTCTATAGCTTGATTGTTTATAGTTGATACACCAGCAACATTGCCAGAATTAATATTCTGAGAAGAAGTTTCAACAATGGGATTCATTAAACTTACTGCACTTGCGCTGATTAATAAGAGCGAAAAAAGCCCTATTACCGGGAAAATGTTAAAAGATGTTTTAGTAATTTTTATTAATTCCACTGTTTTGAAAATATAGTATCTACTACATACTAATTTTAGAAGTTAAAATTGTAAAGGAAAGAATATGTAAGATAGAATAAAAAAAGTTATACTTATTACATATTTAAGATTAAAAAACAGACATGAGCCAATACGGAATTAAATACGAGGCAAATCCTAATAGAGAGTTAAATTCAGAATACAAAGGAATTATTTATGCAAGATATCCCGTAGAAACACCTATTGTTAATATTGGGGACAACCTAAATGAATTTATTGAAAACTATGCTCAGCCATATTTTAAAGATGGGGATATTTTTTGTATTTCCTCAAAAATAATCAGCATAACTCAAAATTTTGTAGTACATAGATCTCAAATAAAAATTTCACCATTAGCAAGACTAATAGTTAAATTTGTAAAAAAATGGCCAAATGATTATGGATATTCATTGCCAGAAAAAATGCAGGTTGCTATTAATATGGTGGGATATCCTAGAATGATTTTAGCTTTAATAGGTGGTACTATTATGAAGTTGATAAGGAAACCGGGATATTTTTATAGAATTGCTGGTCATAACATAAATGCCATAGATGGTTTTATTCCAACAGCAATGAAACCTTTTAATGAATATGCATTTCTACCTCCAGTAAATGCTGATCAGATAGCAGAAGATTTACAGAATAAATATAGCGTCCTAACAGCAATAGTTGATGGTAACAACGTTGACAACAATATTATAGGGTATAGTTCAAAATTAAAGGATAAATACTCAAAAGAAGATTTAATGCAAATTTTAAAAGGGAATCCTCAGGGACAGGATGATGATGGAAATATAACACCAATATTAATTGTAAGAAAAGCAGAATGAGATTTTAGATATCAAATATTTTAATTAATAAAAATAGGTATACGTTCACGTGAAAAATTTGTACAAAAATTCTAAAAAAGCTTTTATTGTAATATTATTAGCGACAATGCTTTTACCACATACTATAAGCTACGCTCAAGATTTAACTACACAATCGCAATCTCCAGTTATACAAGATGTAGATGGTTTAAGGGCAGAGTTTAAAGAATATACCCAAAGTCCAGCTACAAAAAAAGTTAAATACGAAATGGTAATAAAATCTAATATAGATTCCGATAGAGTTAGAATTGCATGGACTGTTACGGGACCTAGTGCATTTGAAGCACAAGACAACTACTCTATTGATGGTAATACAGCAAGAAGGAATATAAGCATTAGAAAGGGACAAACCTACGTAATTCCTATAGAAGTAACTGTTGCAACCGAAGGAATAACCGAACTTTTTGGAAGGGTTGAAGCCTTTCTTGCAGAAAGTACATATATTGCAACAGTAAGAAAAAACTTTGCTTCTAACAAAGAAGGCGAAGTACTGCCTTTATCGAATGAATACAATCAGGCAAAAACAATGAATACAATTTTAAATATTGTAGTTATCCTAATTGCTGTTGCAGCAATATTAGCCGCACTATTCTACGTTATAAAACTCTTCATTAAGTGGCTGGACAAAGACGAAAGAGATCTTAACAGCTAAATTGAAAACTTTTTGTAATAAATTGTGATATCCTCTTTGATATGGAATGGCTACTACCAGATCAAAATAATACACCATTAGTTGAGTGGATCTATAAAACAAGAGGGATAGATGTCAATAACAAGACCTTTTTTAATCCCCAATATAATGATCTACACTCTCCTCTACTTCTACACGATGTAGAAAAAGTTGCAGAAGTTCTAAAGGAATTCATAGGTACCGATAAAAAGATATATATACACGGTGATTTTGATGTAGACGGTATTACAGCCACATCGATTATGTGGCAGTTTTTATACAAAGATTTAAAACTTAATGCGCTACCCTATATTCCATCAAGATTTACTGAAGGATATGGATTGAGCGAGGATTCGATTGGAAAAATATTAGAGGCGGGCGCAGAGTTAATTATTACTGTAGACTGCGGAGTCAAAGATATAGAAATAGTAAATAAATATAGGGATAAAGTTAAATTTATAATAACTGATCACCATACTCTACTTTCAAAAAATACGAATATCGATGGAGGTAAGATTAGCGGAGAATATTTAATTGCAAAAGAAGCCTTAGCAGTATGTCATCCTAAACTTGGTAATTACCCTTTTCACGAGCTGTGTGGTGCAGCAGTATCTTGGAAAGTCTGTGCAGCTGTTAATCAAATATTAGGTCTAGGTATTGATATGAGCAAGTACTTAGACTTAGTAAGTATTGGTACAGTATGCGATATTATGCCTTTAGTAGATGAGAATAGAGCTTTAGTAAAACTTGGGTTGGCTCAAATAAAAAACACTACCAACGTAGGACTTAAAAATCTATTTAAATACCTAAAAGTTCCACTACACGAAATTGATAGTTACCACTTAGGGTTTATTATTGGACCTAGAATTAACGCTACAGGCAGGCTAGAAGACGCCATGGATGCAGTAAGGCTACTAACAACTAACAATGACTCATTTGCTCGACAAATGGCCTTTAAACTCGATTCTTTAAATCTAGAAAGACAACAATTAACGTCTAGGTTTATTGAAATTGCAGAAATTCAAATCAAGGATCAGTCAGATGATAAATTATACTTTGTGTATGGAGATGATTGGCCAGAAGGCATAATAGGGTTAATAGCAGGAAAATTAACAGAAAAGTATTACAGACCAGTAATTGTAGGATCTATAAAAGATGGAAAGGTAAAAGCCTCTGCAAGAAGTATTGAAGCTTTTAATATTGCTAATAACTTAACAAATCACTCTACTCTACTTTTAACTCATGGAGGTCATGCACAAGCAGCAGGTCTCAGTTTGAGCCATGATAAATTAGAAGAATTCAAAACTGCAATAAAGGGTACTGCTCATAACTCTTTAGATGGTATAAGTCTATTAAAAAAACTTAAGATTGATGCAGTTGCTAATCTAAATGAGATAAATGCTGAAACTTATAATAAAATCACACAATTATCACCTTTTGGAATGGCCAATAAGAAGCCTTTAATAGCCTTGTTACAAGTAATGCCAGATAAAATAAAGGTTTTTGGGAAAGAAAATAACCATATAAAGTTAATCTTTATTGTTGATGGAAAAGAATTAGAGGCTATAGCATTTAACAAAGCACAGGACTATCAAAATTTGGACTTCTTAAGACCTATAGATATTGCGGCTTCAATAGAAAAAAATGAATGGAATGGAAAAGTTAGTATATTCTTAAGAATTGAAGATATAAAACAATAACCCCTCTACTCTGCAAGAAATAAAAAACCCCGCTTTCGCGGGGTCAATGCTAAAAAGAAAATTTATTATTTAGCAACAACATCTCTGAAGTGCTTTCCAGGTCTGAATCTTGGAACATTCTTAGCTTTTACCTTTACTGGTTCTCCAGTTTTAGGATTTCTTTTCATACTTTCTTTTCTTCTTACAGAAACGAAAGTTCCAAAGTTTGTTAATGTAACTGGTTTTCCAGATTTAACAGTTGCTACAACTGCGTCAACAATAGCATCTAATGCTGAGTTAACGTCCTTCTTTGTCATTCCAGTCTTGTTTGCAACGTATGCAATTAATTCTGCTTTATTCATAATTTGATGAATAAGTAAAATAAAATAATGATCCCTATTGGGTTCTAAAGCCGGCTGACTTTAAAAGTCAATTTAAGTTTATGTTTTAATAGCCACTATTGTCAATTACTCTACTGGTTAGGGCTTTTTAAAATACATCAATTATTTTACAAAACTTTTACCTATTTATTTATTTTTATTCTACTCTACCCTATAAGCGAATTCGCCATTTGACTTATACATAAAGCAATTAATAGTTAAGAATAAAACTACAAATTCTATCACCAAAAACTGGAAACAAACACCATAGTAGAGCGGACACCTACTGAAAGTAGATAAAAAATATTTAAAACATTGTACGTACAGGTTTCCTACAAAGAAAAATGTTACGATTTTCACGTGAATGTATACCGGTATACTTTAAGATATAGCTTTTTTAAAAGCTTCAAGAGAGAGTACAGCACATTTAATTCTGGTCATAGTAAGCGGGATACCTACTAATGAAAGCGAAAAATCTTCATTAAAATTCTTAAGATCATTAATACTTTTGCCTTTTATTTCTTGAAAGAGCAGAGAAGCAGCTCCTACCGCAATAGAACACCCCTCACCATCAAAGCAAATCTCTTCCACAACATTATCTAGAGAAACCTTAAGCCATACCTGAATTTCATCTCCACACGAAAGATTACTCAACTTGGCAGTTTGAGTAAATTTAAAGTTAGGTTTTCCAAAGTTTCTAGGATCATGGTAATGATCCAGTAACTGAGCTTGATTATCATTCATACTGTAATTTTAACACTATAAGGTACTATTTATACAGCCGGTTTATCTCTTCAATTTCTTCACTAGTAAGAACAACATCATTATTAATATAATTATAATAAACCTTAGACACTTGCTTTAGAAGCAGAGGAGGGTAGTCGGAGAAATTTTGAAGATCTTCTAATTTAGATGATTTAGAACTTTCAAAATCATTGACCATATTCTTTAATATCAAAGGATTTTCTGACTTAAAAACCAACTTTAAATAATCTAAGGAATTTTCTTTTCTAATCTTAAGCTGGGTAAACACTATAGCTACATATATTAAAGGTATTGAGAATGCCCAAAGCAATACAACCGTAACCCCTAACGACAAACTAAAGTAGAAGTTAAGAACAAAGAAAGCAAAAGATAATATAGAAAAAAGAATGCCAATTAGATTTCCGTACGAGTTTTGTCTAGATTTATAAAAGTTATGAACTTCAGGAATTTTTAAAGTTGCCTGCTTTGGCTCAACTTCTAAAGAAAAAGCAAAGTAGAGTAGAGAAAGTAAAAAACAAATAAAATTAATAATTGAAGCAAAGTCACTAAAATTAAAAATATAAGAAAAAACAAATAAACAAAAGTTTAAAAGAAAGAGTTTTGTATAAAGACTAAATCTATTCATAATTACTATAATACTAAATCCCCCGAGTTTTTAAAGTTAACGTTTTGACAATAATAATTATTAACATATAGTCAACGAACGAAACTAAATACCGAATATGGTTGACATATATTTTCTCTTACTTTAAACTAATATTTACACTTTACTTTTAGGGTGTATTTGTGTTATAAATAGTCCACATTAAAAAAGTCCCTAAAAAAGCTATATAGCAATGCTAAAAAACAGAAATTTATTGTAAAGTAAGATGTGATAACACACTCAATAGGGGGAGTGTGTCTTTTTATTGCTTTTTAAGTTTATAACAATATGGCCGTATACAACAGAGTTAACCTCACAAAGAATCCCACACCAAAGATGTCTATGGACTATCTTGAAGCTCAAAAAGAGTTCTTTGAGAGATATAAGAAGGAAGGTTTCGAAGAATTATTCGACGAAATTAATCCTATTGCAGACTACACAGGATTAAATTGGGAAATCACATTCGAAGGATTTGAATGGGGTGAACCAAAAATCAGCTTCAGAGATGCACAATTATTAGGTCAAACCTATGATGCTCCAGTGCATGCAAACGTAAGACTTCTAAATAAAAAAACTGGTGAAATAAAAAAACAAAAAATCTATTTATGCGACATGCCATTAATGAGCAATAGAGCATCATTTATGATTAATGGAAATGAAAGAGTAGTTGTTTTCCAGATTTTAAGATCAGAAGGCTTATTATTCTCTGAAAGCAAAGCTTCTTCTTCTAAAAAGAAGCTATATTCAGTTAAGTTAATGCCACATAGAGGTAATTGGTACGAATTTGAAGTTAATAAATATGGCGTAATGAGCATTAAGCTATTACAAAAAAGACCAAGAATTTTATTAACTACTTTATTAAGAGCTTTAGGATACAGTTCAGACTCAGATATTAAAAGAGTATTATCTGCTGCTGATCAGGGAGAAACTGAAACAAGCTTTGTTGAAGCTACATTAAGAAAAGATCCAACAAAGAATACAGAAGAAGCATTAGTAGATATTTATAGAAAACTAAGACCAGAAGATACTGTAACCTTAGAAAATGCTAAGGCATTAATTGAAAATATCTTCTTTAATAAAAGAAGATTCTACCTAGGAAAGATCGGTAGATATAAATTAAACAAAAAGTTAGGTATTAGTGAAGAAATTACTACTGCTGACTACATACTAAAGAAGAGAGATATTGTAGAAGTAATTAAATGCTTAATTAAATTAAATCACGGAACATTGCAACCTGATGATATTGACTCTTTAAGCAACAGAAGAATAAGAGGTGTAGATGAATTAGTTGCAGAAAAATTAAGAGTAGGTGTTCTAATTATGGAGAAGAACATCAAAGACAAGATGGCAACTTACTCTACAGACGAAAAAGTAACACCAGCAATGATTGTAAACACTAGACCAATAGTGTCTGCAATTAATCAATTCTTTGGAAGCTCAGCTTTAATGAGATTCATGGATCAGAGCAATATATTCTCTGAATTAGAAGCAAAAAGAAAAATTACAGCTGGAGGTCCTAGAGGTTTAACAAAAGAAAGAGCAACTTTCTCTGTTAGAGATGTACATAATTCTCATTATTCAAGATTATGTCCTGTAACTACACCTGAAGGTCCATCTATCGGTATGGTTAACCAATTAGCAATCTATACAAAAATAAATGAGTATGGATTCTTAGAGGCACCTTACTTTAATGTAATTAATAAATTTAATGTAGAAACAAATAAAGTATCTGACTTTAAAAATAGAACATTACTAGAAGACTTAACTGTAGCAGGAAAAACAATTGGAAAAGCAGGAGAAAAGGTTACAGCAGAATTAGTTGAAAAAGCTAAAAAAGCAGGTCTTAGCGAATTCCATATTAGACCATTTGTAACAGATGAAATTGTTTATATTGATGCTGATACAGAATTAGGACACAAAATCGCAAGTGCAAGTGTTCATAGAGATGAAAATGGTAATTTAGTTGAAGATCAGACATACGTAAGAGATGGTCAAAACTATGCAAAAGTAAAAATTACAGAAGTTGATTACTTAGATGTAAGTCCAGCACAGATTGCAAGTATGGGATTAGCATTAATTCCATTTGCTGGAAATGATGACCCAAACAGAACATTAATCGGAGCAAAAACACAAGGTCAAGCTATACCTTTAATTAGAACTGAATCACCTATTGTAGGAACAGGTTTTGAAACAGAAGCTGCAAGAGCTAGCGGAAGAACAATTTATGCAGAAGCTGAAGGTACAGTAATTAGTGCGGATGCTGCTAAGGTAACTGTAAGCTACGGTAAAAATGATATTAGAGATTATCCTGTAGAAAAGTTTGTAAGAACTAATCAAAATACAGCGTTCTCTCAAACACCTATAGTATTACCAGGTCAAAAAGTAAAAGCAGGAGATGTATTAATTGATGGTCCTTGTACAAGAGAAGGAGAATTAGCATTAGGTGTAAACTTAAGAACTGCATACATGGTATACGATGGTTACAACTTTGAAGACGGGATCGTGATTTCACAAAGAGTTGTAAAAGAAGATCTTTTAACTTCTGTACATATTCAAGAATACATTCAAGAAGTAAGAGAAACTAAATTAGGAAATGAATTAATAACTAGAGACATACCTGGAGTAGGAGAATATGCATTAAGAAACTTGGATGAAGATGGAGTAGTAAGAATTGGAGCAAGTGTATCTGCTAACGATATTTTAGTAGGAATTATTGCACCAAAAGGAGAGAGTGAATTAACAGCAGAAGAAAAGTTATTAAGAGCAATCTTTGGTGAATACGCTAGAGATGTTAGAGATAACTCTTTAAGAATGCCTTATGGAGAACATGGTGTTGTTGTTGCAGTACAAATACTTGATAGAGACTCTGGTGCAAAATTAAATGCTGGTGTTCTAAAACAAGTAAAAGTATGGGTAGCAAAAACACATAGAATTTCTATTGGAGACAAATTAACAGGGTTCCACGGAGATAAAGGTGTTATTACTAAGATTGTTGCAGAAGAAGATATGCCACATACAGCTGATGGAAAACCAGTAGATATTATCTTAGGTCCATCATCTATGATTAGAAGAATGAACATTGGACAGTTAATGGAAGTTCACGTTGGTGAACTAGCAAGAAAATTAGGAGTAAAGGTTCAAGTACAACCATTCTCTGAATTCAGTCTTGATCCATTATTAGATATGGCTAAAAAACAAGGATTTGATTACGAAGAAAAAGTTGACTTATATGATGGAAGAACAGGTGAAAGATATAAACAAAAAGTAACAGTTGGAATGAAGTACATGTTCAAACTTGACCACTTAGCTGATCACAAAGTTCATGCTAGATCAACTGGACCGTACACATTGGTTACACAACAACCTTTAAGAGGTAAAGCTCAAAGAGGAGGAAGAAGATTCGGAGAAATGGAAGTTTGGGCACTTGAAGCTCACGCTGTACCTCATGTATTGCACGAAATGTTGACTATAAAATCTGATGATGTTGTTGGTAGAGCAGCAGCATACAAGTCAATTATTTCTGGACAAAGAATTACAGCACCAAATGTTCCTGAATCATTCAACGTTTTAGATAAGGAACTAGCAGGTTTAGCAATTAAACTTGATAAGATTAACGCTGAATATGACGAAGAGAGAGCAGATATGGCACTTGAGGAAATTGTTGACTCAATTGGAAATGGAAGCAATGTAATCGATGATCCTAACTTAACAGTTATGGACGTTGAATAATTAATTATAGATAAATCTTAAACTAATAAACCTATGCTTAAAGATTTTAATGCAGTAAAGATTTCAGTAGCGTCTCCACAAGATGTGATGAATTGGTCACATGGTGAAGTTGCAAGAGCTGAAACAATCAACTACAGAACATTCAAGCCAGAACCTGGAGGTTTAATGGCTGAGGAAATCTTTGGTCCTACTAAAGACTTTGAATGTTATTGTGGAAAATACAAAAAAATTAGATACAAGGGAATAGTTTGCGACAGATGTGGTGTAGAAATTACTCATAAAAGAGTAAGAAGAGAAAGAATGGGCCACATTAAGTTAGCTGCCCCTGTAGCTCACGTATGGTTCTCTAACGGAGTTCCAAACAAATTATCTTTAATTTTAGATATTCCTCAGAAAAAATTAGAGACTGTAATTTACTATGCCAGATACGTTGTTACAAATGTAATCGAAGATGAGAGAGAAAAGGCACTAAATAGCCTTGAAGAATTAAAAAAGAGCGAAATGCAAGAAGTAGAATCTGAGTTAGAAGAAAAGATAAAGGAAATCAACTCACAATTCGAAGAAGAAGCAGAAGATATTAGAAAAGCAACAAAAGAAAAAGCAAAACTAGATCTACAGTTAGAAAGAATTAGAAACAACGAAAAGACTCAGATTGCTAGAATAAAATCTGCTTACAAACAAAAGCAGGATAATATTGAAAAGAAGTTTGTAGATCTAAAATCTTTAATTGAAAGTGTAGACATGGGTTCTACATTATCCGAAGAAGAGTATCAAATGCTAGATTCTTATGGATTCTATTTCTACGAAGCAGGAATGGGTGCAGAAGCAATTAAAGAATTATTAGATAAACTAGAAGTCGATAAAGAAATTGAGAATCTTGAAGAAGAAATGAAAACAAGTAAATCTCAATTAAAGAAGAGCAGAATAGTGCAAAGATTAAGAATAATGAAAGGTTTAAAGAAATCTGGAGTACATCCTGCATGGATTGTTCTAGAAGTATTACCAGTTATTCCACCAGATTTAAGACCTATTGTTCAATTACCTGGAGGAAGATTTGCAACATATGATTTAAACGACTTATATAGAAGAGTAATTAATAGAAACAATAGACTTAAAAGACTTATTGCTTTAGGAGCACCTGAAATCATTCTAAGAAACGAAAAGAGAATGTTACAGGAAGCTGTTGACTCTTTATTAGATAATAACCATAAACCAGGCGCACCTTCTTTAAATACAAGAGGATTGCCATTTAAGTCATTATCTGACATGTTAAGAGGAAAACAGGGTAGATTTAGACAAAACTTACTAGGTAAGAGAGTAGACTACTCTGGAAACGCAGTTATTGTTCCTGGTCCAGAATTAGCATTCGACCAATGCGGTTTACCAAAAGTAATTGCATTAGAATTATTCAGACCATTTATTATAAGAGAATTAATTGCTAGAGGATTTGCAGCTAACCCTGCTAAAGCTAAATTAATCTTTGAAAGTCAAATAGATGAAGTTTGGGATATATTAGAAGATGTAAGTAAGGACAGACCTGTATTACTAAACAGAGCTCCAACATTACAGAAGCAGAGTATTATTGCATTCTTCCCTATATTAATTGAGGGTAATGCAATTAGATTACACCCTATGACATGTGCAGGGTTTAACGCTGACTTTGACGGAGACCAAATGGCTGTTCACTTACCATTATCAGAAAAAGCAGTTGAAGAAGTAAAAGAAAGAATGTTTGCTAAGAATAACTTACTGTCTCTAAAAGACGGATCACCTTTATACAATGTATCAAAGGATATGGCATTTGGTATTTACTTCTTAACATTAATGAGAGGTGAAGATAAAGATGCTACAAAAGTTTATGCAAGTATTGATGACCTAATTTCAGCTTACTACTTAGGTGAAATTAACTTTGATGAACCTGCTAAATTATTAGTTAACGGTGAAATCATTGTTACAACTGCTGGTAGAGCAAGATTAAATAAATCATTACCAGAAGGCCACGAATACATTAATAGAGCATTAGGCTTAAAAGATATTTCTGCATTATCTGCAAATATCTTTAATGTATATGGTAACGAAATAGCTTTACAAACATTAGATAGAATTAAATCTTTAGGATTCATATATGCAGGAAGATTAGGATTCTCTATTTCTATGGATGAATTCAGATTCGGAGGCAATGAAATTCTAGAAGAAAGATTAAAGGAATTTGTAAAGACAGAAGATTCCTTAGGAAATGACTACGCAGAGGGATTCATTACAGAAAACGAACTAAAATGGAGAAGAAGAGATGAGTGGCAAAAAGAAGTTGAAAAGATTCAAGAACAAATTTGGAACTTAGCTCAAGAAAGATCAACAAACTTAGTTGATTTAAGTAATTCAAAAGCTATCCCAGTTGCTCCTTGGGTTAAGAAGATTTCTGGAGTACAGGGATTTGTAACAGATCCATCTGGTAACATTGTAGACCTACCTTTAAAGAATAACTTTGAAAAAGGTTTAACAAACTTTGAATACTTTGTTGCAGCAAGAGGAGCTAGAAAAGGTTTCGCAGACGTAGCTTTAAGAACTGCAGACTCTGGTTACTTAACAAGAAGACTTCACGACGTAGCACAAGACATTATTACAAATGTTGAAGATTGCGATACAAAAGAAGGAGTATTTATTGAAAGAGCTGAGAAGAGATTACAGTCATTTGCAAATAGATTAAAAGGAAGATACTTAGCAGAAGATCTAGTAAATCCAAAAACAGGTGAAGTAGTATTAAAAAGAAATGATGCTATTACACTAGACTGGGCAAAGAAGATTGAAGCTATTGAAGAAATTACACAAGTAAAAGTAAGAAGTGCAATTACATGTAATGTAGCTCACGGTATTTGTCCAAAATGTTACGGATACGACTTAGGTACAGGAAAACCTGTTGATATAGGAGTAGCTGTAGGAACAATTGCTTCTCAATCATTAGGAGAACCTGCAACTCAGTTAACATTAAAGTCTAAATCTGACGCTAGAGCAGGAAGTGCTGATATTACTCAAGGTTTACCTAGAGTAGAGGAGCTATTAGAAGCAAGAACTCCAAAAGCATTAGCTTTACTATCTGATATTAGCGGTCAAGTAAAGATTATTGATGAAAAGAAGAAAGTAATTATTAGAGTAACAGGAGAAAAGAAACAAGGTAAAAAATATATTATAGACAAAGAAGAAAATATTACAGTTAAATCCGGAAAAACAGTTAAAGCAGGTGATACATTAGCAATTGTTAAGAAGAAAGAATTGCAAAGTGAATTATCTGGAACAGTAACTGTTGAGGGTAATGTAATTACTGTGGAAGGTGTAAAAGAAGTTGAAGTAGAAAAAGAAACAGAAAGCATGATTAACCTTGTTGTAAAGGATGGTCAAATGGTAGAAAAAGGAGATCAATTAACATTCGGTTCTATTGACCCTAAGGAATTGGCTAAACTAAAGAGCATTGAAGAGGCTCAAAAATACATTATTAGAGGTGTTCAGGAAGTTCTTGGAATCTCTGGTATTGAAGTTGATGACAAGCACTTAGAAATTGTTGTAAGACAAATGGCTAGATACGGAATGGTAACTGATAGTGGAGATAGTGAAGAATACTTACTAGGAGATTATGTAGATATTCTAGACTTAGAAGCTGAAAATCAGAAGTTAGAAGAAGCAGGAAAGAAGCCTATTAAAGCTGTAAGGGTATTAATGGGTGTAACAAATTCTGCCTTAAGAACAGAAAGCTTCTTATCTGCAGCATCCTTTGAGCAGCAAGTTAGAGTATTAACTGATGCAGCTTTAGTAGGTAAAGTAGATCATTTGAGAGGATTGAAAGAAAATGTTATAATCGGCAGACCTGTTCCATTAGGAGACGAATTAAAAAGAAAAATGGGATTAATTCAGGAAGAAGAAGTTGAAGAAACTGATGAACCTGATTTAGGAGAGCAGAATGACGATTCGTTCAATGCTTTAAATACAAACGATAATTTATAAGATATTTTAATTAAAATATGGCAAGAGTTTCGCAATTAGTTAGAAAGGGAAGAAGTCCAAAAACTAAAACAGTTAGATTTAAAGGACTATTATTCTCTGAAGACGACAAAATTAAATCAATGCACTTCAACTACAATGGTATTAAGAACAAATACTATATGAGTCCTAATCCATTTAGAAGAGGAGTATGCATTTCTGTAAAGACAATGACTCCAAAAAAGCCTAACTCTGCTTTAAGAAAGATTGCTAGAGTAAGACTTTCTAACAAGCAGATTGTTACTGCATACATTCCTGGAGAAGGTCATAACTTACAGGAACACTCTGTAGTATTACTAAGAGCTGGTAAAAAACCAGACCTACCAGGAGTAAAATACCAGGTGGTAAGAGGTGTTTACGATGCATCTCCAGTTGATGGAAGAAGACAGGCTAGAAGTAGATACGGTAGAAAGAAGCCAAAGGCAGGAGAAGGCGCAAAGAAGTAACCTTTTGAGAAGTTTCTAATACTAGAAAGAAAATAGCAAAAGCTTTTTTCTAGAAGAGATTGTACTTAATTGAATTACTTAGCTAATGCTAAGAAGAAATAAGTAAAATAAATAAATACCAAAGAAGAGTATTCCGAAAGGGAGAACTTTGTTGTTATTACATAATTCTTAAATATTAATATAAAAAGATGAGAGGAAAAAGAGCACCGGTAAGACCATTAAAACCGGATGAAATATACGGAAGCGAATTAGTTTCTAAGTTTGTAAACTATGTAATGCTTGATGGTCAAAAACAAACAGCAAGAACAATTGTATATAAAGCAATTGAAGATCTTGCTACAAGAACAAAAACAAAGGGAATTGAAGCTTTAGAAAAAGCTGTAGAAAATGTTAGACCAAAAGTTGAAGTTAGAAGTAGAAGAATTGGTGGAGCTAACTTTCAAGTTCCAGTACCAGTAAGTGAAAAAAGACAAACAGCATTAGCATTAAAGTGGGTAATCGAAGCAGCAAGAGCAGCAAGAAAAAATACAGAATTCTGGGTTGTATTATCTAGAGAATTACAGAATGCATACAACAAAGAAGGTACTGCAATGAAGAAGAAAGAAGAAGTAGTAAGAATGGCAGAAGCTAACAAAGCATTTGCTCAATTTGCGTAATAGGATATTTGAAGATTATAACCCCGCGAAAGCGGGGTTTTTTATCCCCTCAACACATGATACTGCCAACCAGAAGCGACTAACGACTCAAAAAAGAAGGCGCTACAGCATTGATTTCTATCACAATTCTATGTTAAAATATTCTGACACTTAATTAAATATTTATTATTTTTATCTAATGAGTTTAAAGATAGATAAGTCTGTAAAGAACTTTCTGCTGGACTTTGGTTTAACAGAAAAAGAAATAACAGTGTATACGACCTTATTAAAAACAGGTCCAAACACTATTATGAATTTAGCCAGAGAAACTGGTATTAAAAGATCTACTACACATAATACAGTAGAGGAATTAATAAAAAAGGGACTAGTTAGCCAAACTAACTATGGAGAGAGAAGAATGGTTATTGCTGAAGATCCAGATAAATTAAAGTTTTTAATGGAGCAAAAGAAATGGGATATTAATAAATTAGAGAAGAATTTACCGGAAGCTATAAATTCAATTTATGGATTTATTCCCTCAGCAAGAGAACACTCAAAAGCTAATGTAAAGTATTATGACGGGAAAGAAGGTGCATCACTTATTTACAAAGATGCATTTAACTCTGTTGAGTTAAGATCTTATGTAAATTTGGGCGCCTTTTATAAATACTTCCCTGAAAACTCTGAATTCTACATAAATGCCCAGAAGAAGAATAGATCTCTAAAAGTTAAAGAAATTATAGACGGGTCTGACGAATCAAAGAAGATCGCCGAAACATTTACTCAACACTCCAACTTCGAGTTTAAAACAATGTCTGAAACCATGAACCTTTCTGCAATTGACATACTTTTATATGATGGGAAATCAGCTTTCATCAACTTTGGAGATAATATTACAGGAACAGTTATAGAAAATACAGATTACTATTCAAGTTCAATCGCAATATTTGATTTTATATGGAGCTGCATTAAGTAAGTTATTTTTTAAACGCAACATAGATATTAAATAACCCAGAATGGGGATCTGTAGAAGTGCCCCATTCTTGCTTCCAATCTTTTACTCCAAACTTACTCTCAACCTGTTTAAGGCTATTTTCAAAAAGATCCCTAATATTTCCCACTAAAGCATGATTTAAACTAATAATATCAACTTCAGAAAATCCTGCACTTTTTAATATCTCAGTAAGAGTACTATTTGTCCAACAATAATCATCAAAACTCAAAGAACTCCCATCTGGAAGAACTAATGTATTTCGAAAGGGAATACCATCAGAATATGGTCCATACTTTAATTCATGTTTATAAGATCTATAACTCCCTCCAAAACTCTGAGGATTTAAACCTAACATAATATACATACCACCAGGAGATAAAGACATATAAATATTTTTTGTTATAACTTCAATTTCATTTCTTGTAGCTATTGTAGGGTGAACAAATGTTGCAAGAACAACATCTATATTGGTATAGGGAATAAGTTGAGTTTTTGTTGCGGTTCGAAATTCTAAACCACTTACGTCGGAAAATTTTAACTGAGCCTCAGCAATAACTATTGGGTTAGAGTCGATGCCAATAACTTTTAAACCTTGCCTTGTAAGATCAGCATACAACGAGGTACTAGATCCATTATGACAGCCAAAATCAACTAATTTAGCACCTTTTAAAGATTTCTTTTTATAGCGTTTTTGAAGAAAACTAATTACAAGATTAGAAATAAATGCGTAAGCAGGCTGATCGCTCTCCAACTTTGCTGCCATTCCACTATACATTCTTGTTCCTATAGTATCCCAAAAAGTCAATGTTTCGTTTACATCTTTGGTATTTGATTCCAAGGGAGCTACATGTTCTGAATAAGGTTGTTGACCACTTAAAATATCTTTTAATACGCTATTTTCTGTCTCCACTTATAATTATCACAAATTTATCGCAAGATTATACCATTTATCTGAACTCATTGACAGTACTAATGATCTTCAGCAATTGCAATACCTTCTTATGCCAATTCACAGTAGCCTCTAGGTAGTCAAAACTCCCCACTGAAACTCAAACAATGACCTAACCATATTATGATAGTATTCATTTTCAATAACTATTGCATGAGGATTAGGTGAACCCCAAATAATAGCCACCTTATTTTCATATATAAGACAATCCATTGAGTCAAAATGAACAGATATGGCAGTAGGATAAGAGCTATAAGAAAACATAAAGGACTATCCCAGCTTCAATTAGAGGTTCTTATTGGAGCCTCTTTTGGAAGTATAAGTAGAATAGAAAATGGATTAACTAATCCCACAAAAGAGACTATTTTTGCAATAATAAATTCACTACAACTTACATTAGAAGAGGCTATGTTTTTATTCCACCTAGATGTTTTAAAAACTCAAAGCAATCCCCACATAACATCAAAAAGCGCCTTTGAGTTAGAGTAGAGTGCAGGACTAGAAATAACTACAGCAACTGGTTCCTCGCCTCCCTCTATAATAGTAATTTTGTTGCTATGTATTAAATAATCCATAGAACCAATTTCAACACCTTTAGGCAATATTTTCATATGATAATTCCCAAAGTTATTAGCTTTTACCTGAAGCTGTCCAAAAGAATTATTTTCCATAACATCCCAAATCTCTATCGAACCTTTCATGGTTGCATCACTAAACTTTTTAAAGTTTTGAGGATAAATTCTATTTATTTCTTCTGCATTAACAAACGCTCTTAGCTCTCTGCTTTTTAGAATTTCATCATATAGATAATTTATAGCTTCTTTCCCTTCATAAGTTCTTACATCAAAATGCGTTTTGGAGTTTCTACTCTCAGAGGCTTCGTTTTTTAGCAATTCTAAAACACTTGGAAGCAGATCTCGTTTTCTTTCTATATTTATTTCTTCACTTCTAATTAAAGATTCGAGTTTTGCTGGAGCTTCCGCAATTATAAAACGCTTACTTCCCTTTTTAATTGAACTTAACAATCCTTTTTTAATTAAATTTTGACTATTTACATGAGCAGTAATACGATTTAAACCAGTTCTTCTGGAGACCTCTAATATAGTGCTAGGACCATTTCTAAGAAGATTAAGATAAATAGAACTTTCGATGTCTGTTAGTCCTAAATCTTTTAAATATAGGTTTACTTTTTTCATTGAATGTAATTGAAATCTAACATTTTCTACCTGCTTAAAACTATCTCTTTAACTGTATTGAGTTATTCAAAGTTAAATTGTAATAACGCCAAAACGGTAATGTTGTTATTACATTACAACAAGTATTGAATAGATTATATCACGCACAATATAATTCCCATATGCAAAGCATCAATTACGGGAATAAAATAAGGACACTAAGAAAAAAAGCAGGTATAACTCAGCTTGAACTAGAACTGCGAATTAATGCCGCATTTGGAAGTATAAGTAGAATAGAAAATGGAGTAACCAATCCTACCAAGGAAACCCTATTCCTAATTGCTCAAGCTTTAAAACTTACCCTAGAAGAAACAATTTATTTATTTGGATTTGAAATACTGTCCCAAACAATAGAATGGAAGTAAATTAGAAACTTACTAATCTCTGGAGAACTTAGCTTAAAACTATAGGGAGTTTCACCTTTAAAGTTTGAAAACAACGTATAATTCTCTGTAATTAAAATATCTGAAAACTCACTTTCTTTTAATATTTTAGAGTCTTTTATTATCCTGTAATCGTAATTGGAATAATCAAGCTTAGATTGATTCTCAACCAATCGCTGTACCGAGGGGCCATCTATTAATAAATCTCTAAATTTTCTAGTATATTTTAATTGGTTGGCTTGAGATTGTAGGGTCAGACCATCAGGAAAAAGTTTGTAGTAGTCATCTAACCTGCAGATAGAGTATATATTAGAAACTCTTAGTGTGGATCGATATAAGTTTAACAACTCCTTCTTACCCAAAAACATCTTAATATTTGTATTAAAGCTTAACGATGAACTATCAAAAAAGGAAACTATCTTTTTAAAGTCATTTTGTAATTCTGATAACTTAATTTGATTTGTCTCAAAATGAGATATCTTATTATCAATTAAGGAATTTAAACTATTAAGAGATTTAATTTTATAGATTTTACTTTTACCACCAGCATTTATAGCAGACTCTACAAGATCTAAAGATTCTAGGAAAAGCAAGGCCTCAACAAGAGTACTTCTTGGCATTGATAATCTAAAACTTAACTCCTTTACAGTCTTAGCACCATTTAATAGCTCTGCATAAACTTTACATTGTGATGGACTAAAATTCAGGTTTTCCAGTACTTTAATTATTTCTTTTTCCATATTTTACTGTCACTCATTAACCGACACATTAGTAATACAGTATTATAACAGCAATTTACAAGTTAATACTCCAGCATATGTTAGGTGAGAAAGTAAAGTTTTATCGTAAGCAAGCAGGTATAACTCAGCTTGAGCTAGAACTGCGAATTAATGCCGCATTTGGAAGTATAAGTAGAATAGAGAATGGTGTAACAAATCCCACAAAAGAGACATTGTTTGCTATTGCAAAAGCCTTAGGACTAGGTCCTTTTGAGACAGCTGATTTATTTGGAATAAATTTACTTACAGGATTTAACGCACTTACACCTCAGCAATTTGATAATATCTATCCAATTTAAATCCTCTTTTATCGTAATATTCACGTGTACCAATACTAGATATTACCGCAAGCTTACTAAATCCATTTTGCTTAGTTAGTTCTTTGGCTCTCTCTATAAGCTTGGTTCCTAAACCTAAATGCTGGGCTTGTCCGCTAGAACCTTTTTTAAGTTCTAGACTAGGACCATAAACATGTACTTCTCTAATAATTGCACAGTTATTTAATTCATCAGTAATAATATTCTCGTTTGAGTGTGGCAGAGATAGCCTTAAAAAGCCCGCTATTTCGTTTTTAACCGTTACAAACTGCAAGAATAACTCTTTGGTTAGTTCGGTAGAATATTCAACAATATCAAGCCTTAAATCTTCAAATTTTAAGTTTTTAAACTTAACTTCTCTGGCTCTAATATTCTCATTTCTTCTACCTTCCTTTAGTAGCTTTGCTTCAACAACCTCCCTTAAGTTAGTTGTCTTATTTCCATCTGCAATTTCTGTAGATGGAATATCCCTAATAATTCTTGTTAATCTGCAGTATTGCGGAGTATTTTCCATACATGCTGCAATTAGGTCTACAAGCTCCTGAGTAGTGTAGGGCTTATATTTACCTTCTTCCCATAAATTATATAATTCTGTATTTTTAATTATCGATGTAGGGTAGATCTTTAGTTCATCGGGTTTATACTGGTTACTTTCAAAAAGTTCTTTATATACTTTTAAATCAAGTTCAGGTGTAGCCCCATACAAATTAGGCATTATATGTGCATGAATCTTAAATCCCCCCGCTCTTAGTAATTGAAAAGCTCTAGAAGTTTCTTCCCTATGTTCGCCTCTTTTATTTAAATCACTGATTCTATCGTCTAATGTCTGTATTCCTAGCTGTATTTTTGTTGCTCCAAGTTTTCTTAAATCTAATACTTCCTTTGGAGTTATTGTATCGGGTCTTGTTTCTAGTACTAAACCAACACATCTGCAGCTGGAATGAGAATTAACTTCCTGCTGATATTCTAAAGCTTCCCATGTAATCTCTTTTTCAGTAATTATCTTATCTTTAAACTCTTCTTTAAATTCTTTGGTCTGAATTAGCTGATTGTAGGGTTTATTTCCATAAACTTCTCTTAGTTTATCGTTAAAATCTTCCTTTAAGTCTTTAGTAATATCAATTATTCTCATGTCTTCTACAGAATCAGAGACTTCTAACCCTTCTGAATACTTTTTACTAAAGTCATTCATTGCTCTAAAGCATTCATGAATAAACCATATTTTATAGTTTTTGGAATAATAGCTCCAAGTTCCTCCAAGTATCAAAAGTTCAATCTTTTGAGTTGGATGACCAATATTTTTAATCGCCTGTAGACGATTAAATACTTGACCATATGGACTAAACCTATTCATTAGTGCTCTTTGAGCTCCAGGCTCCGTAGCAATATAGCTTTTAGGCATTCTTACATCGTTAGGACAAAAAATACATTGCCCAGGACAAGCAAAGGGTTTTGTAAGAACTGTTACGGTTGTTACACCTGATACAGTTCTCATGGGCTTAAGTTTAATTACATCAATTATTTCATCCAATCTTTCAAGATCTGTTGATTCTAGACCTGCTTCTATAGCATTCTGTGACTTAGAAAAGTACTGAATACCAGCAATTAGACTATCTCTACTGAATATCTCGTTCCTATCTTTAGGATGACGTTTTAATATCTTATCTAGAGTTCTAAGATCAAAATCTTCAGCTCCTAGAATTTCTTTAATAATGGCCGTAAGTTCAGTTTTATATTTTTCTGGATTAAATGTATATCCTTGCATGTCGTAATTTTAACATGCGAAGAGGGCTAAAAAGCCTATAATATTTAAAAAGAGAGTATGGTAAATAATCAATCAATTTATTATCTTAACTCTGATAAAATGATGTAATTAGCAAAATTTTATGGATTTGTATTCTACTTACGCACAAGAATTTTCAAATACTAGACAAGCACCTTGGGAAGGGTGGAAGCGTTTAATTAAATATGTTGAATATCCTGCCAAACCTAAAGTATTGGATTTAGGGTGTGGAAACGGAAGATTCTTAAAGTTTTTAATAAATTCTGACGTTGATTTAGGTGAATATGTAGGAGTAGATAATTCATCTGAACTATTAAAAATGACAGATGAGTTTATGGATAAGGTAAGAAAAAACGGAAGATTATCTAAATTTCAGTTATTAAATATAGACTTTGAAAACCTAAACTGGGGAACAGAGATAAAAGGCCAGTTTAACTTTATTGGAGCCTTTGGAATTACACATCATTTAAAAACACCTGCATCTAGAAAAAAATTCTTTGAAACAATTAATTACTTACTAGAAAAAGATGGGTATTTAGTAGTAACTTTCTGGGAGTTTTTAAAGATGGAAAGATATTCCAATAAACTAACACCGTTAAATGTAGAAGGCTCCAAAAATGACTTTGAAATGACTTTTGGTAAGAACGGAGCAAAAAGATTTTGCCACTACTATAATCCTCTAGAAATAATTGAACTTACGCATAATCTACCTTTAAAAATAGTAGAGGAGTTTAATGAAGATGGATTAGAAAATAATCAGAACCATTATATTGTTTATAAAAAACTTTAATGGATTTTAATAGTAGACCATCACGAACAAAAAGTTCTTTTACTACAAGGAAACTAAAAACCAAATTAGTTGTATTTAAAGATAATTACTTAAACTTTAAGTCTATTCTTAAATTTACTTTACCCATACTAATTGTAATTGCAATATTGCCCATTGGATTAGTTTATTTAGTAAATATTACTTATCAAAGAAGAACAATTACAACACCTCAAGAAATTCCGTTAGAACTAAGAACTGGGGTAGTAATTTTAAAACAGTCAGATATTCTTTATGATTTTGACAATGCTAGAAATTTAATAGAAACCGCAAAAGATTTATATACTAAAAAAAGAATTACTCAAGTATTAATAGTTTCTTATAATGATGCCAATAATATAATCCCTAGTATTGAGCCTTTTCAGCAATTTTTTAAAGATATTCCAACAGATAATTACAAGATTGATATTTCAGCTAAAGATATTGATTCTGCGTGCAAGATTATAGAAGAAAAATATAAAGTACAGAAGTTTGTATTAACTTCTTACAGGAATCTACTGCCTAGAGTAGCTTATGCCTGCAGTTTTAATGGACTATATGTTAAGCCATATTTACCTAAAGACCTAAATATTGTATCGAAGGAAGATGATTTTAATAAAACATTAGAAATAATTTTGAACAGTATATTTAAAAATTAAAATTTATTTGTACAGTTTGTTCAATAATTTACTTAAAACCAAGTGCACTAAGTTGTAGAATAGTTATTAGTTAATAAAGTCTTATGAATAATAAAAAAACAGTTTTTATAGGAATTATTGGGGTAGTAATTGCATGTGTAGTACTATTAGTAATTCTATTGCTTTCACAGTTGGGCCAACCCACAACTAATTCGAACGGGAATAATCCGATTTCTAATCCCGTAAGCGGGAATGTAAATATTATTGACTTAAATAATCCAATTGGAGGAGCGTTCGAGATTGCTGTAATCAGACCTGATGATACTATTGAGCTTAGAAATAAAATAAATGAAAAATTTATTATTGGCTTAGAAAAGAGAAATTGGAAGTCCTTAAGTTGGAGTCCAGATGGTAAATTAGTATCCGCGTTAGGAGAAACTTTAAGCGGAATTTATGATTTATATATTTATAATCTAAATAGAAAGGAATGGAATAAAGTAACTGACTATAAAAATTTTAGTAGTGGAGTAGACCAGTATGTATGGGTTGATAATAATACGATTTTATTTACACAAGGACAAGCTCCTACAAGATGGATACATAGATATAACTACGTATCTAAAGAAACATTAAAAGTTTCTAATGTAGTAGGAGATATTGTAAGTAATAGTCCAGATAAAAAAAGTATTATTGTAAAAGCAACTGGAGCTATTCCAGAAATATACAACTCTGCAGGCAATAAAATTAATATGTTTGATACTCTTGCAGATATAGAAACAAATGATCCTCTGGCATTTGAAGAGATTCAATTCTTTAATAATTCAACTAAAATTCTGGGATTAACTACACACAGTCAATATTATAAATTTAATGTTGGTGATGTAGCTGCTGTTAAAACAAGCTTAAGTTCTGATTTTAAACTCTTATGTTCTTTAAGCGAAAATTCATTTTTTGCGTACAAAGTAGAGGGGAACAACTTGACTTTAGGAAGTTTCTCTTCTAAAGACGATACTTTAAACATTTTAGTAGAACAGAGCTTTAAAACCCAGTTTAATGTGAACAGAGAATTATCTTATTGCGTAAATAATAATCTTTATTTAAAGATGGAATTTGCAGATCAGACTACACAATGGTATAAACTTAATAATACTGAGCTAGAGCAAGATATGGTTCTAGACGGGAATTTAGATACCGATATAATGTCAAAATAATTATGGACTCAAAAGAATTATTAAAAAATGCTGAAGAGTATTTAAAAAACGAAGGTGTAGATTTAACAAAAAAAACAGATTCTGAAACCTTAAAAGAGTATATATTACCTGCAATGGAATCTTCAAAGGATATTTTAAGCAGCATATATGCGTTTCAATCTAGAGATAGAGAAGGTTTTGCCGGTAAAATAAAAACGCTTATTCAAAGAAAAATTATATTTACAGTAATTAATGTAATTGAAAAACAAAGCATGAGACAGCAAAAGTTTAATGAGTTAACCTATAGAGCAGTTGAAAGATTAATTGCTGAAAATGATAGTTTAAGAAGACAATTAGTGGAGCTCAAAAGTAGCACCAAGCTCTAAAGTAGTGTTATAATAAGACAATTCGTAATTACTTAAGATTAACGTCACTTAAGGAATCGAAAAGGAAAGAAAGCTTTAAGCCGTAGAATCCTTCGGGACAAGCCCGTAACAGCTTAAGACAAGAGTTTTGCACTTCTGCAGAACAAAAGAGGTGGTACCGCTGGAATAGAAATCTTCAGCCCTCTATAATAAGCATTTCAAATTTATTAGAATTAGTAATTATTAGCTTATTATTTATGGCTTTACCAAACGGACCCTATAATCCTCAGGAAAATGAATCTGAGATTTTAAATTACTGGCTAGAAAACAAATTCTATAAGCCAGAATATAACCCAGCACAAGACAAGGTTCTATCTACAGAAGAAATGAAAGCAGATGTTAGAGAAGCCTGGGCATTAATTTGTCCTCCTCCTAACGCATATGCAAGGCCACATATTGGTAATATTTCTGGATACGCTTATCAAGATGCAATGGCTAGATATGCAAGAATGCAGGGTAAAAAAGTTTTAGTTTTACCAGGAAAGGATCATGCAGGATTAGAAGGAGAGGGTGTATTTGTAAGAGAAGTATTAGAAAAACAGGGAAGAAATAAGTTTGATATGAGTAGAGAAGACTTTTATAAAGAAATGATGGACTTCTTTATGAAGAATATCGACACTGCAAGAAATGATGAGAAAACAATAGGTTTATCTGCAGATTTTGATAGAGATACGTTTACTTTAGATCCCCACATTGTTGAAACAGTACTAGATACCTTTGTAGAAATGTATAACGATGGAAGAATTTATAAAGGTGTAAGAATTGTAAATTGGGATCCTAAGGCTAGAACTGCTGTTGCAGATAACCAAGTAGAGTACAAAGAAACTCAAACGCCGTTTTTCTACTTTAAGTATTCTTTTTTAAAACCAGAAGAAAAGGCAATTCAATTAAAAAGAGAATTTGAAGGAAAAGATACTCTATGGAAGATCCAGGTAGCAAATGAAAAAGTTTCTTACTTACTAGGCGAAAGACACAACGGAGTAAAAGTTCTGGGTATTGGTTACGATAAAGTACCTGTAGGAAATGAAGTAAATGGAGTAGTGATAGGGATTCAAATGAGATTAGATGGTGACTTTAGGCTAGTTGTAAGAGGAATTGATTTTGAAGGAGACATCAATGAAGAGATAAGAAAAGCAAATAATGACATGTTTAAGGAAGTTGCTGGTGCACACATAATCTTATTTAAAGAAACACCTGATGAAAATCTTTATACAAATGGACTTGTTATAGGTACAGTTAGACCTGAAACAATTTTTGCAGATACTGCAATTGCTTGTGATTCAAAAGATGAAAGATACAAAGAATTTGTAGGAAAAGAAATTGAAGTTAGTTTTTTAGGTGAAACAAAAAGACTTAAATTTATTGAGGACTATTCTGTAGATAAAGATTTTGGAACTGGATTATTAAAAGTAACTCCAGCACATGCAGTAGAGGACTGGGAAATTGCACAACGACACCCTGAATGTTTACCTGCGATTCAAGTAATTGGCTATGATTTAAGACTAAATAAACTAACTGGTAAATACAATGGAATGGGAATTAAGGAAGCAAGAAAAGCTATGCAAGAAGATATGAAGGCTTTTGGGAATCTTGTTTACGTAGACGAAACCTATACAAATAAAATAAAAATTGCAGAAAGAACAAAAGCTTCTATTGAACCACTATTATCATCTCAATGGTACTTAAAATATGATGGAATTAAAGAAGCTGCAATTGAAATGGTAAAAAATAAAAGCCAAGAAATGGGAGTTACAATTCATCCAGAAAATATGGAAAAGAAGTTTTTCCATTGGATGGAGAACCTAAGAGACTGGGCAATTAGTAGAAGTTTATGGTGGGGATATAGATTGCCGGTTTGGTATGCAGGAAGCGTATTTGAAGAAATTGATGATAATGGACAAGTCAAAGAATATATAGAAATAAACGGAAACAAGGAAGAGTTAGACTATAAAAATCCAAATCACTTAAGAGTTCAGAAAGAAAACCCCGGAGAAGGATGGATTCAAGATGAAAATGTTTTAGATACCTGGTTTAGTTCAGGACAATGGGTTTATGCAACTTTAACTAAATACAATTTAATGGATACATTCTTTCCTACAAGTGTATTAGTTTCTGCTCATGACATTTTAGAAAACTGGGATTCTAGAATGATGATGTTTACTTACTTTAAACATAAAAATATTCCATTTAAAAATTTATTCTTAACTGGATTAGTTTTAGGAACAGATGGACAAAAGATGAGTAAATCAAAAGGAAATCTTATAGATATGGATAAAGTAAGGAATGAATTTGGAACAGATTCTGTAAGAATGACTTACTTTTATCAGAATTCCGCCGGAGCAAGTTATTCTGTAACAAATGACAAACTAAAAAACTTTAAGCAGTTTAATAACAAAATATGGAATGCTGCTAAGTTTGTATTAATGAATGCAGATAATACTGAAAGTTTTAATTACTTAGAACCCCAATTAGAGACTTTAAAGTTGGAAAATAGTAAGACTATATTTAACCATATAACAGAAGTAAAAAAAGCAGTTACTAGAAATCTAAATGATTTTGAGTTTGGACATGCAACTGATACTTTATATCATGAGTTCTGGCATACATTCTGTGATATTTACATTGAATCCAGTAAGCAATATTTAAATACAATTAAGGATAAAGAGAGCGGAGCAATAATTAGTGAACCAGATTTTGAGGATAAATTAGAAACTTTAAATGTATTAATTTATACATTAAAAGAATATACGAAAATGCTACATCCATTTATTCCATTTATTACAGAAAGAATATGGCAAGAGCTACCAAAAGTACAGAATGATCATAAAACAGTAATGTATTCTAAATGGTAATTATAAAAGGGGGCGCCTTCGACGCCCTCTTTTCGAAGTTGATTAATTCTGATTATTTAACTTTACCCATTAATGACTGCCTAGCCGCTTCTGCATCATTCCACTCATAATCGACATGAGCAAAAGATAATGTATCTTCATCTCCCTTTCCTGCAATAAATACTACATCTCCCGGTCTTGCTGATTTAATAGCAAAATCAATTGCATTAAGTCTACTTGTAAAGTCTTCTGCATCAAATGCTACAAAAGGGACATCCTTGTTCCCCCAAACTCTTTCTATTTTTGTTCTTAAATTATCTTTGTTAATCCATGAATACTCATCTTGAGATCCTATTCTTTCTACAAGTACAGCTCTATTAGGCTGAGCTCTTAAATGAAGCTCTGTATTTATATCTGCAGCCCTTTCACTTCGTGGATCTTCTGCTGCTAAAACTACAATTCCAGAATATTTTGCTGCTGCTGCTGCTATTTTTCTTCTTTCTTTATGCTGATCTCCGCTAGAACCAACAACTGTAATAATTTTAGAATTGTATGGTTTAATTAAATGTAAATACATTAAAGCATCTTCTAACATATCTGGAGTATATGCATAATCAACTATTACACTAAATGGATGTTTTTGGACTATCTCCATTCTGCCTTTTGGTGGCTGATATGTATTTAAAGCAGCAGGCACTGAGTGGGGTGGCACGTACATTTGAGCTAACTTGGCAGCTTGAGCTGCATTAAAAATATTTGCAGTACCGATTGCTGGAACTAAGTATGGAGTACCTTCAAAATCAAAAGCTACATGATTAACTGAATGTTTAATTGCCCCCAATTTACTAAAGTCTACCCAATAGGAATAAATATTATTTTTAATCTTACCTGCCTCACTTAAAATCCAATTAGAAATATCAGCATTATGATTATTAAAAACAACTAAACCTCCATCTTTAACTTTTGTTAAAAAGTCTATTTTAGTTTTAGCATAAGTTTCCCAGGTCTCGTAATCATCGGGTCTATCAAAAAAAATATTTGTCAGTATACCGGAATCAAATGTTATACCTTCAAAGATTTTACTTCTTAAGCCACTTGAATTGACTTCTACTACAGCATGAGTGATTCCATTTTTTACCATTTGAGCTAAAATTTTATTTAACTCAATTGCATCCATTACGTTTGCATAAGTATCTCTATTACTTTTAGTTGAGTCAGTAGAGTAGCCAAGTGTACTAATATATCCTGCACTAAGTCCGGACTGCTTTAATATATGATGCAGCATATGTGCAGTCACAGTTTTTCCTCTAGTACCAGCAACCCCAATAACTTTTATTTTATTAGACGGATTACCGTTAGCCAGTGAGGATATTAAAGATTTTTGTGTTTTAATAAATCTCATCATAATTCATTACCATTATTCCTTATTGAAGAGTTTGTATCAAGTAGAAATCTTCTTGTATAAAACAAGTACTCAACTTGTATAAAAACCTTTTACATATCTACCCATTTATTAATATATTCTTCTAAATCAAATTTTCTAGCTAAACCATTTGCATTCATATATCGAATTTGACCAAAAATCGGTCTTTCGAACCAAGCTCTGTCGTGAAGTCCGGCTACACTCCATAAAATTCCTGCATATCCGTTAGGATCATACCCATCTAAACTGTATTTATCGTTTAAATAAATAAGGTATTTAATTGCAGTATCGGGATCTAAAGTCCATTCCAATACTTTCTTTGCCCAATACATTCTCATATAGCCGTGTATTTTTCCTGTTCTTAACAGCTGTATTTGAGAAGCATTCCATGCGACATCGTATGTTGAAGCATTTTCCAATTCTTCAAGAGAGTAGATATGTTCTCTTTTATCAGTCAAATGACTTTTTAAAGTATTTATAGCCCAAGGTTTAGCTCCTTTTAGTGAATCATAATTACGATTGTAGTAACAATAATTATCTGCTAATTCCTTTCTTACAATTAATTCTTCTAAAAATGCCTCAGCACTAATTTTTAATTTAATATCTTCATTTAAAGAATCAAAATCTTTAATATCTGTTTTAAAACCAAAATTAACTTCTAAACTTCTTTTACTACAATAATCAATCACATCTAAGGCTATAGATAGAGCAGAAATACATCCAAAATGCAGATAAGCACTTAAGTTAGATTGTGCCTCTATTGTAGGGTTATTTCTATCTTTAAAATAATTAATTAGTTTATTTTCAATAAAATCTTTTACTATTTTGTTTGCAGCAGATTCTCCTGGTGTTACTAATACAGAATAGTTATTTAACTCTACAGCTTTAATGTCTTTCCCTAAAGAATCAAAATCCCATTCATGTATAAACTCTGTAGAAACATCTAATCCCTTTATGTTAATAGGGTTTAACCTACCTGTGGGTTTTAGGTAGGTATCTAAAAGCTTTTTTAACTTTGGCCTTAAAGTATAAGCTCCAAATTCTTCTTTAGTGCTTGCTTCCCATACAGGAACAATATTATGTGTATCAACAACAATAGTTCTTGAAGTAGAGATGGTAGCAAATTTATCTTTAAAGCTTTTGGGACCCTTAAGTGGGGAAAAATCAAAAAATACTTCTAGTGGATTCAACTCTTTATTAAATAACTCAGCTAATTCATTTGCCGTTTTATTCTTAACAACATACAGAGGTATATTTAATTCTTTTAAACTTACTTTTAATTCTAAAAGACTTTCTAGCATCCACCTATATTGATTAAGGTTCCTATTTTTTACTGAAGCATATAAATTAAAAACAACTACTAATGGTAAATTATTGGCTAGTGCAGAATTATAAGCATAAAATAATGCATGGTTATCTTTTATTCTTAAATCCCTAGAGACTAGATATACTATACTTTTACCAGACGGGTTAAGTTTATTGTTTAGTACTTTAATTCTGGTTGGATCCATTCGCCTTATTTAGAAATTGAGGAAGTTTAATTGTATTTTCTTTAGACAATATATAAAGAGCAAGACTTATAAATACAATATTTTTAAATACAAATTCACCTTCTAAAGTAAAAATAGTTTGTGAATTAAAAAAGTAATTAAAGTTTAAAACAAAAGTAGATAAGGTTCCTAGTAAGTGCAATATTATACCCAATGCAGCAAGACTTCTTGTTTTCTTTACTATCAAACAAAATCCAAGAATAATTTCCACAATGCCCATAAATCCAATTATTGCATCGTTAAAAAATGGATAGCCTGCCTGCATTAAATCTTTAACTGATGTTGCTCCCAATATTTTTGGCACACCAAAAGCAATATAAACAATAGCAAAAGAAATTATTAATAATTTATAGGCAGTTTCTTGTTTCATTTATTAGAATTTCTATTATTTACAAAATAGATTAAGATTACCCAAATTCCACTAGACAGCATTAATCCACCTATCCCTACAATCACTAAATCAAAATATACCTGATTAACAGAAGCTATAAAGCCTGCGGCTACACTGAATATAGAACCCGCAATACTCATAATTGTGTCGTATACAGCATAGTTGTAACCTTCTTTACCTTTATCTAAATTTTTAGCAAATAATTTTCTCCAATTAACTAAATTCATAGCAGCACCTAAGCCACCTACAAACTGAAGTATAAAGTAGGGCAGAGGAGATTGAAGTAGCGGATAAAAGAAAAAAGGGATTCCCATTAAAATATTACCTAACAAAAGAAAAAGAATATCATCTTTATCTTTTTTTATTCTATCGGTAATCATTCCGATTGGTATTTGTATCCCCCCTTTAGCTAAATAGTAGATTGCCGTACCTATGCCTATATATTCTAATGCACTGCCGCCTAACTTGTTTTGAAGATAAATACCCACAATGGTTGTAATAACCATGTATAGTCCCCAAGTAAAGATATCTGAGAATGTTAAATACCAGATTACTCTATTAATAGCATATTTTGAGTAGAGAGTTTTTTTTCCGTGAATCATATCTATCAACAAATATATCACAATCACAAAGGCAGTTGCTTTAAAATATTGAAGTTGGTAAAGTTATTAATATACAATTATTACATTGAATATATGCAAGATAGTAGCAGTGATAGCGATATAAAATTGAGTCAGTCAAATAGAAATAAACATGTTTATTTAAAAGGTAGAAAACAAATAATGATAGATAATTTTCTAGGAGGAATTTCCTGGGGATTAGGTACTGTTATTGGTGCAACATTAATTGTTGGAATATTGGGTTTATTAATTGTAAGGACTAGAACAATTCCTTTAATTGGTGATGTTATACAAGTTATAACTACAGAAATACAATTAGGTGTAAAAGAATTTGCTAGTAATGACTAAAAATGGATTCAAGCAATCTTAAATATCAGCTTTCCACAATATACGATCAGGAGTTTAATAGAATTTATTCCTTTTTCTATTATAAGACTTTATCTGTAGATACTGCAGAAGATCTTACTAGTGAGACCTTTCTAGCATTAGCTAATATTTTGTCTGGAAATTCGCAAAAAGAAATAGGCAACATAAAAGCCTTTTTATTTGGAATAGCAAAAAATGTTTTTGTTAAATACCTTCAAAAGAAATATCGTGGAGAAATTCCTTTTTCTAACTTAAATGAAGACTTTGAAGACTATTTAGTAGATTTTGTAGAAAAAGGTGAAAAGACTGAACCTTTAGAAGATAAGCTTATTAAATACTTAGATTACATACCTAAAAAACAGGCAATAGTTTTGCATATGAGATTTATCGAAAAACTAAGTCTAAAAGAGATTGCAGAAAAGCTAGATAAGAACATGAATTATGTTAAAACTACCCAGAAAAGGGCTTTTAAATCACTAAAAGACGCTATAGAAACAGGCTTATAGGCCAATTCTGTACACTTTTTAATACTATATTAATGTAATATGAACAAATACAGTAAAGAAGAAAAAGAATTTTTAAACCTTTTAGAACAGAGCAATGCAGTAGCAGACCCTGTTTTTAAATCACGCCTTAAGAACAAAATGCTTAAAGAGTTAGAACCTAAGTCTAATATATTCAGTGTCTTAACATCGGGGAGCTTCAGTTTTTTTGCTGTTATTGTATTTAGCTTTCTAACTGTATTATCGGGATCTTTAATCTTATCTGAATTACTTAAAACTCAAAATGTAAGATCTACACCAGTAGTTTCTAATCAAATAAAACAGGAAGTATTAGAAAAAGTTACAGAAAAGACTTCTGTAGCAGCCCTAAATCTATTAGATGTTAATGAGTTCTTGAGTACAGAGTCAATTGTTAAACCGATAAAAGAAGAGAGTAGTACCGACTATAATCTAAAGACAACCTCGGTTACCTACATACCTCAAGAATCGAGTGCAGTAACTTGTACAAATCTTAATCTGCCAAAGGAATTAACAGTTACTCAGCTTTTCGAGTATTTTGAAGCAGAAAAGTCAGTATCTAAATTAATGGTAAATAATCAAACACTAGCAGTAACGGAATTTATAGAAAATCAGGAAATGCCTGCCAGCTATCCGGTTTCTTACATCCCGTTAAGCTATACTCAACCTAAAACTATTGATAGTACTAACTTAATGAGTCTATCTGATAATTATGAAATAATTGAGAATTCAAGCAAGAATATAAAAACATTTACTCTAAAGGACTATGTAGCTTTTGATTGTGGCAATCAATTACCTGCATCATTTCCATTATCTTTTCCTGCAACAATGGATAAGATTATAAGAGAATTTGTATTAAATCCTGATTACTCAATTAATAAAGTGAATTTGTATTTAAATACTGAATCTGTAGAAAATAAAATCGCTGAAATTACTCTTATTACTACTACAGACAACATTACGCCAGAACAAGCAGAGGAGTTATTAACAACAGAAGAATTGTCTTTATTTTAAATTCATAAAGGGAGTATAGAATTAAGTATGATAACTTTATTAGTAACATCCTTTTTAGCAGGCATACTTACCATACTAACTCCATGTTCCTTACCTTTATTGCCTATTGTATTAAGCGGTTCTGTTCAAAATAAATCTAAATACAGAATTTTTTTAATAATAGCTTCCTTAGGACTTTCGGTTTTCCTTTTCTCTCTTTTTATAAAGGCAAGTATTAATGCATTAAGTACAGACATAGGTTTTATTAGGATATTATCTGGAATAATATTAATACTACTTGGTATTGCAACGGTTTTTCCAAACATTTGGGATACAATCTCAACAAAAATAGGTTTACATAATAATTCTAATAAATTACTGAGTACAGTTAATAAAAAGGGAAAGTTTTTAAGTGCAGTTTTAACCGGACTTGCTCTAGGACCAGTATTTTCTAGCTGCAGTCCTCTTTATGGATACATTTTATATGCAATTTTGCCTTCTAACACAATTGAGGGGATATTATATTTACTAAGTTTTATTGCAGGAATGTCTTTATTCCTGATTTTAATAGCTACTCTAGGACAGAAGTTAATATCTAAAACTAAATGGATAACAAACCCTAACAGCAAATTTAAAAAAATATTAGGATTAGTGTTTATTATTGTAGGAATATTAGTAGTCTTTAACTTAGATAAGAAAATAGAATCCTATCTTTTAGAACAAAGCTTTGTACAAAATATTCTTTTAAACAGAGTAGAGCAGGATTTTATTAATTCTTTAAACTAGAAGCTTTTAAATTCTTTACCTCCTCTCTAAGCTGATTAATTTGCTTTTGCAAATCTCGTGTCTCGAATATACCAGAGAAAGCATATCTAATATATACAGCAAAGATTAATAATAAAAGACTTAGTACCAGTAAAAAGATTCTTAATAGAGTAGTAAGAAGATTTAATACCTGCTGGTAAATATTTGAATTATATTCTTCTATTGCATTTGACTGATTTGGATTTAGTATATTATTTATAGAATTACCAATTGAACTCTGTATTTTAGAAACTTCGGTTAGAGTACTATCAATAGATTTTAAGTTATACGCTAAGGGAGTTTCTTTAAAGTTGTTTTCTACAATATAAGTAAATCCTTGAGGATAAAACAAAGTGAGCAGTATTGTTATGATTGCTAATGGGAAGAGAATATTAATAAATACTACTGCAATAGATGCAATTCTTTTATAAAGAATAAAGATTGCTGAAAGCAGAAGTACAATTGCTATTATAAAAATATTAAATCCCGATAAATCCATAAGATAATGTCTTTTAACCTATTAATATACTAATACAAAAAAAAGAATTAAAATAGAGTGACATTGTATAAACTTTATTAACAATTATGAATTACTTTAAATTAAACAATCAAAAGATTCCATCAATTGGAATAGGAACATGGAGACTAGATGACAATACTTGTACTAATTCAGTAAAAATTGCCTTAGACAAAGGCTATAGACACATTGATACTGCTGATATTTATGGCAACCATACTGCGGTAGGAAAAGCACTTAAAGAAACTAACGTAGATAGAGAAGACATATTCTTAACATCTAAAGTATGGCATACAAGCCTTGACTATACATCAGTAATTAGCAGCTGTGAAAGAAATTTACTTGAGTTAAATGTAGATTACATAAATTTATATTTAATTCATTGGCCTAATAAAAATATACCTTTAAAAGAAACAATATCTGCCTTGCTAGAGTTGCAGAGTAGAGGGTTAATAAAAGATTGGGGAGTTTCTAACTTTACTAAACATCATATTCAGGATTGTTTAGATCTAGGATATAAACCTGCCAATAATCAAATAGAATTTCATCCAAGTTTTTACCAAAAGGAATTAAAGGAGTTTTGTGACAATAACAATATTTTAATTACTGCATATTCTCCTTTAGGTCAGGGTTTAGATTTAGAAATTCAGCTTTTAAAGGATCTAAGCAATAAATATAGTAAAACTGTTCCTCAAATTATTTTAAAATGGATTATAAGCAAGAATATTGTTGCAATTCCAAAGGCAACTGATGAAAGTTTAATTGTAGAAAACATTAGTATTTTTGATTTTGAATTAAGTCAGGAAGACATAGTAAAAATTGATAATTTAAATATTAACAAAAGATTACTTCGTCAAAGTTTTGACGAGTTTGATTATTAATTATGGATATATTATTAATTGTAGCGGTAGTTATAGTAATAGTTATATTGGTTGCAATAATTGCAAGCAGTTCAGGTACTCCCAAATCTGAATGGAAAGTAAAGGCTAAAAGTCAGCTAGATTTACTATACAAGTCAATAAAATCTAATAATTATATAGAAGTAAAAGCCGCACTAATAGATTTAGATAAGCTTTTAGATTTTATTTTAAAAAGTAAAAATATAAACGGTACTACTTTAGGGGAAAGACTTAAAAATAGCAGAAATATATTCAGTAAAGAAGATTATAATGCAGTCTGGACAGCACACAAGCTTAGAAACGAATTAGTACACGAAATAGAAAATAAGGCTAGTATTAATGCAATTAGACATAATGCAAATGTATTATTTAATATATTAAAAAAACATATTAACTAATATTGCTATAGTATTGTAGAATATAAATATATGATCAATATAAAAAGGCCCAAATCAAAAACTCAACATTTTGCAGAAAAAGCAAGTGAACATTTGTTCGAGATTGCTGCAGGTCTTTTTGTAGTAATGATTGTAGGATTAAGTGTTTATATTGTGGGGAAAGCGAATTCTAGACCTAATACCAATGGAACAGTTGCTGGAGTACAGACAACAAGAGAAGAAGAAAGCAGTAATAATTTAGTAAATGTAATAGCAAAAGGTTCCAATTATAAATATTTTTTTGATGCTTTAACAAGAACTGGTATTTACGAAAGACTAACAACTAATGATAAATATACTGTATTGGTCCCGGATGATAATGCTTTTAAAAAATTAGGTGAAGAAGAACTAACTGCTTTGTTTAGTGATAGTAATAGACTTAGAACAGTAATAGAAAATCATATTATTACCGGTGAATTAAAAAAGCTAGATATCAATAGAGTAGAATGGATGAGATCTATAAATGGCAAATACATAACCGTAAATATTAATGATTTTGGAACTATATTTAATTCTGCTAAATTAATGAGCAGTGGAAGTACTGCAGACAATGGTATAGCTTACGAAATTGATAATTTAATACTTTAAATTATTATAGCTACTTCTTTTACTTCTTGAGCAAGAATATTATTGTTTTTATCTAATTTAAAGTAAGCCTCAACTTTTTTACCCTGCATTACTTGTGGAAGCCAAAATTTATCATCTGGCCACATTTGAGAGTAAGGAATAGATTCTGAATTAAACCATTCTGGCTTCATTTCTTCTGATTCTCTAGGCTCTCCTTCCCATTCTTCTACAAGGTATACATGCATTAATTGATCCCATTCGGGATTATCAGCAAATTCAAACTTAATTAAAGCAACCTTTTTTAAATCCAATGGATTTACAGAAACTGAAATTTCTTCAAAAACTTCTCTAACTGCTGCAGATTCTATACTTTCTCCTTCATTAGTTTTTCCGCCAACACCGTTATACCAATTAACACCAAAACCTCTTTTCTTCATTGCTAAAAGGACAGACGAAATTTTATTGTCGAAGGTTTCGACTAAAAAACATAGAGTAGTATCTCTCATTTCTTTTATTTAACGTTTATTACATTGGCAATTCATTTGAATCAATCAAAAGCTCTGCCTGCTTAATACAATTTTCGCATTCAAAGACTAAATTGTCATAGTCTTTTTTATCTTCTACAGTAAGTAAACCAGTTTCTGAAAACTCTTTTACTAAGTCTTTAGAGAATAGCATTAACTTTTGCATTAATTCACTCATATCTTCTAAACAAGTAAGAGCTTCTATTTGTTTTTCTTCTTGCATATTAATGACCTCCTTTCTTAGTATTAATAAAAGTTTAAAAATAAAGTTAGAGAAGGTCAACAATTAATCTTATGATAAAATTTTTGTAATCGGAGCGTAGCTTAATTGGTTAAAGTTCACGGCTGGGGGTCGTGCGAGTGCAAGTTCGAGTCTTGTCGCTCCGATTTTTCAGGACGAGTGCTTCCGCAAGGTCACTAAAAGCCTTATACAATGGGCTGATTTCTAAGTTCGTAAGTTTCCCATTTTCAATCTTTGGACAGTTCGTAAACATGTCCGCCAGTATCTCTCTACGCTGATCAAATGAGGCTATTTCCCAATATCTAGATATTTGTGAGCCAAAATTATAGAGCATTCTTAATTGCGTGATTAGGTCATTGTAGTCAATTGTATCTTCATTGACCGCCAATTTTGCAATTACTTCACGACCTTCGAGTTCGGCTTCTCTTTCCTTAAAGGTCTCTTCACTAATAATTCCTTTATCAAGTCTTTTATCCAATCTTACTCTTTCAGCTTTAATATCTTCTAGTACCTTCTGACTATGTCTTAAATTGTTCACAGCATCTTTATGCTTTTTCTCTAATTCTTCTTTAACATATACATTCACAACTTCCATTACATCGGGAACAATTCTTAACGATTCTATTGTTTCATTAAAAGCCTTATTAACAATTGCTTCTCTGATATTCACACTTCTATGAACTTTATTTCTGCAACAGTAATATAAATGCTTAGTACCAGTTCCGCTTGTTGAATAAGCGGCATAAAGTGGCTTTCCACACTCTGGACATGCTACGAAACCTTTGAACACAAAATCGTATTTCCCTTTCTCCTTTAATTTTACATTTCCTCTATCAATCATGATTTGTTGAGCCATATCAAAAATAGTAGTAGAAATAATTGGTTCATGCAAACCCTTAGTTTGTCTATTTATCTGCTTATATTCTACAATTCCTTCGTAAACAACATTGTTCAGCATTTCTTGAATCCTACTTTTTGAAAATTCTTTACCATTTCTTGTTACATATCCCAATTTCTTTAATTTGTATGCTATTGCTTCAAAGGAGTAGTGACCAGTAATGTATAAGCTAAAAATCTTTCTTACAACAACAGCTTCTTTGGGTACAATCTGCATTATTTTGTTTCCAGTCTGAACAGTATATCCATATGGAGCGGTAGCCATGTGATAGCCACTCTCAAATCTTTCCATTTTTCCTTTTTTAACTTCAGTTCTTAAGTTATCGCTATAGAACTGAGCCATTGAAGCCATGATGTTTTCGAGAAAAATCTCATGAGGTGCATTACCTAATTGTTCGGTACAAGAGACTAAATTTGTTCCATATTTTTGTAATATTGCTCTTAATGCTGAATGATCGACTATTGAACGAGCAAATCTATCAAGCTTATGAATAATTACAGCGTGAACACTATTATGTCTGCAAAAGTTAATAAGCTCATTAAGTGCAGGTCTATCACTCGATGTACCTGTAAATCCTTCATCTCTGAAAACTTTCATTATTTTATAGCCATCGTCTTGTCCTTTTTTTTGACAAGCTTTGACTTGAGCTTCAATTGAAAAGCCTTCGGCTTGTTCCCTTGAAGACACTCTTGTATATATTACTGCTGTTTTCATTTTTTAAACCTCCTTTTAGTAACAAAAAAAGGGCTACTCGTTGGACACAACTCCATTTGCATGAAATTGTACGAATAGCCCTTATTACTATCAAACAACCCTTTAATAGCTTTGGGTTCATGCAAATAATTAAGTTGTGTCCATTTATATATTATCATTTTTGATATTTTTCTTAAAGCTCGTAAATATTGTTTTTTCGATATCCATTATTAGTTGTTCTTCCTCCTGCTTACTTAACATTCTTATTTCGTCTGTATAGCAATGCATTAACTCGTGTATCAAAGTCGTATATTTCTTTCGAGATGGTAATTTCTCATTGATTACAATCAACCAAAATATTCCTTTTTCTGCTATATATACTCTTTGTGCGTTTATATTTTCTTTAAACTGTGACTCTTCTATTTCGATATGCGGATACATCTCTTTTGCTATAGTCTTTATATATTCATATTTATTGGGGAATCTTGTCCGAAGGCTTACTGCCGATACTCTCAGCATGTCTTGGACAAGAGGCAATATCATTTTCCCCTAATTTCCTAAAATAAATTAAAATAGAGGCAGTCATGGGCAGTTCCTTTTATTAACAATTAATTTAGTTTCTACCTAAAAAAAGGGGGGCTTTTAGCCCCCCTTTCTTAAACAGATAGAAAATCGATGAGTTTTAACCTCATCGATAAATGAACACTTCCTAGTTTACCTTTCTGTTGTCCCACCATTCTTCAAATGTTTTACTAGTTACTTTTTGTAAATTATGAGCTAAATACCAATTCTTCATCATTGTTTTAGCTTCTTCTACTGCACTTTCAATGTCTACTCCTTCACCGAGTGAAAATGCCAACATATCCTTTGGTGATAATTCCAAATCGCCACCTACTTTGTCCTTGAATAGTTCTAAATACTTTTGTGCTTCTTTCCAAACTTGAGCAGAATCTTCAGACAATGTTTCGCCAAAGAAATATGAAATTGGTTTTTCAAGAATTTCAGCAATCTTCTTAAGCTTCTCCAAAGGGATATCGCTTACTCCTAATTCGTATCGACTAATCATCATTCTTGATATTCCCACTTTTTCAGCTAATTCGCCTTGTGATAGATTACAAAGTTTTCTTGCCTTTTTAAGTTGTGATCCTACGATTTCTTTTTGATTCATAATTTTCCGATGCAAAGATAATCAATTGAAGAGATTGTAACATCTAATGCAC
>CAYPVU010000012.1:0-3061 GCA_964414295.1 uncultured Candidatus Saccharibacteria bacterium | reverse complement strand
TAGAAAGTTAAAGTAGTATTACTTCAAAAGCGCCTTCTTGACCATTAAAGTAACCCGCAGTTTTAAATTCTTTCACTTTTTTTGATTGTTTTAGTAATTTAAATACAGATGGCTTTACGACTTTCCCTTTCCCAGTAATTACTAATACTCTCTTATACCCCATAAATTCACAATCCAGAAAAAAGTCCATTAAAATCTTTTCAATTTCATACGAATTTAATATGCCTAAGTTATGATAATCTAGACTTGCTTGAGGTATAAAATCGTTATAAAAGTTCAATGAATTTTTGTGCTTTTTCATTCAGCTTATAAGTAATGATATACTTGATTATATTATAGATATAAATTATTAGCTTTAACTTATGCCAACAATCCAACCCGATGAAGAAACAAGGGCAAGAATAAAAAATCTAAGTATAGTAGGAAAAGCAATTAGTGAAATCACTAATGAGAATCAAGGGCAAACAAATATATTTTTAGCAAAATCTGCTTTAAAACAATTTGAAGAAGGAATTATTAAACTAAACCTAGATCCAGAAAGTATGGAAGGGATGAGGAGTCTAATAAAGTATTTAGACAATATGCTTAATAAACAAATGAATCAGCTTGCATAAAATGAATATTCTAGTTGTTGAAGATGAAAACTCAATAAGAGAGATCGAAACTGCATACTTGCAAAAGGCGGGTTACACAATTTACGAAGCTGAAACTGGAACAAAGGCATTAAGTATATTCGAAAAAACAAATATTGAATTAGTAATCCTTGATATTAATATTCCTGAAATTGACGGAATTACTGTATGTAAAACAATCAGAAGCAAGTCTCAAGTACCAATTATTATGGTTACTGCAAGAACTGAAGATGCAGATGAACTTATTGGATTAGAGTGCGGGGCAGATGATTATATAAAAAAGCCATTTAACCCTACAGTCTTAGTGGCTAGAGTAAAAGCTTTGTTAAAAAGAACAAATGGTACTACTCTATCTAATCAATACATTACAATTGATCCAGAAAAGCAGCAGGTAAAAGTTAATAATAAACTTATTGAATTAACTACTACTGAATTTAATATATTAGTTACTTTATTTAAAAATCCGGGGAAGGTATTTAACAGAGAGAATATTATTCTTAAAGCCTATAATGATTTTGATAGCTCTGATATTTTAGATAGAACAGTAGATGTTCATATAAAAAATATTAGAAGAAAGTTAAAAGTAGAAGATGACCTTCCGGAGTTTATATTAACTGTAATTGGCAAAGGATATAAGTTTAACGATGCACTATGAGTATAAAATCTTTACTTTCTAAAACTTCAGTTAAGATTTTTGTTGGTATATTCTTAATAACTGGAATAATACTGGCATACATAAGTATTTTTGCCATCACTACTGCTCAAAGCGAATTTCAATCAGCTACAATACGGTTTATAGATGGCAACCTTTTTTTAGTAAAACAATCTCCTGTTGCACCTGTTGAAGTTATAAGGAAACAATTTAATGAGTCTTTATTTAATACTCTAATATTTGCAGGAGCACTAGGTTTATTAATGTCATTAATAGCGGGGATTATTTTTTCTGTAATAATAACTCAGCCTTTAAGAGAGTTAAGAGAAGGTATTAGAAACCTTAAAAAAAGTAAATTTAAAAATAAGCTTTTAAAAACTGGTGAAACTGAATTTGATTTGGTTATAGAAGAGTTTAACGAATTAGCTGGGGAATTAGAGTATCAAGAAACTCTTAGAAAAGATTTAATTTCTGATGTAGCACACGAATTAAAAACTCCACTTACATCTATTACAGGACAAGTACAAGGTATGATTGACGGTGTATTTGAAGCAGATGCCGAACGGTTAAAGGCTACCTTAAAGGATGTAGAGAGATTAAATGAATTAATAGATAAGCTGTATGAATATACTAAACTGAGAGCTCAAATAACTAATAAGAAAATTACTAAAATTAATTTATTTGATTTAATTAACCAATTAACTCGGGAACTTAAAAGCAACTTAGAGAATGCAGGTATCGAAGTAGAAAATACACTTTCTAAAAATATTCATATAGAGGCCGATAGGTTCATGACATATACAATTTTAAGAAATATTATTGATAATTCTATAAAGTATTCCAAAGCTACAAAACTAGTAATTGGATTCACTGACAAGGAGATTAGAATTAGTGACAACGGAGTGGGAATACCTGAAAACGATATAAAGAAGGTATTTGAAAGGTTTTACCGTGTAGAAAAATCACGTAACAGACAGACTGGAGGCCTAGGACTTGGATTAGCAATAGTAAAAGAGATGTGCGAAATTCAAGGGTGGGAAATTAAAGCTCAAAATAACGAAAGTGGTAAAGGTGTGAGCTTTATAATTACGATTTGATACGTTTTCTTCATATATTCTTCATATAGATGAAATAAGATTTATTACATGGGTTGCATAGCATCCTTAACTTACCTGAAGTTATCAGGGTTCAAAATATAATAAGGTTAGCTTAACCCAAACAAAAATTTTATTTTTGAATTTTGATGACTATGAAAAAAAGACAAGTAATTGTAACTACAGCAGTAGCTGCTACAGCAGCTGTTTCTTCAGTATTACCTTTATATTCTGTATCTGCACAAACACGAGATCCAGGTACAATAGAAAAAGCAGCAGACTATTTAGGTGTAAATCCTCAAGAACTATTAGATGCTTTTAAAAAAGCAAGAATTGAGATAGTGGAAGATAAAATAAAAAACGGATTAATAGATGCTGGTGCAGGGATTGATTTAATTCATAAAATAGAAGATGCAGAGGACTTCTATGTCTTACCTAAAGTATAAAAATTAAAGCCGGCTTAGCCGGCTTTAATTAAACTCTAAAGAAGAAATAATTCTGCTAAAGAAGGCTTTTGTAGTTTCTTCGTTGTATTCTGTTTCTGGAACTACTGTAATTTTGCTGTAATTCCTTGTTTTGGTCTTATCTATATAAAGAACCAAACTTTTTTTATTGCCAAATAATCTAGCATTACCGCTATCAGCAGTAATTTCATTTACATTAATTAATAAAGTAGCCTCTAT
>CAYPVU010000011.1:0-9970 GCA_964414295.1 uncultured Candidatus Saccharibacteria bacterium | reverse complement strand
TGGAACTACTGTAATTTTGCTGTAATTCCTTGTTTTGGTCTTATCTATATAAAGAACCAAACTTTTTTTATTGCCAAATAATCTAGCATTACCGCTATCAGCAGTAATTTCATTTACATTAATTAATAAAGTAGCCTCTATATTCTGGTCTAGGGTAAAAGATTCTGAAGAAACATTTAAAGAATCTTCAGGATTTAAAAATGCTAACTCAGACTGAATCCAATCTTTTAAATCCTCAGGTTCACCACCTGGATAATTACTAAATAATGGGAAATTTAATGTAACTTTATAGCTCTGATCATTATCAAATCCAGTTAATGTAATTGTACCTTCCTGTGTACTTTTACTTTCTGTAAAGTTACCAGGTACTAATAAACTCCAAACTGTATTATTGTTAATTTTAAAATCTTTCCGTTCCCAAGGAGTGATAGGTACATCTGGAATTTCCTCTTCATCACTTACAGGAACCGTTGTATTATTGATACTATTATCAATAGATTCATCTACAGATAATTTTTGAAGCTGGCTTAGGGAGATTAATACATAAACTACTAATCCTGTAACTGCAACTATAAAAAGACCCATAAAAATATTAAGAAATAAATTAGTATTATTTCTTTTATATTTCATTTGCTTTATCTTTACACTCTGCAAAGAGTTTGTAGTTGATTTAGGCAAAACAAATGGGCTTGTTTTAGTTTCTATAGGTTTTGGTTTTGGTTCCATAGGAATTTGTTTCCATTACATTATTATTTAATCTTGTAAAAAAGTAAATCAGGATATAATAATGAAATGAAATCGCATAATATTAAAGGCATAATTTATAGAATATATAACTCAGGCCAGTCAGACAAAATAATTAATGTTATAGATCAAGATGGATCTAAAAATACACTTCTAGCTAAAGGGGCAAAAAAATCCACCAGTAGAAAATCTCATTCAATTGAACTTTGTAATTTGGTAGAGGTAAAGGGTTTAGAAGGGTATCAAATCCCCATAATTACTGAGATTAGAGTACAAAATGAATTTATAGAGTGGAAAAGTAATAATACTGGAATGCTTGTAATACAGCTCTTTTGCGAGATTATAGATAAACTCTGCTATGAAAATAATAAGGACAAGAATCTCTACTCAATTATGTTTGAAGTCTTAAATAACTTTAATAATAATATTCTGCTCTTAACCAATATTTTTTTATTAAAAGCCATTTGGCATACAGGAAGCATGCCCTCTATAAGTACTAATGCCCTTACTGGAGCTGGATTAAGTTCAGATAATATTTATTATACTAATCAGTTAGCAGGTTATGTTTCTAAAGAAGATTTAGCTAGAAATATAGAACTAATAGGCGAAGCTGTTTCTCCTCAAATAGCTAAAAGTCAAAAATATATAATCGATAATCCTATAAATAAGGTATTAGGATTAAACCTAACTTTTGAAGACTTATATAAAATGTTGCAAATTGAGCTTGATTGGTTTGAAATTCTTACTGAACAAAGGTTAAAATCAAAGAGTATAATTTTAACCTTAGTAAATAAATTAAATAAACCAATATGAAAGTCCTCTACTCGCAGCTTAAAAAATATTTACCTGATTTAAAGGCTGATGCTAGAGAAGTTGCTAATGTATTCACCTTAACCGGCTTTATGTTAGACAAGTTTATAGAAGTAGATTTTAATGGTAATAAAGACTACTTTTTGGATCTTGAAGTAAGACAAAATAGAGCTGATTCGTTTGGGGTATGGGGATTAGCCCGTGAGCTTTCCGCATATTATAAAATACCTTTAAAATTTCCAGAAGTTAAAGTTAATTATCCTTCACTAAATTATCAACTACCAATTACTATTAAAGATAAAGAGGCCGTAAAAAGACTTATGGCAGTAAAGTTTGAAGGGTTAGATATAAAAGAATCTCCTGCATGGCTTAAAGAATATTTAGCTTTATACGACATTAACAGTATAAATAATTTAGTTGATTTAACTAATTATGTTTTATTAGAAACAGCTCATGCATCCCATGTATTTGATGCTGACTTAGTTGGAGATGCACTTACTTGGGAGTTAAATAATAATAAATACCCTAAAATAATCACATTAAATGGCCAAGAGGTTGAATTAACCCCCGACACTCTTGTAATTAGTGATAATAAAAGACCATTATCTTTAAGCTTTATTGGAGGACAAGAAGATGCAGTCACTAATAATACAAAAAATGTAGTATTAGAAATGGCTGTATACAATGGGACCATTGTTAGAAAGAATGCTAGAACTTTAAAGATTATGACAGAAGCCGGTTCTAGATTGGAAAAATTTTTAGACCCTGAATCCCTACCACAAGCTTTTGACTGGCTTGTAAGCTTAATATTAGAAAATTGTGGTGGATCGATTGTTTCTAGTGTATTTAGCGAATACCCTCAACCAACTACTAATAATGAAATAAAAGTAAATTTAGATAAAGTTCAACAAGTAGCAGGCATTCCTATTACTTATACCGAATCTAAAGAATACTTAAAGAATCTAGGCTTTACTATAAAAGAAGATAATAATAATAGTGTTATTGTAACTAGACCAGTTAACAGATTAGATATAGAAATTGAACAAGATGTATTTGAAGAAATAATAAGAATGAAGGGGTTCAATAACATCCCTTCTAATTATCTAACCACACAAGTTGTAAAGGATATTACACCTAGCAGAATATACTTAATGAATAATCTTACTAACCATTTAGCGGCATTAGGCTTTGATGAAGTAAGATCCTGGGTTTTAATTGATCAAAAAACAAATGAGCTTACAAATTATATAAATTGGGATGTCGTTAGAGTTACAAATTCTATAAATGAGGAAGTACCTTTTTTAAGACAATCAATTGCAGTAAGTTTACTGGGTCAGGCGCAAAATTATCAAAAAAACAATATTAATCCTATACAGCTATTTGAAATTGGGAAGATCTTTGGAAAAAAAGATTCCAACTATTTAGAAGTAAATTCCTTAGGTTTACTAATAAATAATAAAGATATTAATTTACTTAAAGAAAAGCTAGAGAGCTTATTAAGACATTTAGGATTAGAGAAAATTGAATATCAATTAGATCAAAATCCTCCAAAGTCAGCTCATCCATTAGCTTGTTGGCAAGTAAGAATTAATAATACAGTTAGCGGAATTATATATATTACTAATACACATGAGTTCTTAGAATCATGTGTTGCTGAAGTAAATCTTGATATAGTTGATAAATTAAAAAACGAAATAAAAAGTGATTCATCAAAGGAAGTTACACAAAAGATAGTAGACTTAGATGCAAACATTGTCCTAGACACACATCAAGATATTAATTCATTTGTACTTAATAAGGTTGATGCAATTGAGCAGAATTTATGGTCTTGGCAAATAATTGATGAATATAAAACAAATGAAAATATAAAATATACTATAAGAGTAAGCTATGTAAACTTAACAGATCCAGAAGCAAAAGAACTACACGCAAAACTTTTTAATATATAGTAAATTCTAAAGTACCAATAAAAAAGCTCCTCAATTGAGGAGCTTTTTTTAATTTTAGTAAATACTAGTTTTTAATAGTAACACTAACTGTACCAGTTGCATTATCTGGAGTTTTATCTACCCAAAGCTTAAAGTCTGTTTTTTTACTTAATTCTAATCTATATTTAGCTACTCCATTTTCAAATGATAATAAATCAATTCTTACCATTGTTGAACCTGCAGTAGTTGCTCCAGTTTTTGCTCCAATATCAGCTAATGTTAATCCCTCTACTCCATTTGCAGTTAGAACCTCCTGTGTTAAGTTAGAAATTTCTACTATTAAGTATGTTTTTCCTGCTGTAGACGTATCGTAATATGCTGTTGCATTTGGAACATTAGTGTCTCCTACTACATTCTTTTGAGCCCAAGAGAATTGATAAGAACTTCCGTAGTTATCAAAGTAGTAAACATTATGTGCTAATTTATTCTGATTTACAGTACTTACAAGATATTGCTTATTTTGAGAAAACTCATTATTAAAATGAGGAGCCTTTGGCATTTCTGTATTACTAGAAGTACTTGTATTCGTATTGTTAGTATTAGTATTACTGTTTGTGTTTGTAGTTGTATTATTTGCAGTATTACTATTTGTAGTAGTTGTAGTATCAGGTTTTGCTAATTCAGTTGTTGTTTTAATATCAAATACTAAATTATCGCCATCCTTTCTTACACTATACTTAACAGAATCATCAAACATAACTACGTAACTTTTATTAGTAGCTACATATCTAATTTCGGATACTATATCATTAACTTCAAGATCTTCCATTAAATCTTCTGCAACTGTACCTAGTGAATCAAATGTTATAGTCATTTTATTACCTACAGAATCAAAATTTACTGTAGTTTTAGGTAATTTTTTGTCTGAAGTATTTAAATCAAAAGTCAATCTTGCAAAAGTTGTATACCTTAAATAAGAAATTTTATCTAATGTAGTCTGCTCTGCTGTTGCAGTTGAATCTCCTAGATTAACTATAGCTGAGTCAACGTAATCTGCATTCTTTACTACGTTCACTGCTGAAGAATCAGCCAAAGGTGTTGTAGCTAAAACAAATGAAGAAGGCGTAGTTTCTTCTTGAGTATTATTATTTGTAGTTTCTGTTGTATTAGTTGCAGTATTTGAATTCATTACTGAATTTCTTACAAATAATGCTGCAGCTACTCCTAAAACAATAATTACAGCTATAAAAATAATAATTCTAAGAGAACTACCTTCAGATTCCATTTCTCTGATTTCGGTAAATCTAGTTCTATCTAATTTTGCCGGATCAATAGTGCTTGATCTAACTGGCCTTGAAGCTAACAATGGAGATTCCTCAATCATTGGATCTGCCACTGGCTCTTTTTTACGAGGTGCCATATATAAACAGTAAAAAAATTAATTAGTCTTACTTCTGCAATCTACAGAAGCTAAAAGTGCTAATCTCAGTATAAAATCCTTATTTAATCAAATCAAGTCTATTTTACCAAATAGCCATTTGACATTTCGTGAACAAAATCCGGAGTTATATATTCTTGAAACCTATCGTAATGAGTTATTAATATAATTGATGAATTAGGATTTTGAGATTTAAATTTAGCAATTCCACTAAAGACCTCTTTAACTGAGTTCCTATCTAAACCTGAATCTATTTCGTCTAACATTACATAATTTGGAGATAATATTAACATTTGTAATATTTCAGTTTTCTTTTTTTCTCCGCCTGAGAATCCTTCATTTAAATTTCTTTGTAGCAAATGTTTAGGGTAATTTATTAATTCAGCTTTTTCTTCTAAAAGTTTTTTGAATCTAAATACAGAAAGCTGCTCTTCTTTAGGTCTTCTAGAATTAAAAATCAATCTTAAGTAATGGCTTAAAGAAACACCAGGAATTTCTATTGGATATTGGTTAGCTAAAAATAATCCTAAAAGTGACCTTTCATTGGGCTCTAAATCTGTTAATTCTATTAAATTGCCATTAATCGCCTCCGAATCTATACTATTCAATATAAAATCATTAAGCGGTTCATTTACTAAATTAATAGAGCCAGAGATTATATTAAACATTGGATTTCCCATTAAGGCGTTAACTAATGTACTTTTACCTGAACCGTTATTTCCATTTAACAAGTGAATTTCACCGGGTTTTATTTCTAGATCAATTCCATGGATTATTTCTGTATTGTTCTCGGCCAAGGAAACCTTTAGATTGTTTAATTTAAGCATAAGTAATTTTAAAACTTGATAATTTTATCAGTAAACCGCTTATTTATAAATAGAAGCTTTATTCTATAAGCTTTGACACACTTTCTAATTTCTGTAATACTGTGGATGTTTAAGGCTTAGTAAACAATGACTCAAAGAAAGAAATTAATTGTTGCTCTATTAATAATTGGAACAATACTTCTAGCAATAGTAAGTGTTGTAATTACTCTTTCAATCGGCAACAGAAATAATACATTAGAAACTCAAACTGGTGCTCAAACTGCACCAATTATTGCTAGTTGTAATGCAACAACAAATGTTTGTACCGTGCCTACAGGAGTTTGCAATCCAGCAAAAGTCTACATTCATTTTTGCGATGAATTAAAAAGATCTACAGAAAAATGTATAAGTCCAAATCCAGTTGAGATCCCTATAAGCCCTGTAGCTCAGGGAAGTTCTGTTGATCTAAATGATTATTTAGGATCTGTGGATTGCGGAACAGTACAAATGTATTTAGAACTTGAAAATTCCGGAGTCAATTCTTTAGGTGCCTGTGGAACTACAATAAAAAGGTTTGGCAGTGCTTGCAGTGGTGCAACTTCAGGAAGCCCAGTATCATTTCCTGCTTCTTTTCCAACTGTAGTTACCCCACAGCCTACTAATAATAATACAAATAATAACCAAGGTAATGGCGGACTACAGATTGCAGAACCTCAATTTAGTATATCAACTGCTTATGCACCTTCCTGTGAATCAAATGGAGATGCCTTATTAAAATATACACTCAGTATTACTAATATAAGTTCTGTTAGCGGTACAATTACTAAAGTAGAAGAGGTTGTAGATCCTTTATTAATCTCAAATGCAATTGCACCTTCAACAATAAGCAATAGTGGTGTTTTAAGCGGCAATAAAATAACATGGACCGAATCCACTGCAGCTAGAACATACTCTGCTAATCAAACGAAGACATTAACTTATCAAATAAGAATTCCTAAAAATAAATTAAGCATATTCCAAAATGGTACAACATCAACTGCAACAGTAACTTACGATACAAGTAATTCAATTGGAAATACAAATTCTTTTGTATTAATATCCAAACATTCATGTACTATAGAAACTACAAATACTGTAACTCAAACTAATTTACCTAATACTTCTATTGCAGAAGATTATAAACTCTTAATTATAGGAGTACTTTTTATCCTAATAGCAGCAGTTGTTTTTAAATTAGAAATTGGAGAGAAATTTATTAAATCTATTAAATTAAATAAAAGAAAATTGTAATTATAAATTGCATTAATTTTAAATTTTTGGAATACTAAACTAACTATAGTTATATCTTATTTATGTCCAGCAGAAAAAAGCTTACTCTGGGAGTTTTAATTATCTTAACAGCATTACTAGCTGGAATTAGTATTTACGTTACTTTAAGACTTCAGGAAAGCCAGGCTCCCGGACAAACTGGTGCTGCTCCAAATAGTGGATTCACTAATGCTTGCGGTAGAGGTATTGGATTCTCTCAAACTGGTTCTACTTGTAATGCAGGTTGTTCCGGTACTAGCTGTAGCGGTACTTGGGTTGTAAGATTTACTTGTAGCGGTAAAGTTAATGAATGTGGTGGTGGTGGTGCTTCTCCTATTGCTGAAAGTTCTGGTGGTTCTATGGGTGTTACTGGACAATGTGGTACTACTGATCAAATTGATGTATTTAGTAAAAATTGTAGAGCTAGCGGTGGTTGGAGTTGCGGTGGTGGTGATTTAAGAGATTACATTGTTTACTACAATGGTGATTGTACTCAGACTACTCCTAAATACAAATGTAGTAATAACTCTTGTGTTAGAGATGATGCTAATGGTACTTATACTAGTTCTAACTGTAATAATGCTTGTACTCCTGTAAATCCTACTTGTCCTTCATCTGTACAAGCTAGGTTTAGATTAACAGTAAATGGACAAGATATTGGATTAGTAAGTTCTGGAAGTTATAAAAAGAATGAGGTTAGTGCAATGGACTACACTGTAGTAACTAATATGCAAACAAATCCTCCTTCCTTCTTTAATGGTACAGTTACAGTTACTGGACCAAATGGATTTAGTGTAACAAATAATGGAGTTGCATCCCCTAAACCTATTAATAATATTCAAGCCGGGACTTATAGATTAAGCGCATTAGTAAATGGATCTTTATGTGATGGAGCTACTGTGACTTTAACCGAAACAGTACAAACTACTTGTTATAGATGTACTGCTGCAACAAATGATGGTAATGCATGTCAAAGTCAAACTGTAACTGGTGCTAGCTGTCCTAGTGGATGGACTACAAATTCTAATTGTGCTGCAGCTGCTACTGGTGGTGCTTGTCCTGTAGATATTCCTAAAACTACTTGCTACAGATGTACAGGCTCTGTAACTGATGGAAATATGTGTGAGAATCAACAAGTTGATGGTACTTCCTGTCCTACAGGTTGGACTACTAACTCTAACTGTGCTGCTGCTGCTACAGGAGGTGCATGTCCTGTACAAGTTGCATGCGGTGCGGCATGTAATACAACTAATAACTTATGTCCTCAAGGACATACATGTAATGCTGGAGTATGTAAATTAGATGCATGTTTAACTCCTGGAGCATGTTCTGACAACCAATGTACATTAGCCGCTTGCGGTGATGGAATATGTAATACTGGTGAATTATGCGAGAAGACATCTCCAACTGCAACTACTTATAAGGCATGTACTGCAGTAGGAAGTGCGCCTACTGGTGCTGACGTTCCAAACTGTCAAATGACTGGTACTAATAAGTGCCAGCAAGGTCCTCAAATTAAATGTTATAGATGTACTAGTTCGGTTACAGATGGAAACATGTGCGAAGAACAAACTGTAAATGGAAACACTTGTCCTAGTGGTTGGACTACAAACTCTAGCTGTGCTGCAGATGCTCCAAATGGTTCTTGCCCTGTTCAAGTAACTTGTGGTGCTGCTTGTAATGAAACTAACAATTTATGTCCTCAGGGTCATACTTGTAATGCTGGAATTTGTAAATTAAATACTTGCCTTACTCCAGGAAACTGTTCTGATAATTCCTGTACACCAACTGTTCCAGTTTGCGGCGGTTCTTGTACAACGAATGCTCAATGTCCTAATAATCATAGCTGTAATGCAGGTAAGTGTGTATTAAATGGATGTACATCATCTACATGTACCAATGGATGTGTTCCATTATGCGGTGGCCCTTGTTCAACAAATACTGATTGTCCTAACAATCATAGCTGTTCAGCTGGTAAATGTATATTAAATGGATGTACAGCATCTACATGTACTAACGGATGTACTGTAATTCCTCAAATTCCTGAAACTGGAATTGAAGATGATGCTAGATTACTAATAATTGGAACATTACTAATTGCTGGAGGATATATAACATTAAGATTCAGTAATAGAAAAAATTTACTAACCGGATTATTTGAAAATGTATCTGCTTCTTACGAAGATAAAGCAGAAAATAAATTAAGAAGAAAAGCAGAAAAGTAAATATCCATATAGTTTAATTGACACAGTCATTAAATTTTGAAATACTAAAACTAAATTACTTTAACGGTTAGATTTATATGTCTAATAGAAAAAAACTCACTTTAGGAATATTAGTTATCTTAACAGCATTATTAGCTGGAATTAGTATTTATGTTACTTTAAGACTTCAGGAAAGCCAGGCCCCTGGACAAACTGGTGCTGCTCCAAATAGTGGATTCACTAACGCTTGCGGTAGAGGTATTGGATTCTCTCAAACTGGTTCTACTTGTAATGCAGGTTGTTCCGGTACTAGCTGTAGCTGTACTTGGGTTGTAAGATTTACTTGTAGCGGTAAAGTTAATGAATGTGGTGGTGGTGGTGCTTCTCCTATTGCTGAAAGTTCTGGTGGGTCGATGGGTGTTACTGGACAATGTGGTACTACTGATCAAATTGATGTATTTAGTAAAAATTGTAGAGCTAGCGGGGGTTGGAGTTGCGGAGGTGGTGATTTAAGAGATTACATTGTTTACTACAATGGTGATTGTACTCAGCCTACTCCTAAATACAAATGTAGTAATAACTCTTGTGTTAGAGATGATGCTAGTGGTACTTATACTCGTTCTACCTGTAATAATGCTTGTGCACCTACACAGATAAACTGTGGAGAGACTTGAAATACTGATGCTGACTTCACAAAACCAGCAACTGGGGGAACTTCAGTATGGAGAGATG
>CAYPVU010000010.1:0-86183 GCA_964414295.1 uncultured Candidatus Saccharibacteria bacterium | reverse complement strand
GACGGGAGATGGATAGGATCAGGAAATCAGAGGTTTACAGAAGAAGATTTAAAATCGCTTATACAAGATATTTTAGATGGTAGATACTCTCTTTTTAATGAACCTGATAGAGTCCTAATAGAAGAAAGAGTCAGACCCCATAAAGGATTCAAGTATTACAGCTATAAAGGAGCCCCTGATATTAGAGTATTAATATTTAATTCAATTCCTGTAATGAGTTATGTAAGACTACCTACAAAAGAATCAAATGGAAGAGCTAATCTGGACTTAGGGGCAATTGGTGCGGGAATAGATATGGCAGTTGGCAAGACTACTTATGCAATAATAGGAAAATCTACGCCAATTGAATATGTCCCAAATACGAACCTACCCTTGTCAGGCCTTAAAATTCCCTATTGGGACAGAATTCTTAGATATGCATGTGAAGCCAGCAAAATGACCGGATTAGGTTTTGGTGCAGTAGACTTTTTAATAGACGAAGACAAAGGACCCATTATAGTTGAATTAAATGCTAGGCCTGGATTATCAATTCAGTTAGCAAACGAAGATGGGTTAAGATGGAGACTAAAAAAAGCCTCAGGAATAAAGGTGAAGACAACAGAAAGAGCTATGAGACTAGCCAAAGATTTATTTGGTGGTGAAATTGAAGAAGAGATTGAGAGTATTTCTGGTAAACAGGTAATTGGATTACAAGTTAATGTAAAAATTAAGAATTTAGATGAGACTGAAGAAGAAAATTATATTGCGAAAATAGATACAGGAGCCGATAGCACTAGTATTGATAGTCAAATTGCAGAAAAGCTAGGATTTAGTGATTATGTAAACATTCCTGAATTAAAATCAATTACAATACCTGGTACTTCCGAAGAAAGAAAGGAACTTGAAAATAAATTATCAATTATATTAAAAGAAAAGTATCCTCTACTAGAAAAAGTTCAATTCATACTATCTAGTAATGGAATAAAACTAAGACCTTATATAAATATAAAGATGGAAATTGAAGGTATACAGACTGAAAACAAGGTATCAATAGCAGATAGATCACACTTAAGTTTTCCTATTATATTAGGCAAAAACTCACTCAATAAATTTTTAATTGACCCTTCTAAAAAAATATGAAAATATTAATGCAATTTGTAAAGGATAGTGAATATTACCAAACATTAAATAAAGAAATAATCAAAATGTCTAGTTTACCGGAGAACCATTTTGATACAGTTTATAATTTCAAAGACCAAGATGTAAAAATAGAGGGAGGGAAAGGGATAAATACTACCGCAAGAATAAACAATGTAGATATTAAAGATTATTCAAAAATTTTCATCTATAACTTGGGGAAAAATAAAGTAAATCTTTATCTTGCGAACATTCTTTCTATAATCGCCGATGCAAATAATACAAAAGTAACCAATACACAAGAGTTATACAGTTTTAGAACTGGCAAAATATTAGAGAAGATATTATTATCACTAAACAGCCTACCTACACCAAGATTCTACTTTGCCAACCCAATGCCTAAGTATAACGAAGTAAAAGAGAAGTTAGGTGAAAGATTTGTAGCTAAACAATCCAAATCTAATTTTGGGAAAAAGGTGATCTTAATTAACAATGAAGAAGAATTTAATAAGTTGGAATTAGAACACGATTCCGACAATGAAGGACTGTGGTTCTTTGAAGAATTTGTAGCCCACCAATTTTCTACAAGAGGTATAGTAACAGGGTTGCAAGTAGAAACAGCTATTAAAGTCCAAAAGGAAAAGGATACATTTAAAACAAATCACGGAGAAGCCACATTCTATAAGAATGAGGATAAGGAGTTTGAAACTTTATGCGTAAAAGCTGCTCAATTAATGAAACTAGAGTTAGCTGGTGTAGATACAGTAACTTCAGAAGGAGAAACCTTAATTTTAGAAATTAATAAATCCCCAGGCATTACAGTTAATCCTCCTTCATTAGAAATACAACAGATTGCTAATTATCTAAAGTCATAAAGCTCTTTCAAAACCTTTAGACTTTAAATTCTCTAGTAATGATGGTAAGTTACTATAGATAATTACAATATCTTTATTATTTGATAAGGAATCTTCTAATGCATCAATCTCATTAACAATTCGCTTAAATGGGTATGAAACACGATCAAGACTAGATAACTCATCAAATAAAATTTGTGAACTCTCCCCTATTTCTCTTCTAATTTTTCTTCCAATATATACTTTAGAATTAATACCATCAATTTTATCGAATATAGTTAATCCTGCAATATTTAATTGAGAAATTTCTTGAGCATATTCCTTTATGAATTGATTATTTCTATCTGAGGCTAGTCTTGTAAGCAGATAAGGTTTATTGCCTGTAAGTTTTGTAGTTTGTTCTATTAATAATTTTAATGACTGAGGTTCGTGGGCATAATCTATTGTTACTGTTCGATCATCTTTTTTAAAAACAAGAAATCTTCCATATTCTTCGGGAATTAAGTATGAATTTAATGCATCAATAACCTTATCTTTAGGGAGATACAATAATGCATAAGCAATACTTAAGGCAGCATTAGTAATCATTGCTTCATTATCCCCATTTTGGAAATACTTAAATGAATTTAGATCATAAATCATTCCATTTTCTAATGAATCTATAGTACTAGTCCCTCTATTAAAGAAGAAAATATCTTTTAAACCTAACTCAACAGAAAAAGTTTTAAGTTCCTCAATAGATTTGGAGATACTTACTCCATAAGCATTAATATTTTTTTCTTTAATTATACTTTCAGTTAAAGATCTTAAAGTGTAAGGATTATCTAAGAAAGCAATATAACTTCCATTTATTGCTAATTGCTTGAATACAAAAGACTTTCTTTCATATATATCATTTTCATCCTTTATTTTATCGAAATCTATATGATCTCTATAAACATTAGTAAATATACCTACCTTATGTTCATCTATACCTGTACCCCATTTATAACACCCCAAGCTAGCTTCAAGAATTGCATAAAAATCTTCAAAGCTATCCTGATACGATTTCATGTTCCAATATAGAAATCTCCCGGGCATTACATTTGGAGATTTACCAAAGTTCTTTAATGAATCGTCGTAGTTTGTGATTTGCACATTATTAAACTTAGATCCTAGTGTATCTACTAATAATGAATTCTTTCCAGCTGAAGTTATAATATGATTAATCATATTGCAAACAGTAGTCTTCCCTTTAGTACCAGTTATTAGAAGACTATTTATTTTTGAGGTATTTGATTGGTCATCCATATAAAAAACGATTACTTAATGTTAAGATTATAACATTATCTATAAAGGATTTGCTCTATGATTAGCGTTGTAATACCTACCTACAATAGACCCCAAGTTACATTAAGAGCCATTGAAAGCGTAATGAAACAAGGTATAAACGAACTAGAGATAATTGTAGTTGATGATGGAAGTACAGATAATACAAAAGAGATAATAGAAGGACTTAATAATCCCTATATAAGATATATTTATCAAAACAATGGTGGAGTTTCATCAGCAAGAAATACTGGTATAAAGGCTGCAAAAGGAGATTATATTGCCTTACTGGATTCAGATGACATATTAAAAGTATATAGTCTTTTATATAGAAAACGGTTTTTAGACGAAAATCCTCAATACGATGCAGTAATAGGATCATTTATTGAGCTTGATTCAGAAAATAAGATAATATTTGGGAAATCAAAAATACTTTCGGAAAAGAAATTAAAGAACTTTGATTTAAAATACAAACTTGCATTTGCTAGAAGCAAAGAGGAAATGTCCCAACTTTATAAAGATTATGTAGAATTTAATGAAGGAGGTATTCCTTATATCTGCTCTGCCCTAATGTTTAGAAAAGATATATTAAATAAAATCGCTTTATTTAATGAAGAATTAAGAAACAGTGAAGACTTAGAATTTCTTTACAGATTAACAAGAGATGTCTATGTCAAATATGACTTTCTTCGAGTAGATGTGTATTTTCAAATGCAAGATGGTGGTTTATCTAGAAATCTAAAAGAAGGAAAGTCTGTTAATCAACAAGAAATTGCTTTAGATCTTATAAAGAAATCATGAAAAAATTATTAATACTTACTTGGGGAGAATCTACTAAAATTGGTTATCAAGGTTTAAGACTTGCAGAAGAGGCTAGGAAACTAGGTATTGAGGGCATTAATAAAAGCTTTACAAAACTTCAAATGACCCTCTTAAAAAACAAATTTGAGATATTTATTGATGGAGAACCCCTGTCTAATTATCACTACTTAATATATAGGAATAACAATACTCATCTAGGAAAGCAACTAAATGCTTACTGTAAAGAATATAATATTAAGTTTTTGAATGGGAATAGTTACGAAGAGTCACCTTTTGACTTAGATAAATTAAAACAATATTTCATATTCTCAACTCAAGAGATTCCTTTTCCTGAAACATATTTCAATATTCGTCCTACAGAACATGCAAGTACAATTGCAAAACCCATACATGGAAGTTTTGGAATGGGAATAAAATTAACACAGGATCTTGCTGACGAAGAACTTGAATCCTACATCATTCAAAGAAGATTAAATTCTAAATCTGATTACAGAGTAATAGTATTAGGAGAAAAGGTAATTGGAGTTATGAAGAGAACAGCTAAAGAGAAAATGATAGTAACTAATGTGGCTGCTGGCGGAGACTTTGAAGCTTCTAGTTTACCAACAGAAGTGTTAAATGTCGCAATAAAAGCTGCAAAAGCTTTAAATCTAGAGTATTCAGGTGTCGATGTAATGTTAGATAATGATTCTACACCCTATATACTCGAAGCTAACAGAAATGCCTACTTTGAGGGGTTTGAAAAATCTACAAAAATTAATTTAGCTGAAGAAATAGTTAAATATTTAGTCACTCAATAATTCTTAATACTTCTTTTATAAGCATTTAGATTTTTAAGTGCAATTTCTAAGCCTCTTGCCACACAAGTAAGAGGCTCATCTACAACGCTTGCTGGTATTCCAACAGATTTAGTTAAGAAATCATCAATGCCTTTTAGCAATGATGTTCCACCACTTAAGATCATCCCGTTGTCTATAATATCAGCCATTAGCTCTGGCGGAGTTTTTGTTAAGACTCTTTTGATAGAATTAGAAATATTATTTAAAACTTCCCGAGTTGGTTCTACTAGCTCGTTTGAATTAATAGTTACTATCAAAGGCTGTCCAGTTTTTGAGTTTTTTCCTTTTATTTCTATTTCTTTAGGAGTTTTACTTTCTAATGCAGATGCATAACTTATTTTTAGTTCTTCAGCAGTGTTTTCACCGATTACTAGATTATGTTTTTGTTTTAAATACTTAGTAATTGATTCATTAAGTGCATCTCCCGCACCTCTGTAAGATTCAAATGCTACAACTCCATTTAAGGATAAAATAGCTACTTCCGCTGTTCCACCCCCTAAGTTAACAATCAAGTTGCCAGTTGATTGGTGTATAGGCATTCCAGCACCTATCGCAGCTGCAACTGGTTCTGGTAATATATATAATCTACCTGCTCCAACAGAAGCAAGTGCTTGAGTTAAAGCCCGTTCTTCTACGGAGGTAAGTCCTGCCGGAGCAGCAACTATAACTTCGGGTCTAACAATAACTACTCTACCTAAAACCTTAGCAAAAAAACGTTTTAGTAGTGCCTCAGCTAATCTAAAGTTTGATATACCTCCATTTTTTAATGGTCGCTTTGCTTCTATACCCTCCGGAACTTTACCGAGCATAATTTTTGCATCTTCACCTATTGCTACTACCTTTTTTTCTTTAGGAGAAATTGCAACAACCGTAGGTTCCTGCAGTACAATCCCTTTTCCTTCCATTATTATTACACAGTTAGCAGTTCCAAAATCAATTGCTAGCCTTTTAGGATTTAGTAATTTGTTGATCATGCGTGTTGGCTTTTTAAAATAAGTGGAATATAATCCTTTTAATAATATTATAGCCTTAAATGTTAATAATTCACTAACTATGAAGACAGGATTACACGAAAGAACATTAGTTTTATTAAAACCGGATGCAGTTCAGAGAGGTTTATTAGGAGAAATTCTAACCAGATTTGAGAGAAAAGGGTTAAAAATAGTGGCTATGAAAATGAAGCAGGCTGACAAACTTATGGCAATGGAACACTATAAATGGTCAGAAGAGGAAAAGATTGCTAGTGGAGATAGAACTATAGCTGTTAGAGAAGAAAAAGGATTGCCTATCGAAAAAACAAATATTGAGTATGCAGAAGCAACTCAAAAAAAATTAGTGGGAATGCTAATGGCTGGACCAACAGTTGCATTGGTAATAGAAGCTGCTCATGCAATTGAACATGTTAGAAAAATTGTGGGACACGGAAGTCCTTTAAAGGCAGATGTTGGAACAATCAGAGCCGACTTTACAATTGATTCTTACATTGTTGCAGACGAAACAGACAGAGCTGCAAGAAATCTAGTTCATGCATCTTCTTCTGTTAGTGAAGCAGAAAGAGAGATTAAAGTATGGTTTGATGAAAGCGAGATCTGCAATTATGACTTAGCAATAGAAAAGATTTTATATAGCAAAGACTGGGACGCAATTGTAGATTAAAATTTTATCAGTAAATTTAAAGGCTCCATTTAGGAGCCTTTTTTGATGCTTAATATATCCTTGGGGGGAGTCGAACCTCCAACCTTTCCCTTAGGACGGGACTGCTCTATCCATTGAGCTACAAGGACGTAAGGGAATTATACAATAATTAATACGGAACGTAAGGGTTTGGATCTACTTTTACACCATCTATTGATAGGATAAAGTGCAAATGAGTACCAAAAGAGTTACCTGTATTTCCCATATATCCAACTGACTGTCCCTGATCTACAGTATCACCATTTTTTACATATATTTCTGCTAAATGGTAGTAAGTACTAGTTACTCCATTCCCATAATTAATCTTTACAGTCATACCTGATAAATCATCTGGCCAACCCGCAAGTGTAACTGTACCTTTAGCCATCGAGCTTACTACACAGCCGCTCAACAAAGATAAGTCCACTCCATCGTGATACCAGCTAAAGCCTCTTTGATAAACATAGCCTGCACAACTTGGATGTACCAATGGGTTAGCAAGATTTATACCATTCGCAGGAGTTCCACCTGTTCCTCCGTAATAAATCTGACCACTTCCTGCATAATTGTAAATTACTAATGGAGGTGGTGGCTGAGGTGCTGGAAGTGATCCATTAGCAACTAAAAGCCAGTTTCTTCCATTTAGATTATAACTTGGACCATTCAACTGGTTTAGCTCAATTGTCTGATCTCTATCACCTGAAGTCTTTGACAATATTGAATCCAGATTTTCATCACTTTTCACCTCGTATAAAATTCCTGATACCTGGGGAATTTTTAAATCTTCTCCTGGGGAAAGCGATTCTGAAACATATCTATCGTAATTACCAAATTTGTCCCAGTTGGAAAATTTAATTGTATCCTTAGTAACACCAAATTTATTTGCAACTACATCTAAGGAATCTCCCTCTCCTACTTTATAATAGTTGATTTTAAAAGGAAGATTTGGGTTTGATGTAATAACAGTCTGAATACTACTTCCCTGCTGCAGCAAATCTACATTTCCTGCATTTCCTAGGTAATTAGTACTAAGCCCTTGGGTAGATGCATTAAGACCGAATATTCTATACGATATTCCTGAAAGTGCCACAGCAATAGTAATCATAAATATAACTACATGTACTGCCTGTTTATAAGTAGAGCCTCTTCCCCAATAAGATCGATATACAAAGGAGCTTTTTACCGAGTCAAAAAAGTTTAATAAAATATCCAGAAGGTTGACCGGAATCCATTTAATATCTTTTACTTTTCTACTAAATGGTTTTCCGATCTTTTTATTTTGATTTTTTTTAGGCGTTTTAAGCTTATTTAAAACTTTCAAAATTTACAAAAAAACAATTACAACCTTTATTTTATCACATGCTCTCGTGCAAAGTTGCCAAGAACTCTTCATTGTTTTTTGTCTTTTTAAGTCTTTCTAATAAGACATCTGTTGGGCTAGCATTTGTTTCTGATTTAATAGTATCCAACATTCTTACTACTCTCCATGTTTGTGCTAATACTTCAGGAGCTAATAATTTATCTTCATTTCTTGTATATGATGAAGTTACATCAATAGCTGGGAATATTCTTCTTTCAGTTAATCTTCTATCTAATTTAACTTCCATGTTACCAGTACCTTTAAATTCTTCAAAAATAACATCGTCCATTTTGCTACCTGTATCAACTAAAGCGGTTGCAATAATAGTTAAGGATCCTCCATTTTCCATATTTCTAGCCGCACCAAAGAATTTTTTTGGTGGGAAAATAGCAACAGGGTCAAAACCTCCAGATAAAGTTCTACCAGAAGGTGGAGCTACTATATTGTAGGCTCTAGCTAATCTAGTAATGCTATCCATTAAAATAACAACATCTTTTCCGTATTCGACTAATCTTTTAGCTCTTTCAACAGCCATTTCTGCAATCTTTGTATGAAATTCTGGTGGTTCATCAAAGTTTGCAGCAATTACTTCACCTTTAACAAATCTTTGCATGTCTGTAACTTCTTCAGGTCTTTCACCAACCAAAACAACCATTAAATGGATTTCTGGGTGATTTTTGGCAATTCCATCTGCGATGTCCTTCATTAACCAGGTTTTACCGGCTTTTGGAGGAGCAACAATCATACCTCTTTGACCTTTACCAATAGGACTGATTAAATCAATTAATCTTGTAGAAAGAATATGCTGTTCAGTTGCCAATTTTATTTGCTTATCTGGATAAATAGGAGTTAGTTTTTGAAATGTAGGTCTAGATATAGCCTTTTCTGGACTTGTACCGTTTATTGCTTCAATTTTCAATAAAGATAGATATCGTTCACCTTCTTTAGGAGGTCTAGCCTGCCCTGAAATAAAGTCACCTTGTCTTAGGTTAAATCTTTTTATTTGAGAACCTGAGACGTAAACATCGTTATCTGCAGGTAGCATTGTAGAGGATCTTAATACCCCGTGGGTATCTTTTACAATTTCTAAAAAACCTTCTGCGAATATATTTCCACCTCTTTTAGTCTGTTCTGCAAGAATTGCTAAAATAAGGTCATTTTTCTTATAGTCTTGGGAGTCGTTAATTTCTAATTCAGCAGCTAACTTCCTTAATTCTGCTAGCGTCATGTCTTCAAGTTCTTTAATGCTTGTTGACTTTGCTATTGAGTCTTTTTTTGCCGTAGCCATACTAGTCTATATAAATAATAATACTTAATAAAATAAATGTTGTTGTGTGGGAATTCTTAAAATTTTCAAGAGATAATGAAATTTCTGATTGTTTAGAATCAACTAATAATATAACAACTTTAAGGGAATTTCAAATTGAAGTAAAAAAATCCTAATCCTAGAGTCCAGTAAGTTCACTCTAAGAATTAGAATGATGTACGCGAACCAGACTCTGGGACTAGGATTCATTTGTTAAGCACATTATTATTATACCCTATAACTTTAAAATGTCAACACCTATAGTAATTTTTAAGTTTCGGAATGCCTTTTGATATCAGGTTACACACCTCTAAAAAAGCCCTCAATTAAGAGGGCTTTTTATTCCTGAATTAGGTTAAGCCTTATTTTTCTACTGTCTTAAATACTACCTTATCCTTATCCAGTAAGGTTTCTAACTTCAGTATATCTTTTCGTTTTTTAGGGAGCTTAATCTTTAATAGGTACTCTGCTAAACCATTTTCTAAAATTTCTTGAACCTTCCTTCTTATATTTCTAGCCCCATATTCTCTACTATATCCTTCTTCATTAATCTTATTTATTACATCTTCCTTCACATCCAATAAGATACCTAATGGTACAACTCTTTTTACAAATTCATCGACTATCAGTTTAGAAATCTTTAGACAGTCATCCTTATTCAAACCTCTAAATATGTCTATTAAATCTATTCTGTTTAATAGCTCTGGTCTTAATGTGTCCCTAAGCTCCTCCATTACCCTTTCTTTCATTTCTTCATAAGCTTCTTCCATTTCATCTTTTTTAATTTCATCTACCTCTATATCGAATCCTAACTTAGAGTCTTCAGAAATATCCTGTGCACCAATATTAGAAGTCATAATAATAATGGTATTTTTAAAGCTAACTCTATTACCCTTTCCATCTGTTAGTTCTCCCTCATCTAATATTTGCAATAAAATATTAAGTACATCTAAATGTGCTTTTTCAATTTCATCAAATAAGATTACTGAGTAAGGTTTTCTTTTTACAAATGTAGTTAATTGACCACCCTCCTGAAACCCTACATACCCTGGTGGAGAACCTATTAACTTAGAAATACTATGCATTTCCATAAACTCACTCATATTTATTTGGTGGAGTAAGTTTTCTGAACCAAATAGTTCTCTAGCTAAAGTTTTTGCCAATTCGGTTTTACCAACACCAGTAGGACCTAATAGCATGAAAGATGCCAATGGCCTGCTCCCTCCATTTAAACCTAAATGGGCCCTTTGAACAGCTTGAGCAACATTTTCAATAACTCTATCCTCTCCTACAATTCTCTTTTTTAAATTATCAGCTAAATCCTTTAATCTTTTATCAGAAATATCAGAGGCTGCAATAGGAATTTTAGTCCACTCTACAATAATATCCTTAATTAAGTCTGTGGATACTATCTTAGAATATTTAACACCTGTCTTCTTTCTTCCGCTAATGACCTCTTCTATCTCTTCTATTATTTCATCTTCCTTTTCTTTATAGTTTGCAGCATTTTTAAAATCCTGCGCTTTAAGCGCATCATTTTTTTTATTTTGGTAATCAACCAACTTTTCACTTAACTCGTTAATTTGAGGCTCTAGAGCTCGTTCTCGGCCTACTTTAACACTAGCAGCCGCTTCATCTAAGACATCAATTGCTTTATCTGGTAAATATCTATCTCTAATAAATTTATTAGTTAAATCTACTGCAGTATTAATTGCATCTTCGGTTATCTTTACATTATGATACTTTTCTAATTCCGGAGTAATTTTAGAAATTACCTGTTTTGCACTATCAGTACTTAGTTCCTCGACAGTAATGGGCTGAAACCTTCTGGTTAAGGCTGAATCTGTTTCAAAATACTTTGAGTATTCATCTTGAGTAGTTGCACCAATAATGCTCAAACTTGAATTTGTTAAGTAGGGTTTTAACATATTTGCAATATCCATTGTGTCTTTTCCACCTGCACTTCCAGCCCCTACAATATTATGAATTTCATCGATAAAAATAATTGTATTATCATCATTCATCGCCTCATTAATTACTGCGGAAATTCTTTCCTCAACATCTCCTCTTAGTTTTGCACCAGATAAAACAGCTCCAATATCAAGACTTAAAACCTTTGCATTAATAAAAGAAGCTGGGACTTTCTTTTTAACAATTGCATTTACAAAACCTTCTACAATCGCAGTTTTACCAACACCTGCATCTCCAACTAAAATTGGATTATTTTTAGTCTTTCTTGCCAAAATATGAATAAGCCTTTGAATTTCTTGATCTCTGCCTGTAATGTTTGGATATCCGCCCTCCTCTGCAATCTCATTCATATTCCTTGTAAAGTAAGGTAAGGCAGATTTACTTTGAAATTCTGGACCGAATTCGTTATTTTGCATTTCGGAGTTTTTTAGAACAGAATTCAATGCTCCATAGTTTCCAACATTTATAAGTGTTTTTTTGATCACATCAAAATTTAAGCCTAAACTCTTCATCTCTTCAACAAAAGCAATATCCTTTAAGTTGAACATTCCTAACAATAGGTGTTCAGTTCCTATGTACAAATGATTTAAATTGAATGCTATAACAAAGCTTTCATTGATTACGTTCTTAATTTCGGTTCCAAATACCGTTCTAACAGCTTCACCTACATAGTTAGCTTCGTGTTCTTCAAATTCTTTTAGAATTCTATTTGCACTAGAATCGATATCAACACCTAATTTATTAAGAATATCAAATACAATACCCCCCTTATCTTGAAGCATTGTATAAAAAAGATGTATTGCTTGAAGTTCGTTATATTTATATCTACTTGCATTTGTATATGCTTGTTCAATCACTCTTCTAGCATTAGTAGTAATTCTGTTTATTCCTTTAATTTGATCTTGATCCATTAGAAAAATTTAACAGTTAGCAGGTACTAGTATAGCATGCTAAAAGTAAATTTTGGAGGTATACAAGTCTAGAATCCTTTACTAATAAGAATATTTTTTGAATAAAAAAGGCAGGCCAGTAAGGCCTGCCTTGAACAACTACATTAAATGCAATTATTTAGCTTCAGTAGTACTTTCGGAGATAATTTTATCTAACTCCTCTAGTTCTCTTGAAGATGCATCATCTGTAGGTGCATCAGAATTCTTTTGAGCTCTTTTTAAAGATAATCCTAAGTGTCTATCATCGTTTGAGATAGAAATTATCATTACCTTGATTTTGTCCCCAACATTTACTACTTGAGATGGATTCTTTACTAATTTGCTTGATAATTCAGAAATATGAACTAAGCCGTTAAGACCATCTTCAATTTTAATAAATGCACCGTAGTCAGCAATAGATTTAACTTCACCTTCTACGATTTGACCCACTTTGTACTTTTGTACAATGCTCTTCCATGGATCCTCTTGTAGTCTTTTAATGGAGTAGGCTACTCTCTTTCCATTATCTTGTAATCCAATAACTTGCACCTTAACAATATCTCCTACGTGGTAGAAGTCTGCAGGTGAAACTACTTTATCCCAAGAAATTTCTGATAAGTGAACTAATCCTTCAAGACCTTGAGCATTAATGAATAATCCAAATGGAGCGATACCTGTTACAGCACCTTCCAATACATCTCCAACTTTCAAAGAAGTTAATGTTTGAGTTCTTAACTTCATGTCAGTCTCGGAATATACGGATTTTTCTGAAAGGATAACCTTATTCTTTTCTTTATCTATTTCCATTACTTTTACCTTCAAAGTTTCGCCGATCATTTCAGCTAACTTAGTTTGAAGAACTTTTGTAGAGTCTTCTTTTGAAGAATATAAGTTAGGAGCATAGATTCTTTTGTTATTAAGTTGAGAACTTGGTACAAAGCCTCTCATTGTTTCGCTAATTTCAACAATAACTCCTCCAGTATTAGCTTCAATAACTTTTACTTCAATTGGAGTTTCTGCCTTCTTAGCTTGTTCAAGTTCGTGCCATTTTAGTTCGCTACCTGTTCTTCTGATAGAAAGTTCTATTTGACCTTCTTCATTTTCAGGGCTTACAACGTAAACTAAGATAGTATCGCCAACTTTTTTGTTGACTCTTTTGCCTTCTAGCTTCATTTCTCTTCCGGAAATAACGCCTTCAGCTCTAGCGCCTACGTCTACTAAAATTTGACCGTCCTTAACATCAATAACGGTTCCTTCAATAATATTTCCTTTCTTATAAGTTTTTGGTGGGACAACTGCATCTAAAAGCTCTGATGCAACTTTATTTTTGGCTGTATTTGCCATAGATTTTGCTTATTTTTAGTTTTGGATTTTACCCGAAGGTAAGACTAACCTTAAGCAAGGAGGATTATATCAAAATTGAATATTACTTGTCTAGAGAAACGAAAGGAGGGGCTTTGAACCCCTCCTTGGGAGAATTATCGGCTGGTGGACTGACAGGACAGAATGTAAACCTTGTCCTTGGTAACCGCCAGCGTGATGATACGGTAACCGTATGTAGCAGTCACAATAACTGCTCTTACGCCGTCTTTGACGATGCGGTATTGCGGCTGAGGTACAGTGGGGAGAGAATCCCCTTCCGCTGCTGGGGCGCTCCGAAATGGCAATTCACCTTGCGGGTTACCATCCGGGCCAATAAGGAACGCACCTGTAACCACCTTGTCGGGCGATTCGTAGGTTGAACCTTCCAGCAAAACCACAAACTTAACCTCCCCTACTTCAACCTTCTTAAGGTCAAGGTAAAGAGGTGCCGTCTGTGACTCCTCGTGGTAACGCTTCAATGTTGAGATTGATCGCGCTACCAATGAATGCCGATCTTGATACCACTCCACTTTAATGATCTCCCTTCTTATTCGAGCTCTCTAATGAGCTCAATATATAATGATTATAACATTCGTTACTTAAATATAACAACACATACAAAAAGACCCCACTCATGTGGGGTCTCAAAGCTCTCCTATTATATGAACTATAAATTCCCTTACAATTGAAGTACTGCTTACTTAAAGCTTAGGGAATATCAGCAAATGTGATTTGGAGAAAATCTATTGCCTTCAATTGAGATAGTCGCAGAAAACCTGCACAGCATAGATTACCTCCTTTCATATTTAACAACTAAAGAACTGCTTTTATTATTAGTTTTAAAAGCAGAACCCGTTTAATCTTAAACGGTATGAATAAATTTATTCTTTAAGAAAATATAATATTTGGGGGATTTAGTCAATGGTATACCACTGTGATTACCATATAAATAGCCATAAAAAAAGCTCCAATTTCTTGAAGCTCTTTTTAATACCGGCAATTACCTATTCTCCCAACAGGGTATCCCGTCAGTACCTTCGGCTCAACTTTGTTTCACTTCTGAGTTCGGAATGGGGTCAGGTGGTTCCAAAGCGATACCATCACCGGACTTAAATTTAGATTCTAAACTTAAGTCTAGTGACGATTAATTAAATTGTTAATTTAGAACTTTATTCTAAAGAAACTGAATAGAAAGACGAGTTTTCAGTGCGCAGTCTCAAGTAATCAGTAAGACTACTCTTAACTGAAAACTGAAAGCTGAATGGATTTTAAGTCGGAAAAATTTTTGGTTTATTAGTACGTCTTGGCTAAATATATTACTATACTTACACCTAACGCCTATCGACCTGGTAGTCTACCAGGAACCTAGTGACAAATTTTAATTTTGGAGTTGGCTTCCTACTTAGATGCTTTCAGTAGTTATCCAAATAGCAACGTAGCTACCCAGCTATGCTCGTTTTGCGAACAACTGGTACACCAGAGGTTACCTAACCCTGGTCCTTGCGTACTAAGGGTTAATCTCCTCAAAATTTGAACACCCATATCGGATAGAGACCGACCTGAATTACTTCGGTCTGAACCCAGCTCGCGTACCACTTTAATAGGCGAACAGCCTAACCCTTGGGAGCTGATACACCCCCAGGATGTGATGAGCCGACATCGAGGTGCCGAACCTTGCCGTCGCTGTGAACGCTTAGGCAAGACTAGCCTGTTATCCCCGGCGTAACTTTTATCCTTTGACCAATCGCGCTTCCATGCGCTACGAAAAGGTCACTAAGTCCTACTTTCGTAACTGTTCGACTTGTATGTCTCACAGTAAAGCCACCTTATGCCTTTATACTCTTCGGTTGATTTCCATACAACCTGAGGTGACCTTTGAAATCTTACGTTACTCTTTAGTAAGAGACCGCCCCAGTCAAACTGCCCACCAAACACTGTTTTGGTTGCCCGATTAGGGCTCCAATCAGAAATAAAACAATAACAGGGAAGTGTTACATTGGCGACTCCACTTCCCCCAAAAGGGAAGCTTCAAAGTCTCCTTCCTACGCTCTGCAATCACCGCTTTATTTCAATGCCTAGCTACAGTAAAGATGCCGGGGTCTTTTTGTCCAGATATGGGAAGGCCGCATCTTCACAGCCATTTCATTTTCGCCGAGCTCCTTGTCAAGACAGTACCCAACTCGTTACGTCTTTCGTGCAGGATGCCTATCAAGCACCGAGGAATTTCGCTACCTTAGGACCGTCAGGGTTACAGCCGCCATTCACCAGTACTTAGGTCGGAAGCTGATCCCCGAAGGGACTTCACCTCTTTCCGTAATATTCTGGCATTGGGCAGACGTCAGTATGTATACGTCCCCTTGCGGGTTTGCACATACCTGTGTTTTAGTTAAACAGTCGATTGAGCCATTTTTGTGCCCCCTTTAAGATTGCTCCTAAAGGGCTCCCTTTTCCCGAAGTTACGGGAGTAATTTGCCGAATTCCTTGACAAGGACTAACTCGTACACCTTAGTATTCTCAACTAACATACCTGTGGCGGTTTACGGTACGGTTTTATAAAGTTCTCACATAGAAGTTTTTCCAGCAGGTAGAATCATTGAACTTGAGCTATCCCTTAAGATAACTCTACCCATAACAGTTCAGGTTCACCCTCCGTAGAGGGAACGAGAAGACGGATTTACCAACCTTCTCTACTTTGCTGCTTAGATGTCCTAACGAACACTCCAACTATCCCACCCGAGTCTCCTTAGTTAATAACGAACAATATAAAGTACAGGAATATTAACCTGTTATCCATCGCCTACGCTTTTCAGCCTCAGCTTAGGACCGACTAACCCACAGACGACTAGCGTAGCTGTGGAAACCTTATGCATTCGGTGTCCAGATTTTTCATCGAGATTTCGCTACTCATGTCTGCATCCGTACTTGTGCACACTCCATATGCCTTTACAAGCATACTTCACAGTTTGCACAACACTCCCCTACCCAACCAAATTAGACGAATCTAATTTAGATGATATGGCTTCGGTACTACACTTGAGCCCCGATAATTGTCGGCGCAGAACTTCTTGACCAGTGAGCTGTTACGCACTCTTTAAAGGATGGCTGCCTCCAAGCAAACCTCCTGGTTGTCATAGAAATTCTACCTCCTTTACCACTTAGTGTAGATTTAGGGACCTTATCCGATATTCTGGGCTGTTTCCCTCTCGAGCAATGGAACTTATCTCCCATGCTCTGACTCCCGTTTATCCGCTGTAGGCATTCGAAGTTTGAGAAAGTCTGGTAGCTCCGAAGAACCCCAAGACTTAATCAGTGCTCTACCTCCTACAGGTTCAATCAACGAGGCTAGTCCTAAAACTATTTCGGGGAGAGCCAGCTATTGCCAGGTTCGGTTGACGTATCATCGCTAATCACAAGTCATCGGATAACTTTTCAACGTTAAACCGTTCGGACCTTCCCGCTTCTTTCGAAGAGGTTCATCCTGCTCATGATTAGATCACCTGGCTTCGGGTCTAATAAACACTACTTAATCGCCTTTTCAGACTTGGTTTCCCTTAGGCTCCGGAGCAGAACTCCTTAGCCTGGCAGTGCTTATTAACTCGCAGACTCATTCTTCAATAGGCACGCAGTCACTCGCATAAAGCGAGCTCCTACTGTTTGTAAGCGTACGGTTTTAGGTTCTATTTCACTCCCCTAACAGGGGTTCTTTTCACCTTTCCCTCGCGGTACTTGTTCGCTATCGGTCACAAAAAGTGTTTAGCCTTTCCTGATGGTTCAGGATGATTCCTACCAAATTTCACCTATGTGGTAGTACTCAGGATTGTAAACTAGTAAGTTCCATAATCTTCATATACACGGCTATTACGTACTACGGCTCAGCTTTCCATCTGAATTCTATTAATTATGAAATTTTTGACTTACTTCTTACTTATTTGGAAGTAAAACGCTTACATCCTACAACCTCTTAGTCTGTCATACCGCCAAAACGGCTGAAAATCTACATCCCCCGCAAAGCAGGATCCGAAGAAATTCGAACAGTTACTAGATTTAGGCTCTTCCCATTTCGCTCGCCGCTACTCAGGGAATAACATTGTTTGTCTCTTTTCGTCCTGGTACTAAGATGTTTCAGTTCCCAGACTTACCATTCATCCACCTATGTATTCAGTGTATGATACTGTATAAAACAGTGGGTTTCCCCATTCGGAAATCGTGGACTAATAACGCTTATTAGCAGCTCATCCACGCTTATCGCAGCTTGTTACGTCCTTCATCGGCTTTTTGTGCCAAGGCATTCACCATACGCCCTTGTTAACTTCTCTCGACTTAAAATCTGTTATATCTTTCTATTCAGTTTTTAAAGAACAAAGTTTATTAACCAAACTTTGTTGGCTAATTAAAATCCTATAGACTTTAATCAATCAACAAAATGGTGGAGCCTAAGGGATTCGAACCCTTGACCTCCTCATTGCAAATGAGGCGCAATAAACCAGCTATGCTAAGGCCCCTAATTTAATAATGTTGAATTTAAAGCTATAAATTTTAGCAAATTAAATTCTTAATTACTAATTAATATTATTGATAATGGTAGGCCAACATGGACTCGAACCATGGACCTTTCCCTTATCAGAGGAATGCTCTAACCAGCTGAGCTATTGGCCTATGTTCTTTTACCAGTTAAAACTGGTTTTGTTAATTTACTTTGAATACTAAAAAGTGACAAGGATCTCAATTACTTTGAGTATCAAGATCATGGGTATGTCAAACAATAATGTTTGAACTAACTCCTTAGAAAGGAGGTAATCCAGCCGCAGATTCCCCTACGGCTACCTTGTTACGACTTAAGCCCAGTCGCCACCCATAACTTTCGGCCACGATAAACGTAGACTTCGAGTATGAGCAACTCCCATGCCCTGACGGGCGGTGTGTACAAGACCCGAGAACGTATTCACCGGACCATGCTGATGTCCGATTACTAGCAATTCCGCCTTCATACAGTCGAGTTGCAGACTGCAATCTGAACTGAGACGATCTTTGATGGGATTAGCTCCACCTCGCGGTTTGGCAACCCATTGTTATCGCCATTGTAGTGTCTGTGTAGCCCTGGACATAAGGGACATGATGACTGGATGTCATCCCCTCCTTCCTCCCCGTTTGGGCGGGGCAGTATCAGAAGTAATTGTAACATCTGAAAGGGGTTGCGCTCGTTGTGGGACTTAACCCGACATCTCACGACACGAGCTGACAACAGCCATGCATCACCTCTATAGCACCTTCGAAAGAGCCCTATTTTCATAGGGTTTGCAGCTACAGTTCAAGCCCAGGTGAGGTTCTTCGCTGATCATCGAATTAAACCAGGCACTCCACTGCTTGTGCGGGTCCCCGTCAATTCCTTTGTGTTTTAACCTTGCGGTCGTACTTCACAGGCGCCCTGTTTAACGCGTTAGCTGCGACACTCAGAAAATGCTTATCCTTCTCCGAAGAGAAATTTCAGCAAGATTCCGAACATCTAACAGGGATTGTTTACGGTGTGGACTACACGGGTATCTAATCCGTTTTGCTCCCCACACTTTCGAGCCTTAGCGTCAGTACATGTCCAAATAGGTGCTTTCGCCATTGGTGTTCCTCCTGATATCAACGCATTTAACCGCTCCACCAGGAATTCCCCTATTCTCTACATGACTCAATCCAGAGAGTTTTCTATGCGGTTCCAAGGGTGAGCCTTGGGATTTAACACAGAACTTTTCTAGTCGCCTACGCATCTCTTTACGCCCAGTGAATCCGGGTAACGCTTGTGTCCCACGTATTACCGATGCTTCTGGCACGTGGTTGGCAGGCACTTATTCATCTACTACACTCAGAACTTGTTCGTAGATAAAAGAAGTTTACGATCCTAAGACCTTCATCCTTCACGCGACGTCGCAGCGTCAGACTTTCGTCCATTGCGCATAATTCCTAGTTGCTGCCTCCCGTAGGAGTCTGGGCCGTATCGCAGTCCCAGTCTGGCTGGCCATCCTCTCAGACCAGCTACCCGTCATAGGCTTGGTAGGCAATTACCCCACCAACAACCTGATAGGACGCGGGCTCATCCCTAAGCGAAAAATCTTTACTCTTACGAGACCATCTGAGATTACCCCACCTTTCGGTGAGCTATATCAGACTTAGGGGGAGATTCCCACGCGTTACTCAGCCGTTTGCCACTATGAAATTTCAGTATTGCTACCAAAATTTCACCGTTCGACTTGCATACCTTAGGCACGTCGCTAGCGTTAACCCTGAGCCAGGATCAAACTCTCCATAAAAATACTTCCACTTGACGATGCGGAAGACCGTCGTTCAATTACTTGAACTTAGGATTTATTAAATCCTTTTGCATTTCTGCAAGTAGGATAAAATCAATTTAATGATTGGTAGTTTAGACCTTGACTTCAAAGAAATATTAAAGAAACCTTGTCACTTTTAAATATTCAAAGTGCGTACCTCTAAAATCTAAAGCGCAAAGAAATCTCTCCGCTTAAAGATTTTAAATTCCATTTCTATTATGAGGTAAACCAGCCTTCTTAAACGCTTGTTTTAAGATTAGTACTGGTGCAAAAAATTTGTATTGAGATTGTACACCCCAGAATTTATATTTGCAAGTATTTTTAGCAAGAAATTTAAATAATTTTATACACTGCATCTCTAGTCTTACCCTCTTGTCTTACAAGCCCCAACTGTTGGAGTTTTTCAAAATCCCTCCTTAATGTTCTTGGGGTAACTTTATTAAATATTTGACTTACAGAAGACATTTTAACTTCTGAATTCAACTTTATATAATTAAAGATCTGCTCTTGCCTTGAATTCAAACCACCCTTAGACAAAACAGCATTTTTTCTTTTAACCTTAGAAATATCCTTACTAAAATTCTTTATTACTTTTTTAACCGGGATAACCACCTCCTCCTCCTTTACATCTTTTTGAATATCTTTTACATCCTTCTGAATCTCATCTTTAATAACATTTGCAGCGTCAACAACTTTCTCCTGCTCTTTACTATCAAGTTTGCCATCTCTAAAAGAAGCTTCAATCTCATTATATAAGTCAGTAAAAATCTTAATATTTCTTTTTATATATACAAATATAAGAACAACAATACCAATTACGGAAAAGATTGATAATAAAATGAATATAGATTTTAAGAAATTTTTCATAAAATCGGACAAAATTTAACTACATAATATTAATATGTAGAAAAACTGAAGGCAAGACTGAAACTATATTTCTCCCCAAATATTTCCCTTATTAACCTCTACCTTATATTCAACACCTAAATTTAAAGCACTGGACATAGCAGTACAAATCTCCTCTACAAATGCATCTTCTAAATAAGAATTCTCTTCAGGAAATTCAAATAAAAATTCATCGTGTATTTGTAACAGAATTTTTGCATTATATTTTTTAATAATATCAGGGAATTTCGTCATAGAACTCTTCATAATATCTGCAGCGCTACCTTGTATCACAAAATTAAACAACTCTCTTTCTGCAGCATTCTTTAAAGCCCTGTTATTAGATTTAATCATATTATTAATTCTACGTCTTCCTAGAATAGTCTCACTGTACCCCGTCTCCTTTGCTTTATTAATAGTCTCGTCTAAAAACATCCTTACTTTTGAATATTTTTCAAAATATTTTTTTATAAATGTATCGGCAGTAGCCCTGTTCAAACCAAGTCTTTCGGACAGTCCGAATGCCGAGATTCCGTAGATGACCGAAAAGTTAACTGTTTTCCCAACTTGCCTTTGACTAGAATCAACCTTATCCAGTTCTACCCCAAACAACTCTGCAGCAGTAATTTTATGAATATCAACTCCGTTATTAAAACTATCAACCATAACCTCTTCTCCAGATAAGGCTGCTAAGACCCTAAGCTCTTGTTGTGAATAGTCAAACGAGATTAACTTATAACCCTCAGAAGAAACAAACGCATTTCTAATGTTTACGCCGTACACTTCTGTAAATGGAATATTCTGAAGGTTCGGATTCTTTGAAGAATAACGCCCACTTACTGCACCAAACTGATCAAAAACAGAGTGAATTTTACCATCCCTATCCACATATTCTGGCAAAGCCTTAACATATGTATTTAATAACTTATCTACCTCTCTATAAGCCAATAAATGCTCTATAATAGGATCCACACCAATTAATGACCTTAGTGTAGACTCATTTGTACTAAGCGCTCCACCCTTTGTTTTACGATTTACTGGTAAAGCTTTTTCTTTAAATAAAACATCCGAAACTTGTTTAGGGGAATTAATATTAAATTCATGGCCAGCGCTCAAATATATACCAGTTCTAAATTCTTCTAATTTACTACTAAGAATCTCATTAAAGTTTCTTAAAGAATCTCCATTCACTGTGATACCATTTTGTTCCATTTCTACCGTAGTTAACATTACGGTATCTTCTAAATCTATTAACTTTTGTTTTAAATCAAGCTCTGCTTGCTTTAAATATATAAATTCATTTAATTCTTTAAAAGCTAAAAGCTTAGACTCATCTGTATTCTCACTATATATATTGGCCCAATTTAATACACTAGTAAGGTCAAATTTTACTTGCCCTTCAGCAAGAGCAAAGGCATAAATTCCTAAATCCTTTATTTTTAAATTAACCCAATTATTGTTTTTGTTATTTATCAATGAATGCAAAATCCACTTTTTATCAAAAGTAATAAACTGCTTCCTACTATTTTGTTCAAAAAAGCTTGCTACCTCTTCCCCCTCTATCCTGTATATATTTCCATTGCTTAATAGAAGCAATTTATCAATACTCCAGTTTATTGGGCTTAATTCTTTATTCTTAATGTTAGCTAATATATACAAATCATCTTCTAGATCTATACTAGAATTCCATAAACCTATCTCAACAACAGGTTTTTGTTGCTTAGGTTCAGAAAATAGATCTAATTCATTAGATTCAATGGCATAGATATCAAAAAACTTATCTAGCCTAGGCATTAGAGACCTAAACTGCATTTCCTGAAAAAACTTTGTGATCTTTCCTTTATTTACCGTAGAAAAATCTGCATGATCTAAGTTAAAGCTAATAGGTATATCTTTAAAAATAGTTGCTAATCTTTTAGATAATTGAGCATCCTCATAACCATCTACTAACTTTTGTCTATATCTATTTTCTACCTGATCTATTTTGGTATAAATTTCTTCTATAGTTCCATACTTATTTATTAAATCAGCAGCTCCTTTAGCACCAATTCCTTTAACACCCGGAATATTATCTGAAGCATCTCCGCTTAAACCTTTTAAATCTGTTATATACTCAGGACCTACTCCCATCTTCTCTTTTACCATTTCTGAATTATAAAGTTTTGATTCAGAGAATTTTGAACCTGCTAAATATACAAATGTATCTTGGTCTACAAGCTGAAATAAATCCCTATCGCCAGTAACAATAACTGTCTGCATTACATCATTAGAGTATTTATCATCTAAAGTACCTATTAAATCATCTGCTTCGATACCGTCTTGTATAACCATTGGGATATCAAACATTTGAATTAATTCATAAACCATTGGGAATTGAGGTATTAACAAGCTATCTGTTTCAGCTCTATTAGCTTTATAACCCTGAAACTCTGTACTTCTAACTGTTGGGCCGTGAGAATCAAAAACCGCTACCACCCTACTTGGCTGAAACTTTAATAATACATCTAACAAAAGCCCCGCAAATCCATAGACAGCATTTGTAGGTTCACCCTTTGCATTAGAAAGCGTCGGAGGGAACGCGTGAAACGCTCTATGTATAAGTGCATGAGAATCAATTATTAAAAATGTTTTCTTTTCCATATTAAAAAAGTCTATCGTTGTAGTTATTTTCGTCTATGTACCTTAAAAAGTCCAAACCTTTTTTAGTAATTTCTAACTTTTGCTCTGACTCTATTGGGCTAAGTTCAATTAAATTATTATTAATAAGAATCTTCAAGTACTCATCATAACTCCAACTATCAAGTATAGGGAATTCCCTTTTCTTATCTAAAAAGTAAAAGTATCCGGTTAATCTTGTATAAGGCAGATCCTTGAAAATCGAAATATCTCTTAAAAGCTCTATTTGGGAACCAAATATAATTGAGTAAATCTTTTCGAATTCTAAGGCTTTTAGAAGCTCATCTTTATCCTTTTTTAACACATCTTTTTCCACATCCTTTATTACAGGTATACTCTGCTCTCTCTTCCTTAACTCTATATCAATCTCCTGATTAAAGATTTTACCCTTTATCCTTTGTATATTGCTAACTAAAAAATCAGCTAATTGTTTTCTATAAACAAAACAAAGACCAATAACTGCTATCCCAGTTATTGGTCCTGTCATTTTAAATATAAAGTCAAGAGTTATGCTGTATAGATCCAGGAATTGAGCCATTATTGATCTTGCTGCTCAGTAAATAAAGCATCAAACTCCTCTTTGGACATCACTTCCTTTTCTAGTAGCATATTAGCTACCAAATCTAATTTATCTCTATGCTCTTCTAATACTTTTTTGGCATTAGTATAAGCATTTTCAATAATTGATCTTACTTCAGTATCGATTTCTTCAGCTGTTTTTTCTGAATATTCTTTACTTGTTGAATATGCATAACCTAAATATTCATTTTCTTCAAAATCACCATATTGTACTAAGCCTAATTTATCACTCATACCAAACCTCTGAACCATTCTTCTTGCAATTGCCGTAGCCTTTTCAATATCGTTAGATGCTCCTGTAGAAATATCATCTAATGCTAACTCTTCCGCTGCTCTACCACCAAGTCCAACAGTAATATCAGCAAGAAGCTTACCTTTTGAGATTATATATTCATCTGTTTCTGGTAAGAACATTGTAACTCCACCTGACATACCTCTTGATACAATAGAAATTCTATCAACAGGAGTTGAATTAGATGTATATTTAGCGACTACCGCATGACCTGCTTCGTGATAAGCAACTAATTTAAGTTCTTTTTCAGTTCTTTTCTTAGACTTTTTAGCTGGGCCTAAAACTACCTTAGAAACCGCTTCATCAATATCTGAATCACTGATTTCTTTTTTGTTAGCATTTGCTGCAATAATTGCTGCTTCATTAAGAATATTTTCTAAATCAGCCCCAGTAAAGCCCACAGTTCTTTTTGCAATTCTGTATAAATCTACATCTGCCGCAAAAGGCTTATTTTCTCCATGTATATCTAAGATCTTCTTTCTTCCTTCAACATCTGGTAAATCAATTCTTACTTGCCTATCAAATCTTCCTGGTCTTAATATAGCTGGATCTAAAACATCAGGTCTATTTGTAGCAGCCAATACAATAACATTTGTATTTTTTTCAAATCCATCCATTTCTACAAGAATTTGATTTAATGTCTGCTCAGTAGCACCAGTCTGAATTTTTGTACCTCTTTTTCTAGCTACAGCATCAATTTCATCAATAAATATTAAGGATGGAGCAGCCTTTTTTGCCTTGTCAAAAAGGTCTCTTACTCTGGAAGCACCTGCACCAACTAACATTTCTTCAAATTCTGATCCAGAAGTATGGAAGAATGGAACTTTTGCTTCTCCAGCAATAGCTCTAGCCAAGAGGGTTTTACCTGTACCTGGAGGACCAACTAATAAAATACCTTTTGGAATTCTTGCTCCTAACTTTCTATATTTATTAGGATTTTTTAAGAAATCTACAATTTCAAATAATTCATTTCTTGCTTCATCAATACCTGCTACGTCATCAAAAGTAGTATCGGTTTTTGATCCAAAGAATACTTTTGCCTTACTTTGCCCAAACTGCATAATCCCCATTCCTGAACCTTGAGCTCCTCTAAATATAAAGAATATTAAAACTACAAAACCTACAAGTGTAATAATGTTAATAATATCCGAGAATCCAATACTAGAAGGAACATTAACCGAGAGTATTTCTACACTTTCATTAGTTAAGGAAACTCCTTCGTTCTGTAATAAGTCTGTAAAAGAATAGATATTAGGATTCCAGTCAACGTAATACTGCTGAACCAATTCAGGTTTCATTCTTGCAATTAGCATATTGTCTACAGCAAATATATTTGTAAACTGATTATCATTTTTCCTTTCTGTAAATGAGCTTCCATTTAAGGAAATAGACTCTGTTCTAAGCTTTTTAACGTTAGCTGTAAGGGATTCAATAGTAAGATTTCTGTCATTTAACTTTCCTAAAAAGTCCTTTTCTGAAACATTTTTGACAATAATATCCTTAGATCCAGTTGGTCTTACACCAATAATATAGTTTTCCCCTATTACAACTTCTCTTATTGTTGAATATTGATTATTCAATAAAGCTCTTAGAGCTGTAAGAGAATCTTTTATTGTAAAGTTAGAAACAAATTGATCTAAAGTCTGAACTTCAAAACCATCAGAGGAATCTGCAGTATATTTATATTTGTCAGAAGTTTGAACTTGAACGTCTTCTGCAGAACCTACAACTGCATAAGATTTACTATATGCAATTACCTTTCCATCATTCTGAATATAAACCTGAGAGAATCTATTATCTTTTACACCTCTAACAATGCTGTCTAAAGTTGTATTAACTGCATTATTTCCAGATCGATTAAAAAAGCTAAGTGCTAAAAGGAGGATTAAGAATACTCCAATTATTAAAAATAAAGGATTAAATCGAGGTACAAATCCTTTACTCTTTTTGTTCGGCTTTTTTTGTACAGATTGAATCTTATTAAGTATTTCATTCGATAACTTTTCCATTTCTTCTTGTGGGGAAAGGGTTTTCTTTTCTTCTTTCTTATTCGATTGAGAATCTTTATCCATAGATTTAAGTGAATAATTAAATTGGAACTACATTTATTATATCTTATGACGTCTATTATAAAAACGTTCTTTGGAAATAATGGTCTTAAATGCCGAATAGATATAAATAGTATCAGGGGAGGGAATCGAACCCTCGACCTCAGGTTTATGAATCCTGTGCTCTAACCTTCTGAGCTACCCTGACATATGCTTATGGATTTTATCAGGAAACTTAAAATATTTTAAGCGATTTAAATCAAAAGCCCCTACAAACATGTAGGGGCTTTTGGTTGCGGGGGTACGATTCGAACGCACGACCTTCAGGTTATGAGCCTGACGAGCTGCCACTGCTCTACCCCGCGATCACTAATATTTTTAAATGCAATGGATTATATCAGATAATTACTTCCCGATCAATTTTAACCACCAGTCCATATAATTACTTTTTGTTTCCAGATCTAAATATTCAGGTTCTTCAAAAAAGAAACTTGGCCGTTCTTTTGTATTGTAAAGAGTTTCCTCGGGTTTAGCTAAGTTTTGAGCATCCCTTAGTAATAATGCTTTGTATTCATCTGAATTTACATATGCATATTCTTGATTTAGATTCTCATTCCTTTCTAGTAATTTATCTAATTCAGCTTTTTCTTCTAAGAAAGTAGAATAATTACTTTGCCCATTAGTGAAAACTCTTATAATATTGCCTGCAATTACTAGAACTAAAAAAGCAAGAACAATAGATAACGCTATACCGTCAAATTTAACCTCATTTAAATTATTTTTTGCTTTTTGAAAGATTCTTTTAAGTAAGCCCTGCATAAATTTTTAAGTTAATTGACCCTATAATATACCCATGTTAATATTTTGTCACTTGTAAACCAATTCTGCAAATGGAAACTGAAAAATTAATAAATGACTTTATAAATTACCTTAAAAGAAGGGGGAAAGCAAAGTCAACGCTAATAGCTTATAAAAATGACTTAAGTCAGTTAGCAGAAAGCAATCTAAATAAATCTTTAGTAGATTTTAGTGAAGCAGATATAAAACATGGTTTAAACTTTTTACAAAATACCTATACTCTTTCTGCAAAGACAATTTCTAGAAAACTGAACAGCATAAGAACTTTCTATAAGTTTTTAGAGGAAAAAAAGTATATTAAATCAAATCCTACTTTAAATATTTCTCATCCTAAGTTTAGAATAAAGAAACAACGATTTTTATCTAGACCTGAATATTTAGCACTAAAAGAATGTAGTAGAGATAATTATAAAATATTTGTAATTATTGAATTTCTTCTTCAAACCGGTGTAAGAATTGGGGAGCTTTCAAGAATAAAAATAAAGGATCTACATTTAAGCGGTTCTAGACCTTATGTACAAATAGAACAATTTGGCAGCAATGATGAAAGAAAGGTTCCAATTAATGGGAAGTTATTGACTGAACTAAAAGCATATCTAGCACAGCACAAGTTTGCTAAAAAGCCCAATTCCCCTCTATTCTGTACTAAAACAGGTAGAAGTATAGAAGTAAGGAATATTAGAGGCTCAATCGATAGAATAATAATCAAAGCAAAGGTGAGAAATGCCTGCGTAAATGATCTTAGAAATACATTTATAGTAAATCAACTAAGCAATGGTATATCTTTAACTACTCTTGCAGAAATTGTTGGGCATAAAAACATTGCTACAACTACAAGATATTTAGAATTATTAAGTAAGAAATATAAAGCAAGGCCTGAAAATAAGCTTGTAGAGCTTTAAAATTCTGCAATATACTCCATTCCCGCATTATCCTTAAATCTTACTAAAAATTCCTTAATCCTCATTTGGGGATTATACGGGATACTAGCCTCAGAAGAGTTATTTACGGCAACGTAAAATCCTAATTTTCTTTGAATTTGCTGTGTAGAATAAATACTTGTATATTCAATGTTTCCATTAGACCATTTTATTTGAATCCTAACATCATTCATATCGTAATTGTTTCCGTTGTAGAAAGATAGATAATTACCTTTTAGTCCGCCGTATGCAAATAAAAAGGAATCCCCTCCTCTTCCACCATCCTTAGAAATTATATAAACAGGATTATTTGGGCCATCAGGGTAGGATAATGGTGCTTGGAGATTAACTAAAGGAGATTCAGTATTAGCTTTTGCATTTGGGAAAGCGAAGGGCCTTTCACTTAGATTTCTAATAGACCCAATTCGTGGCAGATTAACATTAACTATAACAGACTGTTCTTCCCCGTCAGGTGTTCTTCCATTTACAGTACGAACATTTACTACACTTGCTCCCTGAACCTTACCCTGCCCCTTTTGTGCTGCAATATATTCATCAAAAGAAATTTTAAATAGTGATAAAAAGCTTGGAATTAATAAGCTTGCAAACAAGATTAAGGACAATTTTAATAATGAATTTAGTTTAAGCATACAAAAAACTTTACTCTATAGTTTAATGTAGTAATAGGTTTGATGCAAACTAATCGATTTTAGAGAAAAATTTGTATAGAAGTCTAAATATTCTAAATAGGCCTGCGCAGACTTGAACTGCGGACCCCGGCTTTATAAGAACCGTGCTCTAACCAGCTGAGCTACAGGCCTATTAAAAATACTTACTATTAATGTTCAAGATTTGCTGTAAAAGCAAGCAAAGTATAGCAAAAAGATTTAAAATTTTCACTCTGACTTATGCTTAATATTAGTATAGTACAAATACAAAAGGAATATAGAGAGCGTAGATAGATAATGCAGTATACCTCTACCATTAATTATATTTGAAGGATCGCAGATTATTCCGTATAAATCTAAGTTTCTAGCAATAAACCCAACTAGAAACAATAGCAAAGCTACCAACCACTTAATATCAACCTTTCTTTGTTCCTTATACAGTAGGTACATCTCTGAAAAGATTACAAAAATAACCCCTATTCCAAAGAATAAAGTACCTTGCTGAGTAATAAAACTTAATAAAAGATAGGAGATAATTATTAAGAATGCATAAAAATATAACTTAGCATTACTAATATTTATAATTCTTTTTACATTTAGTAAAGATAGGATAAGGATAAAGATAAACATCCCTAACCAGTCGATATATTGCGATAGATAGGTAAAGGATGCATCGTAATAAAACGAACATAGTCCGATGATAATCGCACTTACACCAAATAACTTTGCAAGCTTATTATTTTTAGCTCTAAGTATTAAAATAATACCCAAAATAATAAAAGGAAGGTTAGATACTGCATAGCCTGGTCTTGAAATTAATCCTTCAATGGCTTTTTCGCAGTACTCTACGGTGGGTGAATCGAATAAAGACTTCATATACTAGAATCCGCCTAATCCGCCACCAAATAAGGAAGCAGGTTTCTTTTCTTCCTCTGTTTTTTCTTTAATAAATGTACCTCTTAATTTAATCTCATTTTCAATTATGTTTCTATCTTTACCATAACGAAGTCTAGAAATTTGTTTAGCTACATCGGCAATCTGAGAGCTTGATGAACCTATCATATCGTATTTAGAATCACCATAAAAAGATCTTGCTGTAAAAGCTGGAGTTGGCTTACCGTCTGCTAACATTTTTAGATAAAAATTAAAGTTTTCTATTTGCTGTAAATCAAGTTCTTCAAAACCTTCACCAATAACCTTCTTTAAGAATGCAGCATCATCCTCACCTACTCTAAAAATAGCTTTGTTTCCTACATTACCAAATACAGCATCCCTAATTTTTGTATTTCCACCTTCTCTTGTTAACTGACCTATGAATTGATGTCCCATTGTTAAGGAAAGTCTGTACTTTCTAGCTTCAGCTAAAATTGTCATAATTCCATCTGTAAGATAGTTTTGAAACTCATCAATGTACAGATAAAATGGATTTCTTGATTTTTCATCTGTACCTTCTCTTTCTAAAGCAGCAATTAGTAACTTACCAATAATAATCATACCTAGTAGTGCAGCGTTTAAATCTCCAATTCTACCTTTAGTAAGTTTTACAATCAGGATCTTGCCTTCATCCATTATCTTTCTAAAATTTATTGTAGAAGTTTGCTGTGCAATAATAGGTCTTACATATTGATTAGTTAAAAATGGTGCAAGTTTAGAAACAACATATGGGGTTACATTTTTTAACCCCACATCGCCTGTTGCTTGTTCTGCCTGTTTTCTCCAGAAGTCTATAACTTCCTGGTCGGTACATTTTGAAAGTTTATAGTTTCTATAACCGTCATCTGCAAAGATCTTAGGGATCTCCATTAATGTAGAGCCTGATTCTACATCATCTGTTAAAAGCATAATTGCATACCTAAAGTACTGTTCAAACATTGGACCTCCGGTTGTTTTAAGGTTATACAAAGTATCAAATATATTTAACATTTCGTTTGTAACAAGTGTACGTTGTGCAGGATTTGAAAACTCTAGCATGTTCAATCCTACAGGTCTTTCTAAATCAGATGGATCAAAAATTATTACATCTTCAACTCTTTCAGGAGGAACCTGTTGTAATATTTTCTCCGCATCTGTGCCGTGGGGGTCAATATAACCACAACCATGGCCTAGTTTCATATCTCTTATCATCATTCCAGACATAAAACCCGATTTACCAGTACCAGTCTGACCTATTACATACATATGCCTTAATCTATCTTCAGGTTTTATGAATATTTCTTTAAATTGACCTCTAAATGAGTTTCTACCAATATACATATAGTCTTGTTGGTAATTACTTGCTACAAAATCTGGAGCCGGGGCCTTTTTAGCAAGCATCCATTTAATATGAGGAGAAGTTACATTTTTATTTGGGAAATGGAAAATAGTTGCCAGTTCAGCAGTATTTAAGACCATTGAAAGCCTAGGAATTCTATAAATAACGTCTTCTGCAAAATTTCCTAAATCAGATTCTTTTGTTTTCTTAAATCGATTCCCTGCTTCTTTTAAGAATTGATCAAATACACTTAAAATATTGGCTAAATTAGAATCAGCACCAAATTTTGTATCGGAAACACATACAATTCTTATATCTGTATAAAATCCAGATTTATCTGCTTTTTTATCAATTAAAGAAATAGTATCATCATTAAATTTAGGCTTAGAAGCAGTCTCTCCTTCTTTAGCTGGTTCTCTAAGCTTTTTAACTAAAGACTTAGCTTCATTTCTCCAACCAGATCCGGCAGGTGTTATTACAACCTGAAAGACAGCACCTTCGTTTTCTTGTAGTTTACTAAAAATATCAGTTATTGTTCCAATTGAATCTACGGCAAGTTCCTCATATGTTTGAAAAGGAATTTTAGTATCTTTTTCTAACTTAAGAGATGTATAAGAAGTAAATGCTCCATCTGGAAATAGATTATATTCCTTTACCTGATTAATTTCTGCTAATGGGTAGGTTCCATTAATTTGCCTATCTACAATATTAGAAATACTTTTTGGACAAACAACATAAAACTTAATTGATTCTTTAAATGCAACTATCTCAAAGCTTACAAACTTTCTTGCCCCTACAAACTTTTTAAACCCTTTTAATTCCTCTCCTATACCAATAAGACCAGTGAACATTTGCTCTGCAGCTCTAATTTCTACATCATTAGATTTGGGGAGTTTTACTTCATAAAAAACAAGATTTAACCCCTTTTTCTTTAAAACTTCTTGTTTAAAGTTCTGTAAAAACTTGGCAATTACTATGCCCAAGACAACTAATACTACAAGTAGAACAAGTAAAAAGATTACGGCTCCTTGAACCCATGAAGTATCAACTGTAGTGTTGAAATTTGTAATATTCTGTCCTGAAAACATTTATTAAATATATAATTCGCTTTATTATAGATTATTTTCCCTCTGCAGTTAAGTAAGAATTATTTGCCAGAATTCTGTTCGGAAATAAATTTCTCAAATTGAACAGAAAGCCATTTAGAAGTAGAGCTTAATGATTTTTTGCTATTTCTTTTTATATAGTCTAAAGCCTTTTCGATATAAGCAGGATTAATAGGAGTTTTAAATCCATCTCCATAAGGAGATTCTAATTCAGTTTTTTTAGCAGGCTCCTGTTTAGGAGTTGCAGATACTGTTTGCTGGGTTTGATTATTATCATTTGTACTCTCTTGTTTTTTCTCTATCCTATTTTCTATAGCTGACTCAACCTTTGATTCAACTTTAGCTTCGGGGAGTGTGGGCATAGTTGGCATATTTGGCATTCCTTCCATTCCGCCTCCAGAAAATGTTTGAGAATTAGCAATTTGAGTTTGTACAAACTCATACGCCACATTCAAGGGTACTATTTGACCATTTGGAGCAACTACAAGAGTAAAAGAATTCTCATCATATCCAAAAAATTTAAATCCAAATCTTTCTACTAATTTTAAATTTTCTTCATTATTTTGTTTTAAAGTCTGATTGGAGTTGCTCATATTTAAATATTATACTTTTTTCTTTCAAAATTAATTCGTTTCTGAATATCTTTTTCTTTTAACTTCTCTCTTTTATCAAACTTTTTTCTACCCTTTACTAATGCTACATTTACTTTTATTAATCCGGAATCATTTTCTACTACTTCTAAGGGGACAATTGTATTTCCGGGTTGTTTAGCATTTGCAGTTAATACAGAGATTTGTCTTTTAGTAAGCAACAACTTCCTTTTTCTGCTTTCTTGATGCTGAGAAACGTTAGGAGTGTATTTAAGCGAAGGCACAACTGCATTCTCTAAGTACATCTCTCCATTTAATACTTTAATGTAAGCACCATTTAAACTTATTTTGCCTGCTTTAATTGATTTTACTTCCCATCCAACTAGACTAATACCTGCTACAATATTTTCAAGTATATCAAAATCAAAATAGGCCTTTTTATTACTGGCTAGGACTTTCATGTTTAAATATCTAATCTTATTATTCCTGTGCCATCCAATACAAAGATATACTTACTTGATTCATTCACAACTATTTCTTTAATATTTTTAAAGGTTGTAGAGTCATTACCTCTATATACATAAGATTTCTCGTATGCCAAAGTTTTAGCATCATTATCTTCAATTCTGAATAAAAGTACTCTTCTGTTTGTTGGATCAGCAACTGCCAATAGTTTACCATCTATGTCAAATGCAGTGGCAGATGCTAATGAGTCAATATCTTTTTGAGAAGTATTTACAAAGGTTTCTTTAGAGATTGTATTTGCTTCCCCAGCTAAATATCTTCTTAATCCTTTACCTCTTATCAAAACATAAATCTCGTAAGGGATATCTATATCTATTGCACTTCCCAACTCTGGGTCTGTTTTCCAGTTTGGTGGATTTTGTGTGTTATATACTGCTCCTCCACTAGTATAATCTTCACCTGCTTTTTCTCTTTTATATATCTGCTGATGATTTTGATGTAATTCATATAAGGCATCATTACCACTAAAAACTGCTGATTTAGTAACAGTGCCAATAACTGCAGGAGCTAATCCAGGATATCTTTCAATTCTGCCATTTTCCCCCACAAATATTCTACCTACAGCACTTGTACTATCTGAATCAAAGAAAATAATGTCTCCTGCCGCATTTACTGTCATTGTATATGGGGCATTTAAACCAGTTGCAAATTGAGATACCTGAGAATTTATATTTGTTCCTACTTGATATATTGCATTTCTTGCCTTATCTCCCACATATAAATTACCATCCGTATAAACCATATCTATTAAATTTGCATCTGAATAGATTTTCCCAATATCTGCAACCATTTGTGGGTCCGTAAAGCCAACAACACCTAAAACTTTATCTTTTGTTTTGGTAATGGTTGTTTGATAATTTGCAATTTCATCTATAAATAAATCCTGTCTTTTTTGTGTTTCTAAACTAGTGTTTAGTTTATCTAACTGATCTATTACAGTATTTTTCTGAGTATCATTAAGATTACTATTTGCTTGTCTTACTAAATTGTCTAGTTCAGATTTATATTGATCTACATTTGATCTAGCAGTATCGATTCTTTCCTGTTCCCTTAATTGTGCATTTCTATTATTAATCGCTGATACAATTAATATTGCCAAAATAACTACAAGTACAATTAAAATAATTCTATTTCTTTTTCTTTTTTTTGCTTTTTCAAAAATATTCCTTCTATCATCAACTCCTCCACCAATAAATTCTTTTTTAAACCATGCCACGAATTTTTTAATTAATCCAACTACAAGTAAAACAAAATCTCTTAAATATTTAATATATGTTTTATTACTTTTTTTAAAGAAAGGCATTAACTTGTTTTGCACAAAGGATTGTATAGAATTTAGAATCGGTGCAGTTTTAGTGAGTACTGAACCTACTTTTGATTCTTTAATCTCTACTGAATTATCTATGTCATTATTAAATTCAGTTGCGTTTTCTAGGGGAACTCTTTTCATTCTCGTGCGTAAATCAGTAAGTTTACTTGCCCCTACCCTCATACTTGAAGATAATTTACTCCCTACTGAATTTAATAAGACCTTTCCTTTTGGTAATTCATTTTCATTCAATTCTGTTATATTAGTATTTAAAACAACTTCCTCCCTCTCTACGGGAATAATTTTATCTTCTAATGGCTGTAGGTTTAACTCTTCTTCGTTTGACTCTGTAGCAATATATTCGGTATTATCTTCAAAATCTTCTTCTTGAATAGGTATAAATTTGGCAGATTCTTGATGTTGATTATCTTCAGTTTCTAAATTAATAGGAGTTTCTGGAATAAACTCTTCATCTATAATTTCTTTTTCTGTCCAATTATCTTTTTCATCTGCTAAAAGTAGTACTGCAGTACCTTTTCCACTAGTTAATGATGACAATGCTTGAATATTTAAATTATTAACAGAAGCCTCTATACTTCCCAGCCCTTGTTCTGCAGCTGTATTGGTTGCTAAAACCAGTCTATCCCCTTCTTCCAGTTCTAGACTTCCTGTTTTTAAGAAGCCCATCATGTTTGCATCAGATAAACCTTGAGAAAGCTCTACAAATTTATCCTCTCTTTTAATAAAGATCTTGCTTTCGCCTATTACACCTAAGTAAAGAAAATTCTTATCGAATAAAGTAAGAGCAATTTCTATATCTAATCCATTTTGGGAATATCTTTCATCTGAAGATAAAAGCAACTCCATTTTGGATTTCATTTTCCAAACAGCATTTTCTAGTCTAATTATATAGTTTCCCTCTTTACCTTCGTTAAATAGATAGTTTTGGAGTTCATCTAAAAACATTTTAGCCAGAGCCTCTAATCTGTCTTCGCTGGTAAGGGATTCCAACTTAATAATGGCAAAAAGTTCTAGCGGCTCAATAGAGTCTTCTGGTTTAAAACCATATACTCCTGACCATGAATTAGAGGTTTGAGTTCCTACAATAAAATCTGCTCTTAAATGCATATACTTTAAAAAGATTAACTATCCTTAAAACAGTATATCAAAAAAGAAAATGTATTCTATGCACTCAAGATTAAAATTAACGTAGCCATTAATACAGCAATGTAGACAATTGCAATAATACTAAAAATAGGAGCATTCGGGGTTTTTATAATTCGATTCATTCTAAAAGTCTGGAATACTAATATAAATCCAGCTAATAAATGTACTAATCCAATAATAATTGCAATAACTTTAATAAACTCAATTATTTCAGGTGTTAATAGTTCAGAGATTGTCATATTTATATGTTTTAGCTACGGTAGATAAATCGATAATAATATCTCTAACTTTTGTAGGTGAAGGCACGTTAGAACAAATCATTTCTGTTCTATCGCTGGCACTATAGATATAAACGTTTCCAAAATTAAAGATATCTCCAATTAAACCTGCAGATCTTTCCTTTACTTCTTGAATATCCTGTAAGTTAACTTCGGAAACTTTATAATTTGAATAAGGCTTATAGTCATAATCCATTATACGAATATCAGTAACTATAAATGGGTCAAAATACCAGTCAATAAAGTTACTTACTATACTTGTAAATATAAAAGAATAATAAAGCAGTCCTAAGATTGTAGAAGCTTTACTGCCTATAAAGGTTAAATCAATTCGAATTCCGAAATATTCTAGTAAAGAGAATACTATAAATGGAAGAATTGCTAAGAAAAGATTTCTTAAAAACCATCCTAGATTAGTTAACCAATGTGCCCTTACTAAAACAAAAACCTTTTCGTTAGGATTTTGTGTTTCGAATACTAAATTAGGCTTTAAAATAATTGAAGACCAAGGCATTCCTTTTTTTTCTGGAACAATTTTATTAGCCTCCTGCTCTCTCATCTTTAATATGTAATCTCTATTATTTTGTGGTTGTTGCATATTAGAAGGATAATAGTAATACCCGTTAAATGGGTTTGCCATACTTCCAGGATAAACAGGCTGTGGGTAGCTAAACGAATTATTAGATCCGTTATTTTCTCCATTATTCTGATTACCTGAGGTATTATTAGACATAACTAGATTATAACTTTAATTTAACCCTACGAGAATTACCTGTGCACTAATTATTTGCTTAATTTGCTCAATTTGAGGCAAATTCTCACTAAATTTGATAAAAACGGGCACTAAAGCATTAGTTTTCTGTCCCATTTCTGTTAATAGCTTTAAATTTTCTATTTCTTTTGATAAATCTTGTATTTTATTATTTATGGTAGGCTCTAACTTTAAACCATATTCCAGATTCTCTTTTTCGATTTTTAAAATATCTATTTCTCTTCTTTTTTTATAGTACTCATCTGAGGTTATTGCTTTTTGAGTTAACTCTTCCAATTTATTATTTTCTTTTTCTATATTTAAATCTAAATTTGTAAGATCCTGCTTTAGAGCCTCATAAGACTTCCCATTTAAGCTTTTTGTAATATTTTCATCTACAACTTCTAATTCATCTTTTATTGCTTTAGCCCATGCACTATTTATAAATAATTGAGTATTTGGGTCTTCTACTTCTGCAACACCTTCTTTAGAATCCGCTTGGGGAGAAAATGCTTTATTATTTAATTCTTCAACATCTTCTAATGAATCTTTAAAAAATCTAGATACAATATAAATAATCATTAAGAATACAGTAAAAAGGATTCCGATTAAAAGTACCGCTGCATTATAAGTAACTAAAAAAACTACAAATGTTATCAATAAATTTATAATTGGAATTACTAAGAATAAATTTAGTGAACTAGATTTATTTTCAGCTTCCTTAATATCGTCTTCTAAAATTGAGGATCCAGGTGAATGTCTTATAGATAATTTAGAGTTCAGATAGTTGATTTTTTGAGCTTTTAATTCCTTAACTTTATCGTAAGAATCACTAAATTGCTCAAAGGACTTTAGTTTTAAATTTAACGATTCTTTATTTTCTATTAACAACTCTACGGATTGAAGCATTTGATTGATATTTTCTTTATCAATCTTATATTTTTTTATATTACTATTAAGTTCTTCTTTTATTTTCTTTTCATTTTGGTAAAAATCTACCTGAACCTGAATAGATGCAATCCTCTGAGTAACCTCTTCTAATCTAGTAAATTTACTCTTTTGATCTTCATCTAAAGTATTAAGAAGTTGAGTTTTTAATTCTGTTTGTTGTTGAGTTTTAGAGTTTATCTTAGTTTCTAACTCTGGATCAGTTGTTAAGTTTAAAGAATTGAAAGAAGCTTCTAGATCATTTAAACTACTTGCTTCTAGGAATCTACTTTTTAGAATATTAGCATCTAAAATAATTCCTAGTTCAGCTTTTACTAGATTAAAAAAAGAATTCTCTTCTATTACATTTCCCTCTTTTAAAATTGAAGTCTTATTTATTAAAAACTGCTCTGATCTATTAGCTTTATTAATTTTAAATGCTAATTCAATATCAATACTAGAATCCCTATTAAGTAATTTAACAAGATCTTCAAGCGTGTTCAAATCTATTGAACTTTCCAATAAATTAATTTGAACGTTATTTTTTTTTAAACTAATAAATTGAATCATTATGGACAACCCGATGGGTTACACGATGATGAGCAAAAGCCAAATAAAGTTGATGTTCTACACCACGTTGATGCACCTGGGCTATCTCCTTCTTGAACTTGGCATGTTAATGAAATTGAAGCTAAACCAACTACACCACATGTAACTGGTGCACCACCCGCATAAGGAGTTCCGCTACAAGTAATACCTTCTGGCGCTTCTCCATCAATAAATGCCTGACACGGATTAGAGGCAAATTTAGATGCGATCACTCCCTTAGGGTCGGTACATAATGTAGCATAAAAGAATCTAAAGCCAGGCATATTAACGTTATAACACTGCGCATTAGTATTAATGCCTAACAATCTAAATACTGTAGTTAATATTGGGACAGCTAAAAATACAAGAGCAAAACCTATTAAATAACTTACAATTCTTTTTCTTACTTCTGTTATCTTTGTAGGGTCCCCTCTAGATATTGTGTATTCGTATCCTAACTTAACTAAGAATAGAAAGGATAAAGAAGCCACAAGACCCCAAATTGCGTATAAAATTCTAACAAACCAAACTTCTAATTGCTGGAGTGTAGGAGGTTTTAATTGAGCTATAACTCTAGTTCCTCCATTATTACAATAGTAATTACCAAATTCGTCCGGAGTTGGCTCAACGGGTATATCTAATATCTCTCCTGTTTCTTTATTAAAACATTGGTAGCTTTCTGGATTATTGGCGGAGAAATCAAAGGTCTGTAATTGTGCATGTACTACCGCAAATTGACCAAAAAAGAGATTAAGCAAAAGAAGTAAATAAACTAATTTTTTCTTTTTATTCATGAGAAGATAATAACATTAATACTCAATACACTATAGATTAAAGATAATAGCTTATCAAGAAGATAAAAAAAAGCCCGCCAAAAGGCGGGCTTTAAGAAATTAAAATTAATTAATTTCCGTTTAAGATTGAGTTTAATAATGGACTTGTATTTACTGCATTTTGATCCGAGTTTAATGCTCCACCTGCACCAAAGAATGCAATAACAATAATAATTCCGATTAATCCTACAAATAAAGCTGCAATACCAATGAATACAGATTTAATTGCTTTTTGAGCTTCTTCAATTTTAGCTGGATCACCTTCACTTCTAATGTATTTAATAGCTGCTTTAATTATTACGTAAATTGAGAAGATAATAATTGCAACAAAGATTAAAGATACAATTAAGTTGAATGTACTTCTAATTGTATTACTTGTTGTATCTGCACTAATTCCACCTTCTGAACATAATGCATTAATACCAAAAGCTGTAACACTATTGATAAATGGGAAAACTGTACAGATTAAGTTATCTGCTTTTGCAGTTAATAAAGGAGATACTAATGGCGCTGCCAATAGAAAAGCTCCCATCATTACTGCTACTAAAGTCTTATTTTTAAACATAAGATTTATTTAATAAATTAAATTAATTTGTAATTAATGGTATTACTGTATTTCCTGGTGTATTAACATTAGTACTCAAAATACCCTCTGCACCAAAAAATGCAATAACGATTATTAATCCTATCAAACCTACAAAAATAATTCCAATACCAATGTATACACCTCTTAAAATATCTGCTCCACTTTGCACCTGTCCTGGGTCTCCATTGCTTCTTATTATAGTAAGTGCTGCTTTAATTATCAAGAAAATACCGTACAATACTATTAAAGCAAAAACCGCAGAAATTGCAACCTTTATTAAATTAGTTACTTGATCATTTACATTTGTACCGCAAGCATCAAATACACTTGGATCGTACTGATTACAAGGAAGGAATTCAGATGCAGATTGAGCTTTAATACTCACCGGAATTAAACTTAGTAAAGAAATAAAAATGATTAATATAATTTTTCTCATAAATTATGTTCCTAGTGGATTACAAGCGCTTTCAGCGGCAGCTTCATCGCCTTCTGATCCAATACTGATTAAATATTGAAAATAAAAGTCAAATCCATTTGGATTTGATGACTTATCGCATAATTGAAACATCTTTGGCCAGCTAAAAATAGTACCTATACCAAAAAAGAGTCCTATTAAACTCAAAACAAATGGAAAGAAAAGCGTTACAGCGGCCCCAATCAATACGGATTGCACCTGCTTAAATGCCCCAGTTAAGTTCTCAGCATTTCCTTGGCTTTGCATTCCCTTTACACCTGCTTTAACTAATAAAAATATCCAAAAAACTACTAAGCCAATTGTAGCTAAAGATCCGATAAACGATATCCAACTAAAAATACTTGCATTCTCAGTATCAAAATCTATAAAACTACTAAAAATAGGAATTCTAATTTCTCTTAACCCAATTTCATCATCAATATCTTGTGTAGAGGTAGTTGAATTTGCACTCCCTCCTGACCTATCTTGAGCAAAGATTGTAATTGGAGAAAGAAACAAAATTAATAAAGATACAATAATAAATTTTTTCATTAATTTACAATAATAACAGTACCGGAATCTCCGCTACTAAAATCTAAACTGCTTAAAGAACCAACACCTAAGAAGTTTGCAACCACTTGTATTAAGATTATGAACCCCCAACAAAGAGCTGCACCTATAATAAGGTTTGTAAGTTCTTTATTTATTTCTGCAATTTCGTCAGGAGTAGTAGCCATTGTTCTTTTTACACCAGTAACATAGATCCCCCTAACAATAGCATATAAAGATACTAAGCCTAAAACCGTGGTAAATAGTATATTAATAAGAACAGGTGTATTGTCAGGATTAATTCTCATAACGGTACCAAAAACATCTATATCCCAAAATAAGTCTGGATTTTGCGCTCCAGCATTTGATGAACCATCTGCAGTTACACATTTATTTGGACAACAGTTACTTTGAGGATCTGTAAATTTTTCTAATTGACAATTTAAGTCTGCAGTATAACCCCCGCTTATTCCCGGCCTATATGGAGCTGGACAAGCAGAAGGAATATAATAAGGAGCATCGCATTGACCACTCCCCGTCTGTGCATTAACAACAATCCCTATTGTTAAAAAAGAAATGATTGTTAGTAATAAAGCTTTCTTCATATTATCGTTCGCCAATTAAACCTCCGCTTACCCCTAATAATCTACCAGCAAAGTCTACTATTGTAGGAGCAAATACAGCGATTGCAAATCCAACAATTGCAGCAACTATAATTTGAGAGCTGGATTTAATTTTATCTGGATTACCTTGAGATGTTAATCTAACCCATCCTCCATATAAAACCATGGCAGCAAAAGTTATTATAAATACAGGTCGAATTAAAGAAGTAGCTGCATTTATAATATCTTCAAGGTCTCCGTATCTGGTAGGGTTAGGAATTTGAAAGTTCTGATTTACATTAGTAAGTCCCTGAGCCAATAAGGGCATAGTAATAAAAAGACTTTGTAATGCAACAATAGTTAAAACTAAAGCTCTTTTTTTATTCATATAAATTTGATTACTTAAACTAATTTACCACTTGTTGAACAGTTAATCCATTAAAAACTGCTTCTGTACCGCTTCTTAACTTACCTTGAATAATTAAATCCGCCAATTTATCCTCAATATTCTCTTGAACTACTCTTTTTAACTCTCTGGCACCGAACATCTGACTATAACCCATATTGGCCAATTCAATCAATGTATTTTCGTTCCAACTAAAACTTATACCCTTCTGCATTAAATTATCATTTATTTTTTTTAACATTAAAAGTACTATTTGCTCAATTTCAATCCTATTTAGCGGTCTAAACATTATTAATTTATCAAATCTATTTAAAAATTCAATTCTGTAATACTCCCTTAACTTTTGAGAAACATCTTTTTCTACGTCATGGTACTTTTTACCCTCAACTATTTCTTTAGCAATTAAGTCCGAACCAACATTAGATGTCATAATAATTACAGTATTTGTAAAATCTACCTTTCTGCCTAAACCGTCTGTGAGTGTACCTTCATCAAGAACTTGTAAGAATAAATCTAATACTTTTTTATTAGCTTTTTCAATCTCATCAAGTAATACAAGCGAGAATGGTCTTGACCTAACAGATTCAGTTAAATGTCCACCAATAAAGTTACCTTTCTCGTCTGTATATCCAATTATTCTGTTTAAATTCTGATCTTCTTGGTATTCAGACATATCAAGTCTAATTAAAAGATTTTCACTTCCGTAATATACATCTGCCAAAGTTCTTGCCACCTCTGTTTTACCCACTCCAGTAGGTCCATAAAAAAGAAAGGATGCAATAGGTCTTTTGCTTACAGATAAACCGGATCTTGATCTTTTTATTGCAGAAGTTATGGCTGTAATAGCTTCATCTTGACCGATTACTCTTTCGTGCATTTTAGTAGCCAAAGACATTAAAGTTTGACTTTCTGCCTCCGATAAATTACCTACTTTTACCCCTACTTTTTCTGATAGGACTTCATCAACTGTAGATACATCTAAAAAAGATAATCCTCTATTTTTTGCTGCTAAACAAGCTTCTTCCAGCAAATCAATGCCTTTATCTGGCATTACTCTGTCTTGGTCAAACTTTGGTGCAAACTCTACAATTCTTTTTAAAGCATTAACTCTTACACTAACCTTATATTTTTTTTCTACCCTCGGGACTTCATCAATTAAAATCTGTAATGCAACATTAGAAGAAGGCTCTTTTAAATTAACTACTTCAAATAATGCAGCAAGATTTTTAAGAGGCTTAATAAATTTAGAATAACTGGCATTATTAGAAGTAGCAATTATTCTTAAATTTAAACTGTCTACTGCATTTACAATTAAGTTAACAACTTCCAGTTTTGCTTCTTCTCTAATATTTAGGATTTGACTGAATTCTTCTAAAACCAAAACTACATTTCCTGAGTAACGGACTTCTTCGAACATTCTTTGCAAAGTCTGCTTAAAGATATCTACTGTTCCTACTTGAGTTAAAATCTTATTTAAATCCACAATTAATAGTCTATGATCGTATAGTCTCGATGGAACATCCTCAACCACCATTCTTGTTGCTAAATGTCTTATAAATCTTGTTTTACCCACACCAGGTTCCCCTAAAATTAAACATGGAGTTGATTTACCTCTTTCCATAATTTCAACAACCTTATTCATTTCTTGATCTTTACCAACAGATAGCATAAAAAAACCCAAAGCAGCCTGCTTAGTAAAATCTTCAGCATATTCATCTAATACAGGGGTAACCCTAGATGTATAGGCTCTATTTACATCACCCTTAGGTTTTAATTTTGAAAGTTTTTCCCATTTAATATAATATTCCTTTTGTTTCGTTTCGTTTTTAAACCATACTCTTAAGCCTTCTAGTTCAAGCTCCCCTACTCCTAATTCAAAGTAAAGACTTCTTAGAAAGTATTTATTTAATACAAAAAATAGAACATATTTATTTATTCTGTTTGATTCCAGTTTTATTGCTTCATCAAACAAATATAAAAAGAAAGTTCTATAAGAATTACTTAATGTAAAGTTTGGATTATTAGCATTCTTACTTAATAACTCTATAAATCTGTCTGAATTTACGCCTATACGATTAGTTAAAAAGTACTCTATTTCTTTATTCTTTATTAGCAACCTGCAAATGTTTACAATAAACGGATGATCTTTATCCTCCAGTACAGAATCCAATAAACAAAGAGTTTCGAAATCCATGTATTCAGTAATTTCTATCGAAAGTGATTTACCTTGTTCTAATTCCTTACTTACTTTTAACAAATTATAATTTTTAATTATATGATCAAACTTATCTCTATCTCTTCCTAAAAATCTAGCAAATATAAATGTGTAAATGCCTAAATAAGGAATATATTCTAATAAGTTTGAAGGATTAATAAGTGAGCCGATAGAAAACTCAGCATTCATAATAAGTATTAATAACGGCACGAATACAATTATTGCTGTAAATATATTCAGTAATTTAGCAGCATTTAATTCTAGTTTATAAATTGAGAATTTATCACCTTTAAAGAAAGATAGTGAAGAAAAATCAACTGTAATCTGTGCACTTTTATATTTAGCTAATATGACTTTTCCATTCATACTAAAAACGAAATATACCTAATAAATTGAATTATTGGTAAAAAAGGAACTATTAATAAAAATAATCCAAATAATAAAAATGGGATTGTAACAATTACACTCATAAAAGAGCCTATGCCTATCCAAATGAATCTTATTACAAAGCTAAAGGACTTTCCTAATCCTGAATCATCTTGAAACAAAGGATCAGTTATATGCTTAGCCATAGGCAAAGTATTTGTAAGATTAAGATTATAAACTAATCTTCCTATTACATAGTTTTGCCAAAAATCTTTAACTAGTACAAAATACCACCAGTAAAAGACAAACAATAAATTACCCATAATTATTTTATTAGATACTTTTTATAGTATAGCTGATTAAGCTTTTTAAATTAAGAGGGATAAAAAAAGCCCGCCGAAGGCGGGCTTAGAATCGCTTTATTACATCATTCCCATTTCTGGTGATGGCATTGAATTTGAGTTTTCTTCTTTTGGTAATTCACTTACTACTGCTTCTGTAGTTAATAGCAACATTGCTACAGATGAAGCATTTTCTAGAGCTGTTCTAGTTACTTTTACAGGATCTAAAATACCTTCTTCAATCATATTTACAAATATATCTTTTCTAGCATCGTAACCCATACCATTCTTAACTTCATTTATATAAGACGCAGCTTCTTTACCTGCATTTGCTAATATCTGTCTGAATGGAGCTTCTAAAGCCTTTCTTAAAATATTAAGCCCTACTTTTTCATCATCACTTTCTAATTCAACTGAATCTAATGCTTTTCTAGCATCTAATAATGCCACTCCACCACCTGGAACAACACCTTCTTCAATAGCTGCTAATGTAGCTCTTTTAGCATCATCAATTCTATCTTTTCTTTCTTTTTGCTCTACCTCACTTGCGGCACCAACTTCTAATACAGCTACGCCTCCAGATAGTTTTGCTAATCTTTCTTGCAATTTTTCTTTATCGTAATCAGAAGTAGATTTTTCTAATTCACTTTCAATTAGTGCAACCCTTGCTTTTAATGCTTTTGGATCTCCATGTCCATTAATAACTGTAGTATCTTCTTTAGTTACAATTACTTTATCTGCTCTACCAAAGTCTTCTACTTCCATTGATTCTACTGTCTTTGCTAACTCATCAGTAATTAATGTACCTCCAGTTAATACTGCAATATCTTCCAACATCGCTTTTCTCCTATCACCGAATGCAGGAGCTTTTACAGCAGCTACATTTAAGTTTCCTTTTATTTTATTAATAATCAAATTTGCTAAAGCATCGCCTTCGATATCTTCAGCAATAATTAAAACATCTCTTACGCCTGTAGAAACAACTTTTTCCAAAGCTGTAAATAATTCCTTAGCAATAGAAATCTTTTTATCTGTAATTAATATCGCAGGTTTATTTAATGTTACAACCTGATCTTCTGAATTTACTGCAAAGTAAGGAGAAACATATCCTTTATCGAACTGCATTCCTTCTACAAACTTTTCGCTTAAACCAAAGGTTTGTCCATCTTCTACAGTAATAACGCCCTTAGGACCAACTTTTTCAATAATATTAGATAATCTTTCGCCGATTTCTTTATCTCCATTAGCCGAAATTGTTGCTACTCTTTCGTAATCTTCTTTTCCTTTTACTTTCTTTCTATATTTATCATCTGTTAAGAAATCTACTACAGCCTTTACACCTTGCTCAATTCCTCTTCTAATTTCCATAGGATTTGCACCAGCAGCTACATTTTTAAATCCTTCGGATAATATTGCCTGTGCTAATACAACAGCTGTTGTTGTACCATCTCCTGCTGCATCAGCAGTTTTACTAGAAGCTTCAATTAAAATCTTTGCTCCTAAATTTTCGATTCTATCTTCAAGTTCAATTTCTTTAGCAATTGACACACCATCTTTTGTAATATGAGGAACTCCATATGACTTTTCAATAGCAACATTTCTTCCCTTTGGTCCTAGTGTTACCTTTACTGCATTTGCAAGCTTATCTACGCCAGACTTAAGTTTTTTTCTGGCATCTTCGTTATATGTAACTTGTTTTGCCATAGTAAGTTAATTTAAAAATTATTGATTAATTAATACTGCTAAAATATCGGATTCTTTCATTAATAGATAGGATTTTCCTTCTATTTCAATATCTTCAGGAGCATATTTTTTAAATAAGACGTCTTGTCCTACTTCTACACTGAATTCAATAAGTTTACCGCTCTCGTCTCTTTTACCTGTACCTAAAGCAGCAATTTTACCTCTTTGAGGTCTTTCTCCTTTTGAAGATGATTGAATTAATAAACCGGAAGCTGTCTTTTCTTCCTCTTCTTGAGGCTCTACTAAGATATACTCGCCTATTGGCTTTACATTAATCTTAGACATAAGTAAAAGATAATAAATTAATTTTAAGTTTGGCACCTAGTGCCAGTACCTAATAATAATATCAAATTTATTCTGACTGTCAACGGGGGAAAGGTCAAAAGGCTTAACCTATCTGCTTATCTTGTCCTAATGTTAATTCTTGCAGTATCCGAAGGCACTCTCTGCAGACCTTCTGGAACAATACCAGGATTAAAGCTTAAGTTATAGCTTTCAATATAATCAATTAGTCTAAAATAATCCTCGGCCTGCTTTATAGATAAACCTGCAATATCTTTTTTCATCTGCTCTTGTGTTATTTGGGTTTTAACTGATCCTTTAGAAGAAACTGTTAAAACATAATCATCTCCATTTTTTTCTACTTTATCAATTTGCGGATCAGCAATATCATCTATTTGTAAATCTCCAGAACCATTATTTTGGGTATTATTTTTAAGTACTGTACTTACAGCCTCTATTAAATCCTGAGTCCTAACTGCAAATCCTTTAATTCCTATTTGTACTGTTAAATTAAATGTTTTATCTTTAGCCTCTTCTCCAACTTTAGGGAAAGCTTCTGGCTGCTTAGATTCATCGTAAACAACTGTACCTTCAATTAATTGGTAACCATTTTCTGTTAAGCTTTTTAATCTTTCTAACCCCTGCTTTTTTAAATCAGGTACTATAGTATCTTTTAACTTGTCGTAATTCTCTTGAGAAACAGATGTAAATGATTCTTCTGTTCCCCCTGTAAATGATTGAAATGCTGTAGCACTTACCTCTTCTTCTGTGCTGTAGTTTTCAATACTAAATCTTGTTTTTTCATCTACTTCAATATTGTATTGAGGACCAAATGCTTCTGCTTCTAATGCAATACTATCTTTAGAACTTGGGGTCTTAATATTTGCAGCTACTGTAGCAGGCTCTAATGTAACAGCAGAAACTAATAAATAAGTTAAATTATTAGTTAGATTTTTAAATTTGGCTCCTGCAGGCAAGTCTACACTTTCGGTTTGTAAGTTATAAATAGTAACAACACCTTTAGACTTAACACCTCTTTTAGCACTTCCATCAGCGGTACCTGTTTTAGAAATACTTAAATTCTCTGGTAAGATTGAATACTCTTTAGCAGGAATAGTAATTGGAGATTCCAAGCTCATTTCTGTTACCTTTGTACTAACTAGTATAGTAGCTGAAGTACTTACATCCTGTGCTCTTAATTTTAAATTAATATCTACAGAAGATACTTGGAATGCAAGTATATACCCGCTACCTGCAAATAGCGATAGAAATATAAGAAATGTAATTAAAAGAATTCTTTTTCTATTCTTTTTTTTTACGAAGTCATTTTCGTCTCTAAAATCAGGATTTCTTCTTTTTAGACTGAATTTGGAAAAGAAAGCTCCAATTCCGCCTTTTTCAGTTATTTGTTTAGTAAAATCTTTTCCTGTAAAAGAAGATGAACCAACCTTTTTAATTTTTCGTTCAAAGCTTTTTTCGTCTGACATTTGAGTAAATGAATTATTACTTGCCATTTTAACACTATCTAAAGAATCAATGAAAGACTTTACATCACCTCCAGAGATAAGCTTTATACCATCTAAATCAATTTCTTTAGCTTCTCTTCTAGGTTTGGCATATTTCTTTAAAGATGATTCCAATTCTTTTTCTTCAATGCTTTTTTCTTCTACAATAGGTTCTTCAATATATTCATCTTCCATTATGTCTTCAGTCACTCCATCTTCTAGATTTTGTTCTTCAAGAACTGCCTCAAAAGTCTTATTATCCTCCTCTACACTCTCATTTAATTCATTTGCTGATACCACAAACTCCTCTGCTTCTACATCTGGGAGTTCTGGTAAGTCTACAACTGACTTATGCTCCCCACTAATATTTGCTAAAAGTGCTTCTTTTCTTTCATCAAGGACCTCTTTAATAGTCATCTTTTTATTATTTGCCAAGTTCCATTGATCATTCGTAATCTGACTAACCTTATCTACAACTACAAAGCCAGCTTTAGAAGAAATAGCTTTACCGTATTCATCCTCAGTAACAATAACTGCTAACTTTTTAGTTCTTACTAACTTTCTAAATAAAATATCTATACTTACTAAACTACTTAATAACAAAGAATTCTGAGGGACAACCAAAATAATACGATCTTTTTCGGCTTTTAATAAACGCTCAACTATAAAGGTAATCTCTTCCCTTGGGTCTATAAAAATTTTTTCTGATGATGATATAGACACTTTTTCTAAATAAAAATTACAAATTATCTAAATACATTCTTGCTAATGCTAAAGGCGTTACATCCATTGGTAATGTAGCGCTTTTTGTTCTATCCAAAACACCATTTAATGCATTTGGAAAGATAAAGCTGACCTTTGGGAACTTTTTAAAATTCAAAGTCTGTAACCATGGATATGTTAATAAACCTTCTTGAATCTCTGGCAGCAAGGCTCCTCCTCCACAAATATATATCTGAGAAGGGAATTCTTCTACATCCTGAAAACCTTCCAGTGCAATCTCTACCCCTGTTAACCAAGTAGAAATATCCATTTCAAAGGCCTTAGTTAACTTTTGATCCGTATCTTTATCTACAGCTCCATTTGAATAATCAATTTTAATCTTTTCTGCTTCTTCGTAACTTACCCCTAACTCTCTTTGAACTCTTTTAGTAAAAACTTTTCCTCCAATTGCAAACATTTTTGTACCTACAATATCTCCATTACTTACTAAAGCAACATCGGTTGTTCCACCACCTACATCAATAATAATTGCATTGGCATTTGGATCTCTCATATTTTGAAGCCCTACTGCTAACGCATAAGGCTCTACAACTATTTTACTAAGCTTTAGATTTAAAGCATTTGTTACTTGATTAATTGAATCCAAATGAATTTTTGGTGCAAAGGTAGAAAATACCTTATATATAAGTTCATTACCTGTGTATCCTAAAGGATTAGAAACTTTTATTCCATCTATGTAGACACTGTTTATTGCAGTATTAACCTCAATTACCTGACTTGCCTTAAGTCCCATTTCTCTCGAAATTTCTTCAACTGTACTGGAGAAAGTGTATTTTTTAACTTTTTCTACAAATTTATCAACTTCTCTTTGTGTAATTTTGGAGGAAGGATTATCTCTTTCTACATTTACCATTATAGTTACTCCGTGCACCAATTCTCCTGCAATACCTATAATTACATCAGAAGGGATTACAAAATCTTCTCCCTCTTTTTGCATTGCTTGCGCAACAGCCTCACCAATGCCTTTATCACAGGCCTCTATTACTGCCTGTAGATTAATTATAAAAGCTGCATACATTGAGGATTCTTTTTGCTTTATACGACTATAGCCTAAAATAACAACTTCTTCATCCTCTACTTTAAAAACTGCAGATTTAACAAATTCAGTACCAATATCTACAGCCAGATGATAATTAGAGCTACGACTAACTGTTTTTTTATTTCTATTGTTTCCAAACATTTAATGAAAATTGAACAAACCTATAATAATATATCAGAAAACTTATGATTTAAATAGAACTCTAGGAGGGTTTATTTATAAGGAAAAAGTTTACAATTGTAACAGTCGCGTGATATAATTCCTATATATAAATTTTAAGGTTAGATTGAATGAAAATATATATATCATTGCCTTTGAACTTTGATGAAAAAGACATGAAGGCGTTTATGGAAGGTGTTTCCCACCTTAAAAAATTAGGGCATAATGTTGTAGATACTACTGGACATCATGCTAAAACAGTTGAACATGCAGAAAAACTTTTTTCTCATTCAGATAAATCTTTAAAAGATACTGATATTGTTATAGCTGAAGTATCTAAGTCTGATAGTAAAGTAGGATATGAAATTGCAAAAGCTTTTAATGAAAAAAAGTTTGTAATTGCATTAGAAAATGAAGAATCAAACGATAAAGTGAATCCTATTGTGCATGGAAATAAATCAAAAAGCTTAATGCACAACAAGTATCACAAAGGTAATATCACAACTATAATCGAAGAGTCTGTAAAAGAAGCAGCAAAAAGATTAGATTCTAAGTTCATTCTAATTATTTCTCCAGAAATAGATAGATACTTAGACTGGTCATCAACAACAAAAAGAATGCATAAAGCTCAAATTGTAAGAAATGCTTTAGAGCAAATGATGAAAAAGGATAAAGATTATAAGAATTACTTAAATTCATAAAAAAGAGGCGAAAGCCTCTTTTTTTATGAGTAAACTCCAATATCTTCTGGAATGTACTCTCTAAAATTTTCTTTTGTTATTTGAACACTTTTAACTGTTCCTCTAACAATTTGTAATGCAACTTTTCTAGCTAGTTCAGTTAAAGTTCTTTCTAACTGCCTTACTCCAGCATCAAAACCTAATGGCCTAATTACCATTGGCCAAACATCTTCTGCAAAAGCAAGCTGGTCTTCACCTAATCCGGTAGCTTCCCTAACTTTTGGCAATAAATAATTTCTTGCAATCATAACCTTATCGTTATCTGTATAACTACCAAAACGAATTATTTCTAAACGGTCTAACAGAGCCGCAGTAATACCTCCCAAGTTATTTGCCGTACAAATAAAAATACACTGAGATAAATCTAGTGGATAATCTAGATATTTATCCATAAAAGTAGAATTTTGCTCAGGATCTAAGATTTCGAGTAAAGCAGCCATAACATCTGTTCTTACACCGCTCTGCGCACTTGTTTTATCAATTTCATCCAATAAGATTAATGGATTCATCACTCCTGTTCTAATTAAAGATTTTACAATTTGCCCTGGCTCAGCATCTACATTACCTCTTGGAATACCTCTTATTTCTGTTACATTCCCCATACCTCCTAATGCCAATCTCATAAATTTTCTATTTAAAGCATTAGCAATTGCTTTTGCCATAGAAGTCTTACCAACTCCTTGAATACCTACAAAACATAAGATTGGAGCATGAGAAGAGTTACCCTGCAACCTCATCATTTCTGCGGAAACATCCATTTCACCTGCACCTTCAGGTAAATTAGTTTTATTTTGTAATTTTAAAACTGCAAGATATTCTAAAATTCTATTTTTAACTGGTTCTAAACCATAATTATATTTATCTAGCGTAGATTTAACATCATCAATCTCAATGTTATCTGTAGTATATTCTCCAAATGGAAGCTTAGTAATCCAGTTTATATATTCAGAAACTGGTTCAAATTCAGCAGAAAAGTTTCCTTTTTGAGACATCTTAATAAGTCTTAAGATCATACCCTGAGCTTTTTCCTTTAATTGCTGAGGTAATTTTGCCTCTTCTATCTTCTTTTTTAAAACCGAAATTTCGTCATAAACATCAATATCGTAAGCAGCTGGCTGACTAGCGGGAACAGAAGACGAAACTGGTGTCTGTGGAGGCTGCAAAGGAACCTGCTGAGGCTGCATTGGCGTGTTAACTGGATTGGAATTTTGTAAAGGCAAAGCCTGATTCATTTATATAAGCTTAATAATCATTAACATTATTACATACAAAGCAAATAGATTTCAAAGAAAAAGAAAGGCCCGCGAAAGCGGGCCTTAAAAATTTTAGTTTAAAATCTTATTCTGATTTTTGTGCTTCACCAGCATTTTCTGTTGGCGCAGCGCCTTCTGCAGGAACTTCAGCAGGAGCAGCTTCCTCTTCTTTTTGAGCTGTACCAATGTATACTAAAGCAGATGTAGCATCCATTGCACTATCTAAAGTAACATCTTCTGGTAATTTAATATCACCAACTGTTACAGCATCTCCAGGATTTGCTAAAACTGCAATATCCACAGTAAATATACTAGGCAAGTCTTTAGGAAAACAGTTAACAGCAATAGTATCCATTTGTGTAATTAAGAATCCTAAATTCTGTTTTACAGCTGGGGATTCTCCTACAAATTCAACTGGGACTTCAACTGTAATCTTTCTGTCCTCAGCAACCTGGTATAAACCAACGCTAATTAAATTATCGTTAACTGGGTGTTTTTGAATTTCTTTTACAAGTACCTTTGCTGGTTTATCTTCAGCTACTAATAAATCAAAGAATTTGTTGTATCCAACCTTTTTAAAAAGTTTTATAAAATCTTTTTTATTAATTTGGATGTTTTCGGATGGTTTTTTAGGGCCGAAAACTGTTGCAGGAACTAAGCCTTCGCTTCTTAGGTTTTTCACCTTTTTCCCGGTTATCTCCCTTTTTTGTGCTTCTAGCTTCATACTAAAATTATTAAAATAAAATTATTTAGTTTTTACTTCTACTGCAACTGAATCCTGCTTTAAGGTCTTCCTTTTATCAAGCCAGGCAATAAAAAGCTGTTGAATTATAACAAAACCGCTCTGTACAATCCAGTATAAAGATAATCCTGTCTGAAAATTATAAGAAAGGAAGGTATACAAGATTGGGAATAAAAGCATTGTTTGCTGTGTTGATTGTTGTAAAATCTCATTAAAATCCTCACTGGCTGGATTATTTTTATTGTTCTTACTATCCTTTTTCTTTTCTGGTGTAGGCTGATTAGCCTTACCCATATTCATAGTTATTCTCATTGAGTAGAACTGAGTTATTCCTACTAAAATCATAAGAATTAAATATGGAATAAACGATGCTCCAGAACTTGCAAATTCAGCAGGGAATTTACTTAGATCAAAAATACCTAAGAATGAATAATTTAACTGAGCCCCTTCTGGAAACTGTGCAACAAAAGGGTATGCTAAAGAATTAAATGCAGAAGGACCCTTTGTTACTAAATTAACAATTACATTGTAGACATTAACAAAAAATATTAACTGCAAGATTATTGGTAAACAGCCAGCCAATTGTCCAGGTAGGTATTCAGATTGTAAAGCCATCAATTCTTTATCTTGCTGCTCCTTATTATTCTTATGCTTTTCTTTAATAGATTTCATCTTCTCTGAGAATTCCCTACTTTTAACCATTGACTGTCTTTGTTTAATGATAATAGGAATAGTTATTATTCTTGACAGTAAAGCGATTAATATAATTGCAATACCTAGATTCTCACTAAAAAAACGGTAAAAAATTACCATCAAGTTAAATATTGGCTGGTACAGAAGAGTTATTGTTATATCCATAGAATTATTATTTTATATGCTTACAATGATAGCAGAAAAAAAGGGTACCTTTAAATTAATTAAAGATACCCTTTTGGTGGAGATGAGGGGTTATCCCCTGTCCAACAAATCTCACATTAAAAATTTTTACAAGCTTAGATTAAGTTTTTTATTAAAAGCATGTCGATTAAAACTTACAAAAATTACATACTCCAGTTTATTTAATCTTGAAATTTATTCATAAACTAAAAATAAATTCTGCATTTCAGCTGTGTGACACTTAATAATTCCCACTGAAAAAAGAACTAATAAGTGGTTAATCTACTCTTTTTTTCGATTAACTACTTACTCTAAATTAAGCAAATGCTAAAGCGTAAGAAGGAGCAAAAGCTGCCTTTACGTTTGCAACTGCATTAGAGAAAGTATTTTTAATTTGATTGACGTTTAGTCAAGTTACCTTTATTCAAGGTGATTACTTATTTTTACGGAACAAATAATCTAAATTCCGGCTTGATTTTTAATATGCAGGTTTACTGTCTAATAAGCATCCCCTTACAAAATAGATACTATTCTATAAGCGAATGCCTAAATAATTATACCATAAAACGTTAATTTATACTTACCTGAGAATAGTTTAGGGACTTAGCAAAAGTAAAGCCCCAAACAATTTCTATACCATTTCTTTTTAGTTCTGCTGCACAATTATTAAGTGTGCTACCTGTAGTGTGGACATCATCAATAATAATTACAATTCTATTTTTAATAATCTTTTTAATTTTAAAGTTGCCTAAGTTTATTACTCTTTTAGTTTTTGATGCCCCAGCCTGCTTTTGAGTATTTTGCGTTTTAGATAACAAATCGGCAAATTCAATATTTAATTGCAAAGCAATTTCTTTTGCAAGTAATTCTGATTGATTAAATCCTCTCTCATTAAACTTATATTTATGAGATGGAACGCAAGTTATTAAAAACTCCGAGGGCGAATAATCCTTTTGTTTAAATCTAAAGTATTTAACCATATGATCAGCAACTTCCTTTGCAATAGAATAACTACCTCTATATTTGACCTCTTCTATAATCTTTTTTGAAGCCCAATTATATTCACAAAAGAATAATAATTTATCTAAATTTGTACTATCTTCACATTCTTTGTGTAAATTTAATTTATAAGTTGAAACTCCGCAAACGTGGCAAATATTATAAAAATTTATATTGAAATATTTATACATACAGTTTCGGCATATATATAGTCCGTAATTGCCGCAAACTATACAGTAGGAAGGTAAAACTATATTATTAATAAAATTCAAAATATCAAGGCTCATTAGGCTTTTATGTTATATTAATAGCAATATTAAACAAAAGTTTCTACAAAGATTTATCATGATAATTGCATTAGATTATGGAACAAAAAGAGTTGGGGTAGCGATATCTGAAGATACAGAAAGTATTGCACTTGCAGTAGATGCAATAGTTTACACTTCCTATGAAGAATTAATAGAAGAAATAGGAAAGCTAATTAAAAAATATTCGCCAAATACTATTTTATTAGGTCTGCCTTTAGGTCATGAGGAAAAACCTACTCAAATGTCTAATCAAATTAAAGACTTTGCTTTAGATCTAGAAGAAAGGTATAGAGTATCTACAAAATTTTGGAATGAAGTAATGACTAGTAAAATGGCAGGCAAAATAGTTAAGGATAATAGAAAAGGGAATTTAGACAGTCAATCTGCTAGAATAATACTTCAGGAATATTTAGATTTTAAGAATATATAATGAGAGGTGAAAGACAACATAATCCAATAAAAACGATTTTATCGCTAATACTAATTATCCTTATTTTAGTTTCTATTGCAGGATTTATTGCTTTTAATTGGTATACAGGTGCAATTAATAATCCACCTACGCAAGAAGCTGAAACAGTATCGTTTACAATTAATGAGGGTGAAAATCTAACTTCTATTGCTCCTAAATTAGAAAAAGAAGGATTAATAAATAGTGAGTTAGCTTTAAAGGTATATTTAAGACTTAATGATGTATCCGCAAACATAAAGCCAGGTACCTATGATATTCCTCAAAATCTTACACTTGATAAATTGATAGCTCAGTTAGAAACTGGGGTATTTAAAAAGAATATATGGGTAACTCTTAGAGAGGCACTAAGACCCGATCAAGCAGCTGCTATTATTGATGAAAAATTTAATGAAGTAGGTGAAATGAAAAAGTTTTCTGCAAATGAATATATAGACATTGCAGAAAATCCTGAGAATTATATTTTTAGTAATAATATACAAACCTTTATAAACCAACATAAACCTGCGGATAAGCCATTGATTGGATTCCTATATCCCGATACTTATAACTTCGATGGAGATACTACCGCACAATTTGTAATTGAAAAACAAATTGAAACATTAATAAAAAGATTAGAAGAGAATAATATTAATTTAGAAGACTATAATTTTACTCCAGAAACACCAACCTTTTATGATGCATTAATACTAGCTTCAATTATTGATAAAGAATCCGGTGGGAGCGATGATAGACAAATGATTTCAAGTGTATTCCACAATAGAATTGCAGATGGTATGCCTTTACAGTCTGATGCAACAATTAATTTTTTTACTAGAAGAGATGACCCAAGATCAACAATTGAGGAAACACAAATAGACAATCCTTATAATTCATATAAATATGCTGGATTAGTTCCAACTCCAATTAATAGTCCAGGCATTCAATCTATATATGCAGCTATCTATCCAAAAGAGTCATCTTATTATTACTTTAGACACGACAAAGCTGCAAACATTTACTTTTCAGAAACATACAATGAACACTTACTAAATATTTCTTTATATCCATAAATGGAAGAAAGCATTTATTCAAAACTGCCAAAAGTAAAAATAGAAATTAATTTAGTAAGTTTAATTGCAAGCTTTATAGGGATAACAATTTCTTTTGTAATTCCTATATATTTAATTAATCAAAGTACAATTAGCAATATAAAAACTACAACTGGACAGGTTGCAGGAATTTCGATAGAAAAACAGGAACCTAGTACTCTTTTAATTCCTTTTATCAATCAAAAAGTAGTACTAGAGGGACAAAGCGGCACTTTGGCACTATTTGGAATTGCTTTAATGGGGATTTGTATTATTATTCTTTTATACTTAATTATTGATTCTTTAAAAAAAAATTCTAAATATTAAATTTTTATATGATTAATAAAGTCCAAAACTTTTTAGAAAATAACTACACTCTTTTAATTTTTATGATTTCCTTTTCTTCTGTATTAGGAAGTCTATATTTTAGTGATGTTTTATTAATAGAACCTTGTTATTTATGTTGGTGGCAAAGAATATTTATGTACCCATTATTCTTTTTAACCACTGCATCTTTAGTTTTTAAAATTAGACTACAAAAATTACTAATACTTTCTTTATCTTTACCTGGATTACTATTCGCTACCTATCATTATTTAATGCAAACATTTGGATTATTTAAAGAATTTGCAGCTTGTACTTCCGCTGCAAAACCATGTGATGTTGTAGATATTGCATACTTAGGCTTTATAACAATTCCATTTTTATCTTTATGTGCTTTTATTACAATTAATCTAATTGTTGTATTATCTGTAAAAAGATCAAAAGTAAGAGGTTTATTTAAGAAATAAAAAAAAGGCCCGAATATTCGGGCCCTAGAAAAAATAATTAAAAAAGCACTTTGATTAACTTTGAATGTAACTATTAGATGTATTGAACGCCAATAATCCTAGCTGCAAATACTGCCAAATGCTCTCTTATTGTCTTTTTTCTTAGTTCAACTGCTCTTTTGTAGTCTACATTTGTCATACTATTTACAATAAAAATTAAATTAATTTTATTAATTCTTACCTATTTTTATAATAAATAAGAAGATTAATACTAACGTAACAGAAATGTAAAATATCAGTTAAAACATTGGGTTCTCTAAAACCGCGATCACTTTACCGTTAATGAACCCCGCTACATCGTCCTTTAAATATATTGGAGTGTGGACAGGATTACTACTTTCGGGATATAAAATCACTGAATTTTGACTTCTTTTAAAAGTTTTTATAGTTGCTGCATTATCTACTACCGCCAAAACTACATCTCCATCTTCTATTGAGGTATCTTTTTCTACTATTACATAATTTCTATCTAGAATTGGAACTTTATTTACTTGCCTTAGATTCATTGAATCTCCTTTTACTACTAAAGCAAAGGTTTTTCTACTGTTTTTAATAAGATCCCTATCTATTTTTATAGAACCAATAATATCTTCTTCAGCAAACACTAAAGGTCTACCTGCATTTGCAAATCCTACAACTGGTACACTAAGGGTATCCGAATACAAGCTTTCACCAAAGGTTAAAACTATACCTCTTGGCTTACTGGTTCTATATAGATAGCCCTTTTTCTCAAGCGCATCTAAATGCTTTACTACTCCTCTTTTAGTTTTAATACCAAGCATCTCACTTAGTTCTGCCAAGGTAGGTGGTTGATCGTTCTCTTGGATGTAAGATTGAATTGTATTTAAAACATTTTGTTGTTTTTGAGTTAACATGGTATACCAAGTTAAATATAAGTATTAATATGGTATACGTGGTATACCAACATTTGTCAAATCCTTTTTTAAAAAATTTATATTTATTGAGATTCTTTAGTAACACTAGTAAAATAATCATTATGAAGAATTTATTAAAAGCCACACTAATACTAGGAACAATTGCTGCATTATCTGCAGGGGCAGCTACTCTGCTTTCTGACGAAGAAAATCAAAAGAAATTAAAAACAGCTACAAATGACTTTTCAAACAAAGCAGGTAGATTTGCTAAAGAAATAGAGAAGGAATATTCAGAAGCCAGTGAGAATTTGAATAGATATACAAAAAGCAGAGAATATAAAGATAAAGTTCAAGACATAGCTTACGCTAGCAAAGAAATAATAAAGCAATTAGAATTATTAAAGGATAGTTCTCAAGAATTGCTAAAGGCTTTTAGAAAAAGGATTTAACCCTTCCCTACTCTTTTTGTTTACTAATAGACAGATATAATAGTTTTGGATATAATCTCTAAGCTATTTTAAGCAATTATATTCCGCCTTAGCTCAGCGGTAGAGCGCTCGCCTGTTAAGCGATTGGTCGCTGGTTCGAATCCAGCAGGCGGAGATTTAATACTCCACTCTGTTAGAATAAATTATGCAACTAACAGCACATTTTTCTTTATTAGATGAACTACAGTTAAAGCACGGAAGTAAATCATTACACGCCATATACGGAGCGGGCTGTATAAAGAATCCGGAATTAATGCTCATTTTTATGAATCCAACCGCAAGAAATATTTCTTCGGACCTAGAATGGAAAGGATTAAGAGCCCCCTGGCTAGGAACTAAAAATATTTGGAAACTTCTTAACAAGTTAAACCTAATAGATATTCAAATAACTTCCCAAATACTTAACTTAAAACCTAATGAATGGGATAGCAATTTTGCACTAAGCTTATACAGTTACATTAGCAATAATAGTATTTATATTACAAATCTAGCAAAATGCACGCAAGCAGATGCTAGCCATTTATCTAATTCAGTATTTAAAGATTATTTAAATCAAACACTAGATGAAATTTATACAATAAACCCTAAGAAAATTATTACATTTGGAGGACAAGTATCTTCCATACTGCTTAATAAACCAATCAAGGTATCTAATTACTTAGAAGATGAATACGAGAATTTAAAGATAAAAGAAAAAGGGTTTAAAGTTTATCCTTCTTACTATCCTGTAGGACAAGGGATGAGAAATATAGGAAAAGCACCTAATAGGATAGCAAATGTTATAAAGATTTAAGTAGTTAATTACTATTTACTATTAATTCACACTACATTATCATTAATACAATATTGTTATATATTTTGAATGAAAAAAACTCTTTCAAACATTGAAGTTCCAACGCTATTCTTTTTAGGACTAATGACTTTACTAGGGATTTTTACCTTTAGGTTATTTTCACCTTATTTTAATATCATAATAATTTCTTTAATTATTGTTTTGATATTTCATCCTTTTTACAGATTTATATACTCAAGAACAAAAAGCAAAGGAATTAGTACTTTAGTATCTGTAATAACAACTTTAGTGTGCGTAATCGTACCACTTGTATTAATACTGTTATTAACAATTAACGAAATTAAAACTTTGTCTGATTCTGGAAACCTATTTAGTATTGTTGGGAATTTAGAAACATCTATCAATGATGCAATTAGTAACATCAATACAAATTTACTTTCAACTACGGGATTTGCTTTATCTCAGCTTGAATTAAGAAGTTTATTAATTGATTTTGCGGTCAATTTAAGAGACCAGTTGTTACCCGTAGCATCTCAGATATTATCTTTAAGTGGAGAAATATTATTTAATTTATTTCTATTAATACTTTCTTTAAGTTACTTCTTTCCTTTATTTGAAAATTTACCTTCGATATTTAGAAAGGTATCACCACTGGATGATGAAGTAGACAAAGTAATTTTTGAAAAATTAAAACAAACAACAAAGGGAGTTTTAAAGGGAACATTAGTAGTTGCAATTCTTCAAGCTACAGCTGTATTAATTCCAATGATGTTTATGGGAATTGGCGCTCCTGTATTATTATGGTTAATAATGGTATTACTTTCTATAATCCCTGTAGGTTCAGGCTTAGTATGGGCACCTGTTGGAGTAGCTATTATTATTGGCGGAATTTCTAGCGGGAATACTAATCAGATTATTTTAGGTATCTTATTAATTGTTTATAGTGCAATAATTATTAATGTTATTGATACAACTATTAGACCAAGATTAATGCAGGGGGCAGTAAATATTCATCCATTAGCAGCAGTATTTAGCGTATTGGGTGGAATTGCTACATTTGGTGTATTAGGAATTTTATATGGACCAGTATTGCTTGTTTTATTCCTAACTATTGTAGATATTTACAGAAAGAATTTTCTAAAAAACAAACTTGAACATGAAATCTCTGCTAAATAATCTCTTTAAACCACTTTTAGTTGGAATAGTTATTGGATTTATATTTTTAAGCTACCAATATTTTATTGGAGTCCCTAAAACAAGAGCTGCAGCTTATTATAATTTAGCTGTGGAAAGTATGGGATTAGGAGATTCTAAAAACGCACAATTTTATTTTGAACTGGCTATAGAAAACTTCCCTGAAGGATATATTCTAAAAGAATATCAAGATTTTATATCAGCAAGATAAAAGTAATTTTTGAATTCTCCTCTTTTCTTTCCTTCTTCCTGCAACTCAAGAATTTCTAGACTTCCGTTTTTTAATCCTAAATAGAGTTTTTTATCTTTTTTAATAAACCTAAGATTCTCTAATCCTGGAATTGGAGTAGAAACAATAGCAGAATATATTTTTATAAACTTATTATTGTATTTTACCCAAGCAATCGGCCAAGGGTAAAAAGCCCTCACCATTCTTTCGGCTAAATCAATATCTGTTTCAAAGGTTATTTCAGCCTTGTTTTTTGCAATGTCATCCTTATAGCAGTAAGTAGCACCCATTTCATTTTGAGGAACTTCTTGTATTTGTCCATCAATCCATTTAGGCAAAATTTGTATTAATAATTCAGCACCGAGATTACCTAATTTATCCATTAATAAATCAGAGGTTTCTTTATTATTCAATTCAATTTCCTTTAAACCAACTATTGGTCCTGCATCCATTTGATAAACCATTCTTTGAATAGTTACACCTGTTTTACTTAAACCATTTAAAATAGACATTTGTACCGGAACTGCTCCTCTTAATTCAGGCAACAATGATCCATGTATATTTAGAGCTTTGTATTTAGGATAATTTAAAATACTTTCTGGAATTATTTGTCCATAAGAAGCAACTATAATTAACTCAGGCTGGTACTTATTTAGTAAGTTATCTGCTTCTAAGCGAATTTTTACTGGTGTTTCTAAGCTTATCTTAATGCTGTTTTTTTGTAAAAATTCGCTAACAGGCGTTGGAGTTAGGATCTGTTTTCTGCCTACCGGTTTATCTGGCTGAGAGATTACGCATGTAATCTCTATTAAATCGCTTTGCAATAGTTTATCTAAGATAGGGACTGCAAATTCTCCGCTACCTATAAAAATGGTTTTTATTCTCATTAATTAAATTTTAACACAATAAGCTTTCAATCATTTGCCTGCTAATGTTTTTAAGGTTAAAATTACAAGATAAAGTATTTATTAAGTAATCTATGTTCAACAAACCAAATCCCAAGCAGAATTTTTTTGAATTAGAGCAAGAAATATTAAAATATTGGAAATCTAATGATATTTTAAACAAATCTATTGATCAAAGACCAGAAGATAAAACAAAAACTTTTTACGATGGTCCTATAACGGCGAACGGAAGTCCGCATCACGGGCATATGCTTACATTTGCAATGAAAGATGTTTACCCAAGATATTGGACAATGAAAGGTTTTAAAGTTGCAAGAAGTTTAGGTTGGGACTGCCAAGGATTACCTGTAGAATACGAAATTGAAAAAAGATTAGGATTTAAAGAGAAAAAAGACATAGAAAAATTTGGTGTAGCTAAATTTAATGAACTATGTAAAGCTTCAGTTCTAGAATTCAAAGACAAGATTATTGAGTTGGAAGAATTAATGGGAAGACTTACAAATTCAGATGAGGAATATCAAACAATGGATAAGTCCTATATTGAATCTATTTGGTGGTCTTTAAAAGAATTGTATACCAAAGGCTTACTCTATGAAGGATTTAAAGTAGTCCCTTATTCTACTAGAGCTGGAACAACACTCTCAAATGCAGAAGTTGCTTTAGGTGGATACAAAAAAATGGTAGATCCTGCAATTACTGTAGAATTCCCATTAGAAGAGGATCCAATGGTTGTACTTTTAGCATGGACAACTACACCTTGGACAATACCTGGTAACCTAGGTTTAGCAGTAGGTAAAGATATTGTATATGTAAAGGTACAAAAAGAAGGTAGTAATAAAAAATATATTGTTGCAAAGGATTTAGCAGATTCAGTATTTAAGGATTCAGAATACAAGGTATTGGAAGAAGTAAATGCTTCTGAACTTGTAGGTAAAAGTTATATTCCTCCCTTTAAATTTTATAAAGGACGAACAAATGCACACAAAATATACGAAGGCTTTCATGTAACAACTGAATCAGGTACTGGAATAGTACACTTAGCACCTTACGGAGCTGAAGATAATGAAATATTTCAAAAAGTAGGAATCGAAAGCTTTGATTATTTAGATGATCAAGGAGATTTTAAAGCAGAAGTTGCGCCTTACTCCGGAATGAATTATAGAGATGCAAATCCTAAAATAATTGAAGACTTAAAAGATATAAGCGCACTATTTAAACACGAAGATTACGAACACGAAATGCCAATGTGCTGGAGAACAAATACTCCATTAATCTATAAACCAATTACTTCTTGGTACATCGGAATGAGTACACTAAGACAGCAGTTAGTTGATAACAACGAAAAGATTACCTGGACACCTAAACACGTAAAGCACGGAAGATTTGGGAATTGGTTAGCCGAAATTAAGGATTGGGGAATTTCCAGAACAAGATATTGGGGAACACCAATTCCTGTTTGGAAGAGCGAGTCAGGAAAAACAATGGTGATTGGCTCTTACGAAGAATTAAAAGAATTATCTGGTGTTGAAGTAGAAGACCCACATAGGCCATACATTGACGATATTATATTCGAAAAAGATGGAGAAACTTATAAAAGAATTCCTGATGTATTAGATGTTTGGTACGACTCTGGAGCAATGCCATTTGCAAGGTTCCATTATCCTTTTGAAAATAAAGAAAAGTTCGATAAAAAGTTTCCGGCTCAATACATTGCAGAAAGTGTCGATCAGACAAGAGGATGGTTCTACTCTCTTTTAGCGATATCTACAAGCTTATTTAACAAAGAGGCATTTGAGAATGTAGTAATGAGCGGATTTGTATTAGACGATAACGGAGTTAAGTTAAGTAAAAGTAAGGGTAACTATACCGAACCAAAAACAATGATCGAATCCTTTGGTGCAGATGCAATTAGAGCAAACTTCTTTAGTACGCCTATCTGTGCTGGGGAGGATACAACTGTAAGTAACAAAACTCTAAAATTACAGACTCAAGAATTCATTCTTCCACTATGGAATATATTTACGTATTTAATAACTTATGCAAATATCCATAACTGGGAGCCAAAAGAAGAGCTTGCATTTAATAATAGAAATAATTCTACAGAAAATCATCCATGGAATCATATTCCTTTTGGAGATATTGAGAACGAAGTAAATGCATGGATAATTTATAGACTACAAGAAACTATCCATAATATGGATCTTGCTTTAGAAGTTTATGATATTCAAAAAGCAATGAAACAAGTAAAGGAATTAGTTGATGATACTTCTAAATGGTTTATTAGAAGTTCAAGAGAAAGGTTTGCAGAAGGCAATCAAGATTCTATTGATACTTTATATTACGTTTTTGTAGAAACAATAAAGCTATTAGCTCCATTTACACCATTTATTACAGAGTATATGTACCAAGAACTTGTAGTAAGAAAGGTACAGGGAGCAAAAGAATCTATACATTTAACAGACTATCCTGAAGTAGATAGAAAATTTGTAGAACAATATTCAAGATTAGCTGATGAAATGCAGGTTGTAAGGCAGGTTTGCGAAATGGGTCATACTTTAAGGGTAGCTTCTCAAATGAAAGTTAGACAACCTTTAAGTGAACTATATGTATTAAGTTCAAATGAAGTTGTACCGGCTATAAGTACTTGGATGGGCAATATGATCAAGAATGAATTAAATGTAAAAGATGTTCTAGATAAAGCAGTAATCAATGAAACTGAAACTATAAAAGTTACAGAAGATACTACTCTAAAAATAAAGATTGGACTAGAAACTAATTTAACTCAAGAATTAAAAGATGAAGGACTTGTAAGAGAATTTACTCGATCTCTACAGGCTCAAAGAAAGAAAATGGGTTTACAACAAGGAGACACTATTAATGTAAAGTTGACTGTTACTGATGAAGTCTTACAATCAACATTAAATAGAAATATTGAATCTATAAAAAAGACAATTAATGCAGTAAATGTTGAATTTGTTAGTGAGATTGAATCACCATTTACAATCGAAATAGAAGGAAAAGAAGTAGCTGCAGAAATCACTGTAGGTTAATGGAAACCGATGTACAACTTAATAAATACGTACCACTATTGGGATTCAATGTCCCAATAGAAGTGTATGAATTCTTTAAAACCGCGGGAAAGGTTTTAGTTATCTGCACCTTTTTTTATCTATTTATTGCAACACCCAACCAAGTTGAAGGTGATTCAATGGCTCCAATTCTAAATAGCGGAGAGCTTATTATTACTGATAAGATCGATAACTTTTTAGTGAATTTATCTAGTAATTTAGGTACAGGTTACCAACGAGGTGATATAGTAGTATTTCAAAAACCTAAATATAAAGACTTTGTAAAAAGAATAGTTGGCTTACCAGGAGAAAAGGTGTCTATAAAGAATGGTCATGTATTTGTAAACGAGGTAGAACTAAAAGAGGATTATATTCTTGAACATACAACTCTAGGTGGTGACTTTTTATCTAGTGAAGGACCGGAAATACTAATACCAGAAGATCGTTACTTAGTATTAGGAGACAATAGGATAGATAGCCTGGATTCAAGATACAACGATATAGGTCTAATTAATAAAGCGTGGATAAAGGGAAAAGTAATATTAAAATACTGGCCACTATCTAGTTTTACTATATTTAAAAGGCCTATTTATAATATTTAAAGTTGCCTAAAATCAATTAATCCTGTAATTTATACATATGGTATTTGCAGTAACGAATCAAAAAGGAGGTGTAGGTAAAACTACCACCGTATTAAATATTGGCGTTTTTTTGGCCACAAAAGAAAAGAAGGTCTTATTAATAGATATTGATCCACAAGCTAATCTGTCTAGTGGATTAGGGATATCTCATGAACCAAACGAAATTGAAGATTTAAACAATAAAGGATATAAAACTATTTACGATTTATTAGTAAATAGAACTCCAGCTAAAGAAGTAATCCAAAAAACTAGAATTGATAATTTAAGCATTATTCCTTCTGGAATAGAGTTAGCTGGTGCAGAAGTTGAACTAGTAGGTGCGCTGTCTAGAGAAAATATATTAAAAAAAGCCTTAGAAGATGTAAGAGACGATTATGATTACATTTTAATCGATTGTCCTCCATCACTTGGATTATTAACAATAAACAGTTTAGTATCTGCAGATCAAGTATTAATACCTGTACAATCAGAATATTTTGCATTAGAAGGATTAGGACAGTTAATTAATACTATAAAATTAATAAAGGGCTCTCTTAATCCTGCAATGGATATTGGGGGTGTAATTCTTACAATGTACGACAATCGTACTAACTTAAGTAAAGATGTGGCTGGAGAAATAGAAAAATATTTTGATACAAAATTATTTAAATCAGTAATTCCAAGAAATATAAAATTATCAGAAGCACCTTCTCACGGTCTTTCTATATATGAATATGCAAGAGCATCTGCTGGTGGATTAGCTTACGAAAATCTAACAGACGAAATCATTGAGAGATTCGACAAAGCAATAATGAGAAGGCCTAAATTGCTTAAAACTTCTTGAAGTAGTTAGTGTTTTGTGACAAGATATTTATAAGTTTAGAAATTTCATTATTTATATGGCAGAAAAAAAATCCGGACTTGGTAAAGGTTTATCGGCATTAATAAATGCAAATTCAATCCCTGATTTCTCTCAAGGATTTATTCCAAATCTGCCTATAAACATGATAGTTCCTAACCCTTATCAGCCAAGAATAGAGATGAATCCTGAACATCTAGTAGAGTTAGCTGATTCTATTAGAGAACATGGTGTAATTGAGCCATTATTAGTTACTAAAAAAGATACAAATAATTACGAGTTAATAGCAGGAGAAAGAAGATGGAGAGCTGCCAAATTAGCAGGAATGGAAACCGTTCCTGTGGTAATCAAAGAAACTTCTCCACAAGAAATGCTCGAACTTGCTATAGTAGAAAATGTACAAAGAGCTGACTTAAATCCATTAGAAGAGGCTTTGGCTTTTCAACAATTAGTTACTACATTTAATCTTACTCACGAACAAATTTCTAAAAAGATTGGATTAAGTAGACCTGCAATAGCAAATAAAATAAGACTATTAAGTTTACCTGAAGAAATAAAAAGAGGCTTACTAGAAGCGAAGATCTCAGAAGGACACGCAAGAGCTCTACTTGGGCTACATAAACAAGAAACCTTACTTGCAGCATATAAAATTACAATAAGGGATCACTTGTCTGTTAGAGCTGTAGAAGAATTAGTAAGACGATTAAATACAGGAAAACAAGTAACTCAAAGAAAAGATATGAGAATAATGGATGAAAAAACTACAGAAATAGAAACATCATTAAGAGATAAATTCGGAAACAATGTATCAGTTGCTAGATCTCAAAAAGGAGGAAAGATTGTTATTCCGTTTAAAAGTGATTCAGAATTAGATAAATTAATATCTAAGCTTCTATAATTCCTTCGTACAAAGTAAATCTATTTAGTATAATTACACTAATAAAATTTAGAATTCTTAAATGCCTAGATTATTAATATCTGCTGCACATACATTAGAAAATCCAGGAGAAATATATGGTGATTTAAGAGAAGCAGATTTAACTAGAAAAATATTAAAAAAGACTCTACCCTATTTAGATTCTCATCAAATAGAATATCAAGCTGTACCTCTAGATTTACAACTTCTAAAAAGACTTGATTGGATTAGAGATACTGGATATTCCAGTGAACAGGGAGATATATTTGTTGAAATTCATGTAAATGATGGAGGAAAAAGAGGGATAGAAGGATGGTACGAAGGTGCGGCCTCTACGGACAATAACTCGCAAAAACTAGCAGAAACTCTGGTTAATGGCATTTGTAAACAAACAGGATATCAAAATCAAGGTGCAAAGAGTGAATACCAGCATGATTTAGGATCTTTAATTATTTTAAATCAGTCAAATACAATCTCAGCAGCTATTGAATGTTTGTATATAGATAACACTGAGGATATTGCAATTTTAAAGGACGATACAAAGTTAGAGCAACTCGCAAAAGCAATAGCTGATTCAATAAATGAATATATTAAAAATATTGCTCCAGCTTTAAAATATAGACCTTCATCTAAGCAGCTACCTACAAATCAATTAAATAGACCTGTATTCCAAAATTCAACCGCACCACAAGTAACAACCCCTTTTGGAGGAGCAACGCCATCCTTTGGCTCTACAACTCCAAATAGACCTGTACTAATGGATCGAGAGGAAAGAAAAGAAATGATTAAAAAAGTATATCTTAAAGTTTTAGGAAAGGAACCTGGACAAAACGATTTGAATTTTCATCTTAATACAGGAGTAACAGAAATAGATTTAATAAAAAAATTAGTAGATGGTGTAGATCATGAAAAAATGGTAAATGATGCTAAAGAATTTAGACAATTAAGTGAAAAAGTATTAAAGCTACAAGCAGAATTAGATCAATTAAAAGCTAACCAAGGAGATGTAAAGGTGATGCAAGAAAGCATGAATAGACTATTGGAACACAAAAATATGCTCATTTCCCGATTAAATCAGGAATTAGCAAAAAACAATATTATAGTACATGGAAGCCATATAGATTCTTTTTATAACCAGCAACCAAAAGCCCAACAAACCTACTCTACTCCACAAAATCAAAGGAAAAGAACTTTTATTGACTTCTTAATGGATATCTTTAGACTATAAAACCCAAAAATACTTAAATTTACGCTATAATTAGGTTTAGTAGATTAGATAACCGAAATCTTGATCAGTAATGAACATTAGTTTAATTAAAACAATTAAAAATAGCTTAATTACTTTTAAAAGAGCTCATCGCTATACTGGCACATTTTTGCTGTGTAGCTAATCTTCGGTTTTTTTTCTACAGGATAATTTATTAATATTTAATTTATGGACGTAGCATTATTGCTGGTTTTGGCAGTTCTGCTGGTTCTGGCTACATTATTTGGAGCTGCTGCCTTTTACTTATTCAATCAGAATAAAAAAGTAAAAATAGACATGCAGAAACAAATGGAAGAAGCATTAGCAAAAAGCAAAGCAGTTACAACACTAACTGAAGAACAAGCTATAGAAAAGGCCAGTCAAATTGCTAAAAATAAAATCTTAGAAGCAGAAAAACAAGCTTTAGAGCTTGAAAGCAAAGCACAGGCTACTGCTAGAGATGTAAGAGAAAAGCTAAAAGAACAGGAAAGAATTTTAGACGAAAGAGAAAGAAATTTACTTTCGAGAGCAAAGAGTATCGATGAAAGAGCTAACGCAATTGAAGCAAAAGAAAGAAGTTTAGATCAAGCTAAAAGAGATGTACAAAAAGTAAGAGAAGATTTAGGATTAAAACTTCAGCAGATAGCAGGTTTAACAAAACAAGAAGCAGAAGCACAACTAAAAAGCCAAGTTGAAAGAGATTTACAGGACTGGTATGCAAAGAAAGTTAGAGAAAATGAAGATCAAATCAGATTCAAAAATGATGAAACTTCTAGAGAGATTTTAGTTGAAACAATGGTAAATTCCGCTACTGATTATGTAGTTGAAACTACAACCACTACCTTTACAATTGACGACGAAGCAATGAAAGGTAAGATTATTGGAAAAGACGGAAGAAATATTAGAACATTTGAAAAATTAACCGGAGTTGATTTAATAGTAGATGAAGCTCCTAATCAAGTAACTCTATCCTGCTTTGATCCTATTAGAAGAGAGGTTGGTGCTTTAGCTCTAAAAAAACTTTTAGACGATGGTAGAGTTCACCCAGGATCAATTGAAGAAACTGTAGAAAAAGTTAAAAAAGACGTCCTAAAAGTAATAAAAAAGACAGGAGAAGATATAGCCTACGAAACTGGATGTAATAATCTCCCAACTGAAATAATAATGCTTTTAGGTAGATTTAAATATAGATTCAGTTTTGGCCAAAATTTAGTAAAACATACATTAGAAATGGTAAAGATTGGGGAAGCATTAGCTTTAGAAATGGGAGCTGATGTACAAACTACAAAATTAGCTTGTCTATTACACGATATTGGTAAAGTTGCACCAGAAGATGGTAAGCAACATCACCATATATCTGGAGAAGTTGCTAGAAAATACTTTAAAAATAATGACAGACTATATAATGCAATTGAGGCACACCACTACGATATTGAAGCTAAATACATAGAAGCAGAATTAGTAAGAATTGCAGATGCAATTTCTGGAGCTAGACCTGGAGCAAGAAGAGACTCTTACGAAGAATATATCAAAAGAGTAAGGGCTTTAGAAGATATTGCTAGAAAACATACAGGTGTTAAAGAAGCTTATGCCATTCATGCTGGTAGAGAGGTTAGAGTTATTGTAAAACCTGAAGAAGTAACTGATGAAGATACAAAAGTAATGGCTTACAAAATTGCTAAGGAGATTGAAGAAACTCAAAACTATCCTGGTGTAATTAAAGTAAACGTAATAAGAGAGTTAAGGGCTACAGAAGAGGCTAAATAAAAAAGGAATAATAACTAAATTAAAACGGAGCCAAAAGGCTCCGTTTTTTGTTATCTATGTTTTTTATCTCTGTTCTACTCTATTTTCTCTATTAAATTTAAGACTTAATAAGATATCTTCACAATTATTTGAATCATTTTCAGAATTGGTAGAACAAAGTAAATATAGAGGATAATCTCCCTCTATTAATATTGAAGCTCCAGGACAACCAAATTCCTCCGAACAAGAGTTAGTACTTAACTGTGCTTCTTCTATATAGAAATACTTATTTGGATAAATAAAAGAGTTAAAGATATCTTTATCACGACTATAAATTTTCAATTCGCCTCTATCTAAAAATTTTATTAAATCTCCATTAAAGTAGTCATTTGCCTTTACAGTAGATCCATCATTGCTTTTTAGTGTATAAAAGCTAAAAGCTTCTGTACCTGGATTAATTAATATTAGTTGAACATTTTCATCTTCAATACTTAGTACATAATTTGAATGTTGATTAGCTTTATATCTTGAAGGTACTTCAATTGCTAATGTATTCACCGATCTCTTATCTAATGATAGATCAAAAAAATTACTAAATTCATAAGTATTGTTACTTGTTGTAATATTAATATCCGTTTGTTCAGGATTTCTATTTAAAAGTACATAAGTAGTAATCGATGCTACAATCACTAAAACCCCAGCAGATAAGATAACAAACTTCCTCATGAATATTATTTAATAATTAGTTTATATAGAATCTACTACTACCACTAAAGATTCTTGTCTCTGGAGATAATATTATCTCGTTTTGAGCCTTACAATCAATACTATCAGTAATAGTTTTATTAATAATTTGAACTACAAAAGCTCCACATATAATATTATTGGCTGAATTAACTACCCTAGTAACTGGTTTCATCCACTCTATGCTATATCCCTCACTTCCATAATCTAAGTTTTGATCAAAGTAAGGTGAAGGATCAATTGCAGAGGAATCAAAGTTTGAATCAGCAATCGTAAGGTGGACGTGAACAATTTTGCTTGAATCACTGGGATGGTAGTTCATTTGACCCAACAGGGAATCTCTCGTTACCCAATCATCGTTGTTTACTTGAATACCTTTAACGTGCCAATAAAACGAGTATAAATTATCAGAATGTTTTATGCTTATACCTCCACCTGCTACTGTTGTTGACGAGTATTTAATCTGTCCATCACTAACTGGAAAAATATCCCAACTACTTCCATCTCCTTGATTAGGACTTATACCATTTCCCCATGTACCTGAAGTATTGCCCCAAATATCAATTCCGTTATGGCCATTTGTAGTACCATTAGGATATGTATAGGTCCATCCTAGATAACCATTAGAGGGCCAACTGAACACAGGTTCAGCTTTCACTCTGAGTTGAGGATATAGTGAGCAAATCAATATGCTAAAGATTATAAAAAACTTCTTCATTATTGTTACTATTAAAATTAATACCTTTACTAATCGATTTAAAAAACTCATGTTGAAATACATTATTACCCTCAAAGGGATTTATATAGCCTTGAATTAAAATAATGTATTTTTTATTCTTTTTTACAATGCCATATCTTTCTCCTGATCTATGCTCCCCATCAGAAAAAATCGAAAAGCTTGTATACGAAGTTTCTATAGAACCATTATTTTCTGTTGTAACCTCAAAGGGGAATTCTGTAGTAACATACTTAGCTATGAAAGACTTAAGTATGTCACTAGCACTTAAGTCCTTATTATCTATCATAGGGATAATAAGTAACTCTAAATGTTTGTAGGGATCAACATCTCTTTTAGACAAAATATAAATATTTTTAAAATCCTTAAGCTTTTTAGGTCTACTAGTGTTTTTTTCTAAATTTCCTAAAGACTCAAGATCTAAGTTAATATTTTCTTTTAATTCTCTATACGTTTCTAATTTTGAATTAAGAGCGTAGGAATGAAATCCAAGAGTAGTGCTTGATATCAATATTGCAAATATAGCACCTATAAAAAGTAATCTTTTCATAATTTGGGTTTTAATTCCTTAATTAGTTTCTCCAGTTCAATTACATATAACGTCAACTCTTCAATCTTTTCCATATGTATTTTTTGCATTTCTCCTAAAGAAATACCCTTCTCTTCTACTTCTTTTGCACTAGGGACATTTGGTAAATGTTTATTCTCCTTTATGTACTCGTCCACATCCGACAAAGACTTTAGAATATATCCTTCCTCAAACACATAGTCTGGCCAACTACTGCTGGAAGTAGAAACCCTAACTTCTTTTGCTAAAATCGTTCCATTTACCGATAACTTTTGAGTAGGATTTGTTGTCCCAATTCCTATATTTCCGTTATCATTTTTAATTCTCATTCTCTCTGTACCATTGGTAAAAAAGGATAAACCTACAGAAGAACTTGCACCAGGATCATCTCCAATATATGGTGTATTACCATTTAAGCTTCCTATAACAACTCCAGCATGATTATTAGCTCTAAATGCAGCAACAACGTTTGGGTTATTGCCTAAGGCATTGTTTCCTTTAACATCAAGTTTGACACCAGGTGTAGTATTACCAATTGCAACTCTACCTCCTGCTACCTGTAATGCTAGCGGCTTGGTACCTCCCCAAGTTTCTATAAGTGCGTGGTTTGACTTTAGGGACAGAATAAGATTATCAGAACTCCATCCTCCCGCATAAGATGATATTCTTAAAGATCCTTCTGCACTACTACTAGGAGCTTTCACCAAGACTTGTCCATCACTCCATATATCATTATTATTCTGTGTCCAAGTAACTGCAGCCATAATAGGTAAATTTATAACTGCTGTACCAAATAAAAGTAAGAAGATTAAATGTCTTTTATTAAATTTCATAATTAAAGTTAAAGTTTAAATAAGAAGTTTATATAAAGCTATTTATGGGGGCTTCATAATTAATGCATTAATAAGTAATGCAATTAATTTAATAATAAACTCTTACTTAATTCTTACAGTTTATTACTTTAAATTCCTTGTATTGGAACACAAAAGCGGGCCTCTTTGAGGCCCGCTTCAACAACTTTATTTAGAATTAGTTATTTAACAATCTGCTTGTCTAGTGCAAGATTCTTATCGTAAACAACTTTACCTTCATCTATAGCACTTTCAACATACCCTTCTCTTTCATCCTTTAACATGTAGTCAAACTCTTGAGGAGTATATACAAGGGGTTCAATAATAGGTTCTTCATCTTTTGTTAATTCTCTTACATACTGAATTCTTTCAATAAACGGAATATCTGTTTGGGCAACAATCAATAGGTCCATTGTACTAGTTCGTGGGTGCAATTTTTCTCTTGCAAAAGATCCAAATAAAACAATCTTTTCTACTTTTAGCTTTAAATCAAGTGTTAATTCTTGAATGATTCCTTGAATTCTTTGGTCTACTTCTTCTGGTGTGAAATAATAGTTTTCTAAATCTATTTCTCCTTTATCCTGATAAGTTGGAGTATTGTGCTGTAAGAACTCTTCGACTTTACTAATCATACTTGTAGCAATATCAAAACATGTTCTAGCATCGTTTTCATTTATTAAATCATGTGGAGCATTATTTTCACCAGGATAAATAAAAGGATATCGTGAAATAAATGTATAAACTTCAATTTTTCTAAAATTGAATTTAACTTCCTTGAATCTTTCATTTGCTCTATTACACATACTTAAAAGGACTCCAAGTTTGTGTGTCTTTGGTGATCTCCAGCCGGCATGGATAATTACAGATTTTAAAGCCTTTTCTACAGCTTGAACAGATTGATAGCAAGACCATTCGTAAAACTTATCATTTATGGATTCTTCGGCAGCTTTTAAATCATATTGAGATTGCAAAAGCCAAATTCTATATCTTTCTGAAGTTTGCTTATCCTGACTGGAAGATTGTAAGTCGGTATACATTGTACAAGTGGTAAACTAAATATTCCTATTTAGTCTACCACTATATACTCTTAGTTTAAATAATCTCTTAATGCCTGAGCAATTTCGTCACTTTTAATTCTTCTTAAAGCTTTAGCTTCAATTTGTCTAATTCTTTCTCTTGTTACATTAAATTCATGTCCTACTTCTTCTAGTGTTCTAGCTACTCCATCTCTTAATCCAAATCTTAATTCCAATACTTTTCTTTCTCGGTCTGATAAGTTTCCTAAAATCTCATTGATTTGCTTCTTTAAATATGACCATGTTGCTAATTCCTGAGGTGATGCAGTGTATTCATCTGCAATAATATCACTTAATGAACTTGCATCTGATTCATCACCAATAGGTGCTTCTAAAGATTGAGGCTTTTGAGCAATTTTAATAATTTCATTAACTTTTTGTATTGATAATCCCATCTCATCTGCAATTTCTTTTGGGGTAGGTTTTCTACCTAATTTTGCAGCTAACTGAGAAGAAACTTTACTTAACTTATTAATAGTTTCAATCATATGAACAGGCACTCTGATTGTTCTTGCCTGATCAGCAATTGCTCTTGTAATAGCCTGTCTAATCCACCAGGTAGCATAAGTAGAAAATTTAAATCCTTTTCTGTATTCAAACTTATCTACTGCTCTCATTAAACCTAAATTACCCTCCTGGATTAAGTCTAATAAGTCTAAACCTCTTTTTAGATAGTTTTTTGCAATAGAAACTACAAGTCTTAAGTTAGCGGTAGTTAATAAATGCTTAGCTTCTACTCCAAGCTTCATTTTTTCATTTAAGAATCTTTTATCTTTTTCAATAATTCTTTTTTTAGATGCTTCTATACTTGGATTCTTTTTTGTACCTTTAGAGATTATTTTTGCTGCCTTTTCGTATATTGGATCAATGTTTTTTTCAGCAATTTCTGGAATAACCTTTAAGAATTCAGCTTCTGCATCCTCTATTCTTTTAGCTAAAATAACTTCCTCTTCTGCACTTAGTAATGGAATTTTACCGATTTCTTGTAGGTATGCTCTAATCGGATCAGTACTTACATGAGATTTTATTTGCTTTAAAATTCTAATCTTTTCTTCAAAAGACATTTTACTTGCTGCTCCAGCCATGTATTTATACTCAGCATCTTCTAAAGGTTCAATTAATTCAATGTCAGCATCTTGAAGGCTTGTTATTATGTATTCTAATAAATTTAAATTATCTTCAACCTCTGGAAAAACGTCTAAAATGTCGTCATGTGTAAGGTATCCCTGTTTTTTACCCTGCTCTACCAGGTTTCTTACTTTTTGTTTATCTTCTGAAATTATTGACATTAGCACTAGCTAACAAATATTATATTTATAGGGGCAATTTTTTGCTCTCTATTTTAACACCAATTTCAAAATTTTATTAGTGGAACATCGGCTGAATTAATAAATGGCACTTTATAAATACCAAAAAACAAAAACGCCTAGCAAATTTCAAAGCAGCAACGAAGAGTTTGTAATTAGAGACTACAGACAAAAGGAAAGTATAATCACTAAAGCCATGGCTATACCTAGAGGTATTTACGAAGATATTTTTGGGCTAACAAAAAAATCTTCTATTGCAAACTTAATAGTACCTATAGCCTTTATTGCTATTGGAGGAGTATTCATATATAAGGAATTCTTTCCAGACATACAGGCTGCAATTCAAAGTTCAGCCGGATATCTTTCTCAAGGCAATGTTTCACCAGTTTCTGATCAATACTTAGATCTTGCCAGCTATATTTCTAAACCACAAGGATTCAAAGAGTTAACTATTCAGGCATTAAATGAACATACACTAGAAGAAGATTCTACTAGTTTAAACTACCAAGGTACTTTTTATTTAACAATTCCTTCAATTGGAATTGAAAGACTACCTGTAGAATCTAATGTAGACAGCACTACCGAAGAAGTATATAACCAAGTACTTTTAACAAAATTAGCTCATTTTAAAAGCACAGGATTACCAATATCTAATATAAAAAATAACATGCTAGTTTATGGACATAGCGCAAGTCCTAACTATAATCCTAGCCCAAAAGATCCTCAAGTAGCATTCTCATTTTTACCTGACCTAAAGGTAGGTGACGAAATTATAATTGAGATGGAAGGGAAAGAATATAAATATAAAATGAGCAGCAGCAAGATTGTAAAACCAACCGATACTTCTGTAATTACAGGAACTAAGGGCAGACAAACATTGACTTTGGTAACATGCTTTCCGCTTGGCAGTAACGAAAATAGATACGTTGCTGTAGCAAGACCTGTTTAAATATTAAATTCAGAAAAGTTAACCCTGTTCTTATAGTTTTCTATAGCAAATTTAATATAAGGGATTGTATTTACTGGAAGCTGATCTATGTTAAACCACGATAAGTCATCGCATTTATCTTTTTCTAAATTTTTAATATCACCTTCCCACGCTCTACACGCTAAGAAAAAATCTATACGCTCATTATCCGTAGATTTTCTATGCATTACGTGAACAACTTCAAGGTCTTCCTTTTTAATAGTAATGGCTGCTTCTTCCCTAGCCTCTCTTATCATTCCTGTAAAAACACTTTCATTACCATCTAAATGGCCCGCAACTACACTATAATTACCATCTTCATAACCAGTATTAAATCTACGCAAAAGTAATATTCTGTTGTCTTTTAACAGAAATAAATGTACAGCAGCTAGAAATGTAAATCTTTTAGCAGACATTATTAATCCTCGTTATTTGGATTTCTTCTTCTTAAGAAAGAAGGTAATGAATCTAAATCTTCTTCATCAGTGCCTTGCGAGGATTTAGGTTTAGATAGGCTACCAAGAATTCCGCCTGACATTCCACCTCTATTCTCTGCTGGTTTTTGTGGTTGCTGAGATCTAGAAGTCATTGAATTAACGGGATTCATACCCATATTCATTAATTCAGAATTAATGTAGTCTGATTCAAATCCTGTAGCTAGTACAGTAACTTCAAATTTATCTTCATAAGCTGGATCAATACTTGCTCCGAAAATAAATATAGCATCTGGATTAATTTTTTCTTTAACAACTTCAGCAGCTTCACTAATTTCAGTCATAGATAAGTCTCGACCACCTACAACATTAAATAGAACACCTTTTGCTCCATCAATTGAAACTTCTAAAAGTGGACTTTCTATAGCCATTTTAGATGCTTCCATTGCTCTATTTTCTCCGGTTGCAGATCCAATACCCATTAACGCAGTTCCTCCATTATCCATAACACTTCTTACGTCAGCAAAGTCTACATTAATTAATCCTGTTTGAGTAATTAAGTTCGCAATGCTTTTAACAGCTTGTGCAAGAATGTCATCAGCTTTTTTCATAGCTTCCAAGAATGGAACATTCTTATCCATTGTTTCTAAAAGTCTTTGATTAGGAACAATAATTAATGTATCTACCTTTTCTCTTAATTCCTCAATACCTTTTAAGGCAGAGTCCATTCTTCTTTTCATTTCAAAATGAAAGGGTTTGGTTACTACTCCAACAGTTAATGCTCCTAAGTTTTTTGAAATACCTGCAACAATTGGAGAAGCACCTGTACCTGTTCCTCCGCCCATACCCGCAGTTACAAAAACCATATCAGATCCTGCTAAATTTTCGTGTATTAAATCTACACTTTCTTCTGCGGCTTTTCTTCCTATAATTGGATTTCCACCGCTTCCTAATCCTCTAGTAATTTGTTCACCGATTCTTAATTTAATATCAGCCTTAGAGTTCATTAATGCTTGTGCATCAGTATTAATTGCAATAAATTCTACATCTTGAATATTGTATTCATTAATCATTGTATTTAGAGCATTGCCACCGCCGCCTCCTACTCCAACAACTTTGATTTTAGCTGAAAGCGCAGCCTGAGGTTTTACTAACATACATCATGTCTAAAAATTAATTCGTATTTATATACTATGCTAATAGTTCTAAATTTTCAAGCAGATCCTAAATTTCAACGCAAATATTGTTTAAACAAATTACACGTCTTTCGGACTTTAAGATTTAGTATATTATGTTATCAGCTGGACCAATTCAAAAGCTTGTATAAATCTTATACTCTTTCAAGGAAGTATATTTTTGAATAATCCTCCTAATTTGCCCAATAAACCTGATTGAGAGCTTCCTTTTTTCTTTGCAGGACCTCCCGCAGAGAACTTGCTATCACCCCTGTAAACCTCATCTCCTAGTGCATACATTATTAAACCCTGAGCTGCTGCATAAGCTGGAGATGCAATACCATCAACTAAACCTTCCAAGCCCTTAGGTGTACCGATTCTTGCAGGAACACCAAATGATTTTTTAGCAATTGAAGTAATTTCAGGAACTAATGAACTACCTCCAGTAATTACAATACCTGCTGGTAACTTATAGTCGTTTCCGGATTGTTCAATATTTGCTTTTACAAGATCAAAGATCTCCTCTACTCTTGCACCAATAATATCAGTAAATAATTTTCTAGAAATAGTCTTTACTCCTTCAATATCTAATTGAGTTACATCTAATATATCTGTCTTTCTTGGCTTATCATCATCCTCATCTTTCTCTTTAGACGAAATGGATTCAGAGTTTTTAAAGATTTCATCTGCTCTTATCTTTACTTTTTCTGCATCATCTAAAGATAGCCTTAATCCTGCTGCTAAGTCCCTTGTTATATTACTTCCTCCAAATGGAATAGATGTAGAATAAGTGATTGCGTCTTCTACAAATGTAGTAATAGAAACTGTACCACCTCCAAAATCTAATAGTAAAACGCCTAATTCTTTTTCAGTTTGCGTAAGAACCGATTGAGCAGAAGCCCATCCACTAAATACAATACCATCAATTCTTAAGCCTATACTTTGAATGCATTTTTGCAAATTATGAATTGCTGTAGTAGGAGCAGATATAATATGTGCGTCCACTTCTAATCTAGTTCCTGTCATTCCAATCGGAACTTTAATACCACTCTGCTGATCTACTATAAACTGTCTTGGAATTAAGTGAATAATTTCTCTTGCTGGAGGTATTGCAACTGTTTTTGCCTGCTCTAAAGCTCTAAATACATCATCTTCCCCAATTTCACTATCAGAAATTGCAACTACACCTTTATTATTGTTAGAAATAATTTGCTTTCCATTAATTGTAACGTAAGCAGAAGACACAGTTAAACCCGCCATTCTTTCAGCCCCAGTTAATGCAGAAGCAATTGAATTTATAGCTTCGTCAATTCCAGTTATCTCACCTTTTTTTATTCCATACGCTGGATAAGATGATTCTCCGATTACTTTAGCTTTACCCTCTTCGTCAATTATTGCAATAACAGCACAAACTTTATGGGAGCCAATATCAATAGCAGTTATTATGTTTGCCATACTAAGGTTGATTAAAATCAATAAAAAATCTAATTATTTGTATTAACGCAAATACTCTTTATATTACAGCTGTCTATAGTTTACAATTTCAAAATTGTTATTTCAAGAATTATATTTAACTTATCTTACCACAGAATAGTTACTACTTCTCACATCTATAAACTTTGCTCCATTAAATTGTCCATGATAAATTAACGTGTTCAAATCTTCAAACTGCTCCGTATAACTTCTTTTAACAGACAGTGTAACTGTAGGATTACCATCCAAAGCCACTTCTAACGTATACTCAGAAATCCAAGAAGCTTTATTAGCCGCCATCCCTTTGCTTTTAAAAAAGTCCAAGACTATCGAAACAAAATTCAAACTATCCAAAGACAGCTGATCTCCTACAGAATAACTTTCTGAATTAGAAATAAAACTGCCTATTAAGTCCTTAAATCTAGATTCTTTTAATTGATCGTTTAATTTATTATTGAAATCAGCGATCCTGTTATTTAACTCTTCTTTCATCTTATTTAATGCAGAGTCCTTATCCTCTTTAGACACATCTTTCCATATAATAGAATCTCTCTCGGATTCTTCAAATTGAGACAAGTATTTTAATCTAACCTGGTCCGAATCTGATGGCAAGGAATTTTGAAGTAATAGCTTTTCTGTCTCATCAAATTCAAGTTTTACACTTGGTTCAATAACCTCCATAACCTCACCATCCTGATTAATTAAATAAATTCCATTATTATTAGCCAAATAATAAACAGGAAGGTCTTCTATAACCTCTACACTTAGATTACCGCTAAGAGTTTTATCTACAAATACTGTATGTATTGAAGGAACCTCTTTTTTTATACTAGTTTCGATCTCTGAGGCAGAAAGAAATAAAATATTTTTATTAATATAACCATCAACAACCTTTTTAATAGTATTGTAGTTTTCCTGCTTGTCAGAAATTACTAAAATTTCCTTTACATTAAAAATCGAAGTAGATCTAAAAAAAACTAACACACAAACAAATATAATAATTGCTATCCCTGTAAAAAATATACGCTTTAATGGCAAAGATTTAATATTTGCAGGAAGAGCATCGTTAGTTCTTTTAATTACAGTCTGTCTTTTTCTCTTTTTAGCCTGCTCTAAAAACCTAGAATTATCGACCCTACGCTTCATACTAATATAACTGGGGCGCTTTTCTTGTTTTTTAGTTTTTCCAGGGAAGTTAAATTTCATAGTTTATACATTATTACATAAACTAAGTAGCTTAACAGCCATAAAAAAAGCTCGCAAAAGCGAGCTTTTTAATAGGACGATTAATATTAATCTAAACCAACCTGTTTTAAGAACTTAACAACAGTTGCCTTATCATCAGAAGATCTTTCCATGTAAGAAATAAGCTTTCTTCTCTCACCTACCAACTTTAATAAACCTCTTCTAGAATGCTTATCTTTCTTGTGAGATTTTAAATGATTTGTTAAGTATTTGATTCTTTCTGTTAACAAAGCGATTTGAACTGAAGGAGATCCGGTATCTTTTTCATGAGAACCGAATTGCGCAATTACCTTCTGTTTATCTGCTTTTTCCTTGTTGAATCTTGATTTTTTACTAGACATAAGCTTACAAAAATTTATAGATATTTATTCGTTATAGATTATATAGTAACATTGAGTATAAATCAAGGCTATTCCGACTCCTCGACGCTTCTTTTTTCTCTTTTAAAATATGGAGCAACTACCGAAGCCATTTTCCCTACATTCCTTATAGGGTCTACAAAATTAGACTTAAAGTCTCTTATTCCACTTAGAACCGCGTAGATCTCCTCTCTTGCTTTCAAATAATCTTCTAAAATATAGTCAGACAGCGTAGATGTATTCTTAATTGCCTTTCTAAAATCTTGTATGGAATTAGCCAAGTTATTAAGGATTTTAAATAATCCCCAGGCTAACAATACAATTGCAAAGGCTACGGCCAAAGCTAATATTAATTTTGTAAAATCATCTACATTCATAGTTCTTGACTTAATTCAACATAGTATATATTTAAAAAACGCACTATTCAATCGTAAAAGATTGTAATTGACCGATTTTTTTGGAAGAATGTAAAGAGTTAGTATCTAATTATGGAATTTTTAGCCTTAGTAGTAATATTCTGGTTGCCACCAGTAATGATATTCTTTAAGAACGCCTTGTGGAATTTACATCTTTGGCAACAAAAACAATATCGATTTGAAAGATTTTTATCTTATATTAGGTGGGATCACTTACCTAACAACAGAGATCTACTTCTGTATAACCTAAAGTATTTTGTATTCAGCTTAGTGTGCACACTTGTAATTTCTATTTACAGTTCAAGCCTTGGAGTTCTCTTCGCCTACACAATATGGAGTTTAGAGATATTCTTATTATTAGAAAAGGTATTTTCTGGAAAATCCGAAACTATAAAAGTATCGGTCAGAAGCTTAACAATTCTTTTATTATTAGCAGCTGGAGTTGTTACTTTAATCATAACACTAACTCTACCGTTTGCAGATCTACAAAGAGAATCAGGGATGGGCCAGCCACACATATTGCCGAACTTTATAAAACCATCTAGTGAATATGCAATACAGGACATTTATGTATATTTAAGTCTGAGTACCATATTTGCACTATTTATAGATTTAGCAAGCCCAATAATAACAGCTGTAATTGTACTTTTAACAAGCCCCATTGGCTGGATAAAAGCAAAATTATCTATATTGAGATTAAAAGACAAAATCTCACGATACAGAAATAACTTAACAATAGTAGCAGTAACAGGAAGTATTGGAAAAACAGTAACTAAAGAACTTTTAATTAAAATACTAAAGGATGAATACTCAATTCTAAAAACAGCTGATATATATACCACCATAGAAGAACTAAGTAATGACATAACAGAAAAATTAAGCGAGACTACTCAAGTATTACTAGTTGAAATAGAGCCATTTAAAAAAGGTGAAATAGCACAAATCAGTAAGATATTAGAACCAGACATATCTATAATTACAGATATTGATGTACAGCACTATGGAGCTTTTAGAAATAAAAAAGACTACATTGATGCTCGTTTAGAATTAATAGAAGGAACTAATCCTAATGGAGCAGTAATTGCAACCATTGATAATAAATACATACTGCACTATTTAAATTCATTTAAAGGTCAAAAAATTGGATTTAGCTTTTTAAATAAGAAATCTAATCAATTAAATGAGCTTAACAATGTAGAAATATACAAAAGATCAATAGATGGATATAAGTTTATGCTAAAAAGCAAGAACGGAATTGCTGAATACTCTACACCTATACATAGAACAAGTCTTTTACACCAACTAGTACCCGCAATATTAGCCGCTAAAAAGTTAGGCTTAACAGAAAAAACAATTAAGGAAAAAGTAAGTAAAATAAACGATAAATTTACTAATATATATAGCTTAGAAGGAGATGACCACTCTCTTTTAATCTCTTCCGGAAATCCTGATAGTAATCTAAAAGGAGTGCTTGCTGCGGTTGATTATGCTAATAATATAAAAAAGAAATTTAATCATCCTAGAATAATACTTATATCCGATGGAGTAAGTGAATTAGGAAAAATAAAAAGAAAATCTTACGCAAAATTAATTGAAAAACTAAAGCATAAAGTTTCTATAGTAGTTACAACCGATCCATTGCTTTACGATTTAATAGCTCATAGCTATTTAGATATATTAACAATTAAGGCAAAAAATACCTCCGACACGATATTTACAACCAGAACCTTACTAAAATCTGGGGATATTATTATTGTAGAAGGGAAAGACTCCGAAGAAATATTAGCCTCTCTAAGAAGCCAAGAGTAAGTGGTTTGACAACTTGTACAAATTAGCTATAATTTAAAAAGTAACGTTAAACTTTTTACTATGTACAAAAACAAAGATGGTAAAGTTATAGCTTCATTAACCGAAGTAAAAAACAAAACAGGTGATATTTTTGCAATTGTAGATGAATTTGGCGAAATCTCATTAACTTCTTATAACAAGATTAGATACAAAATTGTTAAGGTTGAAATTGAAAATATTGTAGATATCAATGAAGATGGTCCAGAAGCTCAGATTGCGACTTCAGAAAAAAAGAGAAATTCTACTCCAAAACTAGAGGTAAAAGATGAACCAGCACCAAAAGCAGAATTAGAAGTAATCGAAGATACAATAGAAGAAACCAAAGAAGCAGAATTAGAAACAAAACCTGCAATAGAAGAAGTCCCTATTCAAGAAGAAGTAGTTGAAGAGAATAAACTATTTAATAGAACAATAGCTATAGAGACCTGGGACAGAGAAGGAAAAACGGAGAGACAATTCAGTTTAAATGCTATAAGACCCTTAATTAGTTAATAATTAATATTCAACAATATGAAATCAACAATAATTGTAGATACAGACATAATAGTACAATACTTAAAGACAGGAAAAGGAGTATTACCTATCGCCTACGAAAAATTTAATATGGTAATCTCTTCTGCAACTTATACAGAGCTTTTAGCAAGCAGAACATTTGAAGATTCAAACTTAGAAAAAGAAGTAAAAGATTTTGTAGATAAATATTTTAATGTAGAGAATGTAACAAAAGAAATTGCAGACGAAGCCGCTAAAGTAATCAGAGACTCAGAAGTAAGCCTAGCAGTAAGCTATATAGCTGCTACAGCAATCGTAAATAACTACGGTGTTCTTACAGAAGACAAAAGAGCTTTTAACGGTATAAAAGGCTTAAACTTTGTTGAAGTATAAAATTGTGCTGTGCAGGTTACTGCATAGTACAATTATGCTATAATTCTTGCATTCCCTTAATCGGAGCGTAGTTCAATTGGCTAGAATACACGCTTTGGGAGCGTGGGGTTGTGGGTTCGAGCCCCGCCGCTCCGATTTTTTTATCCTAATAGTTTTTTCACTCTACTTCTTACAGCTGCACTTTTATCATTCTTATGCTTGTTCAATAGGTCTCTTGCTGCATCTTGAATACTTATATGAATTAAAGACAAGTCATAAATTGCTTGAATTGAAAATGTTTTAACAATACTGCTAGATGTTGACTCAATGTTCTTTTGCAAGATTTCGACTACTTGTTTTGCTTCTTTATTAGTTAAATTAACCCTTACAATTATTTGAGCAAAATGCCATTGAACTTCCTGCTGATCAATTATAGAAATGTCCTTAATTAACTTTATTTTATATTTTTGAAGAAGTTCAGGATGTAAGACTGTAACTTTTTCTATTGCATCAGCTGCTCTCATTCTAACTACTGAATCAACGGAATAAAGACACTTAAAAAGCTCATCAAAAAGCTTTAAATTATTTAAAACAGCTTCTACTACCTTATTTGCCTCACCGATGGATCTAAGATCTCCACCAGATAACAGTTCCTTTACTGACATAATAGAATATTAACTATTTACAATAATATAGGATTTTAAAAAGTTGTAAAGTCCACGTGCAGTAATAAATGTTACGCAAATTTACGTAACATACCGGGGTCGATGTGGGATAAGGGGGGGGCGAGGACTTGTTAACTCTAGTTTTAAGAGAGAGGTCTTATTTAGAATTTTCTTTTTGCCAATCAGCAATTTTTTTATGATCTCCTGACAGTAAGATAGAAGGTATATTCCACTGCTCTCCTTCTTCAGTATTAAAAGTAGAAGGTCTTGTATATTGAGGATACTCTAGTTCAAAATTATCAGAATGACTTTCATTTACAATAGATTCTTCATTTCCTAGAACCCCTTTTAGAAGTCTGCTTATACTATCAACTAGTATCATGGCAGGTATTTCACCTCCAGATAAAACATAATTTCCAATACTAACTTCCATATCAACTAAATGCTCTACTACTCTATGATCCACTCCCTCATAATGACCGCAGATTATTACAACTCTATCTAAGTTAGTTGACCACTCTTTAGCTAAAGATTGGTTCCATGTAGTACCTTTTGCACTAGTCAAAATGATTTTTGTTTTATTATCTTTTTTAGGATATACACCAATCGCTTTTAAAGCTCTATAAATTGGTTCAACTTTCATAAGCATACCAGCACCTCCTCCAAAAGGTGAGTCATCGGTTGTTTTATGCTTGTCTAAAGTATAATCTCTTAAATTGTGTATATTAATTTCTACTAAACCTTTTTCTGAGGCTTTTTTAAGAATACTTTCCTGAATAGCCGAAAAGGAACCAGGAAAAGTTGTTAAAATATCAAATCTCAATGTAAAACTTCTAAAAACTATAAGCTAATTATACTATTAAACTCTTTTGTATTGAACCTATTGCAACTATAAGCCAAAAGAAAGTTCATCACTTTTAATAAACTGCATTTGTGCAGTAGTACTTAAACCTGCTTTATTTAATTGATTTATAAAATAATCCGCAATTTCAGGACAAGATACATCATCTGGCTCATGTAAAAAGAAGTAAACCTCTTTTAAACCTGTATTACTCCACTGTTTTAGTTTACTAATCCATTCATCTAGCCTTGT
>CAYPVU010000009.1:0-6097 GCA_964414295.1 uncultured Candidatus Saccharibacteria bacterium | reverse complement strand
GTTTATTGTAGAAGATGTACTTAAATTTGTAGAAAGAGAGAATAGAAGAGGTAATAAATATTCTGGAATTATAATGGATCCACCAGCCTATGGTAGAGGCCCAACAGGGCAATTATGGGAAATAGAAAAAGACCTAAGCCTTTTAGTTGCTCAATGCGTAGATATAATGGAAGATCCATTATTTTTTTTAATAAATGCATATGCAACATCATTTTCTTCAACGGCATTAGAAAATATTCTTAAAGATAATATTAATAATTTAAATATAGAATCAGGAGAAGTAGGAATTAAAGATACTAATCGAGGATATGTACTCCCTGCAGGACTATATGGATTAGCTGTCTCGAATGATTAATATTTTATACGAAGATAACCACATTATAGTTGCAGTAAAACCTTATGGTTTGCTCTCACAAGCTGATATTACTGGAGATAAGGATATTCTTACAGAACTAAAGACTTACTTAAAGAAAAAAGAGAATAAGCCAGGAAATGTTTTCTTAGGCTTAGTTCATAGGCTAGATAAAAATGTTGGAGGAGTAATGGTTTTTGCTAAAACATCAAAAGCTGCAGCAAGATTATCTAAAGCCATTCAAGCTCATAAATTCAGCAAAAAGTACTATGCTGTTGTACAAGGTATCCCATCTTCTAAAGAAATGACTTTAAAACATTATTTATTAAAATCTCAAGAAGAAAGAAGGAGTATTGCACTACAAAAGTCTACTCCAGATGCAAAGTATGCAGAACTATCGTTTAAGGTCTTAAATTCAGTTAATAATACTTCATTGGTTGATGTTAATTTAAAAACCGGCAGGGCACACCAAATTAGAGTACAACTTTCTACAATAGGCCATCCAATAATTGGTGATAAACTCTATATTGAAGGTATTAGAGATAGTAGAAGCTCAATAGCATTATGGGCATATAGTTTATCTTTCCCTCATCCTGTCGGTGGTGAGTTACAGACATTTAAAGCCTTTCCTCCTAATGCTTACCCTTGGAATAACTTTAATATTGCTTAATAATTTCTTTAAAATCCTTAGGCTTAATTTTTAAAATATCCCAAATCCTCTTATCTTCTGATGTATTGCCTTCTACAAGCATCTTTAGCATATCTGGGGTTAAAGGGAAAATGCTTAGCCCTCCAAAAAGCATTGAGGCCAATCGAATAAAATAAAGAGGTACATTAACTAACTTTACTTTTTTATTTAAATGATCTGCTGTTATTAAAATCAATTCTTTAAAGGTGTAGTTTGTAGGTCCTACAATTGTAAATACTTGATTATTAGTATCGCTATTTTTTAAGCTTAGTGTAAATATTTCTGCCACCTGTGTTCTATCCACAGGTGCCATTAAAAAACTACCGTCCCCAATTATCGGAGTAATGGGCAGTTTTACTAACTGAAGCAAAATGTTTATAAAATGATATTTAGAACTCTTCCCACAAATTACTGAAGGTCTAAAGATAGAGTAGGTTAACCCTGATTCAATTAACGATCTTTCGCCCAAGTATTTAGAACTTTGATAGGCAGTTCCCTTTTGCTTTGCACCATTTGCACTCATTAATATCATCTTTTTTACACCTAAATCTTTGCCTAAGGAAATTACATTATTTATCCATACATAATGACCATTTAAGTAATCTCCCTTATTTTTCTCTCTTATAAATCCTATGCAGTAAATAATGTAATCTATCTTAATATCATTCAATTGAACTTTGAGCATGGCTAAGTTATCAATCTCTCCATTTATATATTTAATTAAAGGATTTAAGTTCTTAGGCTGCTTTCTTGTAAAGAGTATAGGCTTGTAGTTATTTTCAATCAAAGAGTTTACAATTGCTTCGCCCACATATCCAGTACCTCCAAAGACTAGTACATTCATATAATCTATTAGAAAATTTATGTAAATTTATTATATCTTGTATTAGCTTATTGTAACTGTTATTCTAACTACAATGATTTAATTTTTATAAATTTTATATGGCTGAAGAAGTAAAGCCTACAGCAGAGACAATGTCTCCTCAACCTACAGTTACAGTTGGTCCTGAACCAGTTGTTAGCAATACTGCAACTACAGAAACTAAAAAATCTAATAAATCTAAAATTGTTTTAATTATAGTAGCATTGATTTGTTTTTGCTTACTTTGCGTAGCAGCATCAATCTTTATACTAACAAATTTTGTTGCTAATACAGCAAATGCATTAAATTCTGCTATTACAAACGAAATGCTAAATAGTACAAGAAATTCAACTGATAGTACTACAAGCAACAGTACAAATGATACTAATTCCGGATCAACATCAGATGAAAATTTTTCTTTTGGAACTGATATTCCAGCTGAATTTCCAAGTGATGTCCCAATTTATAGTGGCGCAGTAGCTTCTTTTAGTTCTGCAAATGTAAATGATGAAGGCAATAATGAAGTAACCGTTACCTTTACAGTAAAGGCACCAACAAGTGATGTTGTAAACTTTTATAAAACAAGAATGGCAGAGGCAGGATATGAATTCCAAGGAGAAGTTACTTTCTTTGGGAATGTTTTAACTTTTGAAAATGCGCAAAGAGAAGTCTTAGTAACTGTACTAGGAGTAGACACTGAAGAAGATATTATTCTATCGATTAGTTCTATAGAAAAGTAAAGTTAATCCTAAAATAAAAAAAGGCACCTATTGGTGCCTTTTTGTTTATAAATTTAAATGATCTTTTTCGTAATCTAAAATCTGCATTGTTCTTCGTCCATGTCTTGAATCCCAGCCTGCAAAATCTGTTGTTAAAAATGTCCTTATAATATCAAAATGAACTTGTTCATCCACATAGTCTGCATCTAGGCATAAAACATTTGCATTGTTGTGTTCTCTTGCCTTAGCAGCATGATCCCTAGTAAAGCAAAGGCTAGCATATATACCTTTTACTTTGTTTGCTACAATAGACATTCCAACTCCCGATCTACAAATTAAAATACCTTTAGCACCTTCTAAATTATCTTCTATTAATCTATTGCATAGACTTAGTCCATATACAGGATAATCATCATCTGAATCCATACTTTCTGCTCCTAAATCAACTGGAGTAATATCCATGGACAGCAGAAATCTTTTAACTTTGTCTTTTAATTCAAATCCTCCATGGTCACTTGCTATATATACTTGCATATTAGGTTAATAACAAATTATTGATATTTATCTTTATTATATACATAACTTTACTGTTTTGACCAAACAGTAATATACAAAGAATATGTAACGAGTTAAAATCCTAGCATATTAATAACAATTCTATGTTTATATTATTTGGATGGGGTCACCAAAAAGTTGCTCAGCATGGTCCTACAATAAGGCACAATTGCTCAAATTGCGGTAATAATAGTTCTTGGCACTTATGTACAGTAACTACCTTTTTTGAATTATTTTTTGTTCCGGTAATACCATATAGTAAAAAACACTTTCTTTACTGTCCTATATGCAGTAATTCCATAGAACTTTCAGAAGATCATTTTAAGATTTTTAATAACTTTGCACTTTTAAATAATGCATTAAAGGAGGAAAGTATCTTAGAAGAAGATTACAATACTTTAATACAAAGGCTAAAAGTAAACTCTTTAGATATTTTTACTAATCAAACGGAAGGGGACTTTAATGAAGAAGTCTTAATACAATCACATATTGAGAACGACAAACTCACATTAGCTAAGGTATTAAAAATAGCTATTCCAGTTATTGGAATATTATTTTTACTATATTTCCTTTAATATTCCTGTGCTTCTTTCACTAATTAGGTATACATTAGGTATAATTCCATTAATAGGTATACCAAAAAATTTAAATGGCTGACATAGAAGAAATAAAATCAAAATTAGATATAGTAGATGTTATTGCTTCATATGTTCCTGATCTTAAAAAAGCAGGTGCAAACTATAAAGCTTGCTGTCCATTCCATTCAGAAAAAACTCCTTCTTTTACAGTAAATCCTTCGCTACAGATCTTTAAATGTTTTGGTTGCGGTAAAGCAGGTGATGTCATCGAATTTATTAAAGAAGCAGAGCATAGTGATTTTGCCGAAGCCTTACAGGTAGCAGCAGAAAAAGCAGGAGTAGAATTAACTACTAAACAATCAGCTCAAAGCACTAAAGAGAAAAAAGAAAGAGAGCAGCTTTTACAGGCCAACCTTCTTACTGCAAAATTCTACAATTATATTATTATGCAGCATGTAAGCGGTAAAAAGGGATTAGAATATGCAACAAAAAAAAGACTTATAGATATGCAGAGAATAAAAGACTTTATGGTAGGCTACGCTCCTAATCAAACACATAATCTAAAAGCCTTTCTTACATCTAAAGGGTTTTCGGTAAAGGATTTAGTAAAATGGGGATTACTTGTAGAAAGGGGCAACGATACAATCGATAAATTTAGAGATAGATTAATTCAGCCAATATTTAATTTAAAAGGTGAAGTCGTTGGATTTAGTGGTAGATATATAGGTAGTATAAAGGAGGCTCCTAAATACCTTAATTCTCCTGAAACTCCGGTATATAAAAAAAACGAGATGTTATATGGACTCTATCAAGCTAAAGAGTTTTTAAAGGATAATAACTTTTTAATATTAGTAGAGGGTAATATAGATATTCTATCTTCCCATAGACTTGGTGTTGGAAATATTGTTGCTCCTTTAGGAACGGCATTTACTCCTAATCAAGCAAAGTTAATAAAGAGGTTTGCTGATACAGTATACTTTTGCTTTGATACAGATGAAGCAGGGCTTAAAGCTTTAATAAGAGGTATTGGAATTGTAGAAGATATTGAATTAAAACATAAGGTAATTGATATAACGGGTTATCAAGATGCAGATGAACTAATTAAACAGAATCCAGATGAATGGGAAATAAGAATAGGCAGTGCAAAGCAAAGTATGGATTACTTAATAGAAGTATTCATGAGAGATTTAGACATGGGTAGTGCCGAAGGTAAAAGTACTTTTGAATATAGAATTTTACCTTGCTTAACATTAATTAAAGACGAAGTTTTGTTTAATCATTATAGAAAAATGATTGCATCTATTTTGGAAGTATCTGAAGAATTTATAAATACAAAAGTAGAGAAAAGTAGAGTAGGAGGGCATGTGCAGCATATAGAAGAAAAGCAAGAAGCTATTGAAGTTAAAGAAGAACCTGCAAATATAGATAAGCACGAACAGTACTTTCTTGAATTAATTATTGCTTTGGATAGGATTGCAGAATTAAACTTTGGTGAAGAAAACTTTTTTAGCGATATAAAGTTTATTTTTGAAAACTTAAAAAATCATTCTACCCAGAGTTATGATGAAATAAGACCTAACTTGCCACAAAAACTTCAGCCAGTTTTTGATGAAGTTGTTATGAATGGGCTTAATATACAAGAAGATTCTGCTAGCTTAATTAAGTTAATTAATAAAAAGGCAGGAGATTTAAGAAAAAAATATATTACAAAAAGAAGAATGAGTATATCGAGGGAATTTAAGCTTTATTCCAATGATGAGGCTAGAATTTCTCAATTAGAGCAGGAGGTTAACCAAATGATAGTTGAACAAAAGGATATACAAAAAGGAAGTTACGCCATAATATAGTTTCACTTCCTTTTTAAGAGGTTATTTTCTTCTAGAAAACTTTTTATTTTTTGTTACTTTTGTACCAAATTCGTTAGATGCTGTTAAAGCATGTCTTCCCTTAGCTCTTCTACTTTTTAGAACTTTTGATCCGCCTTTAGTAGCGATTCTTGCTCTAAAACCATACTTTCTAATTCTCTTGATTTTACTTGGTCTATAGGTTGGTCCTTGAGTCTTTGCCATAAAAATAATTTAATATTTGAAATTCTTCCTTAATCAAACTATGATTATAAAGTGTAAAGCCTTTAAATACAAGTTTTTAAGTCATGAATCCTGAATTTGAACAAAAAGTAAGTACCTCATTTGAGCAGTCTTTATCTGCTATCCAGCCTCAGCCCCCTGTTGCCGCTAACCAAGCAGTGCCAGTGAAGAGCAGGAAGGCTAGTAAAAAAATTATTGCTGCCTTAGTTATAATTTTAATGTGCTGTGCTGTTTTTATAATACTTAGAGCAGTATT
>CAYPVU010000008.1:0-3048 GCA_964414295.1 uncultured Candidatus Saccharibacteria bacterium | reverse complement strand
TTTAACGAAAAGCGAGGGGTAAGTTAGAAAGCAGAAAAGTTCATATTTCCTAACGGTTTTTCAAGTAAGGCTTTGATATTATTCAGATTTATTCTAAACTCTATTTGTCGGTTGATGAACTGGTCTAATAACTGACCCCATATAGGATTTTTCAACATCAATATCTTCATTTCTTCTTTATCGGTAGACCATTTCAGAGGTTCTAAGGTACGCAACGCTTGCTCAAATTTGGGCTTTGCCTTCTGAATAACTATTAGAGGTGCATCAACATCAAGTGATATTTGTAAATCTCTAATAACAACATTTGTACCTAAATTTCGTAATATTTCATTCTTAGTTTCTAGTCCACCTTCGTCAAATCTTTTCTTTGCTGTAAGTGCGAAATTAAATGCCCGCTCTGCTTTATTAGTCCATTCTTTTATACGCTCATCAGTTGCATCTAATATCTTTTTGTACTTATCTTTCTGTTTTTCTAAATCTGGTAATGCTAGGTTATAGGCGTCTTCTGGTATTTTCTTTGCAACGTAACCTTTAACTAACTCAGTTATCTGCTCTACTGTTTCGTCATAGCCTTTCTCTGCCATGCTTTTTAGTTCTTTTCTATCATTAGTATCTTTATCTAAGTCTTTTTGAAGTTCTTCTAATGCCCATTCGTGAAATGCCTCTGGAATACGTATACCTTCAATAATCTCTGCTAGTTGCTTTTCCATGTTTTTCTTCTCTAAATATTTCTGGTTGCAACCACCTTTGGACTTAGTACAACGGTAATAATGATAGTTGTGTTTATTGCCACTCTTTGTAACCTTCACTTTCGGGTCTATAACAATTGAGCATCCACACTCGCCACATTTAATCATACCTGTATATGGGAATAGATGCTTTTGCGGTCTAGGTGCGTCTTTTTTACCTCTATATCGCTGAATCATTTCAAATTCTTCTTCTGTTATTGCTTGTTCGTGCTTGCCATCAAACCAATTACCACTTCGTTTAGGGTATTCAAATTTACCGTAATAAAAAGGGTCAGTTAGCATTCTATAAAAGGTGCTTGCAGATACTGGCTTGCTAATCGGATTCCGCTTGTTGGTACGTGTTCTAAGACCTAAATCATTTGCGTACTCTCTGGCTTGTACTGGTGTAAGTTCACCATAGGCAACTTTTTTTAGTGCTTTTTGAACTATATCAAACCTTTCAGGGTCTTTTATTATTTCTTCTGTTCCCATCTTCTTAAATGGAGAGTGCATGTATCCAAGTGGTAAAGTCGACTTTGGACTCCAACCTCTATCTACCTTTTCATTAAGCCCTCTATGCGTATCATCGCTTAAATCTCTACTAAATTGATTAGTAACGCCAAATTCAACGTACATCATCATTACGTTGTCTTCTGGTAGCCAGTTTCTATCTACTGTACGGATATGCTTTAATTCTTTCCTTTGTAACATCCCCATAATCCGCCCTGCATCATCGGGGTTTCTTGAAAGCCTTGATAGTTTCCACACAACAATTCCGTCTGCTTCGCCTTTGTCTATTCTGGAAAGCATTTCATTAAACACTTTTCTGCCAACATGAAAGCCTGATGAAGCCTCGCTAAACCTATCTACAATTTTTAATCCTAGTTCATCAGCAACATCTTGCATTACCTTAAATTGCGCTGGTATGGATGCAACTTGCCTATCCTCTGATTCCGTTGACTTACGGGCATACAGAAAATACCTATTCTTATTAAAGTTGTATTCTTTTATATATTTACTCATTTTTATAGTTAATAATATTTTACTTTATTGATATGAGTTTATAAATCTTATTTTCTGTTTTCTGTAAAGTCCATACCACCAATAATATCTGCTACTCGATAATTATCAATTGCGCCGTATCCATAAAAAGTTGTTGTTAACCTTTCATGCCCTACATTCTGGCTTATTGCCTTCATTTGTTCAGCTCCCATTGCATGCTTATTTGCTTCGCTTATGGCAAAGTGTCTGAATTTATGAGGTGAGTAGTATTCCAGATTCTGGCTTTCCATTCTTGCTCTAAAAATCTTGCGCATGGGACTTGTGTTTGCCCAAAATTCACTTGATACGCCTGTTGCTGTAAATGAATGTTGGTCTTTACTAACTTGTTCTATATTTGTAGATGGGAATAGGGGTTTACTGTTGTCAAAGAGTTTTTCATCTCTAAGGTAGTAATACCAATCAACTACATATTTTACTAGAACTTCATCAAACCTGAATAATGTTGTGTAAATGGTTTTAGAGAATTTGGTTTTTACACCTTTTGATGGGTCTTGTTCGACTTGCAATTTATTCACATCAAAGCAACCTATAGGTAAAGTTACAATTGCTAAGTCACGCATTCCAGAAAGAGCAGTAAAAGCAATTAAAGCCCTATCCCTTTTATCTATTTCGCTTACAACATCAAATTCACAAAGTTTCTTAATGTAATTGAGTGTGGGATATTTGGGTAGTTTTGAAGCAGTTGCAATTTTTGTATCTGCCTTACTCAATCTAAGATATGCGACATCATCAAGCCTGATTTTTGACTTGTAGGTTGATTGTAACGATAGCCAGTTAAAAAACTCGTTTACGTGCCTTAATACGTGATACTGGCTTGATTTGCTAAGAGAGTTACCAGTCTTTGTATTCTTTTTTGTTTCCAACCATTTTTTGAACCCTTTTGCTAAATCGGAATTAAATTTACGATAATCTTGGTGTTTACTAAATTCATCGTATTTCCACAGTGCCGATTCTTTGATTTGCAATGTTTTTATGGAAAGCCCCAATGCGCCTTTAGCCCAATCAAAATATTTTCTTTTCATTTTCTCGTTTTGGTAGCGTATTTTGCTCATAGTTTTTTGTTTAATAATTTAGTTTTATTAGTGAGTGTTTAGAGGGTAGAGAGAAAACGTAAATATAACACATTTACTCCCTTAAGTTACTCAACTTTAAATAATGAATTATTTGGATTTGGTAGTAACTTTGGAGGGCAATTAGGATTAAATAACTTATTAAAATCTCCTTTAGAAGTTCAAAGCATCCAAACTAAAGATATAGT
>CAYPVU010000007.1:0-114256 GCA_964414295.1 uncultured Candidatus Saccharibacteria bacterium | reverse complement strand
GCTTAATTCTTGACACAAATTTAATGTATATTATAAAATTTTAGCAGGCTACAACTTAGCCTGCTAATTTATTTGTTAATTAGTTAGTATGAACAATAGAAGAATTACAGTAGTTAGACCTTCTCAAATATTCGATACTTTTTTAGACGAGTTTTTTAATACAACAGGTTTAAATACTATGATGGCATCTCAAATAGATGTAGACATGTACGAAACAGATAATCAAGTAGTTTTAAAAGCTAAAGCTCCTGGCTATAAAGAAGAAGATGTAAACATTACAATTGAAGATAATGTACTAACTTTAGAAGGCAAATTAGAGAGCGAAACAGAAGAAAAAAATGATAATAAAAAGTATCACATAAAAGAAATGAGAAGCGAAAGCTTTATAAGATCTATTCCATTACCTACAAGAGTAGATGCAGAAAAAGCTGAAGCTAGTTTTGAAAATGGAGTAGTAACTGTTACTTTACCTAAACTTGAAGAAGTAAAGCCAAAAACAATTGCAATTAAAACTAGTAAAAAATAACTCAATCTTGTAAGTAGAAATGAAAAAAGGAGGCATTTAAATGCCTCCTTTTTGTTTATAGGAATATCAAGTATACCTTGACGAGTAATGTAAATTTAGTGTAAATTGAAAGTCTAAAGGTTAGAGCGCTCTTACGAGCGCTCTTTTGGGTTCGATCTTACTAGCGGAAACCGCGTTGTACTTCACGGCGGCGACGCGCCCGTTCATCCGAGTTCATCACGCGGGATTTGGGCTTCGACGGTTGCGTCAGCAACCATGCAATCGCCATTGCACCGAAGGTGAAAACGACGGTTAATGCGGGGGTGATCTGCGCCGCGTAAGCAGCATCGACCAGCCCGATGGTGTTCGCAATGCCCAAGTATGCCAGCACGCCGCCAGCAAACCCGGCAATCACGACAATGTAAAAACGGAACGCCTCTCCGGAGAGAAGCATCCCACCGATACCCAAGATTACATCGAGGGTGTGGTTCTTACGGGGAGCCGACTGACGTCTCTTTACCTGCACTGCCATGGGATTCTTCCTCCGGCTACTAATTGTTTAAGATCAAATACATATATAGTATACATTATTTTTACAGAAATGTCAATTTTAACAGTAAATATATAATTTCTTATCACAACTAACCGACTATAGTGTTTGCTACAAGGAGCTTACAGACTACCCCAGTGACACCCATTGATGACAGAGATCTACACACACCAACCCGCAAGAATAAAACCGATCAATGCATAAAAATTAAAAAAGAAATGGCAAAGAAAATGTATTTACGGTAAGAACTTTAGCGATTCAAACCAGTGAGAATTTGGATTAGAACCAGGAATCTTTTCTGTTCCAACGTATATAAATCCAAATCTATCTGGTACAGCAGGGTCATATATAAAGAATCTAGTTCCAGTACTATTAGTATAAGGAGTAGGGCACTGTTGAGGCTGCACACCTTGCCCCGGTTCTAATTGTCCAAAAACTAACCCCGTAGTTTCAAAGGAATAATTTAATGTAACTCCTTCATAATTACAAAAACTTTCTGGAACACCATCTAAAAAGATTCTTTTTACTGCCTGTGAAAGATTTTCTTCTGGTTTTTTAGTAAATAATTCTACAAACTGAGCTTTATCGGTAGATCTATCTGCTGAATTAATAGAAATCTTATTCCCAGTTCTAGAAGGGAAAATTCCAAAACCTCCTACCTGATTTTGATATTTAAATGTAAGTTTTAATACATCTGATGTAAGCATAGAAGTATTAATATCTACAGGTGTAATTTTATCTGGAATTCTATCTAATTCAGCAACCGGAGAAGATACAATTGTAGTAACAGTTGTATAAGAAATAACATCTCTTTTTTCTATAAAGTTTCTTACACTATTATCAATATTTGTAACTCTTAATATATATGTAATACCTACACCTATCAAAGAAAGGATTACAATAATTAATACAGTTATTAAAAAAGCTACAAATTTTCTAGACATGCATTATTTAATTAAAAATCTTTTTACAATAGTATAAATAACAAAAACAAAAATTGCTATTGCACAAACGAATGCAGTTATATTTAAAATCTGAATATTACTGAATTTAACTCCAATACCTACCAAAGCCCAAACTATAACTGCAGAAAAAAATATATCTCTATGTCTTAAAAGCATTAATAAAGACAAAGCTGCAGCTACAATTACCATTATAACTGCCCAATTTACATCCGAGATACCGAATCCATTCCAATCTAAAGAATAGAGTGCAACAGTTATATTTGCAATTGTTGCAACACTTATCCAACCTAAATAAATACTAAAAGGTATTTTTACAAAATAATATTCATTTTTTGTTAAATCTTTTCTACTATTAAAATTAAGATAGATGTAAATTAAAGATATTAATAAAATTAACATTGCTAATACAGAAATTACTGGCTGATTATAGTGCCATAAAAATATCCATACACTATTTGCTATATTAGAAACAATAGCAGCCATTAGAATTTTATTAGTTAGTCTATTACTTCTGCTTTTTAAAACAAAAGCATTAAATGCAAGTAATCCTATATAAATAATTCCCCATATACTAAATACATACCCAGCCGGCACAAAATATACTTTAAAGGAATCAGAAATTGCTGCTGTAGTTTGGTTATTTATAGGTAAAGCATTTGATAATAAATTTATTATTATCATCAAAAAGGTTGAACCTACAGTGATAAGTTTAAGGAGCTTCATTAAATAAAAGTAAAATTTATACTTTTAGTCTAAACATAAGCTTAGCTAAAATCAATTAAAGTATAAAATAATTGTTAGTAAACAGCAGCCGCACAAAAATAATACTAATAAGAAGACTGGAATTAATACTGCAAAAGCTAGTTTATTATTCTGCATTTAATAATTCAAATAAATTAGTTAAATTTAAAGCCTCGCTTTTAATTTTTGCCTGCATTGAGGAATCATTTTTATAAATAGCTTTTAAGCAATCGTTTTCTTCTTGAGATGAATTTTTAGTTTTGCATTCATTCCAATTACCTTCACTAAAAATAAAGTTGCCAGGCATACTTTTACTTAGCTGAATAATATTTTCATCTTTTGTTCCATAAACATAAATAAACAATCCCACTTTTTCTATACTATCTACTTCTCCTTTTCTTAACCCCAAACCTACTATAGATCTAGAGTAATCCGTACTAGGATAAGTATGGTCAATAGTATCTAATAAATAAAGTGAAAAGAAAGAACAATAAGTTTTAAAAATTTGCAATTCTGCATTTAAATCAAAAAACTCTTTTTTGCCTGTAATAATATCTACTGCTTCTGCAAAGTTAGTATTTTCAGTATCTGAACCTAAAAGATTAGGATTATTTATTACCATTAAAGAAGAGAGATCTTCTGTATAATAAACAGGCATTCCTTTTGTTATACCAGAACATTCAGTAGATTCAGAGTATGCAAGATCTAATTGATTAGACTTAATCGGTCTAAGCGTAATATTTCCAGTCCATTCTTTAGAATAAGACAAAGGAAATGATAGCGGATTAACATTTCGATTAGTAATTCTATTAATAACATCTGAGTTATTTTCTACTGTTGTGGAGGTTGGTTTATAAGTTAAAGTACCTATTAAAGATAATATTATTGCTATAAAGAAGATTAAGAATATTACCTTTGTTGTTAAATTAAGTTTTAGCCAAAAATCTTTAAGGAAATTTTTTTTCATAATTAATATTATATGCTATATCTAAAGTTTTCTAAATTAGACTTATAAAGTTTGCGAATTTTATATAAAATTCTTATTATACCTTTATATTTACTATGAATAATTCACCATCACAAATTGATATAAATAATATTGAATTTATTGAAACTAAATTTAGAGAAATAAATGGAGTAAAGATAGGCTATAGAGAAGCTGGTGAAGGAGATATATTATTTTGCATTCCTCCATGGCCGAGTGGATGTGCTGCTTTTATACCTTTAAGTAATTCCTTAAAAGAAAGTTTAAGAGTTGTATCTATAGATTTGCCAGGTTGGGCGGGTCATTCAGAAAAGTTAAATGTTGAACCTAATCTAGAAAATTATGCATATTTAATAGAGGAATTTATTAAAAGTTTTAATTCAAAAAAGTTTTATATTCTAGGTTATTCCTTTGGTGGTGCTCTTACTCAATTAATTATTGAACGAGGAAATGTAAAGCCAGATAAAGTAATTCTGGTATCAACTCTGCATAGCGGGAATGAAATTAATACTCAACAATATAAATATATTCGTTTCTATAAAAATATTGAAAGACTTAATATTCCTTATACGGTAAAGAAATACTTATTTGCATTTTTCTTTATGGGAAGAAGGGTGTTGGGCAGTAGTTATTACAAAAAATACTTAAATACTCAATATTACAATTTATTAGTTAAAGAAGGACTACAGGCAGATATAAATACTATTTTTAAAACTTTACTTTCTTTATTTCATATTGAATTACTTGATCCCCAGGAATCCGATTATAAATATTTAATTATTTATGCTGAATATGATCCAGATTTTATAAAATCTGAAACTCTAGAAATGGCTCAGTATTTAAAAGTTGAACCTTTTGTAATTAAAGAAGCAGATCACGATCATTTTACTTTTGATATAAACAAATCCTCAAAAGTAATTTATGATTTTTTGCACGAAAAGGAATCACTTTGGGATAGTATAAAACAAATGTCTCATTTATTTTAAATTTTGAAATTAAATAATGAAAAAGGATCTATTATTATTAACAATCTCTGATTTACTTTTTTTTGGCGCTGAAAGTTTATTAGCTTTGTTTGGGATTATCTTTTTTTATAATAAGTTTAATTCTGTATTTTTAGCCGTAGCTCCTTTTATATTAATACATATAACTCAAGCGTTTATATTGCCGATTGGGGGTAAGCTTATTTTTAAATATGGATTAAAACAATCTTTAATATTTAGTACTTGTTTATATGTAATTGCAACATTACTAATTTTTGCTACAAATGGATCCTACACCTTTGAAATACTTTGTTTATGGTCATTATTGATTGGGATTGGGAATATGTGTCATTACGTTCCAGTAATATATATATTAGGAAGTCAGACACAGCATTCAAATAGAGGAAGGGTTTTTAGTTTAAGAAGAATACTATTTATTACAGGAACTGTTACATTACCTCTTATAGGAGGCTTAATATCCGATAATTTTGGATTTAATGGATTACTTATAACATGTATTGGACTATACCTTTTGTACAATATTCCTATAATTTACTTAAGTAAAATTGAAGCTGCTCCTCCTAAATCATTGTTTAGTACATTAACAACAATGAGAGGAAAAAGAATCATGCTGTATAAAATATCTGAAGTTTTTTCAAACAATATTGGTACTTATTGGCCATTATATGTATTTATAGTATTAGCAGGAAGTTTTTCTGAAGTAGGAGTTTTATTTGCTCTAGTTAGTTTAATTACGATTGTTCTTACTTATTTAACTGGTAAAGCATTAGATAAAACACCAAGAATAAAGCTATATAGTCTTGCATCCTTTACTAATTTTATTGCATGGATTGCAAGAGCATTATCTTTTAATTACATAACCGTATTAATTGCTGATATAGGGTATAAATTAAACCATGAATTCAAAGCACAGATTATTGAAGTAGTAGAGTACGATCTTATGAATGATCATGTCAATAGTGCTAGAGCAAGCATAATTATATTAAGAGAAACACTTGTTAATTACTTAATAGCATTTGTTTTATTTGTAGGTGCTTTAAGTATTACTCTATGGGGATTTCAGATTACATTTATTATATTTGGATTTTTAGGATTTATATTTACTCAATTAATGAGATTATTTCTTAAAAGAAAATAATTTACAAAACTTTGATAATTCTATGTCATAAATTATTTATACTACTTTTAGTTAATATAAATAATTATGAACAAATTAATACAAATAACCGTAATTACACTTACTTTATTAACTTTACTAAGTCCGCTTAGTATTTCTGCTGCAGTAAGTACATGGCAACAAGGAGCTAGTATTAATGCTACATACACTACAGATTTCTCTAGCAGTAATTTTAAACAATCAATTGATAATCTTGCAAAAACAGGTGCAAATTATGTAGACCTTACAATTCCATATTATCAATCGAACATCTATTCTACTGACATACAAAGAGGGAATCATACTCCTACCGACCAATCATTAACAGAAGCAGTAAATTATGCTCACAGCAAAGGACTTAAAGTAATGTTTAAAATACACATGGAAAGTTACGATGGGAATTGGAGAGCTAACATTAATCCTTCTGATAGAGAGACCTGGTTTAGAAATTATGAAAATGTATTAATGCATTATGCTCGTATGGCTCAAAGTTTAGGAGTAGAGCAGTACTGTATTGGTGCTGAAATGGTAAGTATGACAAATAGCAATATAAATTCTTCTAATACAACTTATTGGAATAGAATGATTGCGAATATAAGAACTGCATATTCAGGTTTACTTACTTATAGTGCACAAAGATCTATAAATCCTCAGACTGAGCCTTTTGAAGAGCAATTTAGTATTAAGTTTTGGGATAAGTTAGATTACATTGGTCTTTCAGGCTACTACCCTATAGCATCTTATACTAATAATCCTACAAAGCAGCAGATTATTAATAGTTGGTCTGAGATTGAAAAGACTATTTACCCTGTAGTTCAATCTTATAATAAACCGCTAATATTTACCGAAGTAGGTTATAGAAGTCTAATTGGAGCAAATCAAATCCCTTGGGATTACAATTATCAAAATACAATATCGCAAGAACTACAAGCCAATCTATATGACGGTCTTTTAGAGTTTTGGAATACTAAAGATTATGTAAAGGGGATACATTTGTGGGAATGGGAATCTAATCCTAATGCAGGAGGGTGGAATACTGCATATACTCCACAAAATAAATTAGCAGAAGAAGTATTAAAAAAGTGGTTTGGTGATAATGCTCCGCAGCCTAATCCAAATCCTCAGCCCCCTTCTACAATCGCCATAACCGGATCTATAAATCCATCCCAGCCTGTAATTAATCAATCTGCTGAAGTTAATATAAATATAAAACCTAATACTGCAGTAAGTAATTCAATTGTTGATATTGAAATTTACAACTCCAATAATCAGCGAGTGTTTCAGAAGTTTTATGAAAATCAAAACTTAAATGCAAATACTGATAATAATTTTAAAACTAACTTTACACCTAATGCATTAGGAAACTATACAATTAAAGCAGGATTATTCAATAATAATTGGTCAGTATTATATAAATGGGAAGGACAAGTAAAAGATTTTACTGTAGTTAATCAGCCTGTAGTGAATCCGAAGCCTCAACCGCCTGTAAATACATCTTACACAATTCAATCTAGTGTATCTAATAATCCATTAGTTAATCAGGCAATAAATATTTCTACAAACTTTACTTCTAACACGAACCTAAATAATGTAATTATTGATATAGAAGTATATAACAGCAGTAATCAAAAAGTATTGCAGCAGTTTTATGAAGGTCAAAGTTTAGCTGCTAATACTGCAAAGACTTACAATCTAAATTTTAATACTCCAAATACAGGAGAATACACTATAAGAGCTGGTATATTTAATAATACATGGGGTAATCTTTATTGGAATGGAGACGTAAAAAAGTTTACTGTTAATAATCAGCCAGTAGTTAACCCAAATCCACAGCCGGATCCTCAACCTCAACCTTCTAGTGAGATAAAGATTCTACAATCAATAGAAAGTGTAAATAATGGACTAAATACATTTAGAACTACCATAGAAGGTAGAGCAGTAAATACTTATAATATGTATTGGAGTGTAGACGGAGGTCAATTAAATCAAATGAATAATAATGGAAGTAATAAAGAAGCATTAGTAGATGTAAGCGGTTGGTGGTGGAAAAATAATGGACCGTATGTAATTAAATTTACAGCAAAAGAATTGAATGGAGCTGTAATATCAGAAAAGAGTGTAAATATGACAATTGCTAGATAATAAAGGAACTTATAGAAAGTTATGATTTTAATTCTTTAGGAGAAGTCATTCTTTTAATTTGGTCTTCTAACCAATTTCTTATGAAGTCATTTTGGTCATCATCTAAATATTTTTGACCAGGAGTTTTTAAATCAATCCATAAATAGGGGAGAGCATATAAAAAATGTCCTACTCCAAAATGGACTGCACATCTTTTTAAAGCATCCGAAACTGCATCTTTATACCACTCACTTTTTTCTGTAGTACTTGCATAACCCACATCTTCTCTTGTTACTTCGTTTAAAATACAATCCTCCCTATGTTTAGGATCAGGATTACTGGATTTAAAGTACACAGTTAACTTTCCATGAACTCCATTATCTTTAGAAATCTCAGAAAACGAAAAACTCCATCCATCAACTCCTAACACCTGATTTAATCGATGCTGAACTGCCCTAGCATCTAAGTAAAAGGTTATCATTGCTTTAGTTTTAGCAGTATTGTAATTATTAATCTTCCAATTAATAAACTTAAGATCAAATGGCCTTCTTAGTTTTTTATAAATTTCTTTATCATCCATATAATTAATATAGATAAATAGTGTAAAGAATATGTATTAAGTAAGTGAAAACTAAATCAATTATTGCTATAAAAAAGGGCGCCTTTAGGCGCCCTTAAATAGCAGTTTAATTAATTATTAAGGAGTTACATAAAATACAATCTGACTAGTAGTCATACTGTAAGTTCCTTTAATAGTTAATGTTAATTCACCTTCAGTAAAATCATTAGGAATTACAAATGATGAATTATTAAATGAACCATCTGCTGATGCATTAAATGTATGTACAACAGTAGAACCAGTTCTATCTGTAAGTATTTCAATTGGTTCATTTGCTAAAAAGCCTGATCCAATAAAGGTAATTGTAGAACCTGGACCTCCAGCATAATTACCCAGCTCAACAGATGTGTAAACCTCTGCTTGAGTAAATGTAGTTTCTGCAGAAGCTCCACTCATAGAGCCAGTTGCAATTACTGCTTTACTACCTGGAGTAGAGTAGGGAACATTAGTGTTTAATGAAAAAGATCCGCTGTTTGTAGCTGTAACATTACCAAGGGAAGTACCCCCAAATGTTATAGCAACATTTTCGCCAGCATAAAATCCGGAACCAGAAATTGTTACTGGAGTTCCGCCTACAGCGTAATAACTGCTTAGTTCAACTCCTGCATAAAAGCTAGCTAATCCAATTTCTACAGTACCAACTGCACCACTCACACTGCCTGTAAATGTGTAAACAGCAGATGTACCAAATGGTAGAGTAACTCCAGTTAATTCAAACTCACCTAATGAATTAGCATTTACAGAAGTTAATGCAGAATCGTTTACTTTAACCGAAATGCTTTCGTCAGCAACAAATCCACTTCCTGTAAAGTCTATTTGACTTCCCGGCTGATCATAATAAGTACTAGGTGTAATCTGTAGATTAAATGGAGCAAGGGTAACTGTTGTAGTTCCATTTGCCATACTTTCTTGCCCAGTCAAGACAATGTCCAAACTAGAAGAGCTATGTCCAAAAGGTAACATAACTTCCACTTCCTCTAAGTTACCATCCATATCAGTTTGAGCAGTAGTTGTAAAGCTGCCTGCAACTACAGTTACATCTTCGTTAGCAGCAAATCCGCCTCCACTAATTGTTACAACTGTACCAGGTTGTGTGTAGTAATTACTTGATACTACCCAAGGGTAAAAACTACCAATACCAATAGTAACAGTATTAGCTGCTTTACTCTTTTGTCCTGTTAATAAGAATGTTAAAGATTCAGTAGAGCCAAAAGGTACAACATATGAATTGGTTTCTATTGAACCATTTTCATCTGTTGTTAAAGTTAAAATAGTATTAAGCCCTAACTGTACAGTAACATCTTCGTTTGGTGCAAATCCCTCACCAGTAAAGCCAATTTCAGTACCAGGCATTACATAATAGTTTGTAGCACCAACATATGGGTAATACTTAGCTACTGTTAATGTCACTATAGCTTGTGCGCCACTTAAATCGCCTGTAGCAACTAAATCTATAGTTTCTGAATTATCAAAAGGTAATTCTAAATCCGTGAAGATAATGTTACCCTCTCCGTCTAATTCATTCATAACAGGAGTAAGATCTCCTACTTTTAAGCTAACAGTTTCGCCTTCTGCAAATCCAAAACCAGAAACTGTAAATATTTGTCCTGGTTTTAAGTAATAAGTTGAAGGACTAATTTGAGGATAAAGTTGTCCTACAGTAAAGGAAACTTCCACTTGTCCTTTACTTGTTCTTCCAAATAATTTAAATACTTTTGTTTCTCCTGCTTCATTAAACGGTACTGTAACTTCACCTGCATTTTCAAAGTTACCGTTTTCATCTGTTACAAAACTAACTAATGGAGTTGTAGATAAACCTTCAAGAACGTCTACTGTTTCTCCAGGAGCGAATCCATTACCTGTAAAGTTAATCTTTTTTCCAGGCATTATGTAATATTCAGATGGAGAAGCATTAGGATAAAATTGTCCAATTCCAATTGAGGCAGTAGCTTGAGCATTACTATTTTGGCCGACTAATCTAAAGCTCTTATTAGTTCCACCCCATTCAAAAGGGATCTCAAATGCACCAGCACTTTCGAATGCGCCATATTCATCTGCTTCAATTGTACTTAGTACATTAGAAGTTTCTCCTTCAAATACTGTAACCATTTCATTTTTTGCATATCCAGATCCTCCAAAAGATAAATTTTGACCTGGAGTGATGTAGTAAGCAGATGGGTATACATTAGGATTAAATTGTCCGATTGTTACATTTACTGTACTTGATCCGCCACTATTTGTTCCAACCAATTTAAATGTTTTTTGACTTCCAGCATAACTAAATGGAATTACAAAACCTCCTGCATTTTCGAATGATCCATTAGAATCTGCATTAAATGTAGCTAATACTGTTGGATTTAAATCCTCATATACTTTAATTTCTTCTCCATTTGCATATCCAGATCCTCCAAAGCTTAATGTTTCATCCGGCAATATATAGTAAGAAGAAGGATATATATTAGGATAAAAACCTCCAATATAAAAATAGCTTAGTGTAGAAGAATTAGAACTAATTCCTGTAGCTACTAAGTTATACAAACCGGAAGCTACATTAGGTATAACAATATTTGCATTCTCGAACTCACCGCTAGAATCAGCAGTTACAGTAGATGTAGCCGTTGCTAGTTTAAGTTCAACTTCTTCTCCGCTGCTAAAGCCAGTACCACTTACGGTTACATTGCTAAATGGTAAATTAGAACTTGAATCTACAGTTATACTAGGTGTAAAAGGTTCTACATAATAACTATTAGTAGCTTTTTCTGACAAAGAACCATCATTAATTGCAGAAGTAATAGTTAAATTACCCTGGGGAGTATTAACTGGAATAGTAAGATTTACAGGACCAAAATCACCTGCAGCGTTAGTTTCAGCTAATACGCTATTAGACTCACTAGTATAAATAATTACATATTTATTAGGTGTATATCCTCCTCCCCACACTTGTATTGTGTTTCCAGGTTTCCCATTAAAGGAGCTTAAGGTTACATATTCTAAACCATCTACAGCAAAGACTTTTTCGAAGTTGATAGAGAGGGGAGCAAGCAGTATTAATAAAACTGCAAAAAGATTACTCCCTCTACGGAGTATATTTTTGAGCATAGATATTCCTTTTTAATAAAATAAATTAATATTTTATTCTATGAACATTTTGTAAAAGTTAAGTAAATTAACAATAAATACTTTGTAAAAGTGTCAAATATTTTGTGAATTTACTTTTTGTATGAAGAATAACTTTCCTGATTCTCCTTAACTCTAAATTGAACTATCTTTTTTATTAAGGATAATGGCAGAGGTTTATCTAAAGGAAATTGAATTGTTCCTGTAGAAGTAACAAAGTCTTTTGTTTCTTCTTTGAACGCCTCTATTCCTGATGGGAAGGGGTAAAATCCTATATGATTTTTAAATGCTGCAAAATGAACAAGATTTTTGCCATTTAATTTAAATGTAGGCATTTGATAGCTAATAGCTTCTACAGATTCTGGTGCTAATTCTTTAATTAATTCACGTAATTGCTTTAACTTAGCTTGAATATCTTCTGGTTGTATTCTTATATATTCATCTATATTAGTAAATTGTGTATTTTTATCCATAAAAATATTCTAGCAAAGAATCCATAAAAAAAGAGCAGTTTGGAGCCTGCTCTTTTTAGAAAGTTAATAAGAATCTCTCCGCTAAAAGTTCATTAAACACTTAGCGGGACACACGGGTCTGGAACCAATGAATACTTTGGCGAAGGGACTCGAACCCTTACAGATTTACATCCAATTGTTTGATAAACAACCGTGTCTACCATTCCACCACGCCCAGAATCAATCCGCCAAAATATTCATGTTAACTATAACAAATGAGACATTTGAGACACCTAAAAAGGGAGTATCAAATTTAGAGTCTCAAAACTTCCTAAAACATTCTTGACAAATGCGACTTGTTTGCACTATCATTCTTGCAACTAATTCGCATTATTGAATATTCATGAGAAATAGCAAAAAAAGAAATCAAATAATTGAAGTTTTCAAGAACGGGGATCTTCTTACCGCTAATGAAGTCTGCGAAAAACTAAAGGATTTAGATAGAGCTACTGTCTATAGAAATCTATCCCTACTAACTTCAGAAGGAGTTTTAAGAGAGGTAAATATAAAAAAAGGAGTTTCTAGCTACGAACTTAATAAGGAAAATGATTTTCATCAACATTTCATTTGTAATAACTGCGAAAAGATATTACCTGTAGATATTTCAATACAAGATATAAAAAAAATTCTTCCTAAGAATGTTGAATTTGAAGAGTTTGAACTTAACTTAAAAGGTAAGTGTACCGATTGTAAATAATATATTTTTTAATCTCTAATTATGCGAATTGCTTTTGTTGGTAAAGGTGGTAGTGGTAAAACAACCTTTACCTCTCTATTTACACAATATTCATTAAACCAAGATAATCAAAATGTTTGGGCTATAGATGCAGATCTAAATATGCACCTAGCTGAACAATTAGGGTTAAAGGTTGAAAATTTAAAACATATTTCTGATCCTGATTCCGAAAAAGATATTAAGAAATTCTTAATGGGAGAAAGTAATAAAATTAAAGAAGTTTCTCATTTTAAGAAATCCACTCCACCAACAGAGAAGTCAAACTTTATTGTAGTAAAGGATTACGACAACTATATTATAAAGAACTATTCTCAAAGACGTAGCAATTTATTACTTTCTATTGTAGGTTCATATCATACAGACAGCATTGGAGCTAGTTGTTATCACAATAACTTAGCAGTTTTAGAAAGCATGCTTTCTCATACAATTGATAAAGCTTCTACTGTGATTGTAGATATGGTTGCAGGTGTGGATGCTTTCGCAGGAACACTCCATGCACAATTCGACATGATTGTTTTAGTAGTTGAACCAACTAAAAAATCTCTAGAAGTATATGAACAATATAAAGTTTTATCGGAAGAAGCAGGTATTTGGAATGAAGTATTTGTCGTAGGAAATAAAATTAATTCTGACAAAGATAAGGAATTTGTTGAAAAGAATATTGATAAAACAAAACTTCTTGGATATTTATATAATTCTGACCATATTCGAGAGGTGGAACAAGGTGAGAGTGAATTAGATATTAATAAATTAGAAGAACAGAATAAAGCTGTTTTCTCTAATGTTTACAAAAAGCTTTCATGTATTGATATTTCTTACAATGAAAGATTAGAAAAATTATATAAGCTTCATAAGAAATATATAGCACAAGGACATATTAAAGATAGATTTGGAGATTTATCTAATCAAATTGATATTGATTTTAATTTTGATGAATTTGTTAAGAAGTATGAATAATCTTAATGTTTTTTCTGGTGACAATGCAATGTTGGATTTTTTAAATCCAGATAATAACCCACCTATTCCAATGGTAGAGCTTTCGAATGATCTAAATCCATTTAGAAAAGATGGCGTAAGAATTTATGCAAAATTAATGAATACATTGCCTTTAAACAATGTTAAATCCTTGCCTTCTTACAATATGTTAATGGAAGCAAAAGAACGGGGAGATCTAGATAATATTGATACAGTTATAGAAAACTCTTCTGGGAATACAGTATTTTCATTAGCAATTATCGGAAGACTCTTAGGAATTAAGCATACAAAAGCGGTTGTTTCAAATGAAGTATCCGCAGGAAAACTTAAAATGCTTAGGCTATTTGGAACAGAAATTATTGTAAATAAAGAACCAATCTGTCCAGATCCCTCAGATAAATCAAGTGGAATATATAAGGCGAAAGTATGGGCAGATGAAAATAGATGGTTAAATGCAGGTCAATACAATAACTTCGATAATCCAAAAGCTCACGAAAAATGGACTGCTAAACAAATTTGGGAACAAACTCAAGGTAATATCTCGGTATTTTGTGCAGGCCTTGGTACAACAGGTACTATGGTTGGAGCTGGAAAATATTTGAAAAGTAAAAAGAAAGATATTAAAAATATTGGTGTTGCTAGATTGTCTAATAATCCGGTGCCTGGGCCAAGAACAAAAAATCTTTTAAGAGAAATTGCATTCGATTGGGAAAATATTGTAGACGAAGTTGAAGAAGTAGGGACTATTGATTCTTACAAGACAAGTTTAAATCTATGTAGATATGGTTTGTTAGTCGGACCTAGTTCTGGATTTGCGTTGAGAGGATTACTCAACTATCTATCTAAAGTAAAGGAAAAAGATAAATTAGAGAATTTAAGGAATCAAGATGGTGAAATAGTTTGTGTATTCATTGCATGTGATAGTCCATTTCCTTACCTAAATGAATATTTTGAGTATTTAGACGAAGATTTATTCCCAAGTATTGAAAATGTTGAATTGTTAAATAACGAGATACAGGTAAATAAAAAGATGCAATTTAGTGATGTTTCTGAATATGAGATTAACGTAGACGAAGCATTTAGCAGTTCTTTCAACGACAACTCAAAAAAAGTTTGGAAACAGCTCTTACAAAATGGAACAGCAAAATCTAAAGACGATGTAGTAATAGTAGATACAAGGAACAAAGAAGATTTTGAACATTTTCATATCCCTAATGCTATGAATATCGAATATCTAGATTTAGAAAATAATACAGAAAAGTATTTACCCGAATTAAAAGATAAGAAAGTTATTACAATTTGCTATAGGGGAAATACATCAAAACTCGCAACATCTATATTGAGAAACAAAGGCATTGATGCATATACGGTAAAGGGTGGAATGACTCAATGGTCAGCAGAAAATCTTCCTAGATGGAGACCTGATATTTGCAAGATAAATATGCCAGTAAGTGTAGATATATAATAGTAGGTAGATTCATTTTTTAGTGTAAACTTTATCAAAGGCTTCTAATATTGTATTACTATAATACTTTTTTGCAGTACCTTTCTTATCTAGACTTAAATACCTCTCGTAGCAATATTTAGCATTATTTGCATATTTAGCTCTTAAATTATGATATTTTTGATTTATTGAAAAGTTTTTATATCTCTTTGTACAGAGTGCTGTGAGTGACTTATAGTCAAAAGGGTACTTCTTTTCCAAATCTTCATCTGAGATTTTCACAGCTGTTGCACTTGGGTCATTTGTTAAGTATAGTCCTGTTGTTCCCTTAGATTTTTTAGTTAAAGTAATTTCTACTTGGAAAGCATAATGTAATGCATTGGATTTGACATATGGGAAGTTAGCTTTTTTATCTTCAATATATTTAATTAATCTTTTCTCGTCTTCATATATCGGGATAGTTTCAATTGAATCGCTAATGAAAAATGAAAGTGGTAATAAATAAAGATTATATTTATTTAGAGTGACGCCAAACCATTCTTTGAGACAGTATACGAAGTCGTATACAGATGCAGATCCTATTTCATGAACAATCTTAATAAAATCAATAGACGAATTATAAAAATGAGTAGAATTATCACGAAGCTCAATTAATGTTTCAATATTAGATTTTAATTTAGGATCTACACTTGCAACCATTGAAATACAAGAAGTTAACTCTTTCGTCATAAGATTTCCCGACCTTGATAACTTATATTTCCATTGCTTTCCTTTTGTACCATCTTTTTTATTCAAAAACTCTTTGATATAAAGAACACTTAAATTGTTTTTATTATCTTTAAGTATTCTTGCTTTAAATAATAGTTCCCATGCATTAATAATTAAAATGCAGAAGTTTTCTTCTCTGTATTTAAAATCAGGTTTATTGTAGATTTCTATAGAAGAAATTAGTGCATTGATTGATTTCTCAACAAGAATTGCACTCTTACTTTTAGACATATATTCAAAATTATTAAATATTTTCAATAGATTATAACAATACTAGAAACTCTCTCCTTGCCAGTGCAAAGGATAAGAAGTAAATAAACTTAAAACTTGTATTACAATACAAAACAAAAGCTAGAAGAAAGAGATATAATCCTACATACATATATTTTAACTATATACATTATGGAGTGGAACGAAACTTCTGACCTTTTACAGTTGCCTTTAAATTTACCTGTAAGACAGGTTTATATTTGGATTATCTCAACAGATAACAAATACCTTTTAGTTTCTAAAGACGGAACAAAATTTCAACAAGTAGGAGGTCACCCAGAATACAAAGAAAATATTTATACTGCCCTACAAAGGGAAGTTAAAGAAGAGTCAGGATTAGAATTGACATTAGATGAACTAAAAAGTGCAAAATTTCTTGGCTATTACTATGTGAAAAATGAAGCTGAAGGCGAATTCCTACAATTAAGGTTCGTTTTAAATTACTCCAAGGAATCTACAGCACTTAATCTATCTCCTATGGAAAGAGAAAGCGAGGCGGAAGCTGACAAGGTAACAGTTGCTAAATTTCTATCTGAAGAAGAGGCTTTCAAAGGTATCAAGTGGCTTAAAGATTCAGCAGAATATAAAAGTTTAATGAATTTATTATCTAAATGATTCCAATACATACCATAATTAATCATAACTCTACTTCAAAGGTGGAATTTGTTACTGGGATGAGAATATCGAAGAGTAGATTAGCATATAAGAATATGCCTAGCTCGCAAAGGTCTTTGTAGCCTTTAATATGAAGTGCTTTAGTTCTACTTCTTTAACATATTGTTTAAAGTGTTCAGATGGATTCTGAGTCAGATCCACAGGTGTTATAGTTATTTGAAAGCCACTTGAAATCAATAAATTGGCTATTCTCAAAATATCATTTGTTTCTCTATTGTACTTAGTACCGTGAAATTCCAACACAATGTTTTCTATATTAATCAACTTGTTTTCTATTTCTTTTAAGACAGTTTCTTCAGCTCCTTCAATATCTAATTTCAAAAGATCAACCTTCTTTGTAATATATTCTGAAAGTCTCTTAGTGTTTATCTTAACTTCTTTGTTATAGGGATTATCTGGTCCCCAAATATTTTTTACAATGGAGTTTGCCCATGTCCAAGGAGATTCAGTCTCACTTCTTGTAAACATACTTCCTTCTCCTTCCTTATCTGACAATGCTGCGTTTATGCATTGAGTATCGTGTAATTCATTCAATTTCATATTTTCATTATAGAGTTTATGATTTTCTGCATCTGGTTCAAAAGCAAGAATTTCACTTTTAGGAAAAAGTTTTTTGAAATATAAACTTGTTATTCCTATGTGTGCACCACAATCAATAATGAATGGTGTTTCTGTCTTTAGTTCGAATTTATATTCCTCTTTTTCAAACTTCTCGCTTACAATTCGTTGAGCTTCTTCAATATTTCTAACTAATATTTTGAAATTATCAAATTTATATTCTAAATATTTCATATGCTATTTTAATAAATCCAGCATCTCACTCATTATTTCGATAGGAGTTTTTTGTTGGATAAAAATTAATTTATCTACTGTACTTAATCTAAGATAAGTATTTACTTTAATGTAATCATTCCGTACACGATTAGACAAAGTTTCCATATCTAGCTTCCCTTCATTAATAAGTTTTTTGAAATGTTCTCGATTAGATTCTCTCTCGATTAATAATTTAATTGATAGTTCGTCGTCCTTATCATATGGGATTAGTGCAGTTGTAATAAATTTTGATTTCAAATCTTCTGATAACCCTTTATAGCCCGAATAGGCTCCTCCTGCAAAAGCAATGGCAGTAGCTTGTTTTAGACTATCAAAACTCTGAACAATATCTCTAACTATACTTTCTATTAAGTCATATTTTTTTGCCTCCATAGCTTGTTCTAAAGGTGTTTTAGAGCCAGACTTAAAGAATTCACTCAGATTCTCATTAACTAAATCATCTAGATCCAGAAAATCTATACCTATAGAATCATAAAATTGTTTTGCAAGGGTAGTTTTTCCAACTGATCTTGGTCCTGTGATGATAAGAATTTTTGAATTCTTATCATTATATTTAAAAGTAAATTGTTTTTTATCTATTTCAAAGTTATTCATTTACCTAGTTACCTTTTCTTCTATTTTCTTTGCCATTTCAACAACCTCTGGCTTAGACAAATGCTCTCTAGCGGGACTAAGCAAATCATTTATGAATAATGCTACTGCTTTTTTTAAATCACTTGGATGTAATTTCTTTTGCTCGAAATCATTCTTTAGCTCTTCATATGTTTTGTATGTAATGTTTCCGCCCCATTTCTCATCTCTTTTGATATTGATCTCTGGATTTGGAAATTTAAAACACAAATTTTCAACCCAATCTAAAACTGGATTTAATACAGTAATTCCCTCAGGGCAATAAGCTTTATTAATCTTTCTAATTACTTCTTCTTCTGAATCATTCATAAAGATAGCACTATCTGGCTTACTTTTACTCATCTTTAATTCCCCTAAAACATCTTTTGGAGAAATTTCTCCTTTCTCAATCCGTTCTAATATTTCTTTTGAAGGAGGAGTAAGACCCATTAATAAATGCTGATGAACTGCTACTGGTTTAAATTTTTTATCGTTTACTATTATTGGATTTATGTCCATATGATTTGCATCATCGATAGCAATAACATGTGCTTTACGTTGATCCATACCAGCATGAGCAATATGAACACCCATGTAGAAAATATCTGCTGCTTGCATAGTTGGGTACATTAATTTTGCAAAATCTACACTATCTCCTTCTTTTCTTCCCATAATGGTAATACTTCTTTGAATTCTAGATAGACTAGTATTTCTACCAACATCTACTACTGTAGCCCAGTATTGCATATCTTTTGCAAGGTCTGAACCGTTTACGAATTCGATATTAGATGGGTCAACGCCTACGCATTTTGCTGCAGCTAACATGTTTTCTTTAAAATAAGGGATGCCTACCTCCCTTATAAAATCGATGTCTCCTCCTAGTTTGTTATTAATCCAAGAATGCCAATCAGCTAAAAATATCTTACATTTAACATTTAGCTTTAATAGCTCCTTTATAACCATCATGGTAACAATACCTGAACCGATATGAGGTTTTCCTGATATTTCAAATCCAATATAGTGTACTGGTTGTATATTAGAATTTAATAGCTCTACGAGTCTTTCTTCTCCTAGAATTTCTTCTGTTATATTTTTTAGATTGTCTAACATACGTTCTTTATGAATAAATAGTATTCTTAATTTTATTTGGCTAATTTTAAACTTTTTTCATCAAAAAGTCTTGTATTATCGTAACATCACATACTAAAATAGCCCACTTTTTGTTATACTTTCTCATATCCAGAGATGGCGGAGCGGTCAATCGCACCTGACTGTAAATCAGGCGTCCTTAGGGCTTCGGAGGTTCGAATCCTTCTCTCTGGATTTATTCTTCAACACGTTTAACATGTAATCAATTTTGTTTGCAAACTCTCCATTATTTACAAGATGTGTATCTGATAATACTGAATTATTACAAAGAGTCTCTAAATCTTCGACTCTCAACCCATCTATAAATAGTTCAAAATGTTTTTGATTAAGATTTAGTGACCTTAATAATGTTCTTTTATTCCAAGTTAACTGTTTGTCTTTCGAAAGCTTAATAATTAAATTTAAGAAATCTAAATCATTATTAACTTCATAGTTGTTCAATAAGTCTTCTACACTAATATCAAAGTTACCGTTTGATTCAGTAAATTTAATAATATAGTAATAATTAATAAGAGAGGTTAACCTATTACTTCTCAATAATTCTTCTTGTAGTTCCCATTGAGCACCGGTCACGAAACAATCATTAATAACAAGTAGTAAATCATCAGACTTAAGATTTGGATATGTTATAAGTTCCATATTACCTTGTGATTGAATTCTATCTTTTTTATTCTGTACTTTTCCGTAATCACTGCTAATAAGTATTTTCTTTCGTGCAAGAAGCTCAATATATTTACAAGACTTGAGGTTAAGTTTTAATCTTTTTCTATTGATAATTTCCTGAAGTTCTCTTGCAATAAAATGTGAGCTAGAATCAATGTCTGAGGTTAGGGTAGATGTTATATATAAATCACCATCTTTATAATCAAAGTCCTTCTCGTATTGACTATATACCATCTCTGCAAAATCTCTGATTGCTAACTGAGAGCCATATTTCATCTGGCTATATTTACTTCCCAAAGTAGTTATATCAGATAATTTTAATAATTGATTCTTATTAGCGGGTAATTGGTATACACTGTTAACTTTTGTTTTGCTTGATATGTTCATAATAACTTACTTAAAATACTACACAATTCTTTTGGATCCCTTACTCTTGTATAATTATCATTTCTAATTTCTTGTAATCTTTCTCCTACAATGATATTCATATAATTTGAATCCAAAAACATAGCTAAATCTGTTTTAGAATCACCAGCAACTATAGTGTCTAAATTGCTTTCATCTTTATAAAGAAACTTTATTAGATCTCTTAACCCTGATCCTTTATTTATACCTTTAGGATTAATATAAAAATGCCCATCAAATGAGAAGTTTATCGTGGGATTATTAATTATGAATTTATTTGTTTTATTTTCATTAGCTGTTTTGAATTCAATCATATTGATATCTTTTTGTTCAATCCATGAAGCATAGCTCTTAGGATCAGATATACATCTATATTTCTCATGATTAAAAGAAGATTCATGCAATTTATAGAATTCATCAACAGTATTAGCATCTTTCAAATATACATGACCATATATATCATTATTGGTATAAAATGCCATAAAAGTTATATCCGTACTTTCTACAAACCATTCAGATAACATTTTCCTAGTTTCTGCAGAGATTGTATAACCTTCAAGTTGTTGCATACTTTTAAGATCGTAGATCAATGAGCCATTCAATGCTGATATTACTCCATTACCGAAATATTCCTGTTCACCTTTTAGCATTTCCAAAACACGAGAGATTCCCCTAGTTGTATTATAAGCAATTTTAATATTCTTCTTTAAATCGATCTTAGTGTGTAATTCTATAAATTCTTTAACTAATTGAATTTCTCCATTTAGATTTTTAGTATTTATAGTGTTGTCAATATCTAATACGATTAGTTTAGAATTCTCGGGTTTAGTCATTTCAATTATCTTGTTATAGTGTATAGGAAAAAGCCTGGCTTAACTCTGATTGTTCCATCTTCGGCTTTATATTTATTTAGTTCATTTGTTAAATCTTCTACAACTTCTTCGACAATATCCAATTGATTGAAATGTGATTCTAAATGAAAATTCATGAAGACCTCTAAAGCTTCATTCATATCTTTATATATAATTTCATCTCCTATTATATGGTCACAATTGTATGAAATAGTATTGTTTTCCTTTAGTTCGTTTAATACTTTATCAACGATTTGTTTAGAAGGAGATTGAATTTTGTTGTGGTAATAATCAGCAAAGGTAGGATAAACTTTTGCCCATTGTTTAGTTAAAATTCTTTGCTCATCTGATAGTGTATCGAAGTGGATAATGAATGCTTTTCCTTCCTTAGATATATTATTAGTGAAGAACTTTTTTAGTATTTGAACTATCTTAGTATCATCTCCTTTATTTCTTCCAAAATGTTGATGGATAGAGTGAGATAAACTCCATAGTGTTATCATTACATCGAAGGCATCTTCTGTAGATTCCATAAAGTTTAGGTGATCACTTTGTACAAACTGTACCCGTGAATCCTTACTGAATAATTCCTTTAGGGTCTCCATAATTTGAGGACTTAAATCCACAAGAGTTAGCTTATTAAAATCGATGTTTTCCATTATAAGTTTTGTACCTCTACCTGTACCTGCTCCAAATTCAACAACATTTAATCCCTTTCCTGTCTGATCTTTTAGAAAATCAATTGTATAATCTAAATCACTCTTTCCTTTATATTCACATTCCTTAATAATCTTATCGTAGTAACTTGGCTTTACATAATCAACCATTGTAGTTGTTACTTCTAACCAAGGATACTTTTTATATAATTCTTCTTTTGTACTCATAAATTTTTAATAAAAGTTAAATTAATTTGGGTTAAATACTATTTTTATTGCATGACTTGTATCCTTACTTCTAAATGAATTAAGTCCATCCTCAAATTTCTGAAGAGGGTACTTGTGAGTTATAAGGCTACTCAGCTTCTTATAATGTTTGTTTAATATTTCAATTGCATCTAAAGTTTCACTTCTTGATTTATTATGATCGTAACTATATGAATTAGCTCCAACAAGGCTAATTTCTTTATAAAAAAGTGTTCGTGCAGTTATTGGCAGCATAAACTCTGGAGCAAATACACCAGCTACAACAATTTTTCCTTTTATCTTACTTAGTGATATTGCCTGATTAAGGGAAGTGAGATTTCTTCTACCAACAGTTTCTATAACTATGTCAAAAGTAGACTCAATCTCTTTTAGTTTCTTATCATCCAAATAATTTATAAAATTATAATCGCCACTTGTTCTTTTTCCAATAACAGTTGCGTTGCCATTGTAGATTTCTACAAATAAGGCTGTCATTAGTCCTACTGCACCGTCGCCGATTATTGCGATATTTTTTCCTGAAAAATCACCTGCTAAATTATGAATATGGACACAAACAGAGCATAGGTCAAGCAAGGTTCCTGTTTCGAAGTCTATATCATCTTGTAGTTTATGTATATTTTGTATTGGCACAACTACTTTTTGTGCAAATCCACCATTGATAGTTTTACCTAAAGCAATGATATTTTCGCAAAACTGGAAATTCCCTTCTGTGCAATATTTACAACTGTTACAGTAGATAATAGGTTCGATTGCCACCCTATCTCCTACTTTAAAAATAGCTTGTTCTCCTTTTATTTCTTCAATAATTCCAGAAATTTCATGACCTAAAACTGGATGATTTAGTTCTTGATTACTTGAATTAATAAAATCTATTCTTTGTACATCGCTCCCACATAAACCAACGGACATTACTCTTACTAATACATTAAACTTTTCATCAACCTTTGGTTTAGGTATATCTGTATATTCTATTTTATTTTTATAATTTTTTATTGCTTTCAATTAGTCTAAAAACTGATTTAAAGTATTGAGATCACCACCAGTTGCAATAATAAATTCAATTAATTTTTCTATTGCTTTCCCTGATTTAATAATTTCTTTTGATATAGTGTAACCTTCTGTTAAATCTTTAGCTTTTTTGTCTAAACATAGTAAGGTTCCTGCATTTACACAAATCAAATCTTCATGAGCTATTTGGCCTTTCCCTCTTAATACATCGACACCCATTTTCACATTCTCCAATCTAGACTTACCAGGTTCAATTGAGCTTCTATTATATCCTTGTAATTTCAAATCTTCTGCTGGAGAAAAAGTAAGAGTATGACCTATCTTATGCTCCTGAATACCAATAACTGAAGTCATACCAAATATTCCAATCTCATCAAGAAAGTGCACTCCATCATCAGTTGTTGATGCAACGAATGCATAACGATAATTTAATTCTTTTAGCACGTTGATAAGTAAGTGAATATTAGGATGAGCTAAACCGTAAAATAAATTGTCAGGTCTAAAAGGTAATAGAATTCCTGCTAATCCAAAGCTTAGAGCATTAGGTGCATAAAAATGGCCCCCATACACCTTATCAAATTTAGGGATCATTTTTTCAATCTTAAAGAAACCTAAACCAGTCTTTTTCATTATATCTATCATCTCTTCATTGGTTTGGCTAATATTAGCACCTAAAATTTCAATGAAATCTGCAGATCCTGATACAGATGATGTAGAACCAGAACATGATTTTGCCACATAAGTACCGGCTGTGGCAGCTACAATGGCGGCACAAGAGGATACATTAATAGTTTTTATACCTTTTTTACCACTCCCTGCATAACCGATTACTCGTGCATTGTTAGGCATCTCCAATCTCTTTTGATTTGTGATATCAATCCCGTCATAATCAAGCGTTGCTTTTAATATACCGAGGATTTCATGTATTTGAGGTCTTTTGGAAACTATCCCATTTAGTAATACTCCTAAGCAGACTCCACGATTGATTTCATCCTCAATATTAAGTGTGTAGGTGAAAGCATTGTATGCCATCTCTTCCGTTATATCTTGCCCTACGTTTATTCGATATATCGCTTCGTGTAAGGGGTTATTAAATTGTATGCCATTTGCAAATTTTTTCATTTCACCACAGTTTAAAAATATCTATCAAGTATTCTAAATAGTCGCTTTTATATTTCTTCCATAATGCTTTATCTTCTTTGCATGCAATATATCTTTCAGACAGGTCCTCACTATTAAATTTACTTACTAGACACATCATTTGATATACAGTGTCTTCTTCTGGAATTTTGTTTGTTTTTTCATTCAAGATTCTATTTCTTATGTCATCTGAATTCATTTCAATATTTATGGAAGAATCAGGGAATGATTTCGACATTTTAGGATAGTTATTAAAACCTCTGATTATGTGAGTGTACATTGCTCCAAAATTTATATTACTGTCGCTCGGTAATATTTCACCGGATTCTATAACTCTTTCGAGAATCTTTTCTGAAAACAAAACATACCTATGTTCATCTACTCCTAATGTAACTAACACGTTAGTAAAACTGTGATTGATAACAAGATCTATAAAATCTGCAGTCATAAGAGTAAGAGAAGTCTTACGTCTAAAGGACATATCCTTATCTACTTTTCCTTTATCAGAATAAAAGTTGTGAAGATCTTCTTCTACATTATCAAAATCTTTATCTTCTATAAACTTTGCAATTAGGTACATGGTCCTAGTAACTTCATTTGCATCAAACTGATTCCTTAATATATTTCCATTCGTTGTAGAGTAGCCTAAGTTAGTAATAAATGATTTATACTGCTCTGAAAGTTCTCTTACGTAAGATAATGAAAGCTTTTTACCGTTATAAGCATCTAAATCTCCCAATACAAATTGCGTATTGATACCGTGATTTTGAAGGAATATAGAATTAAAAATTTGTCCTAAAGTGCCCATATGTGGAGCACCACTTATTCCTATACCAGTTGTTACAATTGATTTTGTGTTTAGAAGTTCTTTAGCAAATATGTTTCCTTTACTATGGCATAACCATTTTCTCTGAAGTATATCTTTGTTAATATTGCCAAGATTGAAGTCAATTGCAGAAATATTTAGCTCTTGATACCCATGTTTCGCTATTAAATTTTTATAGTACTCCCTATCAAAATTTACATTCACCATAGTAGAATTAAGCTCGTTCTGAAATAGATGTTTAAGATTATATCACCTATAGATATTCAGTAGCTTTGTATTACATTACAAATTTTGAATCAATCAAAGTAATATCTCAATTCCATCCTTATCAACAAACTCCCATTTTCTATTATTGCTTGAAGTCTTTCTATGCTTCTTAAAGAACTTTTTATTATCTTCAACCATGTAAACAGTAAAGTAAGTCTTACCTTCTAAATCTTTTAATTCTCGACCGACGAGTTCACCATTTCGTTTCATTTTGCTAACTGTAGCAGAATGTAATCGAAATTCACTTTTAAATTGCCAATTTGCAATCCAAAGATCATGATTCTTAATAATTTCAGCAGGAATTATTCCTTCCTTTACATTTCTTCTGCAGTCTATGCATTGAATACCGTCTAAGTTCCACCATGATTCACTGCCTTTAAGACCTCTAGAGCAAAGATTACATGAATAACCAGATTCTCGATCTTCTAAAAAGAAACCCTCAGGTTCTTTTACTAATCTCTTCTTTCTTAACCTATCTGTTATTTCTACCTTAGCAAATAATCTTGCTATTTCAGCAGTATTTGAATACTTTGAAAGTTTCTCAGGATCTAATTCTGTTTTAGGTTCTTCATTCTTTTTACCAAATAATTCATGTAGGTCTTCATCTCGTTCATAGCCTTTTAACCTTCCTGATATATATCCTAATCTATACGAAGTACCATCTGGTGTAAGTCTCCAGTTTGTTATCTCTAAAGTTTCTTTAATTATTTTCTCTAATTCTTTAGTACTATCTTTGTTGTTTCTATTTGTATCATTATCTTGAACTGAGAATGGGACTATGACAAATCGAGTAATTTCGGGTTTATCTAAAATTAATTTTTTAAACTTATATTTAACTAACTTTTTATTAAGTAGCTTTTCAAGTTCAATAATGGTTAGCTTTTTTACATTAAAGGTTTTTTCAAAAGCTGGATCTTGGTATTTTTGAAGTTCATATTCATATACTTCATTCATAAACTTGAGCTGTTCAAATCCATCCAGTAACTCATCACCTTTCTCTTTTGATAAACAAAACTCTGGTCTATATTTTTCTAATAAATCTTTCTCTTTTTGTTTTTTCAGCAATCTTTCTTCCTCATCTTTTTTATAGTCATCAACTTCTACATTCTTATAACTACATGAAGTACATTTTATTATAGTAGTAACTATATCGCCTTTTCGTTTATAACTTTGCTTAACTTCTGACTTACATTTTGGACAAAGATCGGGTTCATAGATCCATTCCTTTCCATCTTCCCAAACATGTTTACGCTTCTTACATGAAGGGCATTCAAAGAAAAATAGCATTTTCTTTGGATCCGTATCATGCCAATCAAGTGACTTCATTGTTACATCCATTAATTTTCTGCAAGTAGTGCATTTAACTGATGGAGCTGGAGTATTATCATACTTATCTTGTCTGAGTCTGGCTTCTTCTATTGATTTGTTTATTTCAGTTTCTCGATTCTTATATCTGTGTAATTCGGTATTTAAAAGCTGTTCATGCAGAACATATCGCCATCCTTTATCAACCTCTTCGATTGGAGTATTTTTGAAATCAGGAGAATCAAGAGAATCTTTTGCAACCTTATTTACGAAATCAATCTTATCTAGGCAAAGCTCGATAGTTAATAAGTCATAACGATCTTCATAATATTGTTGATTCTGAAGATATTGCATAATTTATATATAATTTTGATATAATTCTACCAAAAATCAGAATGAGATTTCATTATGAAAATATTTCAACTAATTTTATTTGGTATAAGTGAAAAATATAGATATGAATGATGATTTTTTAGAATCATTTGTAAATTTAATAGATAGTAGGGAAATAGATCCACTAAACCCTAAAACTAAACTAAGTCTATTTGTCCATAATATTAATGCCAACTCATTTAACTATGATCTTATTAAAGAAAGATTATTGGAACCTTTAATAGACTTTTCATTATCCGGAAAAACAAGAGAAAAACTACAAGGGAAACCGGCCACTCTATCTAAGCGAGCTAGAGAAAGATTCATAAAGGAAATGAATACAGGAGAACTTGGTGAGCTTTTGCTTTATTGTTTTTTAAAAAATCATCTTAAAGCTCCCAAAATATTATCTAAACTAGAATTAAAGACATCTAATAAATTTTATGTAAATGGCTCAGACGGTATCCATTTTCTTAGACTAGAAAATGGTAACTATCAAATCATATTTGGAGAGTCCAAAACAATAAAGGATCTTACGAATGCCATAAGTGAAGCCTTAAAATCTATATCAGATTTCAAAAATGAGGTAAATAATAAAGGGGATGAAAAAAGTGGGATTAATTTTGAGAAGGCCCTTATTAGTAGCCACCTAGAGAATGAATCTTTCACAGCTGAGGAAATTTCAATCATTCAAGATTTGATTTATCCAAAAGAAAGTAATAGTTTCCAGGTAGATGATGCTTTTGGGATATTTATAGGTTATGAGATAGAGCTATCTCCCGAAGAAAAGAGATTGTCAAATAATGATTTTAGAAATTCTATAAATAATAAAATAAGAAAAGAAGTGGAAGGTCAGTTCAAAAATATTTCAAATAAGATTAGTGAACATGATTTAGCTGGCCATTGCTTTTATCTATACATTTTACCTTTTACAGAACTAGATAAAGCTAGAACTGATATAACTCAATCTATAACATCCTAATATGATAGAACAGTTAGCAAAAAAAGCACTTAATGATAACTACCTTGCGAAAATTATAACTAAACTTGAGGTGAATATATCCTATGAGAATATACTGAGTACTGAAATTGATGAAGGTCTATCTGAAAAAGAATTCTATCACTTATTGAGGTTTGCAGACATATTATCTTCGTCACAAAATGAAATGGCAAGAAATTTAGCATATAAAATAGTTAGTCTTATTTTTGAGTATCATAAATCTCCTCAAATTATAGAAAACATCTTAAAAGTAATATTAGTTAAACTTGGGAATTTCCCTGCTATTAAATTTTTTGAAAAGACAAGAAGTAATGCTGAATTTCAAATTCCTACTGAAAATCAATATGAAGAAACTATAAAACGCTCAATTCAAGCTGTTCCTAATTCAGAACTTGTATTTACGGATAGCCAGTACAATATATTTGAACTACTAAAGAAAAATCAACATTTTAGCTTCTCTGGTCCAACATCATTAGGAAAGTCATTTATTATTGAATCATTTATAAAATATTTAATTATTGAAGAAAAAATTAAGGATAATATTGCAATTCTAGTGCCAACACGTGCACTAATCAATCAAAATCTTTTAAAGCTTAAGGAGAATTTTAAAGAGATTAATAATTTCGAAATACTAGTTCATCCGAAAATTCCACAATACATAAAAAATAAGGGTAATAATTACATATTTATTTTCACTCCTGAGAGGTTAATATCATACATATCTGACAAAAATAATCCTTCAATTGAATATTTGTTTATTGACGAAGCACATAAAGTCATATCAGAAAAAGATACAAGAAGTCCTTTGTATTATCATGCGATTTTGCAGGCGCAAAAGAAATCTATGAAACTATACTTTGCATCACCAAACATATCTAATCCTGAGATTTACCTGAAACTTTTTGATAAGAGCACTGATGAATCTTTTTATACTATTGAAAGTCCAGTATCACAAAATAAATATTTCCTTGATCTCCAGGATCAAGAATTAAAAATTATTGGAGAATTTGAAACAAGTTCTATGCATTTGAATAACGATAAAGGCTTATTTGAATGGATAACTTCAATTTCTGGAACTGGGAAAAGTATAATTTATTGTAATTCTAAAAATAAAACAAGAGATTATGCTATTCAATTTTCGGAGCAACTATTGGATAAGAATGACGAAAAGGTTAATCAACTTATAAAGCTAATAAAAGAAACTATTCATGAAGAATATTATTTAATAAATTGCCTTAAAAAAGGAATAGGATTTCATTTTGGTGATCTACCTCAGAGAATTAGAGTCCAACTAGAGAATTTATTTAGGAACGGTCATCTGGATTATCTTTTTTGTACTTCAACATTATTAGAAGGAGTGAATCTTCCAGCAAAAAATATATTCATACTTAGTGAGAAAATCGGTATGTCAAACTTTAGAAAGGTAGATTTCCTGAATCTTATTGGTAGAGCTGGTAGGCTTAGTAAGGAATTCTCAGGCAACATCTTTGTCGTTAAAGAAAAGAATGCTAAAGACTGGAATAAGAAAAGTGTACTTGAAGATCTTTTCTCAAAAGAAAAACCGCCGAAAGTAAAATCGCAAGTTATAGATGGACAGAAAAAGTTTTATGAGAATATATTTTTAACTCTAGGAGACCATGAGTTAACTAGAAAAAGTAACACCAATTACGAAGTAGAAATCTTAAATCACTATTCAAATATCGCACTTCTGCACTCAATCGAAAGAACCGGATCAGTATTTTTAAACACACTCCTAACAGAAATCCCTGACTCGGCTAAGGTTCTTGAAAATGAAACTAATTCAAATAAAGTTCCAATGGATATACTTAAGGTTTCATCATCAATTAGTCTAGAGTATCAGAATCAAATCTTGAAACTAGATAGTAACTCTCTTATTAAGCTCACTAGTAACCCAACAACAAATGAAATTCTTGAAGTGCTAAAATTTATGCACAAATACTATAACTGGCAAGAAGAAGAGGTAGGCAGAGATCAGATACTTAAACTTGCAAAAAATGAAAAGCAAATTAATCTCTTGAAATTTTATTCCATATTAATTTTTGATTGGATTAATTCTAAGCCTTTAAAATATTTAATTTCTAGGTCAATTAATTATCAACACGAGAATCAGTTAGATGAGCTCCCGGATAACTTTACAGAGCTATGGATGGGGAATGTATCTAAAATTTCGAAGGACAACTTTCATATTATCGTTTATGAAAATTGGAAAAACATTAGAACAATTTGGAATGAAATGGAAAAATACTGGAAAGTTAAGAATATGTTAGTTTGGCATCTCCCAAATAGGAATCAAGGATTTGCAGCTAAATATAAATTCTTTTCGAAGCATGATATTGCTATGGTTGGGTCAACTGAAAATAAAGAAACTTTGAACTTAGAACCAGAAGATGAGCTTCTACAAAATGAATACGAATCTGCTCTCTATGCAACTGCTGGTAAACCACACTGGGAAGGATATGAAAAAGGAAAAAAGATTCAGCCAACTGACTTTATTGAATATAAAGCTTCAGATGAAAAAAGTTCTGGTCAAGGAATTATTTTTGGAACTAAGCCACTCGAAATTCTAATTCCATACATTAAAGTTCTGACCCAAAGGGATGATTTGATAATTGAACCATTTGGAGGAAGCGGTTCAACACTAATCGCATCAACAAAAATGAAAAGAAGATGTTACTTAATGGAAAAATCACCAGTTTATGCAGAAGTAATTAAGAATCGTTGGGAAAAATTAACTGGTAAGAAAGGAGTAAAAATATCATGAAAAATAAAAAGAAAGAATTAGTTGAACAACTAAGAAAAACTCCAGTCATTGAAGTTGCTTGTAAAAAGATTGGAATCGGCAGAGCGACATTCTATAGATGGAAGAAAAGAGATCAGAAATTTGCTGAAGAAGCGGAATTTGCTTTAAATGAGGGCTCTCAGTTGGTTAATGATATGGCTGAGAGCCAATTAATAACATCAATTAAAAATGGAAATATGACAGGGATCATATTCTGGCTTAAAAATCACCATAAGCAATACTCTCCAAAGTTAGAAGTTACTACTAAAAGTGCTGATCTTCCGCTAACTGAAGAACAAAAAGAAACGATTAGAAAATCGTTGAGCATGGCGTTTAATTTATCTGTTAATAATTCAGAAGATGAACAAGAAACAAATTAATAAAGATTTCGAGATGCCTATGGAAATAATTGAAAAGATTCTAGTTGATAAAAGAGCTAGAAAAGAATTGACAAGAGAAAGTCATTATTGGTTTTTTCATCTATATTTTAGTGAGTATGTTGCTTACCCTACAGCTGATTTTCAAAGAGAAATGTTCAAAATAACTGAAGATGATGAAATAAAGATGGCAGTAATCATTGCATTTAGAGGATCTGCTAAATCAACAATCATGACAATGTCATACCCTCTATGGGCAATTTTAGGTAAGCAACAAAAGAAATGTGTTGTAATAATTTCTCAAACTCAACAACAAGTTAGAACTCACTTTGCCAATTTAAAACGTGAGCTAGAAAGTAATGAAGTTTTAAGAAATGATTTAGGAGCTTTAGAAGAAGAATCTGATGAATGGGGTTCATACTCATTGGTTCTTCCAAAATTTAATGCAAGAATTATTGCAGCTTCTAGTGAGCAAAGTATTCGAGGTATTAGACATGGAGCTCATAGACCTGATTTAATAATCTGTGATGATGTTGAAGATCTAGCTACTATTAAAACAAAAGAAAGCAGAGATAAAACATATTCATGGTTAACTGGTGAAGTTATTCCTCTTGGTGATCAAACTACAAAAATAATAATGATTGGAAATCTTTTGCACGAAGATTCTCTTCTTATGAGATTAAAGAAGAAAATTACTGAAGAAAATATGAATGCAATATTTCGAGAATATCCAATTGTAGATAGCAACAATAACATACTTTGGCTAAGTAAATTTAAGGATATGGATGCCATTAATGATTTTAAAAACATCATAGGAGATGATAAAGCATGGCAAAGAGAATACATGCTTAAAATTATTCCTGAAGATGATCAGCTAGTTTATCGAGAATGGATACAATATTATGACACCTTGCCTGAAAATACTAAAGATTACGAGTATACAATTATCGGAGTTGATCTAGCTATTTCTATGAATGATTCTGCAGACTACAGTGCTATGGTAACGGCACATGTATTTGGGAACCTTGAAAAATTGAAGGTTTACATTTTACCGCATCCATTTAATAAAAGAGTTGAGTTTCCAACAACAATTGAGGTATTGAAAGAAAAAGGCCGTGAGCAACATTATGGCAGAAGACCTGAAGTATATATTGAAGAGGTAGGATATCAAGCATCGGTAATTCAGCAATTAAAAAATAAAGGACTGAATGCAAAAGGGTTTAAAGTTCATGGACAAGATAAAAGATCAAGATTAAATTCTGTCACTCCATTTATTCGATTAGGTCAAGTTCTATTTCCGAGAAATGGAGCTGAAGATTTAATACAGCAACTTATATATTTTGGTGTAGAAAAACATGATGATTTGGTCGATGCATTTACTATGGTATTACTAAAAGTTGCAGAAAAAGACAGACCTGGAGTTCAAGTCATTACTGGAGAAGCAGCAGCTTTACTCAGAGGTGGGGGACAAAGTTGGTATGGAAGCAGGCCTTCTTATTGGGATGGAGATGATCCAAGGTGGTGGTAATCTGCTGGACTTTGAATGAGGTTGGCGGTACTGTCCTTGGTAATGAAAACTACAGACCAAGAAATACAATACTGCCTTTATGCCAGAAAATCCTCAGAATCAGATGAAAAACAAGCAATGAGTATTGATGGCCAATTAATGGAAATGAAGGAATTGGCAAAGAGAGAAAAGATTGAAATTCATGAAGTAATTACAGAAAGCCATTCTGCAAAAGAAACTGGTCAAAGACCTCAATTCAATTACATGCTTGAGAATATTTCTAAAGGGAAATATAACGCTATAGTCACCTGGGCTCCAGACAGAATTTCTAGAAATGCAGGAGATTTAGGTCGAGTTGTAGATCTAATGGATCAAGGAAAGTTACTTTTTATTAAAACTCATTCTCAAACTTTCAGCAATAATCCAAATGAAAAGTTCTTATTGATGATTCTGTGTTCTCAGGCAAAACTTGAAAATGATAATAGAGGAATCAATGTTAAGCGAGGCTTGAGGAATAAATGTGGTATCGGAATTCGGCCTGGAATGGCTCCAATTGGCTACTTAAATACAATGAAAGGAAATAGGATAGCTTCAGTTGATTTAGATCCAGAACGAGCTCATGTAATTAAAGAAATGTTTTATAAAGTTGCCAACCAAGGATATTCAGGAAGAATGGTTAAAAAGTGGCTAGACAAACAAAACTTTCAAACAAAAAAAGGTTACAAATTAAGCTTAGGTAGAATTTATGTTGCTCTCAGTAATCCTTTTTATTATGGAGAATTTCAATACGGTAAGAAATGGTATAAAGGAATTCATGAACCCTTGATCTCCAAATATATTTTTGATAAGGTTCAGATTCAACTTGAAGTTGTTCCCAGACAATGGAATAAACAAGTATTCCCGTTTAAAAAGATATGCAAATGTGGGAGATGTGGTGGAAGTGTTACAGCAGAAGTTAAATACAGAAGAACAAAAAAAGGAGTTATTAATACTCACATCTATTACCACTGCAATAGAATTAAAGATTATGATTGTAAGGAACCATATATTACTGAAGAAGAATTGATCAAACAATTAATAGTTCTGCTTCCTGAATTAAAGCTAAATATTAAATATTTATGGCAAGAGTTTGAAGAAGAGGTCAAAAGACTAAATCATTTGAAAGGGATTATATATAAACAAGGTGAAGAGACAATTAACTTAACTCCTCATAGAAATGGTAATGTAAACCAGTCAGATCTATCTGAATCTGAGTCTCAGATGCTCCAATCATATTTACTTCATATACTTCAATTCGGTACTCCAGAAGAAAGATTGAAAATACTGGGGGGTGTTAATTCCAAATTTAAGTTAATAAATAGAAGTTTAAGTTTTATCTGACAGAATTAATATTGCTAAAATTAGTTAACTAGGTGTATTCTCACACTAATTTACCCACTAATTTTATAAAAATGGCTAAAAAATGTATTTATTGTGGTAAGACTTCAAATTTATCATCCGAACATTTAGTTTCAGCATCTGTTCTAAAAGTTTTATATGGACCTAAAATCGAAAATATGCATCATGGCAAAAAGGGTGGTGAGTGGAAGATGTTAAAAAACTTTGAGGGTGTTATTAAGGATGTTTGCCAAGATTGCAATACAAAATTAAGTATTAATGGTTTCGATGATGCAGGTTGCACACTAGCCAACGAAATATTGAATAGTGAAGATGGTCAGGCATTAAAATTAACATTCAATAATAAAACACTTGGGTGGTTGTTAAAGACACACTTAAATCTTGTAAGAGATGCGATCCCAAGTTTACCTAAACATATTGAAATAGACAAAGATATTTTACAGTCGATTAAAGATGGGGATCCTGTGGTAAATAATAGTTATATTTTTGTTTGCCAGGCTATTGATGTACCTGGTGATGTTTGGCAATATGTATCTAGCTTGAATGCTCAAGTGGGAGTAGTTAATGAGCATGATCTAGTAATCTCACAATTAAGAATTAGGCAGTTTGATACTTTTTTCATTTTTTCTTCTAGTTCAAATCTAAAGGACATATCAAGTAAGGAAGATGTAGCCCTAGTATCTATCTTTATGACTACATTGAATCATGATCTTCAAAGTATAGATATAGACAAAAGTTTATCTGAAGGACTAGTAGAGGTTAAGAGAACGATCAAACTCGAACAGTTTTTAAACGATATTATGACAACAGATGAATATGAGAAATTATTTCCAAATATTCAATCATAAGGACAAGATTCGAACCGAAAATATCAACTGTATAAACTCAACACACACAACAAAAAACCTTAGAACCAAATGGCTTTCATAAATTTAGATTTAGAGGACTTTTGAGGTAAAAAAGTGCTTTTTGCAAATCTAGCGATTCTGGATCACCAATCTACAACACCATTAAAGGACATAGAGGGAGGTAGACGGGTCTTGTAGCAACCGAAGCAAAATGGCGGGAAGCTTGGGACGATTTTCGAACTTCCAACTGGGTTAATATTATCAAATACCCTGAATCTTTTATACAGCAAGGAGTTCAACTACTTTCTGTAGTGAATGTTCAGATTTAAGATTTACCCTCCACCCCGCTTCACTACTTCTCCTCAAAATAATGCTTCTCATCCTGAAATCTATTTGGCCAGAAATCTAATTGCTTTTCAGGAATACCAAGTGATTTCCCATACTCAAAGATTGGAGTCCAAGTTGACTGGTGAGGAGTGACTTTGATTACTTTATCTTTGAAGATAACAAGCATTTCAGTATCGTTGTAGGCATGCGCATACCAAGTTTGATTTGGCCTCATATTTTGTTGGACTTCTGCAATAAAGTCATCCAGTTCACTATCTTCCACTTTTACTCCAAAAATCTCCCAATCTCCATCAACTTTCTTCGCAAATACATCTTTTGTGTTAGGATAATTGCTGTCTACAAACTGTTTGTTAATTATGATTGCATGGTACATGAGCTAACTAATAATGAATAAGATTAGCTTTCGACTACCTTGCTAATTCCAAAAGTATGAACAAAAACTGACTGGTCTTTATAAAGGATTTCTTCAATTCCGTTAATAATATAAGGGTCTTCACGCCTGTAAGTTACTTTATAAGTGTACAGCCAGTCGTCCAATGTTATTTCGAAATCATCTCCTAATCTAATCTGGTCACCATGTTCAGTTATTACTCTTTTAAGTACAGTCATTACATCTTTTTCTGTTATACCCAATTCTTCCAATTTTTCAGGCGCAATAACATTACCAACATAAGTTCTAGTCATTGATTCACCATCTTGTGTTCTTACAAGTTCTTGTCCGCCGCCAGTCACCCATTCATCGTGATAAACTCCGCTACCTCCTTCATAATGACTTGAAGTGAGTTGAAAGCTACCTCTGGAAGTTTTTTCAATGTTTGTTGAACCACCAAAACCTTTTTGCAAACCTTCTGATAGCAGATTATCTGCACTCATATTTAATAAGTAAGAAATATCTAACCAATTATACTTCCAAAGTAAACTATTTTGTACTTTGTTTATTTCACTTTTCTATACGTCACCTGATAGCTATCACTAGATTTACCCAGCAGTGCCAATGGTAGGAATAAGCAACCCAAACAGGCTGTATTGAAACAGCCATATCTCCCATTTATTGTTACAGTTTCTACCACCTCCCAACCTTTGCTAATCATATTCTTCTTGCCTTGCGTCATTGCTCTCTCGTTGTTGTACTTTATTGTTTTGACTTCATATTTTTTATCCATATTTGTTGTTAATTAAAACTTACTTTAACTTAGAATCAATAGCTGACATCTTGCCTTCCATATTGAGTTTTGCATTGTTAACCTCGCCCATGTAGTAGGTAATCATATCTAGATTGTTGTACTGGTCTTGTGTTGAGGTAGACTCAAAGTAGCTTACAACTTTGCTGGCTAACGAGTTGTTGTACAGGCAAAAATCGCTGTAGAATGTGTTTAGGTCTTTGATTTCTTGACTAACTGTAGATGGTATCGGTTTTAGGTCATTTTCTAAGGTAGCTTTACATTGGCTTACAAAGTATTGCTTATAATTCTTTGCTTGATTTCTACTCTGATAAGAATCAACGCCGTTACTTAATACCTGAATCATTTCGCTGGACTTGGCAAAGTTAACATCGATATTTGAGGATTTATATTGGTAGTATTTGTTTTTCCATTCACTCAAAGCTTTTGCGTCTTGTTCAGCTTTTTGTTTAGCTTCCTCTTCCTGCTTTCGCTTATTTTCCTCTTCGAGCTGTTTTTGTCTTTCAGCTTCAGCAAGTCTATCTTGTTCTTGCTGCGCAAGGATTCTTTCATGTTCGGCTTCGTCATACTTGATTGTAAAAGCTAACTCTACCTTCTGACCTTTCAAATCACTACCTTCAAGGTTAAAAGCATTATCACCATTTACTAAATCGGCTTTATAGCCAGTCTTGCTACAAATTGCATCTCGTTCTTGCGTAGATAGTTCTTTGTCGTTCAATTTGAGTTGGGTAATGCCAGAGCATTCAAGTGAGATTGTATAGTTCGGCTCTAATACAGCTTTACCGTTATCGTCAGCAGCAAGTTTAAGTGTCGGCGGGAGGAAGTAACCTAGTAAGAAGATTGAGAAACAGCAGAAACAAAGTAATATTAAACATCCTAGAGGCAAAGTAAACATTAATTTCCTTTTGTCACCTAGAAAACGCTTAATCCTTGAAATAGTGTCGTTGTCACCATTCATATCAGTAAATATAACTAAAATAATGTAGTGCTGATATGGAAAGTTAGCAGGAAGCAAAAGTGGCTTCCCACACCAGCGATACCTCCTTTCGTACGTACCCGAGACCCTTTCGGAGTTCTCGACCACAACGACGAAGTGCTGGCTAGGAAGCCGCTATTATCGTCGTTGTGGATTTTGTATATTTTAGTTCAACCATGCCCAATGCAAGCACTGAGTTTAGGTCTTCCTAAAACTTATGAGTTAATTATACTTAATTTGATGAGAATTATAAATGAGATTGCTACTGTAACTTTGGAAGTTCAATCAAAAAAACTATTTCGTCACCAGATTCTTCGTAACCAAGTTTTTCGAATATTTTGATAATGACTTTTTGCTTCAAGTAATTCTCTTGGTCAGCTTCTTTCTTTAACCATTCAGGTTTCTTTTCTAGAAATTCTTTCATTAGTGATTCATCTTTTGCAATATCAATTATTTCAAGGCTAAAAATACCCTCTATTAGACTGTCTGAGTCAACACTTTCAAGCGGTTTGTATTGAATCGCTTTCCCCAGAGATGAAGGTTTAATTACTATCAATTCAGGTTTATCTCTTTCGCCATCAATAATAATTATTGGCACCTTTACGTTCTTAATTTCAATAAACCCATCAATATGTTCACCTAGAACTGGTAACTTGGATTCGGCTGTATCGGAAGCAACTTCCCAAGATGAGAATAGTCTTACTGACTTATTATTTTCGTACATTTCTTTAAGCTCATATAAGTTACTACCTGCAAGTATTGCAATTAAGTCAGTAGGGTCTTCTTCAGTTTGGAGCAATTCCTCTATGGTTAATGCATGTGATTTTTCTTTGGCAAAACTCAATAATTTCTGATTTTGAAAATAAGCCATGTTACTGCCAAAGTGTTCACCTAACTCTGCATAATGTACATGCCAGTCCCTAATAAATGCTTCTTTATCTTCAACTTGGTTCACTCCTCGTGCTTCGGGTTGTTTTATGTAAGTATCCGTCTTATCTTCAATTTTGCTATACGCTTTGAATATTGACCTTAGTACAGTGTGGCGGTTATATCCATCTCTAAAATCTTTAATAAACTCTGCAACCTTTTCTTCATCTAATGAACTGCCTACTATTGTTTTTTTATCAATCTCGATTTGTTTTTGTTTTGCCTTATCCAGCAGTGATATAAACTTGTTGACTTTTTCTTCTGTAATATCTGCTATTAGATAGCTATATTGCGTTGGATTTTGCTTAATGTGATTTAAGAGATTCAATAAATCTCTCGTTCCTTCTGTCAAATAGTAAAGGTCTCTGCTTGTAGGCATATCTATACGCTCTAAGTAGTTTTGGTCAAGGTGCCCTACTAATGCCAGTCCTCTTACAGCATAAAACTTTTCAAGATTAGGGAGTGTTTCTATTTTTGAAAAATGCTCTTCGTCTTCCCTAACATGCCACCAATCCCATCCCCAAACTTCCCCCATATCAAAGTTATGAACCCGTATAAAAATTTCTGTAAATTCTTTAATATCATTAGGCAATAACGATTCTAGTTTCTGAATATAAGGCTTTAGTTTTTCATCTTTGGAACTCATGAAGTCTCTCAATATAAATGATGCAAAACCAAAAAATATATCTTGCTTGCTTTCCTCTATGTGCTTTTTAAGTTTCAATTTAGAATCTATATCAGTATCCGAATCATCATAGTGATTCCTATATGTGCGACTTTCAAAATATTTCGCTATCTTGCTAAGCTCAGTAGCAAATCTAGCAAAGTGTTTTTCATTTTTTGCATCGTAAGCTGACTTCATTAAGTTTACGAATACTTTTGCTATGGACTGGAAATATGAATAATAATTTGAAAGGTCAGCATCACCACCTTGCTTTTCTGCATCAGGCACTAAAACGTAATTAGCAAACTCAGATAGATGCCTGAAAGACCTGTCAAAGATAAATTCCTTAACCGACTTATCTATATCTCTGCTATTTCCTAGAAAGTAGACTCGACCAATGTAGCCAATAAAGGTTTGAAATATCAAATGGTCATTATATTTAATGGCTAGACGGGATAGCCTAAAAGGGAAATATATAATTTCTTTTACAATCTTTTGGTTATTTGTAGAAAGACTTTCTTGCAAAGCATCATCTAGAATATCTGTTACAAATTCTATTTGGTTCCATCTTTCAATCAAATTACCTCGTTCTTGGTTTGCGTCTTCCGCACTGTAATTAGAATTAATGGCGTTAAGAGCTTTAAGAAAGCTCGATGTAACTTTCTCAATCTGGTCAAGCTTTGTTTTTATCTTTGATTGGCTATTAGAACGAATACTTTGTATTAAATCATCTCTAATTGCACCTAGCTCTACTTCCAGCTCTTCATCAAAAGACTTAGTTTCATTGATAATAAATACTTGCTGAACAAGCTGCTTAACTTCTTTCTCATCTTGATTGCTAATGCCCCTAATGGTAAGCAGATTAGAATGCTCTTGCGTTACTTTATGACCAATTAATCTACTGACCTTTATTTCAGGTTTTGCTGGCTTCTCTTCAACGGGTTTTGGAGTCTCAGATTCGGCACTGCTATCAGATAACTTTTCTTTTTGCGCAGATAGTTTTATAACCCTGTTAATAAGTTTGTGTAGTGCTTTAATATTTATATCGGTTATAGTGCCAAATTTCTCGGACTTAAACACAATCTCTTTATCCTCATTAAAAAAAGAGAAATCAGTATAGGGATTTTGTTTTAAGTATCCTGCAAAATTATTGTTAGCGATTCTCAATGATATAAGTTCATTGTTGTACCTATTCATCCTTTGGGTATAGAGTTGCTGAGTGCGCTTATCCATTTCCAGTGGATTTAGGAGTATGTTTATTATCGAACGTATCGAATTAAGAACCAGAAGTATATATAGAAAATGCACTAAGTATGCAGCAACTCGCCATATGTCATCACCAGCAATGACTAAATTTAAAAATAGTGCAGTTCCAAAAAAGATAATATGCCAGAATGAGCTTTCTCGAATTAATACACGTCCTTCATCCTTATCAGTAGACCTTAACTTCTCGGCAATGAAAAACACCATTGGAAATATCAATGCAGTCACCGCTGCGTGTAGAGTAAACAGATTTTGTAGGTGATTTGTTTCCTCAAAAGGAGAAATTGAACAAGGTTTGAGTGATGGAAAGAATAGAAAAATGTGTGTAAGGAAAAATATAACGGCAAATATCAAGGCATTGACTATCCAAATATTCCAGCCCAGTTTATCGGGCTTCAGATAAGCAATAAACTTCGCCTTTAAGCCAGCATTGCTTTCCTTTATTTTTGATTCATTCCATACAGAAGTAGTATGTTCGGTTAACTTTCCCATAAGTTATTTCTTAGTTCGATGGAATAGTTGAGTAATTGTATTGTTAACACCTTTATACCTTGTTGACTCGGTCGCAGTTTCCAAAGCTACTTTTAGTGATGATTCAGTATTCTTACTCTTCAAATATTCTGAAACAAATATAGCTCTAAAGATGTCTCCTGCTGCTGTGGTAGTTTATAAACATCTTCACTTGACCATACTGTAGATAGTACACTTATTGTTTTTTCAATTACTTTAATCGTTTCAATTTTCATATAATGTTCGTTGTATCAGGAAATAAAGTATTTATAATAAACCACATCCTGCTTTTGTAGGTGTGATCTTTCTTAGTTCTTTCATGGCCTGCTAGTTTTATCATTTCCCTTTCATCCTCGTGTTTAAGAAAATAATCAATCGAATATTCTAAATAATCAAAATTATTAAACTTGTAGGTAACTAGCTCTCTTCCTTCTGCTCTAAAACCTTTCCCATCTGCAGTATAAAGGCCTAAATTAAACAAATTCTCAATCCCCTTGATATAAGGATGAATTATAAAACCGCCTCTTCCGGTTGTTTCGAAAATTCTATCTGAAAGGTAGTAAGGATAATCAAATCCTTTACATAGCGTATCGCCAATTACTATTTTTGCGGAAGCATATAAATTGTTTAATTCCTTACCTCTAATTTGTGCTTTATTTACACCTTGCATTCCAAAAAGCGCAAATCTTTTTCCATATTTTTTTTCTAACCAGTTTATTAATTGCGTTCTATATGGCCATTCCGGATGATAAGTTTTCGAACCTACAAATATAACATCGTAATTGTAATATTCTTTCCAATCTCCTAAATAGCATTCATCTTGAAATACTCCTGCAGGTAAGAAATATGCCTTTATTCCTCTTTCTTCTAAATCAGGAATGAATAATTTATCACAGGTAAAGAAGTGGGTTAGATATTTCCAATAATCATCGGTTTCTAAGTCTTTTTCTCGTTTTAAACCTTTCCATAAATCTAAATGATAACCAACTACCGGAATATTGTTTGTTCGAATTATCTGCATTACTTTACTAAGTCCTTCTGTTTTCCATCCGTGAGTATGTACCCAAAAGAACATATCTACAGTTGCGAGATTCTTGAAAAAAGATTCTTTATTCACTGCTAATTCTGCACTTCCTTCTTGAATAGCAATAACTTCATGGCCTAATCTTTGTAGTGTTTTTAAATAGTGTGTTTCGGAAGTATAATCTACTCTGAAATTACCTAAAAAAGCTATCTTCATAGCCTTGTACTTTTAATATGTAAGAACTTTCGAAGCTTCATATAAGTTTCTTTTGAAATTTCCCATCCTATCGGTTGCGCTAATAATTCAACAAAATACTTATCTGCAGTGAAAACTTCTGCTAATCTGAAAGAATTAACCGGAAGAGTTACTTCAACTTCTACTTTTTGGCCTTCATCATTAGTACCTTTACTAAAAAATGCGATGTATCTCGGTTTAAAGAAGTTGAACATATATTCTTAATAAAAAATATCTTGCAGGGGATAGATTCGAACTATCTACTCCGGGTTATGAAGCCGGCGGAATACCATTTTCCTACCCTGCGATTTTGTTGTCTAGTATAGATTTCACCTTGTAAGGTTCATCAAGATTCTTAAAAGCAATTCCGCCTAGATCGTTTCCTGTAAATATTACCAAAGTTCCGTAATTTAAGAACCTACCTAAAAGGCTTTTTCTTACTGTTATTGAATTTATCTTTGAGTATTTAATATCCTGAGTAGTAACATTCAATATTCCAGTTCTCATAATTAAACCACTCTCATTAACGTGTAATGATTGGTTTAAATAGCTTAGTATTTGTGGAATCATCACAAAAATCCATAATCCAAAAGTAGGGCATAGCATTAAAACACCGAATATCATTTGAACAATAAATACGGTTTTAGAAGGTTTAAATTCCATCGTTATTTTCTTTAACAGTTAAGCTTTCTTCCAATCCTAGAACCTCTAAGGCTCTATAGTAGTGTGCTAAACTCATTACTGCTTTACCATCTAACCAACGATAAACAGTAACTTTCGAAACTTTCATTTTTTTAGCGAATGTAGGGATACTCCATCCTTTTTCTGCGAGTAAATCTTCTAAGTGAGTTAAGAATGCTTCGATTTTTTGCTCTTCGTTCATAATTCAATGTTTAAAGTTATGATTATTGTAACTTATTTGTTACTGTTTATAAAGTCTTTTATTTTAATTTGATAAAGTCTTTTAATGTCATGCTCCATCTGAATAGTGTAACCATTCTTAGGTAATCCGGCCTGCTCGTAATCAGAATAAGTTTCGTTTAATATTCTAATTAAAAGCGGTTCGAAGTTTTCTATAACATTTCCTTATCACTATGGTTGTTGATAACGATATAGATAATCAGGAAAGATTACAGAAAATTGGAGCCGATAATCTAGTTATCGAAGATAATTCCAAACTCAGCAACGAAGTAAATACCATTCTGAGTGGAGATGTATTAGATAAACGAGAGCAAATACCAGCAAGAAAAGAGATAGACAGACAGTTTGGATTATTCCACAGATTCATTATCGGGAAATTACAAGATGATAAAGCCAAACTTGTTGTAGAGGGAGAATTACAAAGTCCTCCGAATATTCTTGAGTGTGGCAAGCTAACAATCGATATAGATAAATGCAATTTGTTCTGGGAAGGTGTGGTTTACCCTAACGTCAAGATAAAGAATCGCTCGATTGCTATGCTAATAATTCTATTAAAGAAGAAAGAGAATCTGGTTAAATACTCAGATATTATCGAGTCAATAGACAAAGATTTATCCCCACTGGATGACGCTTTAGCAACACAACAATATAAAGCAGAACTTGTAAATGATTTAGTTGGGTGTGGTGTTCCAAAGAAAATAGCAGAACAAATAAGAAATATGATTGTCTCTATTCGTAGTCAAGGTTTCAAAGTGACATCGTTTCAGACTTCATAATCCCATCAATCCCCCAATCTTTCCCATCGTTTCGCTAATGGTTTGCGAAAGACTTGCTTCGTAAAATCAAGTCATATAAGTTTTTAACTTTATGACAATGAACCCAACCAACCTATTCACTACTTCTGATTTAGCCTTGGCTATTACTATCAGCTTGTATTTCCCCATCAAATTCGTAGACAGGTCTAATGATAGTAGAGTTGAATTTGCATTTGATAACTCCTCTGAATTACAACAACTAGTTCAACAATTCTGGCAAGACGAATTAAGAGTTGAGCCTAAGCGATTTTATCAGCAATTAAGAATTATAAAAGGACGAATCTATGATAAGTGATGAGTTATTAGCCGAGCTAAAACAAATTCTTTGGGAAGACTTTCAGATTCAACTAACTGACAGTGACCTAAAACTGTTTGGAGAAAGCCTCAAAGGCATGTACTCGCTACTCACACAAGCGGTTTCTAAAAAGCGAGGGAAACTTAGTGCGATTGTTGAACGAAATACTAAGCAAGAGCAATCCGAAACAAACGATTAACAGTATTTTATTTATTAACAAATTTATTTATGAAAGTTCCAAGTTTACAACCAATTAAGGAATCAGAGGTTGTTTTAAGTGTTGACGTAGAAGATTTAGTTAAAGCGGGTTTAGCTGTCAATGAAGACTTTGAAATAACTGAGAAGTTTTGCTTTCATCCTAAACTCAAACTTAGCAACGATGAAATATTTGACCTGCACATAATGAGAAGTAATGGCTGGTTTGGTAGTTTAGAGTTTCATTTTGGGTACTTCTTAGAGTCTGCCGAAAGGGACGAGAACATTCATGTTTCGCAAGAGGTTTCCATTACACAAGATGAGAAAGGCAAATTCCAATTCATATGCCCAATTTTAGGAGATTCGAAATATTGTACGAAACTTTACCTTAGAAGCGACTTCCCATTATTTGCTTCAAAAGAAGCACTAGGAATCAAATAACAACTTAGTTTTTATTACGTATGAAAATGCAAACAACCGAAAAACCTTCTTTAGAACCAATAACCCTTAATGAGATAGTCGAGATTCTCGAATTAACAATCAAAAAGGACAACATGAACAAGCTAGTAGCGTTCTTATGCATGCTCTCTATTTACACTGAAAACTCTCAGTTTAATATCAGCTTCAATGCACCTTCGTCTACAGGTAAGTCGTTTATTCCGATGGAAGTTTCGACACTTTTTCCAAAAGAAGATGTGCTGACGCTTGCCTACAGTTCACCCATGGCATTCTTTCATGGGACTGGTAAATGGGACGAATCAAGGCATGTCATTGTTATCGACTTATCCAATAAGATAATCATATTTCAAGACCAGCCACACACTGAACTACTGCAAAGACTTAGACCGCTACTTTCCCACGATGAGAAGGTTCTACGAGTGCAAATTGCCGACAAGAAACAAAAAGCAGGGTTGAAGACGAAAGAAATTGAGTTAATTGGCTACCCAGCAGTTATCTTCTGTAGTGCTGGCATGAAGATTGACGAACAGGAAGGTACAAGGTTTCTGCTTTTATCGCCTGAAATTGATAGTGAGAAGATTAGAGAGTCTGTATACACCAAAGTCGAGAAAGAATCAGATTTTAATAATTACATTGAGCAACTTAATTCAAATCCAAAGCGTCGTGAGTTAATGGAGCGAATTATTGCCATAAAAGAATCGGGAGTTAGCGATGTAAATATAGTCGAGCATAAGAAATTGATAGTAGAACTGTTCTGGCAGACACGCAAAACACCTAAGCCAAGGCATACGAGGGACATTGGCAGAGTTGTTTCGCTAATCAAAGTAATCAGTCTGCTTAATTTCCCTTTTAGAAACAGATACGGCAACACTATCGAGGCTACAGAAGAAGATGTGCGTGAAGCCTATAGACTCTGGGATTCACTTTCCGAACCACAAGAATACAACCTTCCACCCTACATTTATAACCTGTACTGGAATATTGTAGTTCCTGAATATATACGAATGAATGTAAGCCATAAAGAGACTTCACGATTCGGTATTAAGCGAGAAGACATTAGAAGGAGATATTACGAGGAAACAAGTCAACTACTCGAGGAAAACAAACTAAGGCTGCAAATATTGCCAATGCTAGAAACAGCAGGGCTTTTGGAACTTGAGCAAGATAGAAATGATAAGCGAATTTTACGCTATACCCCTACAAGATTAGAACGAAACAATAGTGAACAGTCTGGGAGGGTAAAAAATTTAGATTCGCAATTAGATAAATTTATTTCTTAATAATCATTTATGGATAAACAAATTAGTACTTCATTAGACGATAGAATCAAAACAGCACTGGAAAGTATAGGTAATCATAATCTTGAACCAGAATATATAACTAGAAAAGTCTTACGAATACTAGATTATGCAAAAAACAAAGAGCAAGATGCCGATAAGCTAAGCAGAGTTGAACAAGATGTACTAAACATCTTTGGGCATGTTTACGAGTTCGATAAGCATTTTAACCTTGCAGAATCAGTTGGTGACCACATGGCTCCTATGGCTATCAAAATGACGCAAGACTTAATTAAAGAACATAACTGCAAAACTATTCAAGAAAAGTCACTGGTAGAAATTATTGTAAATGCTTTTTGTAGGTCTCTAGGACTTTCACGAAGGTTAATGCACTGTATGTCAGGCGATTCGGTCAAAATAAGTTCAGACCACACCAACTACTACAATTTCTTGAGTAAAGAGATAGATAAAGCTAACAGACAATATCTAACAGCTTTAACAACGTTACAGCAACTTAAATCACCGTCACTAAAGGTCACTCTAAAAGCTGAGACAGCAATAGTTGGGCAAAATCAGCAGTTTAATTCAATAACAACACCACAAGATGAAAACAATAAAGCCAATTGATTCAGGAAGTTTTTTAGTAGAAACGGCTGAGCAAATCAACATCAATGATTTAGTTAAGCAATTCTATTTACAGGCAAAGGAATCATTTATAAAGTCGCAAATCAATGTCGAAGGATTAGAAGTAAAGCTAACAACCTCAAAGACTAGATATGGATTACGATTCTGGTTTACTTGCCCTCGCTGCAATAAACGAATTGGAAAACTATATAAACATCCTTTGACTGGCGTTGTGGCATGTCGAACTTGCAATAACCTTGTCTATAAAAGCCAAAAATTCAAAGGAATGTTAGAACAAAAAATATTATAATTTAATTGTTAATTCATAAAAATGAATACAAAAAGTAACACAAATAAAAGTTGCATAGTAGTAGCTAGAGTTAGTTCAAAAGACCAAGAGGTTGAAGGATACTCATTGCCTTCACAAGTAAAACTACTTACAGAACACGCTCAAAGAAAGAATCTGGATATAAAACATGTGTTTACTATCTCAGAATCAGCTAGCAAGAAAGACGAACGAAAAGAGTTTAATAAGATACTTAAATTGGCAGTAGAAGAAGCTATTGACGTTTTAGTATTCGAAAAGGTAGATAGAGTAACTCGTTCAATACACTCTAGTGTCGATATTTATAACTGGTTAGAAGCAGATGAAGGACGAGAATTACATTGCGTAAAAGATTCTCTTGAACTTCATAAACATTCGAAGTCTCAGGATAAATTAAATTGGGATATACGTGTCGCAATGGCTAAAAACTATGCTGACAATCTATCAGAAGAAGTTAGAAAAGGTAAAACCGAAAAGATTGAACAAGGTTGGTATCCTGGCTCGGCTCCACTTGGATACAAATCTGTAGAAGGAATGGGTACTAAACGTAAAATTCATGTTGTTGATGGAGATGCTGCAAAATTTATTAAAAAGTCTTTTGAGTTATTTGTAACTGGTAATTACTCACTTGAAACACTAACCGAAAGGATGAATGCAGATGGTATGCGAAATAAACAAGGTCGAAAGATAGTGAAGAGCCGTATGCACGAAATTCTACGCAATCCTTTTTACTATGGTGCTTTCCAATGGAACGGGAAAGTTTATACGAACGGTAAACATGAACCAATTATTAGTAAAGAATTATTTACTAGAGTTCAACAAGCATTATCCAGAAAACCCGATGCAAAATATAGTAAACACTTCTATATGCTTAAAGGTTTAGTCAGATGTGAAGAATGCCAAGGTTCAATCTCTTGGTTTGAAAAGAAAGGTCATATTTATGGTAGATGTAATCATCATCGTGAATGTAGTCAAAATAAATGTGGTCGTGAAGATGATTGTGACGAAGTTATAACAAATGCTCTCAAAGCTTTGAAAGTACAATCGCCAAGAGTAAAGGAATGGATTAAAAAAGCATTGAAGGAAGATAATAAAGAGCAAGAACAGTATTTAAAAATATCCGTTGATTCCCTAAGTGATGAGTTACAGCAAATAATCGAAAAGCAATCACGACTCTATGATGACAAACTGGATGAACTTATAAGCCTTGATATTTACAAAGTCAAGAATAAGCAATTAGAGGATGAAAAAGAAAAGATTGAAGAACAGATTCAGAAATTAAACAAAGACAGCAATAAGTATTATCAGGTTGGAACGTTAGTTTATTTCGTTGCCCAATATGCTGACGAGATTTACGATATTCTCGACCCAGAGGATATAAGCGGCTTAATGAAATACATCTTTGGAGATATAACCCTCTACAACGGCAAAATGCAGTACAAATATACGGAACCTTTTAAGGTTCTAAAGAAAGTGGTAGATATTACGAACGAAAGTTCGAAAGTGCTTGAAAATGCAAATGTAGCAGAAAATATTTTCGAACCGCTGATAACCATTGAGAAAACAATGCAATCCGAGCTTGTAGAAGCTGTTCGTACTGAAATTCGGAGAGAACAGGATTCGAACCTGCGCGCCGGATTACTCCGACCTAAGGGTTTAGCAAACCCTCCCCTTGAGCCACTTGGGTACCTCTCCATTAACTTGTACAAGATTATATCAATTTATGCTTTAGCATAAAATTATAAAAGGAATCTCTTACAGATAAAATCCTGTATTGCGAACAATTCTTATCTAACACGGTTGTTCGCAAGATTATACTATAAACAGGTTCTGATAGTCATTACAAAATCCAATCTAATGGCCTGCTAGACAAATCTGGTATAATTAAGGTTGGAATTATTAATCAATTACTATGAATCCATACGTCGAATTAAAAATAAAAAATAATATACCTACAATTGTTTACTACCCTGCAGAAGGGGAAAGCCGACAAATGACTCTTGAGAGTGAGAATATGCTAGATTCAATTATGCACGCCGCTAAGGATTTAGAACTAGTGAATACTCAAGCAGAACATAGTCAGGAGAATTTTGAAGACCTATTAAATATCGCTAGAGAAGCTGATGAAACATTAGCAACAGACTTACCTAATATTGATACAGAAACAATAGAGTTTAGACTCTTAGAAACTTTAAAACCATATCTAGAATCATTAAAAGCTTTAAATCCAGATGAATATTCTGATTTAAAAATAGAGGAGAGTATAAGAGCTGAATTAAATAAAAATAGAAATTCTGATATTTTTGCAAGCTTTATGGAAGGACTTTACAGTATTTTAATTGCAAAGACTTTACTTGCTGCTGGCGAGTTAGGAATAGGGAATATACAGTTAAACGATGAGTTTAGAAATCCAAGATTAATGGAAAAAATGTCAAAAGAGTTAGATAAAATGGGGTTAGAACTTGTAATTACAGAACAAGTTTAAAATTCGTCATCAATAGATATACTAAAATATCTACCAATTAATCTGCCCTGAGTTTGACTCAGGGCTTCTTTTACCATCTTTAATATTTCCGGATCATCTATAGAGGAATCATCTCCAACTCTAGCAATAAAGAAGTCATCACATCTATGCCTTGAGTATAAAGCCTGACATAAATAATTGATTAAGTGACAATCATTGCAATATCTTAAGAAATATCCTACTAATCCCCGTTCAATTAATATATCTGCAAGAATATTATTTTTACCTTTTGAGTCATTAAAAGCAATAAGCAGTTTAGGAATAAACTCGCGAAGTTCTATATTATCAATATTTGATAATGAAGTTAGATTTTCTTTCATTAGGAATTACTTAATTACTAGCTCCTTATCTTGAACAAAAGTAAAGCCATGTTTAATTGCAAGTTCTGCTTTTTGTAGTTCTCTTGCAATATCCATTGCATGAGGCATTTCTGCAAAAATTAAATTCTCTAGCAAAATATCGCTCATTATTTGTGCTGCTTTGGGCTGCTTACCACTTGTCCTAAACTCTTGCAAAGTATTATTTCCACTTGTATCCATATGCTTTACAACTAAATCCTCCCCATCAAGTTCTATTATTACAGTACCTCTTGGATCAGGTCTGCAAAAAGTAATATTCTTATATTTACTTAATAATTTAGTAGCGGATTCCCAATTGCCATCATAAATTTGGGCTAAAGAAGAAATTATTGTAAGATGACCGACTTTCATATCTAGCTTTTTTGCTAAATCATATTGAAGTTTTCTTAATGCAAATGCATTCCTTGGCCAAGCATCGTACATATCATTACTTCTAAAGTATGCAGTAAGCATTAATTTATGTTCTCTATATGCAAACTGCAGCTGAGTCATACAAGGAACATTACCCGATTTGCTTTTTTCTTTATCACTCATCCAACCTTCTGCAATGTTATCTACCCATGGATTCCAGATTGAAACTACAGCACCTCTATCGTATTTATAATTCTTTAACTTTAAATAAACTTCTTCTATTTGATTTAAAGTTATAAAGGAATTTTGTACAGCAATTTCTTGATTAAACTTTTCTGCTTTTTTTGTATTGTTAGGTGATTTATATTTTGGGTTAGGAACTCCTAAAGGATGAGAAAACATTCTTGCACCGTAACCGTAATCTTCATCAATAGCTTCTTTTTCAAAAAAACCTTTGTAGTAAAGTTTTAAATCATCCTTATTAAAGTTAAACCAATCCGGAATATCAGGATTATTAGGATCTTCTTCTTCTATAACTGTTACAACATTAACTAATTCTTTTACTTCTCCTACTTTAATCATTCCTTTTTTACTTCCAAACTTCATTATATTTTTTAAGACCTGTGGCCATACCTCTTTTATATAAGCTCCTCTAATTGTATAAATAGTTTTTTCTGATGGAAATTTATCTGCAGTTACTGGTTCTGGATCAGGAAAGATTCTACTTTCTGCCCAAGGTTCATTTTCTTCTTTAGGATTTAATTTATTTAATTCTTCCTGCACTGCTTTAAACGAAGAATTATTTACTAGGTTAATGTATTTAATTCTAGATCTTATTTCGTTAATTACTTCTAAAGGTATTTCCTTATCAATTGGAGATTTTTCTACTCCAATTACATTATAATCACCATCAATTCCTTTATCTAAAAAGTTCATTACACTTTCGGCACTTTCACTTCTATTGCTTCCGCAAATAATTAAAGTATCTATAATAGGATTAGCTAGAATATTTCTTATTACAAAATTTAAACCTCTTTTTGAATATAATTGACCGCCTACACTAAACATTTTCTGATTTAAATTAGGTAGAATTGCCTGCATTGGAGTCCAGAGGGTAAGAATTCCAACATTGCTTTTTGTATTAGCAACATGAACTTTATTCTTGTAGTATAAAGGCCAATCAGAAGTGGACATATTTATTTTAAAATCTAAATATTTTACACTACAAAATTCCAAACACAAAACAATAAAAAATCCCGTACTAAACTAGACTAGAATTGTTTTGTCCTATATTATAAGAATGCATAATGAATAAAAGATTAAATCATCTCCATTTATTATTTTTTCCTCAATTAAGAGCTATTATTTTTTAACCTTTTTGTATGGCTAAAAAAAGTATTTCATTAGATAAACTGCGTGAAGATTATGAAGAATTAATGAATCCAGAATCTGGTTCTCAAAGAATAAAAAAAGCATTAGAAGAACACGAAAAAAATCATCATAATTATTTAGAGAAATGGTATGCATTAAGTAAAGAAGCAAAATATGTATATCCAAGTCAAGGATTACTTCAAACTCCATTTGATTATTTAGATATAAAATCGTTAAGTTTACTTCCGCAAGAACAATTAATAGAAACATTAAGAATGCGAAGATTCTTTTTAGAAATGTTTAATCATCCATTAAGAATGCATTATTTAAAAGAAGTTAATAAAAGAAATTTTGAAGCACCTAAAAAAGTAAAATCAAATGCAATTGATTATGCATTAAAAAATGGGATTGCATTATCTGTAGGAGATTTAGGATCTTCAATTGAAGGCTCACAGAATCAAAGAATAAGTAGAAAAGAAAGATATGCTAGCGGTCCATTTGTAAAATTAGGCAGACAAGCTAGAAGCATTTTTGTAAGTTCTGCATCTCCAGATGTTTGGAATAGTGCACCAGCAATTGCAACAATGGCTGCAAGTCACTGTTTAGCGGGTGTCCCAAGAAACGGTTTAACTTCTTCTTTAGAAAGACAAACTGATTTAGCAAAAGAAGTTTTTGTATGGCTAGATCAAATGGCAGAAGAAATATTACAAAATAGAGAAGATAAAGAAGAGATATTAGAAATGTGGAAAAGAAATGTTTGTGGAACATTAGAAACAAATCCTAAAAAGGTAATGGTTAGAGCTCAGGCACTTTATGACGCAGGCGTAAGAAGCTTTAGAGTATATTCACCTGAACCTGGTACAGAAGCACTAGAAACTGTAAAAGTATTAAGAAAAGAATTAGGTGATAGTGTAGAAATATGGGCAGGACAAGTTGTAGATGTAAAACAGGCAAAAGATTTAGAAGCAGCAGGAGCAGATGGATTATTTGTAGGAATAGGAGGCGGAGGAAGATGCATTACCGGGGTAAGAAGTGGTTCAGCAATAGATTGGCCGGAACTTGTATTTGCATTAAGAGGAGAAATAAATATACCTGTAATTGCTGAAGGCGGAGCAAGTGATCATATTGCTGTATCTTTATTATTGGGAGCTAGTGGAATAAGTGTAAGCAGAATAGTTAGTGGAGGGACAATTGAATCTCCTGGTGGAATACTATACTGCGTAGATAGTAATGGAAAGATGTTTAAACCTTACGGTGGAGAAGCATCTGCCAGAACAAAATACTTAGATGGGAAACTATTACCTTTTGATATTCCATCCTTTGTAGAAGGAGAAGTTACAAAAGCTGCAATGAGCTATATAAAACATGTAAGACCAACTTTAACCTATAATTTACATCTACTAATTGAAGATGCAATTTTATCTTTAGTATTTAGAGGAGCAAAAGATGTAACGGAAATGCAAAATATAAATCCTTCACCACTTAATTTAATTTCAACTTCTGGGGAATTCCAAAGAAATACACATTAATTAAAAGCGGCGGGCTTTAGCCCGCCGCTTAATCATTACAATAGAGCTGAGAATTCAGATCTAAACATAGAACTATAATCATCTAAATTTAATTCTACTTGCTGAGAACCTACTGCATAAGGAGCTACCTGATATTCAGGGAATGTAATAATTAACCTGCCATCAGAGATATTAAATATTTTAAAGTTATTAACTTCTGCAGATGTTCCACCTTCAATAAAGCTTTCATCTGCATCTGTACCAAATTTTTCTAATAAAGCTGCTTTTGTATTAATAGAAAGAGAATTTAAATAACCAGATGCAGGATTAAATAAATCTTGCAACTCTAAAGGTTGATTATTTTTTAAATCATAATTTATAGAAATATAAACTCCGCTTGGATGAGCTCCTCCACTGTATTGGCTACCTGATATTAATAAGCTTACTAAGTTATCATTTAAAAATTTAATATCATAATCTAAATCTAATGTAGATTTAGAACTGCTAATTGTGTCTGTAAACATTGTATCTTTTTTATACTGTAGAATAGATTGAGATACATAATTATTTAAATCTGAAGCTATATCCATATGTTGAGGATGAGAAAAGTTAGGATATAAAATACTTACAGAATAACTTGCTGTTTCCTCTATATCTGATTTTGTAGTAACTGACCAAGTATCTTCTTCTATTTCTGTAGGCATTGAAGTACCTTGAGATAAGTTCATTGAATCTATTTGAGTCTTTAATTCTTCAATTTGTTTATTCTGATTAATAGTATTTGTTGCAAGCAATGTAACTGCAACAAGAAGAATACTAATAGTTAAACATGCAGCTAGTATTGTAAAAACCAATAAAAAATTTTTACCTTTCATTAGAAGAATTTTTAAAGATATTAGTAAAAGTATAGCAGGTTTAACTTTTTAGTATAAGTAGAGTGCAGTAAGGGGAGTGTAAGTTTATAAAACGACTCTTCTAACCAATTTACCCATACTCTCTAATAACTTTACAGCGTAACCTTCACTATGATCTTCTGAATATACAATTTCTTTAATATTGCTTTCTGCTATTAACTTTGCACAAGTAGGGCAGGGGAGCAGATTTATATAGATTGAAGTATTACTTAAATCTATATTCTTTTTGCCGGCTTCTACTATTAGGTTTGCTTCTGCATGTATAGTATCGTAGTTGTTAAGATCTCCAGGCGGACTAAATTCCTTTTCTCTATTAGATCCAAAATGCATTGCATAAGTACTATAGGGAAGAGTCTTATTGTAAGTAGAAAGAACTACTTTATTATTGTTTACAAGTAATGCACCTATTTGATAAGTCCAATCAAATGATTTTTTTGAAACTGACTTAACAAGCTGCATTAACTCTTTATCCGTAAATTCTTTTTTAAAATCTAATTCAATAAGATTATTAATTGTTGACTCCATATTAATTGCATATTCCTTAGCTTCTTCTTCTGTACTGAATGGAGACACAAATTTATATTTAATATTATTTTTAACTAATTCAAAAAACTCCGGTCTTAAGTGAAAAGTTTTAGACCACGAGCCATTTACTAAAATAACTTGAGATGGTTTTAATTTGCTTATAATAGCTGCAGTATCTCTTTGAAAGTATTCAATTAAATCTAAAGAATTTTGTAATTTAGAACTATTAAGTTTTTCAACAAACTTATTTAATTTACTTTTAGACATTGTCTTAAATTGTGGTTGTTCTTCAAAGCCCTCTATGTAGTCTTCTCTTAAGGCCCCTATTAACAAATTGGATTTAGGTAAGTACGTTTTTACCAATTCTAAAAGTCTTTTAGAAGATATTTCTCTAAATCCAACTATAAAAATATAGTTTTTTGCCTTAAGTTCTGATTTATCTTTAAATACAATTTCGTTCCAATCAATTCTCATAATGCTTTTAGTGTTTGTAAAACTATTTGTTTAAGTTCTTTAGAAATATTTGTAGCTTTTGTAATATCAGATTCAGAAAGCCATAAAATTTCTTTGCAGTCATCATCAGGAATTAAACTATCTTCTTTATTAAAGTTAGTTAATAAATATGTATTCCACAAAAACGTTTTTGGCTGACTAATTCTCTGATCTACATTTTTAAAATCAATTGGCCAGTTTAAACTACTTAATCTAGAATCAACTAAAGTTATTTCCTCAACATTTAAGTCATAACAAATTTCTTCTTTTACTTCTCTGGCTAGTGATTGTTTTAAATCTATTGAATAGTTATCAACATGTCCGCCGGGCAAAGTTAAGATGTCAGGATCAAATTTATATTCATCTTTTCTTTCTTGGAAACAAACTTTTTTATCTTGGTTAATTATCATTAAGTCTAATACAACAGGAACACTATTAAGATTTAAATATTTATTATCAAATTTACTATAGTCCTTAATAAACTCTTTAATGTTTTTTAAATATAGATCGGCATTTTCTATTGGAGTATGTTTTAATTCTCTATAATTCCATGTACATAGATCTGCTTTATCAAAAGGAATAAACTGCATATGTAAATGATCACTCACAGACATTTGCGCATCTACACCACCTTCCCGCATTAAAGTCCACATTCCTTTTATTTTATGTATGTCCTTTATCATTTTTCTAGCAAGGTAAGCAAATTTACGCATTGTTTCCCATTCACTTTGAGTAAGTTCTTTAGGACTTGCTACGTGTCTTAAAGGAATAGCCATTAATTGTCCATCAATATAGGGGAATAAGTTTACAGTTAAAGCAATTCCATTTTCTTTATGAATAATATATTTATCTTTTAAGTCGCAAAATACGCATTTACCAGTGTTCTGCCAAATGTGATCGTAATTGCCTGAAGTTCGGGCGTTCTTCATTTCCTCCTGTGAAAGTGACATAGGATATGTTTAATTTAGAATAAACTTAGTAAAATTAATACGTAACTCTTACAATATATATCAACTATTCAAAATGTACCAAAAAATTCTTAAGAATATAGGACTAATAAGCTTTCTGCCTATTCTAGTTTTAGGAATAATTTCTAGATTAAATGTGTTAAACAATTCTTCGTTATGGTACGACGAGGCATTTAGCGGAATTATGGTAAGAGAAGATTTAAATGGAATCTTTTCTATCATTGCACAAGATAGAGTACATCCACCACTTTATTATCTTTTATTAAAGTTATGGACTGCAATCTGGGGGAATACCGAACTTGCACTTAAGGGGTTTTCTTTTATATTTGGAGTAGGGTTAATTATTGCTTCTTATTATTTAATAAAAAGATTAATTGGTACAAAAGCAGCATTAATAACATCTGGAATATTTTCGTTAAGCCCATTTTTTATTTTGTATTCTTTAGAAGCAAGATCTTATATTATGCTGGCTTTAGAAGTTTTAGTAGCTGTTGTTTTATTTTTAAAAATATACAGTACTAAATTTAAAGATGTAAAATCACTAATTAATTTAAGATACTTTAAATATTTAGCAGTTGTAAGTATTTTAATGATATTTACACACTACTTAAGTATTCCTTTAATTTTAAGTTTTGGTGTATTTTTTGTACTCAGGTTATTTCCTAAACTAGAAAAGTTAATGTGGATTGCAATGGTAGCAATCTTAGCTCTTATATTATTTAAAGGAATGATTAGTAATGGAGATTATAGAATCTTTCCTAAAAATATAACTCATACTTCCTGGTTATCAGATGCACAGCCATTAGAAATTGGAGAAGTTTTATACTCATTTATATTTGGGTTAGACAACCAAGCCATTTCTAAACAACCGGTATTTAAATTTAATTTTATAGAAAACCTAACTCCCGTATTCATTGTATTGTTAGTACTGGTAATTATATTTATTTTAAAAGGGTTTGATGAGAAGAATAAAGTTGTAAAAGGAATTTCTAAATTGCTTTTATTTAATATTGTTGCAGTAACAATCGTAAGTTTATTTGGTATTAATATCTTTTTACCAAGATATTTAATATTCTTATCTGTAGTATTTATAGTATGGATTGGTATTTATGTAAGCAGACAAGATCTTAAATTTATAATTACAAGTGCAGCAATTTACTTACTATTATTAACTCAATTAAATTGGGTAAATTCTAATAAAGTATTTAATAATATAGAAGAATTAAGAGCAGGTGCAGAATCATCACGTAGGGTAGTAGTTGAATCCCCATTCGACTACCTGGTTCTTAAATACTATTTAAATGACCATAGAAATCTTTACTTTTTAGATAGCGATTACTGGCATATGCAAGAAACTCCATGGCCATTTTTAGAAAATCTCAAATTACAGACTTTATAACTGATAGTGATTTAAGACCTTAATTATTTTTCTTTTAAAGGATCTTTTCTTAATTCAATAAAGTCTTTAAAGATTTCGCCTAAGTGTCCGCCAATGGCTCTTTGAACAATTTTAGTTGTAGATAAAGTAGTAGACTGTCTATCTACAATTATTACTTCCCCTCCATATTTAACTACAGTTTTATATTCTTTAGATTCTTTATAATTTTCTGTCCAATCTTCTTTTACTGTTACATATACATCTGGTCTTAATAAACCTAAAGTAGGCTGACAACTTGGTTCAGGTAAAATAGTTACAAAATCAACAGATCTTAAATAAGTAAGCATTTCTGCTCTAATCATTTCATCTAGAATCGGTTTATTTGGTCCTTTTACCTTTCTAATTGCAGCATTGCTGCTAACACCAACAACTAAAACATCACCATAGCTTTTTGCCTCTTCTAAATATCTTGTTTGACCTACATGAAGTAAATCCCAGGACCCTGCAGTAAAGACTACCTTTTTTCCTTTTTCTTTTAGTTTTTCTTGAAGTGTCATTAAATCACTTTGATCAACTAATCTTTTCTTCCATGCTTTCATAAATAGATTTTAAAATATTAAACGCTAGGTAAAAAATTGTTTCTACTCCAATTCCATAACACAGGATGCATTTCTACAGGTGAAATTCCACTTTCTTTTAATAAACTTTCCCAGATCTGTTCTACTTGTGCTGATGTTACATTATCCGGTGAAAGACCTAATTTAATTGTTGATTGAATTACATGAGTATCAGGAATTATTGAGATCTTATGAGAATTACGCAATTTTACGTCTGTATATTTAGATAAGATATACAGCCAATAATTAGATAATTTAAGTCCGTTCAAATAAGGAAATTTCTTTTTATTATTTATTAGAATATTTTTAACTTGAACTGCACAACCTCTTCCTTTTTTTATAATTTCTCTAGGATCAGAACTATATTCATTAAATAGGGTAGTCGATAATGCTATCCAAATATCAGTATGTTTATTTTTTTGAAGTCCAAGTTTGTGTTTAGTTAAATCTCTCATTACTTCTTCTCTGGTTCTTTTTACAACTTCTTCTGGATAAAATAAATAATTAGTTTCTGGATCATTATAGGTTGCAAAAGCAGCCTGCCACATTGCTGGTGAACTTCTTTGAAAGTTAATACTAACAGGTAGAGTAAAGTAGATATAATTTATTCTATCGTTCTTAGGTAAATCAGGATGGACTTCGTGAACAGCTAAGGTTGGAATTTGTCCGTCATCAAATAAAACCTTTAATTTTTTTATTCTTTCTAGGTGGTTCATTGAGTAATTAGAATTTTTCTTTTCAATAGTATAAATCTTGTTCTCAAAAAATGCTCATTTTTTTCTAAAGACTCGTACGGGCTGTGTTTTAAGAACTTATAAAAATCATAAATCAAATAAAAATCTACTAAGGTTTGCAAAAACTCACCGTTAAATAACTTTCTTTCTTTTAAATACCCTTTTACTAAAAAGTATTTAAAAACTTCTTTTGCAGATTTGTATTTACAGTCAACTAATAAAAAAGAAAATGTTCTTGCAACTTCAAAAATAGGTAGTCCATTACATACTTTTTCACCATCTATAATTCCTGCTAAGTTTTTATTATTCCAAATTACATTTCCCCTAACTAAGTCCATATGTAAAAGACTTACACTTTTTTTAGATCTTAATGTAGTAAAAGTAGAGTAGAAACTTTCTAAATAATCCTTATTTACTAAAAGTTTTAATTTAGTACTTAATGCCCTAGATACATCTTTATTAGAAAAGTAAGTCTGCATTATATTTAAATGTTCAATTTCTATATCTATAACATTATTCAAATAGGTTAACTTTTCTGGAGTTTTAAAAGAATGAATTAAAGCAAGGGTATAGCCTATAGTTTTTAAGTGGGATTTATTCCATCCTTCCCACGGAAGAGTATTTCCTTCTATGTAAGAATATAAAGAAGCATAGTAATTTAAGTTATTAGATTTTAAAACAATAATATCTTTTTTATTCTTAGTTCTAATAACTTTTCTTGTAGGTATATTATTAGAATTTAAATATTCATAAAAATGATTTGTATTTTTGATTGTTCTTAAAATACTTTCTTCTCGCTTATAAATAACTAGATTATAGTTGTGGCTCTCTGTTTTTAGGATAAGATTTTTATTTCTATAGCCTTTTTCTGAATGACTAATTATTTGGGTAAATTCTAAACCGTAAGTATTAGAAAGATTATTTAAAAGATTTGTCATAATCTTGTAGAAATTTTACTAATTCTTCCATTTTACTTAGTGACCATTGGGTTTGAAATTCTTTTTCAATTTCTACAACTACTGAATTAGATTGATTATAAGATGCCTTTAACTCAACCCTTCCTTTATTATTAAAATCTCTAGACTTTAACTGAATTGTAAACCCTTCTTCTGTATTACAATCGTGCACTAAACAATCTTCACAAAATTCAACTACCTTAGAATGGAAATTAGAATAATTTTCTGAATTGATTTTAAGGTTTAAAAAGTTGATAGTAAAAATCATATTAATACTTTTCTATATAAATTTTATCTGCACCTAGTTCTTTTAAAAGAATAGCTGTACTAGTAACCATTTCTGGCCCACCACACACGTAAAATTCAGTATTAATCCAATCAAAGTTATATGTAGGAATAACTTCTGTAACTCTTCCTTTTTTTATTTCTTGGTTATTAACTGCATTTAAATTTTCAATTTCTTGTCTAGATACACAATTAATAAATTTAAAGTTATTAGCCAGTAGATCCTTAAAAAAGGGCAAAGCAATATCATGTTCCATAACCTTTATTCCAAAGAAATTATAAACGGGGATATTAGGTTTATTTTTTCTTAAGTCTTTTATCATAGCTACAAAAGGTGCAATTCCTGTACCTGTAGAAACAAATACTTTTGGCAAATCTGTATCTTTTACTTTATAGATTCCGTAAGGACCTAATAAATTTGTTGACTCACCTACCTGTACCTTTTCAAAGTATTTCGATGCAATCCCCTGGGGTTTTACATCTACTAATAGTGTCATTACATTATTATTTATATCTGCAACTGAGTAGGCTCTTGTGTGTGTAGGAATTACTCTTGCGCCAACAAATTGACCTGGAGTAAAAACAAAAGTATCGGGAATAGTATAGTCAAGCAAATATATAGATTCTGTTAATTGAACCTTTTTAATTAATTCTGATTGAAAGTTATGAATCTTGTTCATTTAGTCTAAGTGATTATTTATAGATTATACACCAAGATATTTATACTTTTTTTAAGACAAATGCAGAAGGATAAAGTCCGCCCTGAGCAATACTAACTTCTTCTATTAATTCAAACTTATCTTTTATATTTTCTAATATAAGTTTTTTTTCAGTAGTAAATGCAACTAGTAACCCATCTTTTTTTAATGCAGAATAACTAAACCCTATAAAATGTTTATACAAATCTACATTACTTTTATGTTTACCTTCTCTTATTCCAAAAGGCATATTAGTAACAATTTTACTTAAATATTCCTTTTGTACTCTTAACCTTTTTAAGTCACTTATAAAAATAGAATACTTATCTTTTTTTATGCCTGCCCCTAAAAAATTCTTTTTAGTATAATCAATTGCTTTAGAAGAAATATCACTTGCTAAAACCTTTTTTACATTAAAGTCTAAAATGGCAGTTATCGGAATTGTACCTCCACCACAAAATGGATCCATTAATATATCGTCTTCATTTAGATTAGCAAGCTTACACAAAACAAAAGCTAAAGTAGGATTAATTCCAGCTGGTACTAAAAACTTTCTCCATTCTTTTTTATACAAATTTCTTTCAACTTTAACTTTTTCATCTTCAATTAAAGCAACATGTAATACAGTTTTTAAAGCCCTAAATTCATCAATATCTAAAATATCAGTATCTATTAACAAATCTTTTTGAGTTTCTTTTAGAATCTTAAACCTATCCTTATAGTAAAAGTATAATTCGTCTTTTACATACTTTCTTATTCCTTTTATAAAATCTAACTTATAAATCATATTAAACTTAATTGTTCTTCTAAAAAGTTATAACTGTATTTATCTAAATAATCTTCTATATCTCTTCCTATAAAATAGTTAATATCAAAGGCTGCTGTATTACTTTCATTTTCTAAAAATAGATATCGTCCCCTTAATCCTTTAAAATTACCATACAAGTTTGTATCTTCAAATTTTTTATACTTACCTGGAAAAAATAATTCATTTTTTTCTAATAGACTTTTTACTTTTATATTTTCCAAAAATAGAGAAGAGTATTCGGTATTTAGGTATTCATTTTTAATTCTGCTAAAAGCAGATTCAAACTGTTCTTCTGCGTGTTTTTGATTGGGTTTTATACCTAAGTATTTGAATTTATGGTTTGATTTTACATTTTCAGTAATTCCAAATTTTTTTGAGATCAAATGTTCAAGCTTTTGTACTTGATAACCAATTCCTTTTGCAATATAACAATATACTAAGCAGTCTTGTTCAATTAATCTTAAACTACTTCTTTTAGTATTTGCAGTTCCTACTTTTAAAATACCAGGTTCAAAATATCCTAAATAAATATAGTATTCCTGAGATAATATTTCTTCCGATCTTTCGTGACTTAAATCACCCATAATAAATGTAGATTTAAATCCCTGGATTCTTTCGCAATATGGACATTGACCGCTAAAGCTTTTATCTACTTTATTATTAAATCTGCACTCTACGTATTGGCCATCCTTTGTATAGCCTGTACAAAACTTATCAGTACTAAGTTTAAAATTAAATAAATAATTATTTAATGGTAGGGGAGAAAATTCTTTTGTTTCTCTATTCCAGAGTTTTAAAACAGGAAAAAACTTATCTTCTTCTGTTCTTTTCCATGTAATATCGTTTATTTGAAGATTTGTCATTTTTATTTTTGTAATTTCCTCTCCAAGCATTTGGCTTTTCGGGATTTAACTTTCTTTGTTCTAATGCATTTTCTAAATTATTCTTATTAATTCTTCTCATATTAAGCTGATTAAAACTTAACTTTGCAAAACTCCCCATTACTTGTTTTTGTTTATATCTAGGTACAATCTTATTAAATTCTCTAAATAATGCTAACCAGGTTTCGTATTCAATTTCTGTAGGTTTGGATTCTAAATCAAAATTTAGGTTCTTAGATAGTATTTTTAATTGCAAATTAGAGAATAGTCCCTTTAAAGCTAATTTAATATTTGGCTTCCATCGATTTAATGCATAAGTTACAAAGTCCCTGTATAAGGGATAAGCATTTGCATAAACTTCTGGCTTTGATTTAGTTTTAAATTCAATTAAACACACATCTTTAGATGGAACAGGATTAAAATCTTCACGCCTAAAGTTATAAACAATTTTCACTGTATAAAAAGGTTTATATAGTAAAGAGAGCAAAGATTCCTTAACTAATGGGTACCCTAGGAATCTAGTTGCAGCTTCTTTTTGCATAAATAAATATGCACTTATTGGTGGATTTTCATCTTCAAAAAGCTTTTTTGTAATTTCTGAAGTAATGCTAAACGGTATATTTGCAAAAACTTTATACTCTTCTTTTGGCAGCTTTGAGTTTAAAAAGTCTTGATTCCTAACTTCTACGTTAGAAATTGACTGCAGATTCTTTTTAGATATTTCGAATAGTTCTTTATCTTTTTCAATAGCTATTACCTTTTTTACTTTCTTTGCCAGTTCTTTAGCAATAATTCCATGACCTGAACCAATATCTAAGACAGTATCATTCTTATTAAGGTCAGAAATAGATATAAGGGTATTAATCAATCCTACATCCTTTAGAAAGTTTTGTGAGTATTTTAATGGTATTTGATAATTCATATACTAATTATAGCAATCTTTATATATCTATTCTCACAAAAGTAAAACTTTCAAGCCAATGTTGATAAAGGGGTTTGGGGAGAAAAATGGGTTGACTAACAAATAAAAACTTTCAACATCATTTTTGTCCCCAAAGCTTTTTTGTATACTTTTTGGCTCCAAAAAAGTATAAAGTAATAGAAACAGTTATTCAAAATAACAATATATAGCTATAATTAAAACAATTAGTATAACCATATGATTTCAGTTTTAATAACAGCTTACAAAGAAGAAAAGAGTATAGCTAAGTGCATAGAATGTATAGCAAACTCAGTATATTCTGGAATTCCTAGCGACTTTGAAATTTTACTAGCCTGCCCTGATAACGAAACCTACAATGCTGCAATGGGACAAATTGCAGTTTTAGATTTAGAAGCTAAATTTAGCTTTATAAGAGATCCGGGCAAGGGAAAGCCAGTAGCTCTAAATCTGCTAATGGATAAAGCAAAAGGAGATATTTTAATACTTACAGATGGAGATGTTTACTTTGGCGAAAAAGCAGTAGAAGAACTTTTAAAACCGTTTGAAGATCCTACAACAATGTTAGTAACTGGCAGACCCAAATCTGCTGATTCAAGAAATTCAATGATGGGGTATTTTGGTCACTTATTAAGTGATGCAGCTCATCATAAAAGAACTGTTGATTTAACATCCGAACCTGCAGGTATGGGTTTAAAGTTTGTTAAAAAGAGAGAATTCTTTCCTGTAAGTGGTTATATTTATGCAGTTAGAAAAACAGATATAAGATTTCCTGATGACTGCCTAGTAGACGATGCTTATATCTCTTATGTAGTATTTAATAATGGAGGCAAAATTAGTTATGCACCAAAAGCATTAGCTTATGTAAAATACCCTACAAACTTAAGTGATTATTTTAAGCAAAAGGCTAGATCAACTGGAGGCTATATTCAGCTTTGGCAATACAACGTAGTAAAACCTTCTACTAAAACAAGATCATTTTTTAGAGAACTTGAATATTTCTGGTTCCCAATTAAATATGCAAAAAACTTAAAAGAAATATTCTGGTCTTTTCTTTTGTATCCAATAAGATTATGGCTTTGGCTTAAAATATATTGGGATAGAAAAGTAGTAAAAAAAGATTTTGTTAAAACCTGGGTTAGAATAGAAAGTACAAAGTAGTTAATGCTCTACAACAGGAATTCTTGGAAAATATTTGCTTCTTAAACCTACAGCAGATTCCCAGATTCTATATAAATGAGGATGATCTTCTTGTATCTCTTCTGCAACTACTTCAATTCTAGGGAGTTCAATTTCCATTTGATTCCATGCATTAATATTATGTCTTTGAGCCAAAACAACTTTAGTTTCCTCACCACCATCAATATCTCTTTGACATTTTGCCTTACCTTTATAAATATAATCCACCAAAGGATTAAGTCTAAATCTTAAATTAAATATATTAAAACTCATTAACAGTTCAGGCAGAGTAACAGCATATTCATCACCATCCAATCTTATTCTTACCTCATGATTGTATGGACGCTCTTCAATAAATCTATGATGAAAAGAGTAGTCTAAGGGTATTAAATTAATCAACATATTTCCCATCCCTCCATATCTATTTACAACTTCCTGTTTAGGATCGGTAAGCATATCGTAAGTTGCTTTTACAGCCCCGTTAAAAGGCAGAAGTTCTCTTGCTACACGCCTATCAGATTTAACATAAGATCTTTTTACTATATGATGAATATCTGTTCCTGTAGAACTTAAAATTACAAATCCATTACTAAACTGTGTTTCTAAATGGACTAGGAATGGTACCTAACTGCATTTCTTCCTCAAATTGTTCAGAGGTAGGTAATTCATAATTAGTTACACCCTCAGATGGCAATATTAGTACACCTTCATTAAGCATCCCTGGCATACTCATTAATTCAGAGTTTTTTATAGCGGGTAATTGATATTGCTCAACACTATGAGCACCTGGAAGTATGTAAGGTGATCTATTAGCTATATCCAGAAAAATTCTTTGCTTAGGTATAAATTGAGTTTAGGCTACCAATTAATTGGTGTCAAACCTTTTTCTTCTAAGTAGGCATTGGTTTTGCTGAAGGGCTTACTTCCAAAAAAACCGCGGTCTGCACTAAACGGGGAAGGATGGGGTGATTTAATTATAAAATGTTTTGTATTATCAATTAAGATTTCCTTTTTTTGAGCATAGGCTCCCCACAAAATAAAAACTAGATTTTCTTTTTTATCTGAAATTATTTTAATAACATTATCTGTAAATTCTTCCCATCCTTTTTTTTGATGAGATCCAGCTTCTCCTTTTCTAACTGTGAGAGTAGCATTAAGTAATAAAACACCTTGCTGTGCCCATTTAGTTAAATCTGGATTATCAGGAATAGGATTTCCTAAATCATTCTTAATTTCTTTATAAATATTTAATAAAGAAGGAGGGATCCTATTATCTGGGTTAGCAGAAAAAGCTAATCCATTAGCCACCCCTGGAGTATGGTAAGGATCTTGTCCTAAAATTACTACTTTTAATTTATCAAAAGGGCATTCATTAAAAGCTCTAAAAATTAAAGGTCCTGGAGGGAATATTGTTTTGGTAGCATATTCTTCTTTTACAAAGTTTATTAATTGCTGAAAGTAAGGTTTATTAAACTCTTCTTTTAAAACTTGATTCCAAGATTCTTCTATTTTTATATTCATAAGATTAATAAGATTTTACATATTATACATTAAAGTTTAGGGTAGCCAACATCTATATACTAATGATATAATAAGACATCCAGAGGTTAGGAGTACGTATGAAGATTTTACGCATTGCGTTAACGATGATTTGGTACCTACTGCCAGTATTGGCGGTAGCAGGTGTTGCGATTGCAACACAGTTCCCTTTCTTCGTATTGCTAGCGCTACCAACTCAAACGTCGTGGGTTCTGGCGGGTGGACTGTGCGTCCCCCGGCAGATTGCTCCCAACTGGCTCTTGAAGCGGTTGGAGTGCAATATCTTAAACCTCGACTACGTAATGTCTCGGGTTTCCGAAGCAGCGTAGTCCCAACATGCAGAGGAGGGCAGAAGTGTCCTCCTTTTAGTTTCCTTATCCATATTGATACTTTTATATAGCTGGTATATAATATATATGTACTTGAACAAGCAGAGGTGATTCATGATTAAAGTTATCAAAGCTTTCTTTAGACTTTTTAGCTTTGCTAAACGGTCAAAGAAATCCACGATCCCGGCTGTAGAAGTCTCGAACCTGAGCATTCGCCTCAATCGCGAGCAGATTGCAAAGATAATTTTCGAGATCAAGTCATTTGGTATGGAATCGTGGGAAAAGCAGCAGCTATGGGCAAAGATTGTCCAACAGGTTAATGCTATACCCGCCGAAAAGGTTGCAGAGGCTTTGGAGCAAGCAGAGAGAGCGCAAAATGCGTACTCGAAAGTGGATCCCAGAGACTTCAGCCGTTTTCAAGGGCTAATGAATCATATTCAAGCCAATCAATAATCAAGGACAAAGACCCGAATTACTTCTAATGTAATCGGGTCATACTTTTTCTTGAGTATTTAAATATACATTTAAACAATAGCCACCATCTAAGTACTGTTTATCCATTTTTAATTCAAATTTCCCTAACTGTTCGTCTAAGCTTTCTTGTGTAAAGGTTTTAGTATAGACTAAGTAAATCTTTTTTCTATATTCAAATTCTTTCCATTGTTCATCGCACTTACTATTGCATTTGCATAAAACTAAAATAAGAGAATTTTTTTTAGCGACTCTTTTAATTTCTTTTAAAAAACCTATTTCTGATTCTGTAGGAATTTGGCTCCAAAAGTTATTAATTAAAATTACATCAAAGTAGTTATCCTTATAAATATTTTTAAGAAAATCCTTATTAATAACTTTTGCTTTTTTAGAATTATTTATTTTATTAATCTCAGGAGATAACTCTACTACAGTTGCTTTAGGTTTAGAGTTTTCAACAGCTTTAAAAATTCTTCTAGATGTATTTCCTAAAACAAGAATTTTCTTGTTCGGCATTAAATACTTTTTTAAATTCTCTACAATTAAATCTGTAATTTCTGAATCCTGCTTTAAAATAATTTCATTCGCAAAGATTTTTTTAAATTCTTTTTGTCTTTGAATTACATAATCATATTTAAAGTTTTTTTTATTTCTTTCCCTATCAATTTGCTCGCGAATTTTTTTTAGTTTCCATAAAAATAACTTTCCTTTTTCTGAAGAAGACGAATCTGCAACAAAACTATAGGCTTGCTCCATTAAAGGTCTTTCAATAGTCTTTGCTAATTTTAAATAAATCTGCAAATGTGCAAGATCATTTAAGTCATTAGCTAATTTATATGCATATGCCTGAAACTCTACCTTAGCTCTTCTTTTTTGAGGCTGAGGATTAACTTCCCCTACAAGTGTATTGTTTAATAATATTGTTTTTGCTGACTGCATAATTTAAACTGATATTTCTGCTACAAAGTCATGTGCAATTTGGGTAAGTCTATATGCACTAAAAAAGACTATTAATGTTTTGGTACCATCTGTATATTTTTTTAGTTCTTCTATTAAATCATCGGTAGGGATATAAGCGGAATTTACACCTAGTTCTTTTAGATTACTAATAAATCCATTTGTTTGAATTAAATCTGGAGTATCGCTTAATGTTGGAATTAATACATTATACGCATCATCAAAAGCATGATTGTATATTTTATTAAAGATTTGGTTATCTAAAGGTCGACTTCCAGAATTAGGTTCAAATACTGCTGTTATCCTATAGTTTGGATAATATTCTTTTAATGTTTTTAAAGAATTCTTTGCTCTTTCTGGAGCAACACCAAAATCATCTATTACAACAAGATTATTACTCTCATATAACTTTTCTAGTCTTTTTTTAGCACCGTTAAACTTTAAAATAATTTCTACAAATTTGTTTAGATCAGTTTTATTTAATATCTGACTATAAATAATATAAGCAGATAAAATATTTTCTAAATTATATTCTCCCAAAAGTTTTGTAGTACCATTTACAATTTCATTACCCTTAGAATCTATAATAATATAATTCTTTTTTGATTCAGATAAAGTTATGTAAAAACTATTATCATTTTTAGAAATATCACTAATAGATTCTACAAATCCATATCTTATTAATGAACCTCTATAGTTTTCTAAGACTTTATCAATATTTTTATCACCTGCCTTTGCAATAAGAACTCCATTATTTGGGATAAGTTCTACAAACTTCTTAAATTCATTAACATACTCTTCTTCAGTTGGATAAACATCTACATGTTCCCAGCTTATCTTTGTAATAACTCCATACTTTGGTTTGTATTGTAAAAACTTTGCTCCAGTTGATAATTCTTTTGAGTAATATTCATCGCCTTCTAATACAGAATAGTTTGACTCTGTATTTTGTAATGAATCCTTAAAATCTATTACATCAGCACCAATCATATAGCTAGGATCTAAACCTAATTCTTTTAACATAAAGGTAATTAAGGCTGTAGTTGTAGTTTTTCCTGCAGTTCCAGTTACTACTATACTTTCTGGTTTAACTAAGTAATCTCTTAATACTTGAGAAAAAGGTCTAATATCAATACCTTGTTTTTTAGCAAATAAATACTCTTTATTTTTTGAAGATGAAGATTCTACTATTAATCCTAAAGTAGGATACTTAGGTATATTTAAAATTTTACCTAACTTTGCTTCCCAAAATTCTTTAGTTAAATGAGAATAATGGTAGCCAATTTCGGTTGGAATACCTTCCTCAATTAAAATATTGCTTGCAGGCGGTATAAACTGAACATCTGTACCAGTTACAAACCACCCCATTGTTTTAAACATTTTAGCAACATTAGCTGTAGCTTTGCCGCAAGCACCTATTGCATGAAACCACTTAAGTTGAGAATCCATAATTATGATTGTTTTGTAGTATTATATATAATTTAACATATAATATAGTAAATACATTACCAATTTAATTATGGAAAACCTATTTGCTTGGTCTAACAATAATAAAAATCACCTATCTGTAGGAGCTGTGATTTTAAATGAGGAAAATAAAGTTTTAGTCCACAAACTAGAAAGAATTGGTAATAAATACTTTTTGCCAAAGAAGACTCACTCGAACAATAAAACCTTAGAAGAAACTTTAAATAGAGTAGAAGAAGAAACAGGCTACAAAGTTATCCCTACTAAATATATTGGATCGATTCAATCTAATTTTCCTGTTGACAACAATGAATTAGTAAATAAAACTACTCTTTACTTTTTATGCCAAATTGCAGAGCAAACACAAAGAAATAGTAATGATAGAGATGCAGATAGTGAACTTATTTGGATGGATATAAATGAATTAATAGCAATAATGCAGGAACAAGGCAAAATGGAAAACGACTTAGATGAGAGCAGAATACTCAACACTTTAACGCTATAGGGTAGTATGATTTATTAACTTTTTACTTTGCTTTTAAAAATATTTTGTAAATTCTAGAAGAAAATAGTACCCTATAATAAGAGATTTTCCTTCAAACTTTTTGTGAAAACTACTGCCTTCTTAAACTCTTTCGTGTAACACTTTACCATTTGACACCACAACTGTTTGGGGGTAGATTGGTATCTACATACAATTAATTGTGTTTATTAAAAATAATGATTTGTCCATATTGTAAAGCCAACTGTACCAGAGTTATTGATAAAAGAGAAAGCAATAATAATGCTACAAGAAGAAGAAGAGAGTGCGAAAAATGTAAAAAGAGATTCACTACTTACGAAAGAGTAGAGACAGTCACATTAAATGTATTAAAAAGAGATGGTCGAGTACAGGAATTCGATAGGGAAAAACTAAAAAGAGGGATATCTAAAGCTACAAGTAAAAGACATATTCCGGAAGAAGTAGTTGATGACATAATTTCGGAAATTGAACAGAAACTAATGATGAGTGATAAGCAAATTATTAGAAGTGTAGATATTGGAGAAATGGTTCTTAAAAAATTAACAAAAATAGATAAGTTAAGCGCATTACTATTTGCAGCTGTATATAAGGAATTTAGAAGCCTGGAAGATGTGCAAAGAGAGTTAGAAAGACTTTCTTAGCAAGCGCTTTTATCTTGATAAGCTCTTTGTTTATCAAGATAAGGGCACTGCACTTTTAACTAACTAATTTTCTATTGGGAAAGGAGAATAATCCTGCACCCGTGTTTGTGACCTTTAAACTTATTTACATTTTATATTTTTTAAGATGAGAGCTGATAATGCCAGAGTCACTCCAAAAATTCTCGAAGAAAGAGAAAAAGCCAATATTGGCAAAAAAGGATTAAAAATTAAAAGAATGTTTACTAAAAAGGGAGTAGACCGATATGAAGGTATTGAGTTCGAAAAAAGAACATCAAGAATTACAAACCCAGATGGATCTGTAGTTTTTGAAATGAAGGATATAGAGATTCCAGCTTCATGGAGTCAAATAGCAACAGACATTATTGCTCAAAAGTACTTTAGAAAAAAAGGAGTTCCTCAATTAAATAAAAAAGGTGAAGTAAGAACAGACAAAAATGGAAATCCTATTTTAGGAGCAGAAACTTCCGCAAAACAAACTGTTAATAGAATGGCAGGTGCTTGGAGGTGGTGGGGAGAACAGTATGGATACTTTGATACAAAGGAAGATGCACAAGCCTTTGAAGATGAAGTAGCATACATGCTTATAACTCAAATGGCTGCTCCAAACAGTCCGCAATGGTTTAATACAGGTTTAAACTATGCTTATGGAATAACAGGTCACGCACAAGGCCACTGGTATGTAGATCCAGAAACTAAAGAATCCAAACAATCAGAAGATGCGTATACTAGAGGTCAGCCACACGCTTGTTTTATTCTTTCTATTAAAGATGATTTAGTAAATGAAGGCGGCATCTTTGATATGGTAAAAGCAGAAGCAAGAATCTTTAAATACGGATCTGGAAGCGGAATTAACTTTTCACCAATTAGAGGAAGTGGCGAAAACTTATCTGGAGGCGGAAAATCATCTGGCTTAATGAGCTTCTTAAAAATATTTGATGCAGGTGCAGGAGCAATCAAATCTGGAGGAACAACAAGAAGAGCGGCAAAAATGGTTTGCTTAAATATGGACCATCCAGAAATTGAAGAGTTTATAAATTGGAAAGTTGAAGAAGAACAGAAAGTAGCAGCATTAGTAGCAGGTTCTCATGTAAATTATGAGCATATAAAAAAGATAATGAAGTCTGCAGAAACAAAAGGAATTGATCCTAAGAATAATCCTGAACTTAAAAAGTTAATTTCAGATGCAAATAAAGATTATGTTCCACTAAACTACATTAAAAGAGCTTTAATGCTTGTAGAAAATGGAGTTTCTAGTGAAGACTTTTCTATTAAAAAATACGATACTGACTTTAGATCAGAAGCTTACTCTACAGTAGGCGGACAAAACTCTAATAACTCAGTAAGAGTTCCAAATGAATTCTTTGAAGCAGTAGAAGAAGACAGAACATGGGATTTAATAAATAGAGTAGATGGTACAGTTTCTAAAACAATCAGTGCTAGAAAACTTTGGACAGATGTATTAAATGCTGCATGGCAAAGTGCTGACCCTGGTGTACAGTACGATACTACAATTAATGAATGGCATACTACACCATTAGACGGCAGAATTAATGCAAGTAATCCATGTTCAGAATATATGTTCTTAGACGATACTGCATGTAACTTAGCTTCCTTAAACTTAGTTAAGTTCTATAGTCACGAAGACGGCAGATTCGATGTAGAAAGCTATAGACACGCAGTTAGATTAATGACAATTGTATTAGAGATCTCAGTATTATCTGCTCATCTACCAACAAAAGCAGTCGCAGAAAAAACATTTGTATATAGAACATTAGGTTTAGGTTATGCAAATCTAGGTTCTTTATTAATGCAGCAAGGTATCCCTTATGAAAGTGAAAAAGGTTATGCAATAACTGGTGCAGTAACAGCTATTTTAGGAGGAGAATCTTATGCTACATCTGCAGAAATGGCAAAAGTAGTTGGTACCTTTGATAGATACGATGCTAATAGCGATAACATGCTTAGAGTTATTAGAAACCATAGAAGAGCTGCATATAATGTAGATTCTAAGGAATATGAAGGTTTATCAATTAAACCAATGGGAATTAATGCAGAATTAATTGAAGCAGAATTATCCGAAGAAGCTCAAATGTCTTGGGATTATGCACTACAGTTAGGAGAAAAGTATGGTTATAGAAATGCTCAAGTAACAGTAATTGCTCCAACAGGAACAATTGGTTTAGTAATGGACTGCGATACTACAGGTATTGAACCAGACTTTGCATTAGTAAAATACAAAAAGTTGGTGGGTGGAGGATACTTTAAAATTGTAAATCAGTCTGTAAAACCAGCATTAAAATCTTTAGGATATTCGGAAAAACAAATTGAAGAAATTGAAAAATACATTATAGGTCATGCAACAATTAAAAATGCACCATACATTAACTATGAAACTTTAACAGCAAAAGGATTCACAGAAGCAGAATTAATGGCTATTGAGTCTAGAATGGAAAATCTATATGCATTAAGCTTTGCCTTTAATGCATCTACATTAGGCCATGACTTTTGCAGAAATGTTTTAAAGATGACTGATGAGCAGATTAATGACTATAACTTTAACATTCTAAAACATTTAGGTTTCACAGATGAACAGATTGAAGCTGCAGAAGAATATGTGTGTGGAACAATGACAATTGAGGGAGCACCATACTTAAGAGAAGAACATTACGCAGTATTTGATTGTGCAAATAAATGCGGTAAAAAAGGAACCAGATATATTGGTACAATGGGACACTTAAAACAAATGGCAGCAGCTCAGCCATTCTTAAGTGGAGCAATTAGTAAAACAGTAAACTTACCAGAAGAAGCTACATTAGAAGATATTGAAGAGGCGTATGTAGAAGGATGGAAGTTAATGTTAAAAGCAAATGCACTTTACAGAGATAGTTCTAAATTAAGCCAACCATTAACTGCATCATCTAATGCCGGAGCTTATGCTGAATTATTCAACTTATCTGATGAAGATGAAGTACAGGAAGAGGTTACACAAAAACAAGTACAGCAGGTAATTATTCAAGAGGTACAAAAACCAAAAAGAAGAAAGTTACCAGATGAAAGACATAGTCTTACACATAAATTTACTGTAGGAGGACATGAAGGTTACTTAACTGTAGGATTATTTGAAGATGGAACACCTGGAGAAGTATTCATTATTATGAGTACAGCAGGAAGCTTCTTATCTGGAATTATGGATGCATTTGCAGTTTCCTTATCAATGAATCTGCAATATGGAGTACCATTAGAAGCTTTAATTGCTAAGTTAACAAATGTAAGATTTGAACCAAGCGGAATGACTGGTAATAGAGAAATTCCAATAGCTAAATCTATTGTTGACTATATCGGTAGATGGTTAGCTCTAAAGTTCTTAGATGCAGATACAGCTAAACTTTACCATAATGAAGAATTAGTAGAAAAATCTTATAGAGAAGGTAGCAACTTTAGAATTTTAATACCTATTGTAAACGGCCATGGGCATACAGAAATTAGATCAACTAAATATATTGATCTAAAAAAAGAAGCTGAAGAAGCAAATCTACCTGTATTAAGTGCACCAATAGGACAATTAACCGAAGCGGCTGTAGAACCTGCTCAAATGAGACTAGATCAAGCAGACAAAGCAGTTATTCATGATAATTTAGAAGGAGATGATGGATTCTTAGATAAAATAAAGAAGGCTAGAGCATTAGGATTTACAGGGGACATGTGTTCAACATGCGGAAGCATGAATGTAAAAAAGAATGGAAGCTGTAATGTATGTATAGACTGCGGCACCACAACTGGTTGTAGTTAATTCGTAAAAGGCTCCGAAAGGAGCCTTTTTTATTTAATGTACTAAATTATGGAACTAAAAGATTTTATAAAGCAAACAATTAAAAGCATTGCCGATGCATCAACAGAATTAGAGAATGAAAATAATTTTAATTACGTAGATTTAGATGACACCAATGGCGGTGTGGATTTCGATATTGCAGTGACTATAGAGGATGCCACAAACTTAGAAGTAGAAAGTCAAGCAAAGGGTGGAATATTCATCGCACCTTTCGCCACTTTAATTGGTACTAAAGAAAGTTCAGAAGAATCGCTAAGAAATCAGAACATAACTCGAATAAAGTTTAAAATAAGAATGGATAAAACTACTAAAGATAATATAAACATTCCCCAAAGTAGTGGAAATAATTTAGGAGGTCCTTGGTAAGAATTACTTTCAATCCAACGTTGACTTAGGGGTCTGGGGAGAAAAAAGAGTTACTTAACACACAAAAGTTACAACTTCTTTTTTATCCCCAGAACTTTTTTGCTACTTTTTAGTTATAAAAAAGTAGATTAAGAAACCAGCTTTTCTTTTTCTTCTTTAGTTAAAGATTTAACTTCAATTTCTCTTTTAAGAGCAGAGGATTTGTCCGAATGTTCTTCTGTATAAACGAGCTTAAAAGGCATATTTGCCCATACGTATTTAGAACCTTTACCAGAAGCATGTTTTTTAAGTCTTGCTTCTAAATTATTTGTAATGCCGGTATATAAAGCATTATTTTTACAACGGAGAATATAAAGAATGTACATGTAAGCATTATACTTTAAAACTTCTGTTGCAGCAGGAATACTGCTGCAACAAGAAGAAGATCGGTACTTATTCGGTCAAATCGACAGGTTCGTACTCAATGACTGGAGCTTCAACAACTCCGGTCATTACCAGCGCATCGTAGAGGGTTTCGATCTGGTCTGCGGCTTCCTCGAGCACCTCCAGATCTTGCACCTCTACCTCAATCGCCTGTACGCCGTCCCGCAGGGCTTCGCGGAAGAATGCCCAGTGTTCCGAGCTAAACCCGTCTGGGACAAAATTTTCATCCCCCGCCATCACTTCATCGATCTGAGCCAGCAGATCCCTAGTGCATTCCAAGGCTTCATGTGCCTCTTCTGCACTAGTGAAAGGGACTCCTTCGCTCAAGAACCAAGTAACAACCATTACCGGATCGAGGTCTTCGGCGGTGCTTGAATTGCCCACGACCACGAGGGCTGCACCCATTTGACGCGGATCATTCAAAACTGCTTCAGGAACCACAGCCATGCTACAGATCCTTTCATTTAATGAGCGTTAGTTACCGATTGTTTGTGCTATCCATCATCACACAAACACTTACTTCTTCTATGTTTGTTGATGGCTATTAATAAACAATATTTACTAATAGCTACCAATAAAAAGAGAGTCGTTTAAGACTCTCTTTTAAGCATTAATCAAATTTTTATTTAAATTTAATTCTCTTCTTTTTTCCATTGTTGACTAATTTCTTCTACAGCTATTTGTGCCATAGCAATAATTGGAACCGATAATAATGCACCTAGTGGACCGCCTAATTGGAAACCAGCTAGTACGCCTGCAATGCTTAAAATTGGATTTAAGTTCACCGCTCTTTTCATTACCATTGGAACAAGTAAAATTCCTTCTAACTGCTGTAAAAGTATAAATGCAATTACAATATAAATTATAATACCAATTCCTGCACCACTTATTAATGCTATTAAAATAGCAAGTACCATTGTAATTATTGGACCTAAGTTAGGAACACCTTCTAAGATTCCCGCAATAATTGCAATTATTAAAGCATAATTTGCAACTGTGTAGCTAGGATCAATTAATCTAGGTAAAATAATAATAATAAAAGTAGCAAATCCAATCATAAACATTAAAGCTAATTGCCCCACCACCCATGATCCAAGACTAGCTTCCATCTTTTTTAAGATTGGTAATAATTTATTTTGATACTTTTTTGGAGTTAGTTCTACAACATCTTCATAAGCACTTTTTCTATTAGTAAGCATATAAATCGACATCATAATGATTGCAAATGCAGACAGTAAACCTCCAAAGATTTTAGAAATAATGCCAATTCCCTGACCGCCCACAAAACTCAAATTTTCTAAGATGCCGGAATATAACTGATTAGAAGTTATAGCACTTAAATTTACAGAATTCCCTGTAGTAGCTGCTTCTTTAAGTCCTTCAAAATCAATGTAATCATTAAGAAATGGAGCATAATTATCAACAATTCTTTCTGTAGCTAATAATTTATCATCTATATTAGTAAAGAATAGTCTTACTTGATTAACTGCTGTATTTACAATTACTACGCTTAAAATAATAGTAATTAATAAACCCGCTAAATAGGTAAGAGCAATTGCAGAACCTCTAGCAAAACCACGATTTTCTAGATAATTAATTAAAGGTCTTAATCCAGCATTAATAATAAAAGCTATAAATACTGAAATTATTATCCCTTTAATTTCATAGGCTAGATATAAGCCTAATACAAGCAATAAAAATAAACTTAATCCTTTAAATATTTCATTAGAAAGTATTTGTTTCATTTATTTTATCTAATTGTATAAATTAATAGTCCAATTATAGTACAAAATAGACTAAATAAGGTAAATCTCATTACAACTTTTTCTTCACTCCAGCCATAAGCTATTTGAAAATGATAGTGTAGAGGAGCCATAGCAAATATTCTTCTGCCTAAAACTCTTCTCCCTAAACCTTGAATTACCGTTGATAATAGAACTAAAGCAAATGGTAAACAGAATATTAATAGCATTAATGGATCTCCTAATATAAAGGCAATACCTGCCAACAATGATCCCATTGCTAAAGAACCGACATCACCCATCTGAAAACGGGCAGGGGGAATATTAAAGTATAAATACGATATTAAAGAACCAATTGCTGTAGCAATTAAGAATACAATTTTTTCATCATCTTTAAATAGAGCTATTATTAAAAAGCCAAAAAGTGACATTATTAGCTGATTTGCAGCCAATCCATCCATACCATCCGCTAAATTTACAGCATTAGACATTAATAGAACAGTAAGCCATGCAAAAGGAATTATTAAAATTCCAATATCAACATTAAGATTTAAAATAGGAATCCAAAGTAAGCCAGGAAAAGCTCTAGACGAGAAACTATACAAGCCAATTCCTAATAATATTCCTGCAATTGATTGAACCAATATTTTTTCGTGAGCCTGTATTCCTTTTCCTGGATTTGAACCTAATATATAAAAGAAACTTTTGTATGCACTCCATGGCAATGTTACTAACATCCATAATCTAGTACCTAAACTTTTATGTACTCTTATTAAAGTTAGAACTCTACTTAATGTTTTAGGCTTAGCTCTATCTCTTCCATAAATATTTAATACATCATCAAATCCTCCTAATAAAGCAGATAAGCAAAAAATAAAAAGTATTAGTAGTAATCCAGTATTTTCTTTAAATGGGTTAAAAAATAGATTAAATAACAGTATAGTTATAATAAAAATTAATCCACCCATTATTGGGACACCTATTTTTAAGTTTCGTTTTTCTATTAAAGTAGTAAAGTCTACTGTCATTCTTCTTGTAATATTAAATCTGTAAAGGATTCTAATAATAGGAAAGGAAATTAGAAATGTAAAAATGCTAGATAGCGTAATTACTAGAACAATATTTTTAAGCTCTTCCATATATGTAAGTTTTAATTAAGAGTGTCAGCATTTAGCCAACATACAGTTATTATAAGATAAAAAGCTTTGTCTTTTACAGTATAATTAATATAAATGAAATTTCTAAATACAAAAAGTGAACAATTTATTCAAAAGGTATTATCTGCTCCCGCTAGTCCTGGATGTTATTTGTATATGGATTCAAATGGCGAAATACTTTATGTAGGTAAAGCAAAAGTTTTAAAAAATAGAGTTAAAAGTTATTTTACAAATTATAAAAAGCTAGATATTAGAATTCAGGCAATGCTGGAGCATGCAGAAGACATTCAATATATTACAGTTGATTCTGAGTTTGAGGCTTTAATTTTAGAAAATAATTTAATAAAAAAATATACTCCTAAATATAATGTAATGCTTAGAGATGATAAGAACTATAGCTATATAAAAGTAGAAAAAGTTATAAAAGGAGTAAGAGATTTTCCACGAATTAGAATTACAAGAGAAAAAGATGATCCAAATGCAGTCTATTATGGACCTTATCCAAGCAAATTACCTTTAAAAAATATATTAAAGAGATTAAGAAAAGTATTTCCTTATGCCAGCTGCAACAGAAGATTAGTTCAAGTATCTACTGATCCTTTAAAGATAGATACTAATAATCCGGTCCCTTGTTTGTATTACCATATTGGACTTTGTCAGGCACCATGTGCAAGCTTAATAAGTAAAGAAGACTATGCAAAAAACTTTAGAAACATTATTAAGTTTTTTGAGGGTAGAAAAAGTGAAATCATTAACGATTTAGAAAAAGAAATGAATTCTTTATCTAAAGAAATGAAGTATGAAGAAGCCGCCAAGATTAGAGACAGAATTAATGATATTAAATATGTAACTCAAAATATTTCTATAGATAGAGATGTAGATGATGTAATTGTAGATGAATTAAAAAAAGAGCAGAGGGCTAATGCAATAAATGATTTAATAGAAGAGCTAGGATTTCCTGAAGACAAATTAAAAAATCATGAAGGTTTTAAAATTGAATGCTACGATATTAGTAATATTCAAGGTACTAATGCAGTAGGTGCCATGACAGTTATGGTTGATGGTGCATTAAGACCGGATTTATATAGAAGATTTAAAATTAAAACTAAAAATACTCCTAATGATTTTGCAATGTTGCAGGAAGTATTAAGCAGAAGATTCAGGCACTTTTTAATGGATCAGAATAGAGAAGATGAAAAAGATGAAAGTTTTTCTATTCTACCTGATTTAATAATAATTGATGGGGGAAAAGGACAATTAGCTTCTACATTTAAAATATTAAAAAACTTTGGATTAGCAGATACATTGCCTATTGTAGGTTTAGCAAAAAGAGAAGAAGAAATATTTAAAGTACAGTGGCAATTTAACAATGAGGATTGGCCGGATTTAGCACTTAAAAGATTTAAAAGAATCTTTTTACCCAGAAAATCCGAAAGTCTTTTTTTAGTACAAAGAATAAGAGATGAAGCTCATAGGTTTGGAATAACTTTTCATAGAAAGTTAAGGTCAAAACAAATGGTAAGAGAATTAGAAAAGTTAGCTTAAGGCTTAACAGGTGGTAAGTCAATATAGACTTCTTTAGGTTTAGTTTCTACAGATTCGGTTACGTTATTAGAAGATCTTTTAAATGTTGGGAATTTAAATCTTGGAGCTTTTATAATATTAGTAGATGCTGAAGCAATAACTACGGTTCCTCCTAAAACTTTTGCTAAATATCTGCCAGAGAATATATCTAATACAATTAAAATTAATAACCAAACAATTGCAGATAAATCAATGTAGCCTGTTCCAAAGGGGATTCTAAATAATAAAGTTTGAGTCCATTCAGTCCAGCTAAATACAGAATCTACAAAAGCACTGGATCTTAGAGAAGGTAAAACACCAAACAGTTGAAATAATATTCTTAAAATTACTATAAATTCAGCTATTTTAAAAACTCCATCTACAAAGTTTTGAGTAATATCATACAGTGTATCGTACATAAAACCTGTTACTACTTTAGCAATTAAGTAGCCTAACACAATATATATGCCTAAAGATACTGCTGCATCTGTATTTAGTAATGCAAGACTAGGGTTATTGATTACAATAATGCCCTTAAACGGATAAGCAAAAAAATCAGAAACTAAGTTAATAGGATTTCTTAAAAAGAAGTCATTTTCTACTTGTGCTATATCAAAAATGATTCTTAAAAATAAGATAAATACAATTAACCCAACCGCACCAAAAATTAAGTTTCTAAGAGTTTCTCTAAGGTTTTCCATACAAAGATTTTAGCATTTTATTAACTTTACTAAATACAAATATTAAAATAAAAGTTAAAATCTATACATGACAAACACATTAAGATTATTACAAGATATTGGCGAAGCAGAGCAGCTTAATTATTCATTAGATAAATATGCTGATTATGGAGTATTAGAAATATATTCTGACCAGCTAGATGCTGAACAGCTAAAAAATAAATTGCTACAGGATTACTCCTTAACCGACATAATTGTTAAAGAAGTTTTTGACGGTAAAAAAAGTATGTTATTTGGAGATTGTCCTTCTAAACTTACTGTTGTAGAAAATGATTATAAATTTATAGTAGAACTAAAAAGTGACGATGTTGGGCTTCCTTTAAGTAAGGCTGAAGTAAGAAATCTTTTAAAAGAATATTCTAGTGGCAAAGATGTTCTTGATTTATTTGCCTATACTGGCCACTTAAGTGTTTATTGTAGAAATGCAAAAAGTCTTTCTACTGTAGAGTCAGAGGCTAAGTATGTACAAAAGCTGAAAAAGAATTTTGAAATGAATTCTATTGAACTTCCACAAATATGGGATGTAAATTTTAGAGATTTTATTGATCTAGCAATTGAATCTAGAACAAAATGGGACTTAATAGTAATGGATTTATCTTCTTATAACTTAGAAAGAATAAAGGACTTCAATCTAAATACAGACCATATGGATCTAATAAAGGAAGTGCAAAGAAAGTTATTAAAAGAAGCCGGATTCTTAATGTTATTAACAGATCAGAATGATTTTGTTTTAAATCAATATATAAGACCAGGAGCAGATAAACTTACTAATAAATTGATTCCTGAAGGATTTAAACCCCTAAAGCCTAATCACATCTATGTATTTTATAATTAAGAGGCTTTTCTTAATTCATACATTCTTATAATCTCGTCTACATTATTTGGTAGATCTTTGTCTCTTTTCCATTTTTTCATTCTAGGGAATCTCACAGATAATCCTTTTGTAGAATCATCTCCAGGGACTTTAGCTTCTATATTAATAGCAGCAGTATGATTTGGACTTCTAGTAATTTCATCAGCATCAATCTCTGCAACGATTTTAGGCTCTATCCAAACATCCGGGTACAAAGACTTATGAACTACAAAATTCTCTGGCATATTTTCTAGTTTAATTTCGGACATATCTTTAAACATAGTTACCATATCTTCTTCTTTAAAGCCGCTTCCAACTTTTCCAATACTATAATATTTATCATCCTTAGAGTTATAAACTGCAGCTAATAAGGCCCCAAACCCAAATCGAGATCGATCACCTCTTCCTATGTAATAACCAATAATAGCTACATCAATTGTATCTACTAAATCTGATCTTGTGTTAGCTTTTAGTTTTATCCATTTAAAATTTCTTGTCCCAGGTTCGTAATTTGTTCCTGGCTGTTTTGTAATAATACCTTCCTGTCCTGCTTCAACTTTATCTTTAAAATATGCCTCTAATTCTTCTTCAGTTTCCATTTTTATAGTTTCTAGCATTGCTAAAGCTTTAGGAGGTTCTGCCAATAAAGTTTTTAAAGCTACTAATCTTTCTTCAATAGGCTTACCTGTTAAGTCTTCTCCATTTAAGTACAAACAGTCAAAGCACATTGCTTTTACAGGTATACTCTGAGAAAACTCTTCTACGCTATATTTTCTTTTTCTCTTCATAGTGTCTTGGAATCTACTGTACGTACTTGTTTCTTCATTAAATCCAATAATCTCTGAGTCAAGAATAATAGAATCAATAGGCAACTGTTTTATAGATGCAACTATCTCTGGATATTGCGCAGTCATATTTTCCATATTTCTACTATATATTTCTACTAAGTCTTTTTTTCTATCAAAGTGGATTTGCCCTCTTAATCCATCTAGTTTAGGTTGTACAAAACAGTTTGGCATTCTTTCCCATACAGCAGCACTAGAAGCTTCTCTTTCTACTAGTTTAGAAGCAACTGGTGTTCCTGGCATTAAGGCAATATTTATTAAAGATTTTTCTACATCTTCAAACTTATTATCTACAAGAATTTTTGCTAGCTCCCCAATGTCAGCTCTATAACCAAAAGCTATATCTAAAGTTTTTCTTAAAGATTTATCTCCTTTTACAGACCAAGACATAGCATCTAGCAATGTTTTTTCGCTCATTCCGATTCTTAAAGTCCCTATAATAATCCTAGAAATATACTTAGCACTTAATGGATCACTGCAAAGCATTAAATTTAAATATGTGGTCATCTTTTTTTCTTGAGAACCTACTCCGGATGCTTGTGCAATCTGAGTTAAAGAATTATAAACTTCATCAACATCTAGTGTTTTAGGAGAGTAATTATATGAATCTAAAGATACTTGAGCATTCTTAGTAGAGTATTCATTCCAGTTTAATAAAATATCTTCCGCCATTAAACCCACATCACCTTTCTTCTTATAGATCCCAGTTACCAAAGCTTCATCTAGAGCTAATGAAAATGCCTTTATTATTAGTTTTAACGAAAAGTTGAATTCTAAAGGAATATATTTTGAGGCTAAACGGCCCTGCAGTAAGTACATTGCTGGTTTCACGCTATCTTGATCTAATAGACGTAAAAAATCAGAAGTTTTAACCGTCATTTCGTTACGGCTGCTTAAATTTTCTAAGTCCGATAGGAATTGTGCAAAAATTTTAAAATCCATTTAGAGTATTAAAATGTACCATTTGGAATTACATCTAGAATATTAACTCCAATAATTCTTAATATTAACACGCTAAATACTAGTACTGCTATTCCTGTTAAAGTAGCAATTAGTTGAGATCTTGCTCCTTTAATTTTCTCAGTTTGACCTTGCTGATAGAGTAGACCGACATAAACCATTTGCAGTAATGCAACTCCTCCCATAATTCCAAGGGCTATTCTTACTAGTCCTGTAATAATTCCAGTAGGTGAAGGATCTACACAACCAATTGCGGTATAAATACCACCGCTTTCAAAACATTGTTCATACAATTCTTGATTTTGACCTTCTTCTAACAAATATCCACCAGTAATTTCCGGACTACCAATTAAGGTTTCATCTCTATAAACAGATGCACCACCAACGCAGTATCTTACAAAACCTTTACTTTCATCCACAGGAGTAGAGGGATCATCTGTAGCACCTGCTGGGGCTTGAGAATATCCAATGGCATCTCCTACACGATAACAAGCCTCACAATTTAAGGAAGCGTTAGTAGTAAATTCGCTGGAACTTATAGCATCTAAATTGTCTTTAGCAGTTATTGCACATGCTGCACTTGCAGGACATACACTTTCAGCGCCCTGGATAGTAGGACCTGTTCTTAATCTAGGCTGAATAGAACCGTCTAAATTTGTATCCTGAAAGAATGTACCTAAACCTTGACCAATTTGCGGCTGAACAACATCATTTACTGTGCTGCTTCTATATGAATATATATAATCTGCTGTACCAATTGCAGCATTTAGTGCATCCCAAGAGGGGAATTGTTCATAACTAGCAGATGCATCAAAGCCAACCAAAAGAGTTCCATCCTGAGCATAAATACCTCTATTACCTCCTTCTGTAACCAAATGATCAGGAGCTCTGCCGTTGATAGTAGGTTTTGCGCAGACTCCTACCTGATAAGCATCTGGAAAAGTTTGATTTCTAGTATTAATAAAGTTATATCCGCTTGGACAACATCCGTATGGAGCAGTCCATCTTGTTAAACCAATACCTAAGGTTGATAAACTATAATTACCTTGATCAGCTCTCCAGCCTGGAGGACAAGCTCTTGGCACTCTAACTGTATCTAATGCACCAGGTTCAGGTAGAGGAGCTATATTATAGTTCCCGTCATCTGCTTTAGCTGTGGCTGTATAGACAGGAATAATAGTACTAAAGTTACTGCTTATGCACATTGAATTAACACCATTTGGGTATGTTGTATTAAATGCTTCTCTTAGATCATCTTTATCCATATTAACCGCACTTACCCCATCAAAGAATTCTGATGCTACCTCGTATCCCGGAAAGCCAGAGCAATCGGTTCTTTGTTCTATACATTTAATCCCTGGTCTAGTAGTCTGAGCACATAAATTATTTACAAATATGTCTTGAGTAGGAGAAAAGAATAAAAATGCAGGAATTAAAACTAATAACGTTTTGAATAATTTTTTCATAAATTAAGATTCTAATCTTTTTAATGCATCAACAAAAATAGTAAAGCTAGCTTGTCTTCCATCTTCTAACACAGCTCTTCCTTTAAATATAAATATAGGTGATACAAATCCATTCCATTCTTTACGTTCATAATAACCTAAAGTTGTTTTAGTTGCATCTGCTATAAAGCTTCTAACTGCTAAATTTTGATATGTTTCTAACGGATTTCCGTTTTCTGGAAGTAAGTATACCAAAAACCCTTTCCCGGATTGTGCTTTATTCCATGCCTCTCTTAAATCAATTATAGGATAAAATCCTTTTGTTACACCTCTAGTAGCATATTCTAAATCAGTAAACTTTAAACTGAATATATCTTTATCTAATTTTGAAGCATTATTACCTGCTATTATTCTTGCTTGCCCACTTCTTGGATCTTCACTGTATACATTTCCATATAGTGGAGCAGGTATATTATCTAAAATAGTTTTGTCATCTGTAATTGCTTGTATCTCTGATCTTTCTTTAGGCTGAGCTAAAAGAAGCTTTCTATAAATTTCAATAAATACAAATCTTGCCTGTGTAGTTCTTTCTGGCTGGAAAAAAGCACCAGCATTGTTTAAATCTGCGGCAACGTATTCAACATAAGGACTCTCTAATGCAGAACTATTTGAGAATCTTAAGCTATTAATTATACCTGCACCAATATTAATATAGTCATCTAATCTTGTATTTAAGGGACCTAAAGTTTTAACATCAACATTATTAAACCAATCAGTAGATAAATCCCATTCTTGGGAAGTCTTATTAAACTTTAGGGTTTTAGTACCTTCAGAAGCTACCCAAGTGTACTCATCCTCTTTATAAGTACATCTATCTGCTGCAGGGTCATTTTCAAAATACTGTTCTTCTGCAATACATTCACTTATAAAGCCTAATTTTTTTGCAGTCTCAACAGCATCTTCTATAGTAGTAAGTTTTTCTCTAGGCTGTTCAACTTTATAAACTAAAGCAGTATCTGGGAATGTAGCTACAAGCTGATTACTTAATCTATCTATAGAGTAGGTAGGCTTAACACTGTCACTTATCTTAATAGGGTCAATTACAACTGGAGGAACATTTTTTAATGCTAAATCCGCAGCTTTGTAGTAACTAAATTGTGGTGTTACAGATACAGGCTGTCTATTAAACAAACCAGAAATGCCTTCCCATAACATAATAAGAATTGCAAAGATTATAAATCCTATAACTGCTTTTCTTGCTGTTCCAGCAGAATCGTATAAGGTTGCCATAAATCAAACAAATTACTAAACAAATTTAGTATAGAGTAATATAAGCTAAATATGAAGCTCAACTAATTTTCGCATTTATATTTATTTACCACAATTCTATAAGCACTTTTATTCATTTCAAAAATAAGTCATAATAAGAAAGAAATGGGTAGAAATTTTAAGTTATAATTAAACTTATTAGCTCATTCAATAAGCTTATTACTTAATAAATTATGTCTAATCAGAATTACGGTAATTATAATAATATGCCTTCTCCAGATTTAGGGGCACCGCAACCTGCACCATATTATTATGAACAACCAACAACTCAACCATACGAAGAAGTAACAACAACTACTACGACTACAACTGTTAATCCTATTTTAAAAAACAGAAAGTTTTTAATAATTGGTCTAATAGTTTTTGGAGTTATTTTATTAATAATCTTATTACTATCTTTAACATCTAGACGACCAAGTACAACTGGTAATAATACAAACACGAATACACAAAATGTTAGTCTACAGTTTAGGGGTGCATTTATACCATCTGAAGCAATGCAGCCTTTATTAGATGACTATAAAGCATTAAATCCAAATGTAACTATAGAATATGCAGACAAATGGCCAGATGGACCTTACAAAGATGCATCCGCAATATATAAGAGTGAAATCAATAGAGTATTAAGAGAAAATGATAGTGTTAACATCCCAGACATTTACATGGTTAATAATAGTTGGGTAGGAGATTACGAAAAATATGCAAAATCCAGTACTAATATGGATTACCAAACATTTAACAGTATTTTTTATCCTGCAGCATCTCAAGATTTTGCTAATGATGGAACAAATGTTTACGGCGTACCTTTATGGATGGATACATTAGCTATTCTTTATAACCAAGATATATTAGCTTCTAAGTCGATTTCTGAACCATCTAAAAATTGGGTAGAATTTAAAAAGCAGGCACAAACCTTAACCACAAAAGAAGGCGGACAAATAAAAGTAGCTGGATTTGCAGCAGGAAACTTAGATAATGTATCTTACGGATTTGAATTAACAAATATTCTTTTATTGCAAAACGGAGTAGAAATGATCAGCGGTTCTACAAAGCAGGTATCTTTTGCAACCTTTAGTGAAGCTGCACCTGCAATTCAGTATTTCCAAAGTTTTCAGACAGATTCTAATTCAACATGGAATAAAACTATGCAGAATGATGCTGCTGCATTCTTAGAAGGAAAAGCAGCAATGATTGCATCTACAAGTTATAGATATAGAGACATATTAAAATATAATAAAAGTTATAATATAAGATTAAACATTGGTGTATCTCAAATTCCTCAGATTACTGGACAAAGTCAGCCAATAATTAACTTTGCTGATTACTGGGGAGCAATGGTTTCTGATGCAAGAGGAAATTCCAGAGCAGCTTGGGATTTTTTAAAATGGCTTACACAACCTGAACAATTAAGAAAACTAAGTGAAAACATTGCTACAGAAACTGAATCATTTGGAATTTTGTACCCTAGAAAGGATATGGCACAAATACTTCAAACTGATCCAGATTTGGCAGTGTTTAACGAATCATTACCTTATGCACAAAGCTGGTATATGGTTAATGGAACTAAAGTAAGAGAGTTATTCCAGACATTATTAAGCGCAGGCGGCAATGCTAGCCAAGCACAAATAACTCAGTTACAAAATGATGTTCAAACAATCCTGACAAATAAAGGACAGATTTAATGAAAAAGATTGTATCTATAGCACTGCTAATAAATTTTTTTATTATACCTTTTCAGCCTATTGCAGCTGAAGATTTTGCAGATGCAAATGATATATTTTCTGTAATTTCACCTGTACCTAACAGTAAAATTTCCGGCAATACTATAATAGAATGGAATTCATTTGATGATGATCAGACTTCAATTCCTTATTACATAGAACTATTTGACGGAGCAACTTGTAAAAATACTTCATTTGGAAGAATAAATCCAAATGCTGGAGCAATTTCTTCTAAAACTACAAACAATAAGTTTACTTGGGATTCTAAAAAAACTGAAAGCAGAAATATAAGTGATGGAAGCTACTGCATGGTCATTTGTTCAGCATTTAAAAACAATGACAAGTTTTACTCATTATGTAATGGTAGAAATATTAGAGTAGTAAATACTAATAAACTGCCAACCATTACATCTACACCTTCAAATTTAATAATAAACGAAAGTGAAGCATGGGAATATAAAATCAATTCAACAGACCCAGACAATGACCGATTAACTTATTACTTAGTTTATGCACCAGACTTTTTAGAAATAACATCTAATGGGCAATTAAGAACTAAAAGTGGTGTAGCTAGAATTAATAATGAAATTGCAACAGCAGAATATAGAGTAGTAGTAGGAGTTGATGATGGAATTAGCGGTACTACAACTCAAGAATTTACTTTAAGAGTAGAAAGAGGAAGAGTTCCAAATCCTACAAATACTCCAACTCAACCAGAACCTACTGAACCAACGCCAGAAGTTCCTCAGAATATAACTTCACAAATAACTATTACTAGTCCAGCAGAAAATGCTGAATTAAAAGGAAGTCAAAACTTTATAGAGTGGACTATATATGAACCAGATGGAGTAAAAGAAATTACACTAAGTTATTCTAATAATTTAGAAGACTGGAATGAGATAATTACAAATTCTCAAGAAAGCTTTTCTCGATATTCGTGGGATGTAAGCAACATTGAAGATGGGAAATATTATATTCAAATAAAAGTTAAAGACAATAAGGATGAAGTAGTAGCTAAAACTTCTAAGCCATTTTTTATTAAGAATTTAGAAGAAGCACCAATTGAAGCTAAGCCATTAATTATTAATGTAAAACCAGAAAATAATAAAGAATTAAGTGCTAGTCCATCTACAATTACAGGGGACTTTGCTCCTGCTGAAGATCAAGAAATTGATATAGATTCATTCACTATAAAATTAAACGATACACTACTGCAAGAATGTGTTGTAAACCCTGGAGGTTTTCAATGTAGTATTGATAACGATCTAACAGACGGAGAGTATAGATTAGTTGCAGAAATTAAAGATTTAAATGGAAATACAGGCAACTACGAAAGTAAATTTATTATAAAAAAAGCAGTTGTTGCTCCTTCCGAAACTTCTCAGAACAATTCAGGGAATATAGTAATTATCATAGCTGCAATTATCTTACTAGTCTTAATACTTGTTGTTCCTTGGATTTTAATAAGTATGTCCAAAAGAAGAAAGGTAAGCACTAATACACAAACTAATAATGAATTTAAGGCATACAATGCAAATTTACAGCCATTGCCTCAACAACCAACAAGCTATTCACCTACACCGGTAGTTGCAGCTCCGCCTCAACAGCAAAATCAATCTCAAAACTTTAGTGATTTTATGAGTACATATAATTTTAATGACAATGCTCAACCAAATAATATAAATATTGGCCAGGTAAAGCAAAAGCAGCCTGACAGTAAAAGTAGTACTTTTAAGAATTTAGTAGACAAAGTAACAAGCTTTAAACCTAGCTTACCTGTAAATCAAACTAACCCAAGCCAGCCCGTACAACTGTCAAACAATCCTAATCTAAGTAAAAACATACAAACAGCTTACGAAGGTAATACCCAAAAAACAGAGAATTTTGTAGAACCTTCTATAATTGAAGAACCACAGATGAAACCAGCCACACAAGCAGGACCTGCAACTATCCCTGCACAAGGACCTTCTGCCCCTGTAAGTCCAAATAAAATAGATGAATACGTAACTCCAGAATCTACAGAAGGAGGAGAGGAGGAGTTAAAAAGAATGTATCCTGAACTTTATGGTGCAACTACAAATTTACTAGAAGATTCATCAAAAAATCCACCTCAAAATAGTAACAATTCTGACTATTTTGAGCCTACCCCAAAGGATTGAAAAAACCGCCAAAATACTATATAATTAATATATAGCACTTAAACAACATGGAGGATTCAAGATGAACCGCATTTATGACTGGGGTAACCAGATCGTAAACTGGATTCTGACAATCTGGAATAAGTTTCTGGATGTTGTAAACGTGATTGGGTGGCCCGCAGTGGCTGCAATCGTCGTGGGAGCATTTCTTTCGCTTTTGGCAACAGAAGTGGGGAAAGACCTCTCTAACAATCTCAGAGCCGCCGCCAGAACACCTAAGCAGAAGGGATGGGACATTATTTCTGCAACCTTTGCGTTGCTGATCTTCTTCCCAATCCTACTGATAATTGTTCAGGCATTCGTTCCTTGGACCCCTTCAGTCACATTGGAAGAGGCATTCAATACCTCGCTAATGGCTGGCGTTTTCATGGGGATTCAATCGCTGTTCGTTGCCTTTGGACAAAGCTTTACGTCAAATGACACGGGTCGCGCAAAGAACACGTTCTGGCTATTCCTGAAGGTGATCCTTTTTGCCTTCTTTATGGCACTGGGCTTTGCGGCACAAGTCTACAATCTCCTGTTTTAGTGCAGAGGCCGGTTAAAACCGGCCTCTGAGCTTTTTATTATAGCTACAAATCAACAAAATTGTTAAAATACATTAATTAATAATAATTTCTTTATATGAGAGCAGGATTTTTTGGACCAATAGGAATTTACAAACCAGAAAGAGATGCTACTACAGGGGCATTAAAGGAGCACGAATATGAAAAAACTATAAATCCTGCAAAACCTGGTACTAGAAATGTAAAAAAGATCAATATTTATGATATAGATCCAGCCACTGGAAATCCTAGATTAGACAGATTAGGGAGACCTATTGTATTAGGGCAAAGGGAAATAGGAACTGTAGAGCCAGGGTACAGAATTTTAGGCCCATTTGGTATTAGCGTTGGAACAAAAGAAGGCAGAAGAAGAAATACAGTAAATCTAAGTAATTCACTTACTCCTGAATTAACTGCACTTGTAGAAGCAAGAGGGGTAAGAGCAAAAATAGATGAAGCAGCTGATTTGGCACCAAGAATAGTTACTTATGCTGCAGCAGAAGCTGCATTATCAACAGCAGCTTCTATGGCAGTTCCAGGACTAGCAGGACCTATTATTGCCCCAGCAATTGCTGCGCATAGACTTTATAAAATTGGTGCACAAAGAAGAAGAGAATTGCAGGACTTTATTAATTATGAACCGAAGAATAATACTGGTGCGAGAAGAACCCTATTAAAAGGCTACAACTTTCTATTGGCCCCAGGAGATATTGCATTTACAGGAATTTATAAAGGATTAAACTTTTTAATAGATGTATTTAACGGCGAAAGCTTTTTAACAAGTGCAGCTGAAAAAATGGCAAGTAGGGATAAGGACTTATCAGGGTTAAAAGAAGTTGATGGAGGAGCAATAAATAAAACATTAAATGTATTAGACAAAGTATCTGATTTTCTAACTTTTGGTACCCAGGTAAAACCTGAACCAGCAAAAGCGGCCTAAAAAATGAATAATAATGGTAACCTTATACAAAATTACTTAAACCAACTAATAGAAGTAAATTTGTATAAGGAACTCTATACGCTAAATCGCTACCATCTCCTTTCTTCAATTATAAATTTAAAATTTACAGCTAATAGTAATTTATTTTATAAATACTTTAATCCTATAGGATTGCTTCACTTTACAATTCAGGAAATTAGAAGCAATACAATAAATTTAGAAGCTAAGAAAAAAGTTAGGGAATTACTTAACAAATTTTATAAAGAGAAAGTTAGTAAAGACCAAAACATTTCTGTTGAGCTAGTAACTTTATTTAGAGATTTGCTACAAAATAAATTAGAAATCAATCAATATATTCAAACTTTACTAAGCGAATTCAATATAGAAACTAGCAGTGAAGATATAAAGGCTATCTTAATTTCTGAGATTGAGCAATTACTAACTTTACTTAAATATTCCGAAGAAGAGGAGTTAATATTTTCTACATTTTTAGATAATGTTAAATACATTAATGAACTAAAACAAGAAAATATTGTATTGCAGCTTTGCGATTATATTTGTGACCTAGCAGAAACACTAATAGAAAAAGAACTTTATTTTGATTCTAATAGCATATATACATTAAGTAATCTAAATAAGGGAATTAATTTGGAAAGAGTAAAATCTAAATTAAACTTCTATAAAAAGATAGCAACTTATCCTAACACTAATCAGATATTAGAAACTCAAAAGGGAATACATAATAAAAACCCTCTAGCATACAAATCATTAATGCATACACTTTCTGAACTTAAAAAATCAGAAATTGTAGCGCTGTTAAATATATGCAGCATATGTAACCTACAAGCAAATACTTATTTAGTAATGCAAGAAGACTTTATTCAAGAAATAAGTGAAGAATTTCTACAATGGAAACAAAGTCTTAATGTACATATAAAAAAGGCTTCAACGTTAGAAGATAGATATGTGTATATAAAGCAATTTATAGAAGAGAACCCTTTAAGTAATATTGATTTATATAATGAATTAAAAAGCAGTTTTATTACTGTCTTAAATATTATTGTTAAATATCAGATTGATATATTTGAAGAACTAGAAGAGCTAAACATTAGTCTAATTGAATTAATAAACTCATTTTCTGTAATGCTGTATGGATTCTATTTAGTATTTGAAGGTAATCTAGACGAAATAACTTTTTTTGAATTCGATATTAATAGTGTAATAAAAAGAGTTAAACACAAATGCTTATTTTCTATTGAAATATTAAATAGAGCATTAAGGAATCCATTTAGCATTAATATATATAATATAGAAAGAATGAATACTGTTTTTAATATATTAGAGAGATTAAGAACAGAAAGACCTAGCCAACCACAGGATAACGAAGGCATATTATTAAATATTCTTAATAACTCATTTAAAATCAAGATTATATCGAATAATCAAATAGATGTTATTAATCCCCTATTTACACCACAAGACTATTCTTACGATCAAATATTAAATAGTTTAAATATAATAAACTCGTTAGTAGCTAATTACTATAAAGAAATCTTATTAGAACAATCAAAAAAGGAACATGGGTTTTCTCTATTAACACAGATATTATCTGGAGACTATGATGATGAAGATGTAACTATTATTAAAACCTATAAAACTATTTTAGACGATTTAAAAAAATTAGGATTCAACAATATATTTGTAGATGGCAAGATCAGCTTCTTTAAGTTCGAAAACGCTCTTCTTAACGAATATTTGAACGGTGTCTATATTCTTGACTTTGGGTTCCAATTATAAATTTATTAAGTCAAACTTATTGAAAGACTAAATGGTTTAGAAGTAAAGTCTTTATTTCCATTGAATCTAACCGATCTATCTTCAGTAGTAATTGCATTACCAGTACCAGGCTTTAGTATAGCAGTCGCATCAATTGGGGCATAGTTGCTAGGATTTAAAGTAGTCCCTATTAATCCAGGTAAATCTGTTGTTACAACTAGATACTCTACAGATGCAGAATCACCCTTTACCCTTGGTTTACCTTTATCGTTTAGAGTAATACTTATAATTCTATTAGGTACAATAGGTCCTCCGTACGATTGTGGAGCAATATTACTTTTACCACCACTGCTATCTTTATATTCAAAGTTAGCAAACGCAAACATGTCTGGATCAGGAATAATTCGACCCTCATCAAAGACTTTAACATTTGGATTTGTAACACTACCTACTTTAGGATTAATAACTGGTGCATAATCAGCCGTAAAGGGTGGTAGTAAAATATTATTATTACCTGTTATAGAAAATTCTAAGGTTCCAGATGCTAGTACAACTTTTTCGTGATTATGCAAATCTACACCCGCTGGAGCTGTTATAGTACCGTTTACAGAACCACCTGGACCACGTCTTGGCGGTGTATAAATTAAGCCCGCTGCATTAATAAATGTTAAAATGTCTGATCTACTTATTTGAATTCTTTTGCTTTCTTCCTTTAATTCAACTTTTGGTTTATTAGTATCCGTTGGTAATTTAGATCCTGTACCCATAATTGAACCCTGTAATGCAGCAGCACCTTCCCCTAAACTAGCTCCTGCTACTCCAGCCATTCTAGCAAGAGGATTTTTATTCCCCAGTGCTTTATCCCTCAAGAATTGGTTATTTTCCCTTCTATCCTGTAAACTCGCCCTTTGTCTATTTCTATAACTTCTGTAATCTTTTTCAGGATCAATACCTCTTAATCTATCTAAAGTATCTCTTGTTGCTGTATATCCTCTTGGAACTGCTAAACCAGCATTTTTTGCAAGTCTGCCTCCTGTAAGTGCAGTTCTTCCCACCAATGCAGGTGCAGTATTAAACATAACCTTTCTACTTTCGTTAAAGGACTCAATTGGAGTTGTAATAAATTTAGGTAGTGGCTGATCTGCCCCTAAAGCTTTATCTATAGACTTTAATGTATTAGGAATAGAGAAATAAATTCCTAAACCTATTAATGTTAAAAGTAATTTTGTAATTGTAGTATCTCCTGATGTTAAACCTAATGTGCCTAATCCCAATAGAGGAGGACTAAATGCTGCAGTTGATCCTGCAGGAATATCATTTTGAAAATAAGTACTAGTAAAAATAATACTTAATAAGAACATTGCATAAGTAACAATAAATGCAAGACTTGCAGCCATCATAACTTTGGCATATTGCATTATAGATTTAGTACCATTACCTGGGATTGCAACTGTTGCAAATATAAAGGGCGAAATTATTGGGTAAGTAATTAAAACAAGATATTTTTTTATTAATGCAATAAATACTTGAATTGCTATCCAAATAGAAACTATAGATATAAAGAATTGAACTAAATCCCCAACCCATGTAAAGCTTAAATCAGAAACACCTGATCCATTAGCAATTATCTTAACAAAAGCATCTACTAAAGGCAGAATAGTAGCATCTCCTATCCCTTCTGCAGCATCAGTAATTGCACCTTTTGCATTTAAATTATTTCTTGCTCTTAACCAATCAACTCTTACATCATCAGGATAAAAACCTCTATCTTCTACAGTTTCTGGTTCTCCTAAAAGAGTGTAAGACTGTATATTAGGTGCATTTAAGAATAGTTCATGACCTGGAGATCCTGGAGCACCTATTAAAAAAGAGTGCACCATATTGGTACCTACAGTTATTACATCAATAAACAAACCAGAAATAGCATAACTTAATGGTACTAATATCATTGCAAGAGCAATACTTGGAATTGCACTTTGAATAGTAACTTCTACATTGCCGGATAATCTTTGTCTAAACATTATTGCAAAAGCAATAATTATTACTATTAATAATAAGAATCCGTACACAACTCTTACAGCCCAGCTCCAAAAATTTTGAATCGGTCTTAACAAAGAAAATCCAGTTCCACCTGGAGAGTAATATTCGTAGTCTGCTGATTGAGCACTTACTTTATTAAAGTTTGTTAATGCGTAGACCTTATCTTGTACATAAATTGCAGCACTGGCTGGTCTTTGAGCCAATACTTGAGTATTAATATCTCCTAAAGTATTAGATAAACTAAATTTTTTAGTATCTTCTTGTGCTACAGTTTCAAAGTATTCCTGTAATGATCTTCCGTTAGCACTTGCACCACTACAATCACCTCTAATTGCGGAATATGACTGTGCGGATAAATAACCGCCATTTAATAATTGGTTAACAATATTTCCTCCAACACCGCAGTTCATTGGTGCACAAGTTGAAGATTGTTCAGCAGGAGCAATACATAAAAGATTGGCAGCACCAGTAGATGGCTGGTACTCATCACCTGAAATCTTTAAAAATACAGCTGAATTAAATATAAAAAGTATAAGAAGAAGTAAACTTCCATACTTTTCTGATTTTAATACTCTTAAAAGCGCTTTCAACATTTAAAATTAACCTAATACGTCTAAGTATAAGGTAATAGAAAAAGCCTTGCAAGCCTAATTTATATATATAATTAATGATAAAATTTTTACTATGAAAATCTATACAAAAACAGGCGACTCCGGCGAAACAGGAGTAATTGGAGGCAGAGTTAAAAAAGATTCAATAATAATTCAAACATTAGGAAGCTTTGATGAACTTAATGCACACATAGGTTTACTAAGTGAACTTTCTAAGCAACATAATCTAAATAACCCCTATCTTACAAAACTTCAAAACCTAATCTTTAATATTGGTAGTGAACTATGCGGTGCCAATGTAACAAAAGATTTTAAAAAATATATAAAGGAACTGGAAAGAGAAATTGATAATATATCTAATGAATTAGAACCGTTAACGCAATTTATTTTACCAGGCGGCAACATATTAAGTTCACATGCCCATATTTGTAGAACAATTTGCCGAAGAACAGAAAGACAAGTAGTAGAGTACAGTGAATTAGTTAACGAACAAAAGCCTGAGAATATGAAAATAGATTATCAAAATCTAAAAGATATTTTAAAATTTACCAATAGACTTTCAGATTATTTTTTTGTACTTGCTAGGTCTTTAAATAGTAAACTAAAGACAAACGATATCTATTGGGACAAAAATATTAACTAAAGAAGAATATTAAATAATAATTTTCGCAATACATTTATTATGGAAACTCATAACATACAAGGACTAACGCTTGATGAAGTATCAAAAAAAAGAAAACTTGGTTTAACAAACGAAGTAATTGACAGCTACACACCTTCAACATTCACTATTTTTAGAAGAAACATATTAAGTTTAATAAATGTAGTTATATTCCCTTTACTAATTGTTCTTGTAATTTATGAGTTATATAGAGATGTATTAGCTTTTTCTACCTTCTTAATTATAAATACAGTTATTTCTATTCTTGATGAATTAAAAATAAAAAAACAGCTAGAAAAACTTAAAAGTGAATTTCAAATTAAAGTTACAGTTATAAGAGAAGGAAAAGAAATAGAAATTCCTACATTAGAAATTGTAGAAGGAGATTTTATAAAAGCAAAAGAAGGCGAGGGAATTATTGCAGATGGAGAAATAGTAGAAGAGAACTATTTTCAGATTGATGAATCAGCTTTAAATGGTGAATCAAACTATATAAGAAAATACAAGAATGAAAAGGTCTATTCTGGAAGTTATGTAGTTACAGGTAATTGTATATACAGAGTTTTAAATATTGGGAAAAATAATTATTTAAACAAACTAGGTAATGAAGCATTAAAGTTTAAAGAAAAGCGAAGTCCATTACAAAAAAACGGAGATAGAGTAATTTTATTCTTAGTAGTTGCTGCTATTTCTATGGGAGTTTTAAACTTTTATACTGCCGGCTTAAACCCTAATACCGAAATGGAGCATAGAATATTAGGATTAACTACAATTATAAGTTTAATTATTCCTCAAACGTTGATCTTTTTATTTACACTTACTTTTACAATTTCCATTACAAAACTTTATAACAAAGGAGTTCTTGTTCAAAAAGGAGGAAGTATAGAAGAACTTTCTAATATTAATGTAATTTGCTTTGACAAAACTGGGACCATAACAACTAACGAGATGAGAATTACAGATGTTAAGTACTTTAATAGCAAAGAAGAAGAGATAGCCTCTTTCTATAACTCAATAAAGAATCAGATTGTTAGCGTAAATAAAACACAGGAAATTATTAATAAATATTATTCTAAGTATCCTAAATTTGAAGTAGATGAATTTGATCAAATTCCATTCACATCTAAAAACAAATTTAGTTTAGTAACAGCAAGAGTAGATAATAAATATAAAACATTAGTATTTGGTGCGTTTTCAATGCTTAAATCAAATATAAATGATAGCCAATTAAGCTCTGTACAAAATTATGTTAGTTCAGAAGAAAAAGCAGGCAATAGAGTTTTGGTAGGATTACTCTACAATACTGAATCTAAATTTATAGACACTAATCAATTAGATTTAAATATTACTTTTGAAGAAACAGTAAAAGCCAAGAGTGATCAAGTTATTGTATTTACAATAGAAGAAACATTAAATCCAGGAATAAAACAAATAATTGAAGATCTGCAAAATCAGTCTATAAAAGTAAAAATAATCTCCGGCGACAGTATGCAGTCTGTTAGTAGAGTAATGCAGAGACTTGGTTTAGATTCATCTAACATTATAGATTTATCCGAAAATCAAGAGGACTTAAATACATTAGTAAATACAAAAGATATCTTTACTAGAGCAAAACCTGAAGATAAGCTAACAATTATAAAAGCACTTCAAGCAACCGGGAATAAAGTAGCTATGGTAGGAGATGGCATTAATGATGTTTTATCTTTAAAAGCAAGTGATGTTGCAATTGCAATGGAGGGCGGATCTAAAATTGCAAGAGAAGTTTCTGATATTGTTTTATTAAATAACGATTATAAAAAGATTCCAATGATATTTTTTGAAGGTGAAAATATTATTTTTAATTTAAAAACTACAACAAAGATCTTTTTAACTAAATCTATATTTGCAATATTAGCCTCAATTTACTTTTCTTTACAGCAGTTAAGGTTTCCAATGGATCCTTCATCTACATTAATATTCAGCTTTTTAGGTGGAAGTGCTCCTAGCTATGTATTGATTTTTACAAGACAAAAGATACAAAACTCTCTATCTTTCTTTAAAGATGTATTAAGCAGTGCAATTCCTAGTTCCGTAATAATTACAACAGTATTTGTATTATTCTATTTAAATCTTAGAAACTTTAACCTTAGCTTTGCTCAAGTTAATTCTGCGTTAATAATATTAATGCTTGCATTAACAATTAATTATTCTTTATTTTTATGCTGGGAGGCTAAGAAATTAAAGAACTTTTTTGTAGTAGCATTCTTTTATGTACTAATAATGGTAGTTGGTACCTACGAAACTTTATTGCCATTAAACCCTGCTTCCAGAACAAGAGAAGAGTTAATAATATTGACTTCTGGATTAGCACTGGGAGCTTTAATTGTAGCAATAGTTGGATTTAAGGCACTTAAGCCAAAAAACTTAATTAGCAAATTACTTTTAATTCTAGGCAGTATTGGACTATTAACTATTGCTGCAATATTCCCATTCCAAACTTACTATAGTGTTGCTAGCTTTCCAGCTGCAATTCATCTACAGATAAATATACTTGGGTTAGCAACTATATTAGTGATTATGCTAATTAACAGAATAATAAAAGGTTCTATATTAAAAGCCAATAAATAATTTGACATTCATTAGAATTAGAATAGAATGATTATTAAGTAGTGAAGTCAGGTGTAATTCCTGCACTGTGCCGCAACGGTAACTTGAATAAAGAAGTCCGATCCTACTAATTACAAACCCGAGCAGGAGAATTTAAAAAGCTTCCTGTTAGGAAGTTTTTTATTTATTAAAATATTTAAAATGAATAAATTTCCAAAAGGAAATTGGGCAATCTTAGCATCATTAATTATTCTAATTCTGGCAATACTAGGTGTAATTGTTATTGATAATGGTTCAGATATTCTCCCTCAAGATAGTGTATTAGGTGTACAGAATAATCAGACATTAAAGGTAAAAGTAAACAATACTTATAGTCCAGTAGAGGAATTTGAACTTACAATTACAACGGAAGACACATTAGAAAAGGCATTACAAAAATTATCTTCAGAAAACTTAAACTTTACAGTCAACTATACTGAATACGATTTTGGGAAAATGATTAGCGGTATAAACGGCTACAATGCTCTTAGTAACGAGTTTTGGAATATTAGATTAAATGGAGCTGATGCTCAAGTAGGTGTAAGCGAGTTAAAGGTTAAACCAGGCGATTTAGTTGAATTAACTATTGTTAAATTTTAAAAATGAACAGACTAACATTAATTTCAATAATTGTAACTATTGGAGTCCTAAGTAGAACAGTTTTTCATATTAATAATAATATTGAATTTATTACAGCATTAACTCTAGCTACCGCTTACTTTGTAAAAGATATTAAAGTTTCTGTACTATCAACATTAGGAATTTTATTAATATCAGATTTAATAATTGGGAATACAAATATCTTTTTATTTACATGGAGCGGCTTTTTATTAATGGTTTTAGTTGGCAAAGCCCTAAAGAGCTCTAATATAAAAAGCCGATTTGTAGCATCTGAAACTGGAGCCATAATTTCAACGTTACTATTCTTTTTTTGGACTAACCTTGGAGTAGTAGTTACAACTTCTATGTATAGTAAAGATATTAGTGGATTAATACAAAGCTATCAAAATGGTCTTCCTTTTTTATTAAATCAATTAATTGGGAATTTAATAATTGTACCCTTAGTATTTTTTGCCTTTGATTACCTTTTAAATAAGAGGGATAAGTTTGACTTGAAGTCCTATAATAAAATATAATTAGGACGTTAAAAGCAATGACTGGGAAGAAAGATTCGACTTTGTTTAGAGAGACGGTGGCTGGTGAAAACCGTTCAAAGAACAATCCCTGCAGCCCACGAGCTGGAATGCGATGAGTATTCCCGGACTAAACCGTAAAAAGCAATAAGCCCAGAAATGGGGAATTAAGGTGGTACCACGGTTAAAGCCGTCCTTAGCATTAATTTATTTAGTGTTAAGGACGGCTTTTTTTAATTTAATTAATAAAACCTAATTTTATGAAAACATCAAAACAAATAAGAGAAGATTTTTTTAAATATTGGACAGAAGAACCAAGAAACTTTAAGGTTGTTCCAAATATGTCTTTAGTTCCAAATGTAGACTCAACCTTACTATTTGTAAACTCTGGAATGTTCCCTTTAGCTCCATATTTAGGCGGACAGCCTCATCCACTAGGAAAAAGATTAGTAAACTTTCAAAGATGTTTAAGAACTAACTACGATGAAATGATTGAGATTGGTGATAATAGACATACTCTAATGTTCGAGATGATGGGGGATTGGAGTTTAGGTGACTTCTTTAAAAAAGAGCAAATTCCTTGGATTTTAAAGTTTTGGGTAGAAGTTTGTGGTCTTGATCCAAAAAGAATATATGTAACAGTATTTGAAGGTGATAATGATGCACCTATAGATACAGAAGCAATTGAGCTTTGGAAAGAAGCATTTAAACAATATGGAATTGAGGCTGAATTAGCTGAAAACATTACAGATGTTCCTGCAAATTTAGAAGAAGGTAATACTTGGAAATATAGAATTTTTAAATATCCTAAAAAGAAGAATTGGTGGGAAAGAGCTCATGCTGTAAACGAATTAGGAGGGCCTACTTCCGAAATGTTCTACGATAGAGGAGTAATAGATGTTGTACAAGACAAGTATCATGTTAATGATGATTCAGGAAGATTTATAGAAATTGGTAATAATGTGTTTATGCAGTATAGATTAGATGAAAATCTTAAATGGCAGCCTTTAGCACAAAAGAATATTGATTTTGGTGGTGGTTTCGAAAGAATTGTAATGATTGTACAAGGCAAAAATGACATCTTTGAAACTGATATTTATATGCCAATTATTCAAGAGATTGAAGAATTAAGCGGTAAATCTTATAAAACAGATAATAAGGATAATGAATTTACAGCTGCTTTTAGAGTAATTGCAGACCACTCTAGAGCTGCAACCTTTATATTGGCAGACGGAGTTAGTCCTTCTAACAAGGATCAAGGATATATTTTAAGAAGATTTATTAGAAGATTAGTAAGATTTGGAAAGAAATTAGGAATTGAGCAGGACTTTACTGCACAAATTGCAGAAGTAGTTATAGAAACTATGAGTTATGCATACCCTCATTTAGAAGAAAATAGAAACGATATTTTAGAAAAAATAGCAAAAGAAGAAAAAGTATTTAAACAGACCCTAAATAAAGGCCTAAAAATAGTGGATACATTTAGAGAAAGTGGAATTAATGGAAAAGAAGCATTTAATTTATACGAAACGTATGGCTTCCCACTTGAATTAACTCTAGATGAACTAAAGATTAATGAAGATGATGCTTTAAAAATAACAGAAGAATTTAAAAAAGAAGAAGAAGCACATAGAGCTGCAAGTAGAGCAGGAGCTGAACAAAAGTTTAAAGGAGGATTAGCCGATGCAAGTGAAGAAACAACAAAACTTCATACTGCACATCATTTACTATTAGCTGCTTTGCAAAAAGTAGTAGATCCAGAAATAAAACAAAAAGGAAGTAATATTACAGCAGAAAGATTAAGAATTGATTTTAATTTAAATAGGGCATTAACAGAAGAAGAACTAAAGCAGGTAGAAGAATTAGTTAATCAAAAGATTAATGAAAACTTAGATGTTGTAAGAGCAGAAATGAAAAGAGAGGACGCAGAACAAACAGGGGCTCAAATGGAATTTGGTGCTAAATATCCAGAAGTAGTATCTGTTTATATAATGGGAAATGACTTAAAAAGTTTAGGTCAACAGCCAACTTTAAATGATGTAAATCAAATTAAAGCAAATATTTTCTCAATGGAATTCTGCGGTGGTCCACACGTAGAAAATACTTCTAAATTAGCTGAAAACGGGAGGAAGTTTAAAATTACAAAACAGGAAAGCAGTGGAGCAGGAATTAGAAGAATTAAAGCAAGTTTAGTTTAAGAATTACATAGGAAAAATCGAGAGGCCCATTCGGGCCTCTTTTGTTACCGGCACTAAGTGACAATGTGTATATATTGATGATATAATTATATACGACCTTTTACAACTCGGAGATGATAAGAAATGGCCCATCCAAAGAATTACTCAAAGATTGATCAGGTTTTGGCAGTCCTAACCCCGATTGTTTCGGGTTTAGGAGCAGAGTTCAAAACAAAGTCAGGGGAAACCTTCTACGGAAGCGTAGTTCAGATTCTTCCGGGCGGAGATGAAATTCCCGGAATGGAAACAATGGTACTGGACTGGAAAGTTCTGGGCATGAATACAGAGCGAATGACAGGTGAAACCGATCTGTATACACTGCTGCTTGAACAAATGCCCGACTCAGAAATTGACCGGATCTTCTCGATTTTTACAAAAGAAGATTATCGGGCACCAGAGTACGAACCTGAATTCATCGATGAAGAACGCGCAAACCGCCGGCTCCCACCCATCACCTCAATTCGAATTGAAGCTGATGGTACCATTGGGTTCTATATGTATTGGGGTTATGCCCAAGAAGAGGCAAACTGGCTCAAGAATAAGGGCGGCGAATATACGTTCGATGATCCATTATGCCAACAGGTTCTTGAGATGATGGAAGAACTTAATCCGCTCACATTCTTAGGTGGACCAGAAATGCCTACCTACCCGTATGAACGCCTCAAGTGGACGCGGGACATCAAGGGAATTCTGGAACAACTGAAGACCCAAAAGTTTTCGCGCATGATTCTCCAGAATCTTGGTGCAAACAATAAGGGGAATCGCAGCCTATATCCCGGCGGGAATGTGGAGACACATATCGAAATCATCTTCGAGAAATAAGGCAAAAAGGCGGTCGTAAACGACCGCCTTTAGCATTTAATTACCTAAAGTTTCTTTTGCTGATTGTTCACTTAACTGCAGTTCGTATTTTGCAGGAGTAGCAGAGACATAAATTAATTGATTAGTTTTCTGCTTAAATTCTTCGAACTTTAATGGCCTATTATCCATTGCAGATTTCATTCTAAATCCATAATCAACTAAATTTTGTTTTCTTGCCTTATCACCTTCGTACATTCCTCCGATTTGAGGTACTGTAATGTGAGATTCGTCAATAAACATTACATAATCACTTGGGAAGTAAGATAGTAGAGTAGAAGGTGGACTTCCCGGAGGCCTATTATCTATATACCTTGAATAGTTTTCTATTCCCTTACAAAAACCGGTCTCCTGCATCATTTCTAAGTCATAAGTAACTCTTTGCTTTAATCTAGTCCCTTCTATTAATTTACCATTATCTATAAATGATTTAGTCTCTACTTCTAAATCTTCTCTAATTCTATTCATTGCATGATTAATCTTTTCTTGAGGGCTAACATTATGTTTAGCCGGGAAAATCTGAACAGAATCAGCCCTTCCTACAATTTCTCCACTAATTGGATTTAACACTTTAATCTCTTCTAGTTCATCACCAAAGAATATTAATCTAATAGCTCTATCATCAGAAGTTGTTAAATTTATATCTATATATTCTCCTCTTACTCTAAAAGTTCCATTTGCAAAATCATTATTTACTCTTTCGTACATCATATCTCTTAATCTTACTAATACATTTTCTCTATTGTAAGATTTGCCTTTAACCATAGTCATACTTAATTCGTTATAGTCACCTGGATCTCCTAAACCATAAATACAGCTGACTGTAGAAACAATTATTGTATCTTTTCTAGATAATAGAGATTGAGTAGCCGAATTTCTATATCTTTCTATTACTTCGTTAATATCTGAATCTTTTTCAATGTATAAATCTCTAGAGGGAACATAAGCTTCCGGCTGATAATAGTCGTAGTAACTTACAAAATATTCAACAGCATTATCTGGGAAAAACTCCTTAAACTCTGCATACAATTGAGCTGCAAGTGTTTTATTATGAGATAGGATTAATGCTGGTTTATTTACATTCTGTATAACGTTAGCCATAGAAAATGTTTTACCTGTACCAGTAGCACCTACCAAAGTTTGATGTTTTATACCTGCTAAAACGCCCTCTGTTAATAAGTCTATAGCTTGAGGCTGATCTCCTGATGGCTTGTATTTGGAGTGAAGTGTAAATGACATTTGATAATTATACCATTATCCTTCTACTGATAATTGTCCGATTTTTAATGCAATAATAGTTTCTCCTATCTCTACATAAATTATATGAGGTTTTGCATTCGTTTCTTTAACAGATTCATCTAGAATTCTTTTTAATTCAAAATACTTATCAGATGGGGAAGACATATCTTCTACAATCATACCTACATAAGTTCTTGTTTCTGGATCAAAAGGTGCAGTTATTTTAACTGCAAATCTGCCATATTCTGGAACTTCTAGAGCAGGAAATAAATAATATCCTTGTTCCATTATTAAGTTATCAATTTCAGATGTAACAATTGGAGACAATTCTGACTGCGCCACCTGTAGATCTGATCTTTCTATTTTAGTAGTATTACTCATATTTTTTAAAATTAGGAATCTATATTAACATAATAATTAGAAGCTACAAATAGCCATTCCCACTCTACACCCTGTGCTTTAGCAAGCTTTGCTAGATTAGTAGCAGAGGTTTTCATTAATTCTGCTCGTTCAGAATCGTATCTAGCTTCGTTATCAATATAGTCAAATAGTAAATTCAAAGCGATTTCATTCTTTCCTCCAAAATTAACGTAAGCACTGCTTCGTTGATCATCTTCTTTTCTAGCCTTACATTGTACATATTTTACAATTCTGCCATCTTTGGCGGTTACTACAAAATCGATACCCTTTAGATCTTCTTCATTATTAGCTGGTCTAATGTCAAAGTTAACACCATATTGACGCCTCAATACTAACCAGGCTGAGAAGGTTGCACCTATAGATGTTCTTACAAATTCAGCAAAATTAGTCATTCCAGCACCATACCATTTGCCTAAAACAGAGTCTACACCTCTAAATACATTTCCTGTTATTGTTCCAATAGCTCTTCCACCTGTAATTAAATTACCATCTCTAGAGAATTGAAAATTGGTGTAAGCAAATTCCATTAATCTAAAGAAGAATTCCAAATAAAGAATACCAAATCTAATTACATCGGATGCGACTTCTTTATTAAGATTTGCATCTTTTCTGTTAAATACTCCTTTTTTTACATTTTCTAAACCTATAAGTGCTATATATTTATTTAGGTAAAACATTCCTCTTGAAAGCCTGGCAAAAAATTGTAAAAGTCTAATATCTAATACTTGATGCTGAAATTTCTCAATTATACCGTCGTCAGCAATTTCAAAACCTTTTTCTTTTAGTTTTGCAAGAACGGTTGTGTCGGGTGCTTCTACTTCATCGGGGTATAGCTGTACTTCTTCAGGAAAGACATTTGCGTTTAGAACAAGATCAACATATCCAAGGAAATGATCCATATCCATAGCATTATTCATTACAATATCTTTAGGTAGATCTGCAAATTCACTAATGGCCCTTTCTAAGCCAGATAAATCTACATGTAGTTTCTGAGGTTGATTAGACATAACAAATTTTTAAACAATTTCATTATTATTTATTTGTTAGGATTTGACAATACTTTCACTTCACTAACACATCCACAAATCTGACTCCATTCAGCATCTAAATAGCATTTAGGATTTTTTGCTGTACACATAGTTCTGCCATGATAAATCATTCTTAAAGCAACATCATCCCATTCTGGTCTAGGAAATAACTTCATTAAATCCTGTTCTACTTTTTCTGGTTCTGTATTATTAGTTAAGCCAAGTCTTTTAGCAACTCTTTTTACGTGTGTATCAACAACAAATCCTTCCGGTAAAACTGAAATGCCTGGAGCTTTTCCTTTTGCAAACCATTGATTTATTACAACATTTGCTGTTTTTCTGCCTACACCAGGTAGAGTAGTAAGTGTTTCTATAGTATGGGGAACTTCTCCATTAAACTTTTCTATTAAAGTTCTACTTAAATTAATAATGTTTCTTGCTTTAGTAAACTTATAGTTTATTCCATGAAGAATTTCTGCAACTTCAGCTGGTTCTGCAATACTTAAATCTTTCATAGTAGGATATCTACTCCATAAAACTGGAGTAACCTTATTTACACTTGAATCTAGAGTTTGGGCTGATAATACAACAGCAACTAATAGTGTAAAAGCATCTTTATGAAATAATGGAGTTTCAACTGTTGGGAAATCTCGTCTTAATAATTCATTAATTTTATCGACTCTTTCTATTATGTTCATTAAAATATTATATCAGAGGTATACTATGAAAAATAAAAACTCTAAAATACAATCAATAGTAATAGTTTATTTTTTAATACTATTACTTCTATGCATATTTACTAGCGTTCTTACCTACTCTGTAATATCAAAAATTGATTTATCAATAAATCTGCCTTCATATGCAGTAGAATCAAATACTTATTTAGTTATTGAGGTAATAGATGGAGATACTATAAAAGTAGAAAGAGAAAATAAAGTTGTAACAGTTAGATTAATTGGTATAGATGCACCTGAAATCCGGCAAAAAGAATGTAAATATAAAGAATCTACAGAATACTTAGAAGAATTAATTCTTAATAAAAGGGTAAATTTAGAAGCTGACTTTACACAAGAAAACACAGATAGATATGGCAGAGAATTAAGATATATTTTTATTAATAATCTTAATGTAAATAAACAAATGCTTACAGCTGGAATGGCAAAGGAATATACTTATAGTAAGGATTATAAATACCAGCTTGAGTTTATATTGGAAGAAAAAAATGCAATATTACAAAGTAGAGGAGTCTGGAGTTCTGAATGCAATTAAGATTCTATACTACTTACTAGTTCATAAAATTCCGCCCAAGAACTAACTCTTATAATGTCCGGGTGGCTAAACTCCTTATTTTCTTTAGTAGTCATAATAAATAGTTTTATTCCAGTACCTACTACATCCATTAAGTTTTTAGGGTCATCATCTATAAATACATCATATTCTTTAAGTGCTTCTGCTTTACTATTACCATAGCCAACTCCTACAAATGGTAAGTTTAAGCCTTGTGTACTAAGCAAATATTGTGCAATTTCTAACGCAGTACCGCTTCTTGCAGTAACAACTCCTACTTTATGTCCGTCTTCCTGGAGCCTGGCAACATATTCAATAAAACCAACCTTAAACCTTAGCTTTTCTTTTGCCCTATCTAAATCACAATAAATTTGTTCTTGGTAAGTTCTATATTCATCTAAGGTAATTAAGCCAGTATTTACTAAAGTGGTACGGGAAGCATATTCAAAGCCGGATAAACCTGCAAGCTCCTGATAAGCTTGTACTCTAAACTCTTCAGTATCTGTACAGACATCATCAAAATCTAAAGCAATTCGCATTATTAAGGGGATAATAATTAATGGGCAGTGAGGGGCTCGAACCCCCAACCCTTCCGGTGTAAACGGAAAGCTCTAACCAGTTGAGCTAACTGCCCATTGAGGTAGTTGAATTATACTATCCAACTACCAATCTTTCAATAACTATTAATTAAATCTGATTGATTTAGCAATGTTATTCAAAGTATTAAAGTTACTAAAATCAGAATTAATTGTAATTGTCATTACATAAGTATCAGATCCAGCTTCGATATAATATTGAGTTTGAACAACTCTTTCTGCAGTTAATCCATAATCAGCTGTGAAGTCTACTCTACAAGCATTATAGCCATCAAAGGTTGTAGTAGAAACATCTTCTAACTGTGCATCGTAAGAGATAAGATCACCCATTGTTTCCAGGGCATAGTCTTCACAGTTAGTTTGGTTTACATCAATTCTTAATACCTGACTAGAAATATTTAAGTTATCAGTTTCATTTTCTGCGTATACAAATAATCTATCAGAGCTTGAGTCGTCAACAATGAATTCATTTGGATACACTAATGTAAAGTTAGCTCCTGCATAGGTTTCAGTTTCAGAAGTTTCTGGCTCATTATTAGTAGAATCTGTTGAGTTGTTATTATTAGTAGTAGAGTTTACTGAGTTTAAAGAAGTATTATTTTTAGCACAAGCTCCGCTATCTACTGAAGATAAAGGACCTCTATATACACATTGACCACCATTCTCTAAATATCCTATTAAACCAAATCCTATTACAGTACTAAAACAGCAGCATAATAATAGAACGCATCCTGCTATCAACAGTTTTTTATTCATATATAAATTTTAAAAGTAATATTTGATTATATCGAAGATGGGGAGTTATGCAAAACTAATAATTCCAATCATCTTTATTTTTATTTTTTCTAACTTTAACAACAATTAATACAATTATTAGTGAAGCTACTAAAAAGATTAACCAAGAAGTATTGCTTGAATTATCATTGTTAGTTGCAGCAGTAGTTTCTTCTACATTATTAGGAGTAGAGGGGTTATTTGTTGTAGTAGGATAACTAACTGCAGTAGTAGTACTTACATTAATATTTGTAGGTACAACAGCAGCTGTAGTTTCTTGACCCGAATTGCCTATTGGTAAAGTAGGGCTATATATCTGTGGATTAGAATTGTTTTGATTATTTGCATTGCTCTGATTCTGATTGTTTTGGTTGTTATTAGTATTATTGTTTTCTTCGGGATCGGGATCTGGGTCGGGTTCAGGATCTGGCTGAGGTACATACGCAAATCCTCCCGTGCCTGTAACACCTTCTGCAATCCAATAATCTTGTCCTCCTTCGTTAACTTTAATTACAGTGACTGAAGATCCCAAAACATCTTTTGTTTCTCCATCTTCGAATAAAACACTATTCGTACAGTTATAAGTTACATCTGCTAAAGTTTCTGCATTAGGACACAATAAAAACTTTAACCCAGGATTACCATTAGGAATAGGTACATATAATGTATGTGCTGTTGAAGCTCCTGGAGCAGTAGTTAAATTCCTGATTACTGCTTTCCCTGTTGCTAAATCTGATTCTCCTGCAACATTAGTCCAATCCAAATTCGGTGTAGAAAAAGTTGTACTTACTTTACTTAAAAGTAGTAAACCGTCTTTGATTGCAATCTCAATTGAAGATAAAGAAGTACCTATTGTTTTAAGATTTACATTTTCTGCCTCAAAAAAGAAATCTAAATCACTTAAATTATTAATTCTGCTTATTATCCCATTAACAACATCAGAATGATTAATGTAGTAAATACTTCCATTTTGCCCTGCAGTTGCTACTAATACTTTATCTTCAGCTGGCCAATAAGCAATCGAAATGGGTTCAGCACCGCTTCCAACCGAAGAAAAGTCAGCAACTTCAAGCCAATTACTAAGATTTGTACTTACATATACCTTTTTATCTCCACCAATTCCATATAAATAATTATCATCTACATTTACAAATGTATTATATCTATTGGCAATACCTGCATCTGTATTAGACATTTCAGGAAATAACTTGTCACTATCATCGTACGAATCAATAATTTCGGAGAAATTTGCTCCACTAATACTTATAATTTCCGGATTTGCAGGATCTGTGACTTTATAAATCTTATCTCCTAAAACATTAGGAAATACTAAGCTATCCTTAAACTCTAGCATTTCGTTATAAAAACTAAAGTTGCTTGAGTATACGTCGTAAATATATCCATCACTCATTAGTGTATCTTCAATAACTTTTCTTGGATCCTCATAATAATCCCATGTTGTTAAATCTGTACTGTACTGCAAAAGCACTTTTAAATATGCATCCCACGGTTCTGCATCGTTATATCTAGAGAATCTAGAATTCTTAAAATAGTAATTTCCAACTTTAGTCATATCATAAGGGAAGTATCCACTACCATAATCTTCATAGATAGGAGTCCATTCGTTTCCTCCATCAGTAGATTTAAATATTGCATGCCCGCTGCCAGCAATATAACCAAAGCCTTCTAATTCTAGTGGAGCAGGCCTCCCGCCGATTGTGTATAAATCATTTCCTTCTCCATATGTTGCATTCATGTGCACTACACAGGGGAAGTAAGGATCTTTTTGTATACAATTCAACTCTAACACCGGAACGCCCAGTTTCGCCTCCATCCTGTCTTCCATCATTATCAGTATCATTCCAAATTCTATTTCCTATAGTGTAATTACCTGTAAAGAAAGCTTCATTTCTAGTACCAGAAGTAGAAGTACCTGCAGGTGCTCCTGCACTAGTTCTTAATCCTGCATCTATTGTATTGTCTGTGTCCGGGGATAGCAAAAATAAACCTTGATATTTACTGCCTGTACAAGTTAAATATTCTCCAGTTGTTGCATTAACATCACTGTCTGCATCATAAGTTCCTAATCCTCCTACTTTAGCAGGTGAAAAGATTGTATTAGCAGGCTTTATGACTTTAACTAAATAAGAAGTATTTTTTAAACCTGTAAAACTATAATTACCGTTGGAATCTGTAGTGGTTGCATCTACAAATTGATAACTGCTATATCTATACCTTTTTTTAGTAAGGGATTCATTTGTAGGATCATAAATATAGTAATTACCAGCATCCCAATCATCAGAACCGTTAGGATCATAACCAGGAAAGACTAATTTATCATTAACAACCTTAAGTCTGCTTATTGCATCCTCAGTTAGATTAGAAATTTTAGTAAGGGTAGTGCCGTCGTGTTTTGCTAATATAACACCTCTTGAATCAGAGGCAGGAACACTTGCATCAAATCCAATATATAAATTATCTCCAATAGGTTTCATTACATATGCACCAGCATAACTAGTATTGCCTGTAGTACCGCCTGAATTTGCGTTATACCAAGTATACATATTCTCTGTTAGTAGATTATTTACCGTAACATCTGCTTTTAAAGCAGGAGAAGAAAAACTGCTTAAGAATAAAACTGCCAATGTTATAGTTACTGCAAATCTTTTTTTATACATAACTATATAAAGATATAGGAATAAGACTTGGAATGCAATGCAGCTATTGTTAAATTTACAATTCCATATTACTATTCAGAGTATTTATTACATTAAATAAATGAGATTCTTAAAATCAAAAAGAGTACTTTTAATTATTGGATTCCAAATAATTGCAGTAGTAATTGTGATAGGGGTTGCACTGACATTAATTAATAGAAATAACAATACACTAAACAACAATCAAACTATAGAGCAAGAAACACAAGATACAATTATTGCACCTACAATTTCCTATCCTATTGTAGAAGAAGATATAGAACCGCTAGTTCCAAGCTATGCTTTAAATATGTATCAGTATGTAGGTGAAAGCTTTAATTACCAAATGAGAGTTTATAAAAACTGGACATCAAACAGAGTAGAAGAAGATACTGTACAATTTTTAAACGAAAACAAACTAATATTAACAGTAAAAGATATTGAAACTAATTTGAGTCCAGAAGAATGGTATCAGCAAAATTATTCTAGTACATTTACACAAGGTGAACCTACATTAATTAATGGTTTAGAAGGCTTTGTAGCAGAGTATACAATTTCATCTGGAACCTATAAGGATTATGTTGTTAAAGTAGGCAACTTTATAGTTCACTTTAAATTTACAATCAAAGAAGGAAGAATCAATAATACTAACTACATTGAATATGTAGATTACTTAGTAAATACAGTTAGTGATGTAGGAATATAAGTTTTTTAAGACTTATCTACTAATCTTTTTTTAGCATCTTTATAAGATGCTTCTATGATCTTTTCTAATACGTCTAAATCAACATCTTTAAGCTTATTAATGTATAAACAACCCGCACTTGTTTTGTGTTTACCTAATTTTGCATAAAGTTCTGGAACTACATTTAAAACCACATATAGAGTTAAATTTTGTTTTCTTGGAGAAAATCCTACTAATGGCCAATCACCTTCTTGTCTGCTTCTTTCTGATTTATAGTGGTACATTCCAAACCCAACTATACTAGAACCCCACATTCGTGGATCTTCCTTTGTAGCTCTTTTAAACATATCTAAAAGTACAAAACTATCAGCTCTTTTATTTTCATCTGCTACAGAATTTAAAAAGTCTTCTGCACTTGCATCTGTTGGTTTTGTTTTAAGTTCTGCCATAAATTTGTATGGTGAATAAAGAATATATTTGTTTGATTATATGGTGATGAGTAGAGGGAGGTCAAATATGGTGCCAGGGGGCAGACTTGAACTGCCGACACCTCGCTCTTCAGGCGAGTGCTCTACCAGCTGAGCTACCCTAGCATTTGAAGCACGTAATTATATCGGATAGAGTAGCTACTGTCTACAGATAAAATACCAGGCTATCCGATGCAAGTATAGAAATCGTCCTATTTGTATTCTTAACTAAAGTTAAGAACTTTAAACTAATTACGTGCAATATGCACTAATAATACCCAATAGAGTAGTTACTCTATACAGATAAAATGACTGACTATCCGATACAAGTAAAGAAAACCGACTTATTGTATTCTTAACTATCGTTAAGTTCTTTAAACGTAATTACGTGCTTACGCACCTAAAGATACACATAGAGTAGTTACTGTCTACAGATAAAATACCAGGGTATCCATTGCAAGTATAAAATCGTACTATTTATATTCTGAATTTAAGTTAGGAGGAAAGGGTAGAGCCTTCCTTCTTAATTCCTCTGAATCTTGAAGGAAGGCAAATTGCGGGTAGTAGGATTCGAACCCACGGCCATTGATTGATCATCTCAATTGCTCTTCCCCTGAGCTATACCCGCATAGGCATTGAATTATAAATCTCCGGGTTATAAAAGTCTACAGTGATATAATAGGCAAAAACTAAATTTTAAGTATTTATAAAATGCCAATAGATACACATAGCGGAGCCGTTGAAGGATTCCACTTACTGCCTGCAATTGAACATGCAATTAAAGATAATTTTGATGGAGTTCAATTATATATAAACGATGATATTTTAGATCCAGTAATATTTGAACAAATTGTAAATAGACTATTAGAATCTAATTTAACAAATGTAGTATTTCATTTACCTAATTTTGATAAGGTAAAAGCAAGACCGGAATACATTCAAGCCGTAGAAGCCTTAGTATCCCGTTTACCAAATACTATTAGGTGGCATGCCTTAATCCATTTAGGATACGGAGAGAAAGGGGCAGAAGTAAATGTAAAGTATAGCCAGCTGCAAATGCAAGTAGCAGGCAGAGCCATCTGTATAGAGAACTCATTGACTGGAGTTTACAATACCCAGCATGTAATACAAGCTGCAAGTTTGGCAAGAAGTTTAGGGAGCGGATTTGTATTTGATGTAGGCAGGATTTTATATCCTAACGATAATGGAGAAGTAAACCCAGAAGAAGTATATAGGTTTATTTTAGGGGTAATCAGTACAATGAAACCAGAAACAGATATTATCCATACTGCAGGCAAACTAAGCTGGGAAAAAACATTTAGAGAATCTGCATGTGCTTTTGGTGCAGAAGGCGATATTACATTTCCGTTAAGAGATGCAATTTTAGAATTTCATCAAAAAGGAGGAATTGTTGTTTTTGAACATGAAGATCAGCAGATGATACTAGAGAGTAGAGAGAACTTATTAAAAGAACAATAATTATAGTTCTTCTATTAAATATCCGGATTCTAAAACTCTAGCCTGTTCTCCATTAGACAATATGTTTACAGATTCAAACATATCTTCAGTTT
>CAYPVU010000006.1:0-5152 GCA_964414295.1 uncultured Candidatus Saccharibacteria bacterium | reverse complement strand
TGGCACCAGGACGCCAGCCAGAACCGCCTGATGCTGTCCGTACCCCGCCGAAAACGCGCCTGGTTCGCCGGACTCTGGGCCAACGCTTCGGCTCCGCCTGTCATTCATGCGCTGCAGAATCGCTAATGGACAATCTGGGATTCACGCACATTCTCAGTGCGCCAACAAACGGCGCATTTTCTGTGCTCTCCCCCATTGAGCAAGGCGGGGAGGAAATCCAGCCCATGCAATTCGTAATGCTTGTCGCGTCGATGGTGCCCAACACCAAACAGCAGCCCGAGGCGGCGCAGAAACAAGTAGAGCCCGCCCCCCAAAGTCAGGAAGCCGCACAGCCAATCGCTGCCGCCGCGCCAGCGAACGCCCAAGTACAGCCAGCCGAACAAGTGAATACTGTCGAACAGTCCGGACCATGCAAGGGTCTTGACTTGGCCGTCACCGCCGAGCAACTCGAATGCTTGGACAGGAAATTCGCCATCGCTGACGGGCAACTGAATGATGCCTACAAGCAACTCATGGCTACTCGTGATGAAACGACAAAGGCCGCCCTCAAGAAGGAGCAGATCGCTTGGATCAAAGAGAAAGAAAAGACATGCGCCCAAGCCGGAAAGGAATTTGAAGGAGGCTCAATGGAGGCTGTGCTTATCAGCGACTGCAAAGTGCAGATGACGGAAAAACGGGTCGCCTATTTGAAGAACTACAAGTAGACCAATCTCCGAAAGGAAACGAAATGGCAATTTACGGCATCGGTGCTTACTATGATGAAGACGTAAGCGCCAAATTCATAACCGGGAAGATCGTCGGCGTCGGCTGGGACAACAACGACGCGCCGGATCTGCATCAGTTCATTCGCTCCTTGAAGGTCGGCGACATTATTTACATCAAGGCAGCACCACCGGGAGGTGACCTTACAATCAAGGCAATCGGTGTGATAGCAGATGACGCAATCCTGAACGCTACCGATACAAACGAACTTGTTTCGTGTGGCCGCAATGTGCGGTGGCTCGAAACCAGCCAGTTCGCCATACCGATTCCCCAACAGAAGAATAATGTTCGCGCAAACACGCTGTATGAGGAGTTTCACCCAATCGTACAGCGCGAAATTTTGGCGCGCGTGTTGGGCTAACCCGGCGGTCCACCGGACGCTGCGCCAAAAAGCGGCGCAGCGCCGGTGACCTCTACGTTAGGGGGCAATGTGAGCCAACCGTTCGGCGTGATCGGTGCCGCCTTTCTGGTCTTCTGCTTTATTTATGCCTACCTATGGCTTGAGGTGCTCCGTGATCCAAAAAATGAACTCCAGGTTTTCTATTCGCGGCACCCCTGGCTTCACAGAAGCCTCGCCATTCTGAATAAGGCATGGCCACTATTCTTGTTCCTTGGGGCCGGCTTTATTGCGGCATCTATCTTCGTCCCGCCAAGCTCGCCATGACCCAATACGCATACCCCCTAACATTTCGCTCCAGCGGGACGCGCCGCAAGCGGCGCGCCTCTGAGCTTCGACGTTAGGGGGGCTGATGGACCCAGTGGGTATGCTTGCCTTGCTCGGCGTTTTTTACACGCTGCCGTTGCTGTACCGTGCAAAAAAAATGCATGGTAGCTACTCAAATATCCCTGACGGTGTAATGTCTGCCATCAGCAGCCGCTTTGGGGTTTTCATTGGTTTGGCTCTCGCCGCGAAATGCCTTTTACTCTGCCTCTCTGCATCGTCCGGGTCTGATTGGCTAGTTGCTGGTTTAGTCGGAGTCATTGGCTGTATCGTGCTTATCAAAAGCTTGCGCCATGTACGTTACCCCTAACAGTCGCTTCGAGAGGGACGCTCCGCCGACAAGCCGGCTCCGCGCTCCTCAAGCTGCACGTTAGGCATTGCCTGTGAGCAAAATTTGGACAAACAAAGCAGACAGCCTGCTTATGCTTTATGCACTGGGCGGGGGTGGCTTTCTATTTTCAATTGGCACCACGTTTAATGGTGGCGTCGGACTAACCGTAAAGTATTTGGCTGTGCCGCTAGCCATTGTTGTCATTTCATTTGCCTACATTCGCGGTCGCTACTTGCCCACGAAGGAGAAAGTTAAAGCGTGGTTGTTTCTTTGCTTTCTGCTGTATCCAATGATCTTGCTTTTTGCTTGGCCTTATGTCCTTGCGTTCAATGCGCTTACTGCGACAGGCGAGACAGTGGCAGTAACGGGCACCATTACAAGAAAATCAACGGCAGGAGCAAAATCTGTTGCCTATGTGGTTTCAATTCGCAACCCACAGACGGGCCAAGATTCGCAAGTTGCTGTCTCGAAGGAAGATTATGAGAGCATGTCGCTCGGGGATAGTTACCAATTCTGTTATTACAGAGGTCGCTTTGATATTCCATTCTTTTGGCGTTTCTCGGGGCAACCTGCATGTTGACTAATTGCCTAACACGCCGCTCCAGAGGGACGCTCCGCCGGCAAGCCGACTCCGCGCCCCTGAGCTAGCACGTTGGGCCTTTCCTTCCACCGGCTTTTGCGCCATCCATATGGGAGCTATGAATGAAGGCTGATGCAGTCCCACTACTCGCAATATTCGAGAAGAAGATGCGATTGGAGGTTCCTCTGTTCCAGCGGCAGTACGTCTGGAGTAAGGAACAGCAATGGGAGCCTCTCTGGGAAGACATCTCCCGAAAGTTCGCGGAGTATCTGGAAGGCCGCAAGGATGCCCCAGTCCACTTTCTTGGTGCGATGGTTTTGGACCAGAAGCAAACACCGACGACGCATGTCGAGAGACGGCAAGTAATCGATGGACAGCAGCGCCTCACAACATTGCAGATTTTCATCGCATCGTTTCGTGATTTCTGCCGAGCGCATGAATGCGAGGAACTTGCCAAGGAGTGCGACGCTTTTACGCTCAACAAGGGCATGATGGCCGATCCGGCTATCGACAAATTCAAGGTCTGGCCGACGCAGCTTGATCGCGGCCAGTTCATGGACGTGATTTCGTCAGGCTCTCGAATTGGCCTGGAGAAGAAGCATCCGCTGGTGTACAGAAAGTACGCTCGAAGGCCAGAACCACGGCCTCGGATGGTCGAGGCATACCTCTTCTTCTACGAACAGATAGCGGATTTCTTCAACGGCAGTGGAACAGACGAGCCCCTGGCCGCCGAAGTACCAGTAGGGCAACGACTGGAGGAATGCTTTCAAGCGCTCAAGAATGCCTTGCAGGTTGTCGCTATCGACCTTGACCACGATGACGATGCACAAGTCATTTTCGAGACCTTAAATGCTCGCGGCGAGCCCCTGCTTCCTGCTGACCTGCTTCGCAATTTCATCTTCCTACGTGCCGCCCGAAAAGGGGAGCCGCAGGAAACGCTGTACAACGACTACTGGCGCCAATTTGACGACCCATTCTGGCGCATTGAAGTGAAGCAAGGCCGGCTTCTCCGCCCTCGGAGCGACCTGTTCATGCAACACTTCCTTTCGAGCCGGCAGGGCGTTGACATCCCAATCAAGCATCTCTTCGTCGAGTACAAGTTCTGGATTGAGCGCCAACAGCCTTTCGCCACCGTTACCGATGAACTGGCGACTCTATCAAGGCAGGGCAACGACTTCCGCAGAATAATTGAGCCCAAGACAGGCGACCCGATTTGTTCTCTGGCGGTTTTCCTTGACACATTTGATGTCCGCACCTGCTATCCGCTGCTTCTCGCAATGCTGGATGTGGGGATCGATGACGAGGAATGGCGGCAGATTTCATCGACATTGGAGTCTTACATCCTTCGTCGTGCGGTGTGCGGCCTAACTACAAAGAACTACAACCGCACGTTCCTGTCGCTAACGCGGAACCTCCGACGCGACGGCCTGACCCACGCTAACCTCGTGAAGCAACTGTCCGAACAGACAGGCGAATCCGCAGAATGGCCAACAGATGCTGCATTTGGCGAAGCGTGGCGCTCGAAGCACGTGTATCAAACGCTCAATAACCCCAAGGTAGTTCACATCCTCAAACGGTTGAACGCAACATTCCTTGGAAGCAAAAGCGAACTCGTGTCCGTCGATGGAGCACTGACCGTCGAGCACATCCTGCCGCAGAATTGGATCGAGCATTGGCCTTTGCAAGATGGGAGCAAGGGCTTAACCGGAGCCGAACTGTGGACCGCAGAGCCACAAGACGCTAAGGCCACTGCCACTCGTAACCGGAACGCGGTACTCCAGACATTCGGCAACCTCACGATTCTTACGCAAGCGCTAAATTCGGCAGCTTCCAATAGCGCTTGGCCGGAAAAGAAGGCCGAGTTGCTACGACATTCTCTGCTGCCGATCAACCAGCAATTGCATAGCATCAACGCATGGGACGAAGAGGCGATTGCAGATCGGGCGAATTCCCTGCTCAAGCGAGCGTTGGAGCTGTGGCCGAGGACATGAAGAGATATTCTTCGACCACAAGGCCCAACCCGGCGGTCCACCGGACGCTGCGCGATAAAGCCGCGCAGCGCCGGTGACCTCTACGTTAGGCTGTACCATCCCACCATGGAGGACACTATGGAACTTTCAGCCGTTATCACCCCTGCCCCGGAAGGTGGCTACGTCGCCTACAACCCGGAGACGGGAACAACTTCGCAAGGCGAAACCGTCGAGGAAGCATTGAGCAACTTACGCGAGGCGACTGAGCTTTATCTGGAAGAGTTTCCTCTCTCCGTCAGCGGCCGTCCTCTGCTGACCACCTTCCAGGTTCCAGCGCATGCCTAAGTTCCCCGTCGTTTCCGGCGCCGAAGTCGTCCGCGCACTGGAACGCCTCGGTTTTGTTGTCACTCGCCAGCGTGGCAGCCATATCGTCATGCGTCGAGGCTCCATGGGCTGTGTTGTGCCAAACCACCGTGAAGTAAAAGTCGGCACGCTCGTCGGCTTGCTCAAACAGGCAGGGGTGGCTCCCGACGAATCTATCGATGCCCTCCACGCCTAACCCTGCGCGCCAGATGCACGCTTCGCCTGCTGCTCCGGCTCGCGCCACTGAGCTTCCACGTTAGCTGCGTATCCGCTCCTGTCGCGACCTTAGGGAGAAGCCAATGAACACCTCCAAAAACCCAAGAATCTCGTGGGGCCTGAGCGAATGACGGCAGCGCAAGCGAAGGAAGCGGGCGTTTCGCCCGGTATTTTTTCGGAATCTGCCGGGAGTTGCTCAATCATTGAGC
>CAYPVU010000005.1:0-36868 GCA_964414295.1 uncultured Candidatus Saccharibacteria bacterium | reverse complement strand
TTTCCATAGGTCTGCCCTTGGCTAATTCGTCTATAAGCTTATCTAGATATCTAATAGACTGCATTGTAGGTTCTTTTATTTCTTCTACTCTCATTCCGCAAATTATTCCTGTAATTAATTCTCTTTTAGGATTCATTTTAGGGGCATTTGCATAAAAAGATTCAAAATCCGTTTCTTTTTTTATTTCACTTTTTAACTCCTCAATAGAATACCCTGTTAACCACGTAATAATTTCATCTACTTCTGCTTTTGTTCGACCCTTTTTTTCTGCTTTTGCTATATATAACGGATACACGCTTGCAAAACTCATTGTATAAATTCTTGGTTTTGTCATTGTTTTAAGTTTATTTAATTAATTTAGGATATTTCCCAAAAATTTTTAAGTTCTGTAATCTGTGTAACTGTAAGTCGTTCTAAAACATAAGTATGCACCTTTCCTAAGTTCCAAAAGCTCAGAACTACTCTATGATTATTTTCTACTTTAAAATCCTTTAGATCTGTTTTTGAGTAGAATTTTGGATTAGGATCCGCACTACTTGTATAGATTTCTATAGCATTTACTAGCAATTTATATTTCATATGCTTATTATACTTTAATAATGCATATTCAATAAATTATATTGCAGTAAATAAACCTATTACTTTAGGTAAAAAAATTGCTAATCCTACAACTAAAGAAACTATTCCTGCCATTACAACAGCACTTGCAGCTAAGTCTTTAGCCAATTTTATTTGAAGATTGTGCTTTGTATCGATTGCATCGCAGGTGGCTTCGATTGCAGTATTAATGATTTCTGTAATCAATACTAAACCACAACAAAGAATAATAAAAATCCAATCCGATTTACTAACTTCTAGTAAATAACCAGCTAATAAAACACATCCAGTTATTATTAGTTCAATAATAAAATTATGATTCTCTACTGTTAAAAGTTCCAGAAAGCCGTCTTTTGCGTACTTATAACTTTTTAAATGTTTTTTAACCATAGATATAAAAAAACCTTGTAATACATAAAATATTACAAGGTTTAAAAATCTAAATCAATTTTTCTTATTTAGCTTCTGCTAAATCTTCTTTTAGGGGTTCTGGAAGAATATCAACATATTTTTGACTTCTTTTATATCCAGTCATCCTTCTAAAGTGTACATATCCAGCTTCCTTAGCAAAGATAGTAAAATCTCTGCCTATAGAAGTATTTTTTCCAGGATAAAATTTTGATCCTCTTTGTCTTATTATAATTTCGCCAGCGTTTACAAATTGTCCGCCGAATCTCTTAACTCCAAGTCTTTTGCCTGGTACATCAACTGTTCTTTTTGCTGAACCTGTAGCTGCGGAATGTGCCATAATATATTATTTAACAGTATTAAAATTTGATAGATAACACTTTAAATTTAGTTACCTGTTTTCTAAATCCTCTTTTTCTTCTATATCTAGCTTTTGCCTTAAAAATTCTTGAAGTTACTTTTTCGCCTTTTGCATGTTCAAGAACTTCAATTTCTACAACTGCCTTGTCTAAAGCAGGCATTCCAACTGTAACGTCAGTGCCTTCTCCAGCTGCAAGAACTTCATTAATTTTCACTTTACCTGTTTCAGCACTGAATTTAGGAACTTCATATTCCTTTCCTTCTTCAACGGAGTACTGACTTCCGCCTAACTTTAAAATCGCAAATTTACTCATATATTCAACTTAAAATAGCTTAGGAATGATAATATAAAAAGGTCAAAAGTACAAGTTTAATTGAAAAAAAGTCTATATTAAATTAGACTTTTTATATGACTAATTCCCACGAATTAAAAAATTTAAAGGATCTTCTAAATTTTGACGCTGAAAACGAGGATATTTACTCAGTAGAAGGCAGAATGAGGGCTCTTTTAGACTACTTTAAATCCAATAAAGAATTTGAATTCCTTCAGGACTTTTTAAAAGTTTACTATCTTGTTACAGAAAAGGTAGTAGATTCAAGACTGGCAAAAACAGAACTTTTTAAGGATTCAAAGAACTTAAACAAATTAGATGCTGTATTTTGCAGCTTGTACTTTAATGCAGTAAATGACTATATATTTAACGGATCCCCCAAAGAGCCATGGGTTAATACATTTAAGTTAAGTACACTAAATAATTATCCTTTTGTAAACGTTCTAATGGGCATTAATTCCCATATAAACGGTGATTTAGCAGTTGCGCTAAATCAGATCAATTTTAAAAATGAACAAGATTTTGATAAAGTAAGTTCAATTTTATATGCCGTAATACCTAGTGTAATGGGATATTTAGCATTTGAAAGAATGGATTTATTTGGTGCAGTAGGACTTATTGCAAGGCAATTTGTAGAAAACGAATTTAATGTACTTATAGTAAAGTGGAGAGACGACTCTTATGATAATTATCTTAAACTTAAAAAAAGCAAAAATATTAAAAAAGATATCAGTTATATAAAAAAATCAACTGAACTCCTTTCAGAAAACATATATAATGTTTTTAAATCAGAGATTTTTAATCCTGTAAATTTAATTAATGACTTAAATAAAATGGAGGTTAGGTTATGAGTCTGTCTCAGGATATATTAACAAAAATGATGGAGTTGCCTAATAGAGGTTCTGGTACTGTATATGAACAAAAAGCTGGTGAATACATAAAAAGTGTCTATAACTATTTAAAAATTCCATACAAAGAAGTAGATTCTAAAACTATTAAAAATAGCTTAAATAATCATTTAATATTAAGTTTTAGCCTTATACTTTTAACTATCCTTGTAAACTTTCTAAATATAATCTTTATTACTCTGCCTGTATTTATCTTTACAGTACTTGTTTATCTAAGGGCATTTAAACTGCCATTTAATCTGCCATTAAAGTTTTTTAAAAATGCTACCGTTTCTAAGAATATTTATGTAGATATTCCTGCAAAAGACCAGGAATTAAACACAATTGTTATTACAAGCCATTACGATACAGGAAACGATTATGGTCCTTTAGTAAATATATTAGGACCTATATACAATTTTATTAGGTCATCTCAAAATGATTCTACTAGCAGCTTAAAGGTTCCAGAATATATTAATAATCCATTAGTAATCTCTAATCTTAGCTTGCTTTTAACCTTATTAGCACTATTTTTACCCGATAATTCTGCAAAATTCTTTTTTGGGCTTTTAGCAGGGACGCCTTTGGCAATTGGAATATATTTACTAGCTAAAAGTAATAATAAATATTCTCCAGGGGCTTTAGATAATGGGGTAGGAACATCGTTAGTAGTAGAATTAGCCTCTATTATAAGTCAAAACCCGTTGCCTAATACTAGAGTAATATTTGCAAATATAGCAGCTGAAGAAACCTTAACTAGAGGAACTTTACCATTATTAAATTCATTAAATTTAAACAAACTAAAAACCTTTATTATTGATCTAGACTGTATAGGGGAAGATGAAATTATGTTAATAAATTCAGAACCGTCTTACCCATTGGGACTACCAATTGCATATGATTCTACTTTTGATGTGTTATCAGATTTCGCAAATGAATATTTGCAAGGAGAATTTAAAATGGGAGATTCACCATTATTTACTGATAATCAAGAACTACTTTTAAATCAGTATAGAGTAACCGGTTTAATTACTACAATGCCTAAAAATGGTTACCCTACTAATTATCACAACAATAAAGATACTATAGAAAAAATTAAATGGGATAAGGTTGAAGCAGTTAGGAACTTTGTTATTGAGTATTTAGAATTCTTTGATTCTATTTCTAAAGAAGTAGTCTTTTAATAGACAGTAATTAAACAGATTTCGGATTCTGTGTTTATTCTTAATCTAGAACCAGAATATCCAACCCCTTGAGAAAGGAAAAGCTTAGTATTTTTATTTATATTAAAAATCCCTTTTGTTAGCCATCTTCTTTTAGTGGGCATTGGTAAAACTGGTCCAATTACTGGTAAAAATATTTGTCCTGAATGATTGTGCCCACTTAATACTAAACTAATATTATCTTCCTCATCTATAAAGTCGATTGTATCTGGATTATGAGCAATCAAAATCTTTTTTAGATTATCTGACGAACCGCTAAATGTTTCATCTATATTAAAAGTCTTTGAATATAGATCAGGAATACCACCAATACATAAGTTTACCCCATTAACATTAACAATACGGTGTTCATTTATTAGTAATTCAAAGTTACTGGTCTTAAATGCTTCAATGAATTCAGTAGGCGAATTATATTGAACATTATGCTCTAAATAATCTGCATCATGGTTTCCAAATACAGCTAATCTTTGTTTAGCATTTATATTAGAAATCTCTTTTAATAAATCAGGAACAATATCATAAGTTAAAAAGTCCCCTCCTAACAGTACTAATTCAGGACTTAAATCATTTATTTTATTAATTATTTTATTTAATCTGATTTTAGAAGTACTTGTATATTCTTTTCCTAAGTGAAGATCGCTTACAAAAACAAATGTTGCTTCCCTGCCTAACCCTATATCTATTCTATATTTATTAACCTTTATATGGTAAAACTTAATAAATAGAAAATAGATTAAAATAAATTGAAATATAATAGCTGCAAAAAATGGTATTAGTATTAAATCCAAACCAGTATATAAATATAATGATAATAAGAGCATTGCCCCTATTAAACCTGATAAATCTATAATTGGTCCAGCAAGTTTTCTAATTGAATGAAATATTCCTTTTTTAGGAACTAAAACAAGTTTGTCTATATTTTCTTTTGAAAATCTACTCATAAATGTGGCTACAAAATCAGAATATTTTATAGTGCTTTATAGAGAATGTAAAGGATGGGGAGGGGTTAAGCCCCTCCCTTGTTATCTGAATAGAATCAGCCGTGACATGCCCTTACTGTATCTTCTGCAGGCATGTCGTAGAAATTGTACGTAATGATTCCCTGCTCTGTGGCACGCGTCATCTGGTTTTCAAAGTTGTCGTAAAACCCAACTGCCCACCAGTATGCGCCCGAAAAGCTAAAGGAATCACCAAAGTCGCTAAGAAACTGACAAGTGCCTTCATAGTAGCGCACTTGAACAGTAGGATCAAAACGCCCTCCGTTATCCCCGTTCCAAGGATTACGGAACGCCCCAACACGAGGGACCACCCCTACCTCAGCAAACATGATGGGTTTACCACTACGTTCATGGTACTGCTGAAGGTATGGAAGCCATTCCTGCCACGCATAGTAAATGTCACCAGAACTAGCATTGTCAGCCAGTCGCGATAGATCAAAAAATGCATCTATCATAAGGACATCCAGATTTGGCACGAATCCGGGCATTTGCGATGGATCAACAGGAGTCCAGTTTTTGGCATAAGACAGATTACCCGAATACACGGTTCGAAGAGTAGCAATTAAGCCATTCCATCGAATAGTGTACTTTTCATCTGGCTTATCCAGTGATTCCATTTCCGCCCCGATAACCAACCCCAAGACACCTTCCTCTTGAGCCAGTACAGCATACTGCATTAACAGTTCACCGTAACTAGCAAACCATGCATCTAGGGCCTCCAAGTTGCTTAAATCGCCCCCCGGTGTAATTGCTCCACGCCATGCGCCGGTACGCTCATCATCGATAAGGGGTTTTAGCCAAATACTGTATCCCCGCCGGTGAGCCTCTCTTACATAAATCCTCATATTCTCCACCGATGGGGTAAGTTCAGAATCCATGTAGAGTGTTGTAGCGTTAACCCCATCTTGAAAGATGGGGAAGGTGAAGATGATGGACGTTACTCCCAGATTCCGTCTGTCCAGATCATCAAAGAACCGAACGGTATTCCCTTCCATTGTAGTATCGTTTCCGTATAGAACAACGGAAATACCGTTTTGAAAAGGAATGGAACTACCAAGCGGCGTTGATGCGGGTTCAGGTGTAGCCTCTTGAGCATGAACACTTGTACCCAAAACCAACATTAGCAGAATGACCGCAAAGCTGTACTTCATGATGTCTCCTTTGGCGGCGCTAAAGCGCCGCCTCCTCGTTGAAATTACCAGCATGTTCTGTTTTGTTCCACTTACTGGCAGCCTGCCCCGAAGCAAGGAACTCAAAGAGTGCCTTGTAGGTAGCAATTGATAAAAGCGCCCAGTAAATTGGAGCAAATAAGCCAAATACCACGTTCACGTACTGCTTTGTTTTGAACGCACTGGTCTTTAACATGTAGATATACATGTAATTACCAGCACTAAAGCAAAACATAGCAATATAGAACACTAGCGGGGGGTAAAGACTTTTGATGAATTCAGACTGCGTAATTGCGTACACCGCAGTCAGCCCCCAGAAGATTGGATTAATGAGTGCCAATACTAATGGCGCCCCTACAACCAACTGGAAACTACAGAATCCAACAAAGCCCAGATCTTTGTAAAGACGGACTGGATTCCGCATATGGCGGAAGTAGGTTTGGATACCTCCTTTATTCCAACGACTTCTCTGCCCAAAAAGGGCTCCGACTTTAGTAACCGCTTCTTCTGCAGTTACTGAGTTCAATACGCGGATTCGATACTTAAGCCGTGCAAAACGCACTGCCAAGTCTAAATCTTCTGTCACGTTATGAGGATCCCACCCTCCTACACTCATTAAGATCCGAGTGAGGATGTAGTTAGACGTACCTCCTAACGGAGAGATGAATCCCAGTTTGGAAAGTCCCGGTAGAACTAGACCAAAGTGTTGCAGGTAGTCTAAGTTCAACATGCGAGTCAACCAGTTTTTATTTGCATTCTGGCTGAAAGCAAGTCGTGCTTGAATACACACAACCCGTTCGTCGAGTTCCCATGCCTTCTGAAAGGCGATTACTGCTTTGTGAAGCTGCCATACATCGGGCATGTCCTCGGTATCAAAAACAACCGTGATTTCACTTGGAGAAATGTAAAGTTCCTCCAAAAGGTAGTTCATGGCTGCTGGTTTAGTCATAATCCCCCCCGAAGGGCGAACTACAACCCGAAAGTTGTAAGGTAAATCTATGCTTGAGTAAGCGTTGATAGTTGCATCATCACCTTCCTCAAGCACCACGATTACTTCAAAACAGTCGATTGGATACTTTAAGGCAGAAAGACTGCGTACAATCTGCCTGGCAATCTTTGCCTCCTTGAACGACGGTACTAGTACCGTAATAAAGGGGAATTCCGCCAGGGCAGTGCATTCAGCCTCTGTTACTTCGATCATGCTGTCTTCTCTTATGCCGTTTACGGCGGCAACAAGAGAAAAGCAAAACATAACCCCGAAAAAGCAGGTACAAACTGCCACAAACATCTGCAAATACTGCTGCAGATTGAATTGTAGCAGTGCACCCATTGCTATCATGCCCACCGGAATAATCGCAAGGAATAGAAGCTGCTGCTTGCTAAATCTCACTTCTGCTCCCGGTCCGAAGATTTTGCGTCCGTTAACTAACTCGAACTGGTTTTCCATTGTTTCCTCACTGATTCAGGGTGGTAGCTTCTAAGCGATAAATCTGGTACAGTTCATTCTGATAGACCAATACGTAGTGATCCCAGAAAGACTGTTGCTGACGTACAGTGTCCCATACTTTGTCTTGCGGAAAGCTCGAGTAAGGACCGCGCATTACAATCCAACTGACTTCGTTTGCATATGGTGCATTCAAAATCGGTTCCCAAAGCTGGTATGTGCCCTCGTAAATAATTTCTCCGAGGTTAATACCGCTTAAGAACTGGATTTGCTCGTTCCCATAAGCTTCTAACAGCATTGATGCACCATCATAGTTATCTTCTAACCATTCAGATGCCTCAATTTGGAGCTGGCTGAACTCAAAGCTTGACGCACGCTGAGGTTCAATCAACGTGGTAATACCCGGATTATTCGCCAGCAAAACTTGAGTTATTACTACTGCAACCCCGCACACAACTTGCAGGTACTTTGATTTTCTTACCATGTAGCCGATTAACGGCCCTATAGAAAGAATGACAATCAGAGCGAACCTGATGTTGTAGAGGGTATTTTCAATCTGCATAACCTGCATTGGTCTTTGCCCTTTATATATCATAAATCCAAAGAACGGAATCATGATTAAGGGCAGGTACAATGCATACCCTTCTTTGTTTAGCCGTGTTGAGAGCACATGGTAAATCAGTGCAATCAACCCTAAGATTACAATCAGACCTCCGATAGTATCCCCAATCCCCCAAACGTAGGTTTCAAAGGCAACACGCAGATTTCCTAAACCTGCTTCTCGCCCCGAGACCCAGTTACTTGGAGCTGCATATGCACCATTCTGGAATTCAAGCGGATTGCTAAAGATAGTGATATTCCATGCAATCCACCCCACAACTCCTACCCAAGATAAAAATCCCCACTGGACTAGATGTCCAACAATATCCCCCAGTTTGTAACGTTTAAGCAACATTACTAGGGCATAGATTGCAGTCTCTAGCACAAGGATTACCCAAGGTTCGTAACGGATCAGTGTCATGATGAAGGCACTAATGCCGTTCCAAAAAATCCAGTTTAGGGAGGAGGGTTCTTTGCATAACCTCCAGAAAGTGTACATAGACAACAAAACCCCAAAGTACATAGGGAGTTCAGTCATCGATGTACCCTGCAAATACAGAATGTTAGGATTTAGCATGATTACTGTCCATGCTACCAGACTAGCTCCATTACTCCCTGTAAGTTCTTTTACAAACTTAAAGAGGAAGTAGCCGAGCAGCCAATAGGAGAGCATAGACAGAAGTATCATACCGATACCCTGTGTGTAGAACATGTTGGAGCGTAGAATAAGCCATAAGACAGTTGCGGCAACCATAGCAATTACAGTGCCCCACGCCTTCTGCTCAACACTCCACTGCTGACTTTTCCACACAAAGACTATAGCTATTACAGCAACCAATACCATAATGAAGATTCCCATTGGTGAATTTGCCCATATATCGGAGCAAACCAACGGGTAACTTGCAATATGGGTAAGAGGAAGCCATACTGCTCCTAACTGCGCTAATCCCGGAGATGTGCTGTCACATACCCGGCGCGCAATTAGAAGTCTCGCTTGTGTATCAAAGTGCAAAAAGCCAATGCCCTGTGCCGTAATTACAGCAAAGGCAACCAACGAAAGCAAGACTGACATGAGTATCAGCTTACCTTCAATGCTTGACCAAAAAGTCCGGAAGTTCACGAGATTCTCCTTTGATATTTGTGTTACTTGATTCTATTCAGTTATTAACGTTCTTACGAACTGAATGAATCAAGTTCGCAATACAGGATTATAGCATGAATTAAGACTAAAACCCTTCTGCGGTATATACTTTTTATATAGAAGTCATGACTTGCCATAATAGCTTAAAGAAGTCATAATCATCAGTTACTTATTTTTTTATTATATGATTAACGAGCACATTGTTCTGCCGCGTGGCCTAGCGTTAACCAAAGAAGTAGGAGAATTACATCCATTAACTCCAGAAGAATCAAGAGAAAAGTTTTTATTATTAATACATAAAATAGCAGATCAGGTTATTGATTTTGTAGATAAGGGTATAAATCCTGTTTTAATATTTCCATTAAAAGGATCAGTTCTGCACTATTATTATCTGATGGTTGAATTAGCAAATAGAAGATTTACAAACTTTGAAAATATAGAAGTTTTATTTAGTTATAAAGCAAAAAGTAGAGGTGGAAGCTTAGAAGAGTATACAGAATCTAGACAAGAAGGAGATCCTGAAGAATATCTAATTAGTCCCCCTTTATTACAATACAATCCCGAAAGACCAATAATTGTAATAGATGATGTAAGAGAGACCGGCACCTCTGTAGATGCCTCTGTAATTGCTTACTGGAATTCACATGATTTAGATGAAAGACCAGCAATTCCAGCGAGTTCTATTTATGGTAGTGTTAAGCATATGCCTAACAATGTTTATAACCCAAGGTATGCACAGGATTTAGGATTGGAAGGCACAAAACAACTTGGAGACAAATGGATTACTGCTGGAGATGGAATTGATGGTGGCTTAACTAGTGACTTAGATGATGAAGATTTAAAAATAGCAATTGAAGTTGCAGAAAGATTAAGTGTTATCTTTATAGAGAAACCTAATCCGCAAGATAAAGTTATTACAACTACCAGAATTGCAGAGGAGTATTTAGAGGTTTTAAATTTACATTCCCATATTCAGTTTGAGTTTTTGACGGGGAATATTGAAGACCACATCCTCTACAGGCTAATGAGTAAGATAGTTAGAACATCTTCACCAGAAAGAATTGTAAAATTTATGGATAGAATTCATAGACTTGCAACTTTGTACATAAGAAAGTCCTTAACTGAAGCGTAATAAGTTAAATTTTCTGTTAAAATCATCTGTATTAAGATAAATTTTATTATTTCTGTATGTCCGACAATAAGGGAATTACACCTAGAGCAACCGATTACTCTCAGTGGTATTTAGATGTTATTGAAGCAGCAGATCTTGCAGAAAACTCAATTGTAAGAGGTTGTATGATAATAAAACCCAACGGATATGCATTATGGGAAGCATTTCAAAAAGTACTAGACGGAATGATTAAAGAAACTGGTCATAGAAACGCATACTTTCCTTTATTTATACCTAAATCATTATTTGCAAAAGAAGCAGAGCATATTGACGGTTTTGCAAAAGAATCTGCAGTAGTAACTCACCATAGATTAAAAGTAAGCGAAGGAAAGCTTGTTACAGATCCTGAAGCTAAATTAGAAGAAGAGTTAGTAGTAAGACCTACATCAGAAACAATTATTTACAATGCCTTTTCTAATTGGATTACATCTTGGAGAGATTTACCAGTTCTAATAAACCAATGGGCAAATGTTGTTAGATGGGAGTTAAGAACAAAACCATTTTTAAGAACAGCTGAATTCTTATGGCAAGAAGGCCATACAGCACATGCAACACAAGAACAAGCAGAAGAGGAAGCAAGAAAAATGCTAGGAGTTTATCAAAAGTTTGCTGAAGAATATTTAGCTATGTCTGTAGTTCCAGGACAAAAAACAGAATCAGAAAAGTTTGCCGGAGCACTAAGAACCTTTACTATTGAAGCAATGATGCAGGATGGGAAAGCTTTACAGGCCGGAACCTCTCATAACCTGGGGGATAATTTTGCCAAAGCTTTTGATGTTCAGTACACAGATGAAAATGGAGAACAAAAATACGTATGGCAAACTAGCTGGGGATTAAGTACCAGAATGATTGGTGGATTAATTATGCAGCACAGCGACGATAAGGGTTTAGTATTACCTCCAAAAATTGCACCTATAAAAGCTGTAATAATTCCTATTGTAAAAGAGGATACAAAAGAAGAAGTTTTAGAATACGCAAACAAAGTCAAAGAACAATTAGCACCTATTGGACAAATTGAATTAGACACTAGAGACTATTTAACAACAGGAGAAAAGTTTTATTACTGGGAAAAGAGAGGAGTGCCTGTAAGAATTGAAGTTGGGAAAAGAGATTTAGACAATAATGCAGTAGTAGTAGTTAGAAGAGATAATTCAGAAAAGAGTATTGTGGCTATAACTGAATTAAATAATACAGTAGAGGATTTATTAAAAAACATTCAAGCTGCTTTAAAGCAGAAATCCGATAAGTTTAGATTAGATAATTCTTATAGAATCGATAACTACGAGGAATTCAAAAAACAAATAGATTCAGATATACCTGGATTTATTTATTCTCATTGGTGCGGATCTGCAGAATGCGAAGCTCAAATAAAAGAAGAAACAAAAGCTACTACCAGATGCATTCCATTTGAGGAAAAAGATGAAGAAGGGACATGTATTAAATGTGGCAATCATTCAAATAAAAGAGTGATTTTTGCTAAAGCATATTAATTGCGTTTGACTATATTGGCATTAGGTTATAGAATTCTGTTAATTATTAATAGAATTCTATGCTTACTTCAAAAGATAGATTAGATGCCAATAGATACAACAACTCAGCCGCAGGTAGACTTATTAGAAAATTAATCTCTGAAGGATTAATTTTAATTTCTGATTTAGAAAATGAAGATATAAGAGATTTAATTAACCAAGCAGAACCATGGAGAATTGAAGATTTGCAAAGAGGCGATGAAGTATTCTTTTTAGACATTACTAATCCTACAGAAACTTTAATAAGAGGTAAGGTTATTTATACCGGAGAATTTACAACTCTTGGTTATAACGATAAAACTCTAGTGACTGAAACTGGTGTTAGATTATCTGCTAGAAGATCCTTTCCGAATAAAAGAATAGAAGCACTTATTCAAAGACTACTGCCTTTCCAAAAAGATATAGTATTTATTGGCCCATCAGAAAGACTATTTAGAGTAATAAATGAGGAAACAGTAGAAGCCAATACTCCAAGATTTGTACTAGAATCCTAAACTACTTTCTAAAATAGACTAAACTTTTTGTATCTAGGGGACTGAACTTATCCACATAAGTTCTCATCCATACTTCAGTTATAAAAACTCTCCAGAAAAATAAGACATCGCCTTTAATCTTATTTTCTAGTGCTAATTTAAAGTTTTCTAATATTAAATCTGCATTCCAGAACTTTCGGGATTTAAAGGAGTCAGACTGAAAAATCTCTATAAACTTGTCCTGTTTTCTTTCAATCCATTCCCATTCTGGATTTGTAAATCCAATTTTACTTCTTCTTAATCGATTTTTTTCTGGAATCAAACCTTTCATAGCTTCTCTGTAAATATGTCTTGTCCATCCATTTTTTAATTTTTGATCAATAGGTAAATTAAAAATATATTCAACTACAACATGATCAAAAAATGGCACTCTAGATTCTAAGGAATTAGCCATTGAATTCTTGTCTTCGTATCTTAATAAGGAAGGTGTGGTTAATGAAGTTACATCTTCAAACAATCTTTTATTTAAATTTCTTGTTGCCTGCGGTCTTATAAACTCTGTATTGTTAGTATTTATAATCATTTGCGAAGGATTTATAGTATTCTCTCTTTTAACCTTTTGAATTAACTTATCCACAAAGAATTTAGAATATAAATCTTTACCAGCAACCGTTTCTCTAAATGCTTCTAATATCTTGCCATTATCTACAGCGCTTTGTAAATATGTCATAAAGTAAGGAATATAGCCTGCTAGTAATTCATCTCCCCCTTGACCTGTTAAAAGTACAGTTACATATTTTCGTGCTTCTTTCATTACAGTGTAATAAGCATATGGTGCTCCGCTAATCACAGGTTCTTCTTGAAAGTATGCCCATGTATCTAAATCATTCCAAAAGTTATCCACATTAGGTGTAATCTTAATTGAGTTTACTCCTGTCTGCTCTACTACATTATCTATATACTCTTCTTCGTTTATAGTTTCACCGGGATGGACTGCAGAAAATGAATAAAATTTAGTGTTAGGATGATTTTCTTTGTATAACTTTGCTGCAATTGCTGTAATACCGCTAGAATCTAACCCTCCTGATAAAGTGACCCCCACAGGAACATCTCCAATTAAATGTAACTTTACAGCTTCGATAAAGATATCTCTAAACTCTTTTGCATATTCTGCATCAGATTTTTCCGAAGCAAACTTAGTAGTATAAGTAGGATTCCAGTATTTCTCGATTCTATAATTGCCATCGTTACTAATTATCATTAAGTGACCTGGTAAAAGTCTTTTTATATTCTTAAAGAAAGTATCTTGATTAGTATCGTGAATCCTTGCAGTTAAAAACTTATAAAGGGAGTCCTCGTCTACTTCTCTATTAATTTCAAATCCAGAAAGTAAACCTTTAATTTCTGACCCAAACACTACTCTATTGTTAATTTCAGCATAGTAAAAAGGTTTAATTCCCAATCTATCCCTTGCAATTAAAAGTTCATTCTTTTTTTTATCAAACAAAACAACAATAAACATTCCTCTTAAATGTTTAATAACGCTTTCTCCCCACTCCTCGTAGCCGTGTGCAATTGTTTCTGTGTCAGATTCTGTTTTAAATTTATGTCCTAATTCTTCTAACTCCTCTCTTAAAGCTTGGTAGTTATAGATTTCACCATTTAAAAATACAAAAATATCTTCATTTTCATTTTTAATTGGATAAATATTTTTAGAAAGATCTACAATTGCTAACCTTCTAAAGCCTATAGAGAAGCTATTCTCTTCTAACTTTGCTCCATCATCTGGTCCTCTATGAAATATAGAATCCATCATTTTATTTAAGGTTTCAGGCTCAGGCTTTCCAGAAAATCCAACAATTCCGCACATAGCTTAGAAGTAAGAATTAGTATGAGTTAATAAATTAGTATACAATATAAAGTCTCTTTAGGGGTACAGATAAAGATTATTGTAAATAGTTAGGGCTAAGTTTATAATTACACTAATGAGATTACAAAGTTTTAGCTTCACAACCACTACTACAACCCCTTAAGGGGGCACAATTCTTACGTATAAAATCAATTTATATTCACAATACCTTATAAAACTATTAAAATTAGATATTTAAACCAATTAATATGAACAAAGAAAATTTAGAAGATTCTCCGTTATATAAATTAAGACATTCCTGTGAGCATGTATTTGCACAGGCAATTAAGGAGTTATATGGGGATAAAATAACTTTAGCAGTAGCTCACATTAGTGAAGAAGGCTTTTCTAATGATGCAAAATGGGAAGTAGAAGTTTCTGAAGATAAGTTTGCAGAAATCGAAAAAAAGATGAAGGACATTATTAAAGCAAAGTTACCTATTGTAAAAGAAGTTATTACAATTGAACAGGCAAGGGAATTATTTAAGAACAATCCATACAAATTAGAATGGGCTGAACAGTGGGCCAGTGAAGGTAAAGAATTAAGTATATATAAGACAGGAGATACTTACTTTGATTTATGCAGAGGTCCTCATGTAGAGAATACAGGGGAAATTAAGGCATTTAAATTACTAAGTATTTCTGGAGCATACTGGAGAGGCGATGAAAATAACGAAATGCTTACAAGGGTTTACGGAACTGCTTTTAGTTCTCAGCAGGAACTAGATGAATACTTAACTAAACTGGAAGAAGCAAAAAAAAGAGACCATAGAAAAATAGGTAAGGAATTAGGTTTATTTACTTTTTCTGACTTAGTTGGTTCAGGCCTACCTTTATATACTCAAAAAGGTGCACTTGTAAGAAGGTTATTAACAAGTTATGTAGAAGAGCTTCAGTCAAAAGAAGAATATATGCAGGTATGGACACCTCAAATTGCAAAGGCGGAATTATTTAAGAAATCGGGTCATTACGACAAATACCATGAAGATATGTTTAGAGTTGTATCTAACTATTCTGATGAAGAAATGTATTTAAAGCCAATGAACTGCCCTCAGCATACTCAGATTTATGCTAGTGAAATGAGAAGTTATAGAGATCTGCCAATAAGAATGACAGATTTTGCAATGTTATATAGAGACGAAAGACCGGGAGAATTAAATGGACTTGCAAGAGTAAGATCATTTTCTCAGGATGACTGTCATATCTTCTGTACTGAAGAACAAGTAAATGAAGAAATCGATAAAGCACTACAAATGACAAAAGAGGTAATGGAAAAGTTTGGATTTAAATACAAATACAGACTATCAACTAGAGATCCTCAAAATCCGGAAAAGTACTTAGGTGACCCAGAAAAATGGGACAAAGTAGAAGCATGGGCAATTGAAATAATGAAAAGAAATAATATTGAATACTTTGATGGTCCAGGTGAAGCAGCATTTTACGCACCTAAAATGGACTTAATGGCAACAGATGCTCTAGGCAGAGAATGGCAATTATCTACAATTCAAATTGATTATGTAATGCCAGAAAGGTTTAGCTTAACTTATATAGATAAAGACGGACAAGAAAAACATCCAGTAATGCTACACAGAGCAATTATGGGATCAGCTGAAAGATTTATGATGATAATACTAGAGCACTTTGCAGGCGCACTACCTGTATGGTTAAATCCTGTACAAGTAAAAGTATTACCTATCTCTTCTGAGAAACATTCTGAATATGCTAATAAGGTAATGAATGAATTAAAAATATCTGGAATTAGAACAGAGGTAGATAGTGCAAACGAAACATTAGGAAATAAAATAAGAAAAGCTCAAGCTCAAAAAGTTCCTTATGTATTAGTTGTTGGGGATAAGGAAGTTGAAAGTAACACTGTAAGTGTAAGATTAAGAGGCGGAGAAAATTTAAATGCAATGAGCATTGCGGATACTGCTGCAAGAATCCTAGAAAAAATAAATAGTAAGTCTTTGGATTTATAAACAAAAATAAAAGGGCGCCAAAGGCGCCCTTTAAATTATTCTATTAAATCATTAAGCCTCTACACTCTTTCTTTTTAATTCTGCAAAATCAAATCTGAATTCTGCTAATAGTTCTTTTCTTAAATATTGTGCCGCATTATTCATTTCTAGATCTGTTAGATTACCTGACAATTCAGCATTTTTTGCAGCCAAAAACTGTCTAAACTCTAAAACTAAAAGTTCTAGGAACGTAAGAGCAGCAGGGAATTTATTAATAAAGTCTCTTAATTGAACAAATACCTGTCTATAAAGCAATTGCTCCATAGTCAAACCCTCTAATCTTGTTATAGAATCGACTTCTGCCTTAGTAAATCTTAATTCACCTAAATACTGCATTAGTTTTAATACTCCAACAATTGTATAACTATCTGCACAGGCAATTAGAGTATTAAGGAATGAGGTTCTATCCTCAGGAGAAGGTAAATAGTTATTTAATAATTCTACTGCTAAAGCAAAATGATATTCTTGATCTAAGCCTGTAACTAGATTGTATATGTGATTTCTCATTGATTCCGGATTAAAGCCTGCATCAGCAATTAAATTATCTCTAGCTTCTACAAAAGCAGAAACCATACTCATATCAATTTCCACTCCTTTTATAAATTCACTAATTGAAGGTAAAGCAATTCCATTAAACTCTACTACAAAATAGTAAGTTCCACTTCTGCTATCAAACATTAATAAACCTTGTTCTCTAAGAGTAGTAAATGCATCAACATTAATTCTTTCAATACTATCTCTTTCAGCAATAGTTAATGCTCTTATTTTAATAGATTCAGAGAAAGTTAATAGATTTTGGGAGATTATTGAATTTCTGTTAAAAATATCATTTCTTAGAATGTCGTACACACCTACATCACTAAAAGTTACTAATTCATCTACAGTAGGATAATCTACACTAGTATTTTCTGGGGGTCGTTGAACGATTGAGGGGGTAAAAGGTGCCTCTCCGGTTATGTCTTGTTTTAATGCTAGAGCCATATTTAAATTAATAATAACAAAGCTTCCCGGATTATTTTGGTATAATCATTTCGGGCAATTTTGTTATCAAAATGTGCTCAATTATTTTAACGATAACTTTTTGATCAATAAATGTCAAGTAAAAAAATTGTAAATTTACCTTACCCAGTAATAGGATTGTCACCTATGGACGGTGTCACAGATTCTGCGTATAGGTATATAACAAAAAAATATGGGGATCCTAACATTATATTCACAGAGTTTACAAATGTAATGGGATTATCCATGGCTGGACATAATGTAATAAAAGACTTCCATTACGATAAAACACAAAGGCCAATTGTTGCTCAAATTTATGGGAAAGAACCTGAATACTTTTACCATGCAGCTAAGATAGCCTGTGAATTAGATTTTGATGCGGTAGATATTAATATGGGGTGCCCTGCCAAAAACGTTGCTTCTAGTGGCAGTGGTGCAGCACTTATTAAAAGCCCGGATTTAGCAAGGGAAATAATTGCAGCAACCAAAGAAGGTGTTAAACACTGGGTAGAAAATGGGGAATTAACTGCTTTACCTAACAAAACATTAGAGGCAATTAAAAATCTTAAAAATGAAATTCATGTTGAAGACAAGGATAGAAAAGAATTACCGGTATCTGTAAAAACTAGAATAGGTTATTCTGAACCTGTTACAGAGTGGTGGATTCAAAATTTAGAAAAAGAAAATCCCGCATGGATAAGTCTACATGGAAGAACTTTAAAACAAATGTATACGGGCAATGCTGATTGGAATGAAATTAAAAAGGCGGTTGAAATTACAGATATTCCTATAATGGCAAATGGTGATATAAAAACACCAGATGATATAAAAAGAGTTTTAGAGCTAACCGGAGCTTATGGAGTTTTAATAGGTAGAGCTAGTTATGGCAACCCCTGGATATTCAAAGGCAAGAATTTTGAAGAAGTTCCTATTGAAGAAAAAATAAAGGTAATGCTTGAGCACACAAAAAAATTTGTAGAATTAAACCCCGATCCTAAAGCTTTTGTACAAATGAGAAAACATTTTGGGTGGTATGTAAAAGGATTTGATGGAGCCAAAGAAATAAGAGAAAAACTTATGAAAGCTGCTTCTGTGACAGATGTAGAAGATATTGTTAGTGACTTGATTAAAGACTAAGAACCAAAGAATCTTGCATTGTATATAAATTTGCGGATTTAAACAATGCACCCATCTGTTCCCAGGATTTTTTACTAAATAAATTTTTTAAATCTCTAATTGCAGATAATTTTAATTCCTTCTGTGTTGGATCTGTTATTTTCTGTGCCTTTCTTTCAAAATAGTTTATTTGATCTTGAACAAATTCCTCTTCTACCCTACTTACAACCAGATCTAAAATTTCTTTTACATCAACACCCAAGTCCTTACCTTTTAATGTGATAGCTTCAACAAATTTTACTGAATCACTCATATCCATTTCTTCTAAGGATTCTTCTAATTTTGAATATTGCTCTTCCCCCATAACACGAGGCAATTCAGTTTCTAAAAGTTCTATAACTGCAGCTCTATATAGGCCTGCTTCAATATCCAGCCTTGTTTCCTCATCTACTTCTAAACCACAGACCTGAAATAAATCAAAATCTAAAATGTTGTTATTAGTTATTTCTTCCATAATTATGCGGCTTTAACATTAAAGTAAGTTTCAACTTGAGTGCTTAACCTAGAAGGCAGAACTCTGCTCTGAGATGATTTTCTGCTTCCAAATAAGCTAGGTGTATGATCTTTAAAGTCTTTATAAACTTCTGTTCTTCGATCTTCGGAAATTAGTTTTGTCATTTGCTCTAATATTCTTAAAATATACCTGCTGACAGATGGATTATTGGAATAAACATGTAGATAAACCAATAAAGTCTGTATAGTAACTTCTAATAGATCGGAGTACTTATTTCTATCTAATCTGCTTACAGCATTAAAATTATTTACATAGTAGTTAGCTAAATCTTTAAGAATAGGAACTATTTCTTTTTGCCTATAAACTTCTACAACTTCTCTATTCTCTCCTTCTTCTGGATTTAATTTTATACTTAAAGATAAATTGCTCATACTTCTTTCAACACCCTTTTCTAGAGCTAATGTTGGCTGTTTTTCTGATAATTCAACTAACCCTAATAACTTTGTTTTTAAGTCATTATCTTGAATAGCGTCAATAGGATCATTTTGTTTTCTGTATACTTTAATTCTTGATTCTAAATCCTCTAATATTTTTAGTAATGCCGTTTCTGACCTATAGTAAGCACTTGGTTCTAATTGTACTAATTTAGTTATAAAGCTTATTAATTTTTCAATTCGCTCTTTTAACTCAGGTTTATAAACATATAAAGAATGCATTAATACATCAATTATTGTTGGGAATGCCTCAGATAGTTCTACTGCAGTTCTATAAGGTAATGGTGGTGTTAATCCGTCAAATATTGCAATGTATTGCACTATGGAATCAAGATTGCCTGGAATCTGGTTATTTAAGGTTTCCATATTATCTGTAGTTAGCATTTGACCTCTTGGATTTATACTTTCAGATAAATTCCCCATTGTTCTAGATAACTGCAAGGAAGCAGTATTAGAATTATCTTGCACTTCCCAGTTAGCTCTTGTAGATGCAACTTCGTCCATTGAAGCAAAAAATGCTTTTGATGTAACTTTATTGCTTGATAGTATATAAGCTAATAACTCATTTAGATCTTCTGCATACTTTAATTTAGCACCTGCTAATAATCTGTCTCTTTTTCTTTTTAGCTTACCTGATTCGTCATAATATCCTCTTACAAATTGAATCATTGGTGTTTTTACCGAATCCGGAGCATACCTGTATGCTGCAGCAATAGTATTAATTTGGTCTTGTAGTTCAAAATCAAATTCATTAGTAGCTCCTGCTCTTAACTGTGTTAATCTAATTAAAATATCTTGTCCCGTTGGATCTTGTTGGCTCCAAACCTTATACAAAAGCATAGATATTTTATATTTAATTCTAGAATCCAATCTAGACCATACTTCGCTATTAAAGACCAAATAATTTAAGAATTCTACTTCGCTTTCACTTAAGGTAAAAAAGTCTTCTGGTTTATTATTATATTGGTCTATAGCATATTCTAGTAAAGCTTGGAACTCAGGCATTGCACTGTATAAACTATACATTGATTTATCTGGAGAATTGTACATAGCTACAATTTGACTTAAGCACTCTCCTCTTGGTGTACTAATTTCTGCAAACTTTTTAGTTAGCTTCCTTTCGTAACGCTGCTGCTCTCTTTTTCTTAGACCTTCTAGACTTACAGATTCACCATTTCTTGTAGTAAGAACATTTGCTCTAACTGCTGCATAACCACCTGTAGCTTCTGTAACTGCATCTAAAGAAGACTTCCACATTTCTATTCTTATTACCTGAATTTGAGGTGGAAGAGACTTAGCAATTACCTTATTATCTAACACCAGAATAAAGATCTTTTCTATTTGCTGTGCTAAAGAACTTGTAGCGTCAAGAGTATTAAAGTATTCATATAATTCTTGAAGTGTTTCTACTAAAATTGTGTATACTTCAGGACTCTTATTTAAATCAGTAAGCAGTGTCCTAACTTTTTCTGGAGAATTTACTAACCCATATAATTTACTAACACCGGATTCTAAGTCTTTAGATACATCCTTTTCTACAGCTTCCCTAGCTAGCCTTAGTCGTTCTCTTTCTGCTCTTGGACCCGATCCTACTAACCTAAGCTTAAATCCAGTTAAAGGATGCCTTCTTTTAAAATTACCTTCTTTCCCGTCTTTAATTCTCTCTAATACTTTTTCTTGATCTAAATTATCTAATATTAAAGTACGCAACTCTTCAAATTCACTCACTAAACTAGGAGAACCTTCTTTTTCTGCTTGTTCTAATAACTTTGTGTTGTAGTATTCTAAAGCTGCATCATCTTGTAAAATCAAGAATATAATTACTTCTCGAGTTCTACTTCCTTCATTTAATCTATTTTTACCTTCTAAAACTCTATCTAAATAAGATTTCTTAACATCAAGTGATAACGTACTAAAAACTCTTTTTACTTCTTCAACTGCTTCTTTCTTTAAGTCTATGTTGGTTTTAAATTCATAACTACCATCAAATAATTCTGTATATCTTAAATTTTCATTACCTTCTTGAGATATTAAAAAACTGAAATATGGATGAAGTAACCTTGCAGTATCTTGATTTATAGTTTCAGTTGCTAAAGCACTGTAGACTAGCAATCTTTCTTCGCTATTAAACAATGCACTTCTTTTGGGTGGTAAGATTAAAGCTACTAGAGGAGCAATTCTATTATTTTCTTCTTTTGAACCTTTTAATCCTAACTCTATTTCTACAATTAATATTTTTTTAAAGTCATTAAATTGTTCTACAGGTATTAAGTCTCCATATTTACTATTTAAAACCGCTATTACTGTTAGGGCTCTTAGCTGAATCTGTACCAAATTGTCACTTATAGTTCTTTCCTTTAATGCTGCTCTAATTACAAATGCCGATAATTTACCTACCGTATCTTCATCTAAATATTCACTATATTTGTTTAGAACTAGTTCTATATTACTTATTGCAGTTACTAGATCTTGACTAGGATTATTTATATCTATACTAATACCTAATATATTTAAAAAGCTATTAAATCCTATTTTAGAAATTATATCTTTTAATACAGGACTATCTGTAGAATCAAGCATTAAAATTACTTTATTCCAAGCTTTTGCTAAAGTAGAACCGTCATCCATACTTAAGCTTCCAACAATTCTTTCCAAATTAGCTGTAGATAAATCAAAGCTTATTAAATTAAAAATTCCTCGACTATTCATTTCAGTTAAAAGCAGAGTTAACTGTTCGTCTGATTTTATAAATAGTGGAAGGCAAATTACTAACCTATCTAAAAAGTCATAAAAAACATCTTTTTCGATCGCTGAAAACACTCCCTCATCAACTCTATCTAAGATTTGTTGATAGACCACTATAGAGATTCTATTAGATACACCATTTGCAATATTTAATATTCTTAAAACCTCTGTAAGATTATTTCTATCTAAAGCAAAATTTATTGATTCAGTTGCTATATGGTTAAATATATTTTCTTGAATATTTTCTTCAATGCCTTCTAATTTTATAAATAAAGGAAGCATTAACATCCCAGCCTCTATACCATTTACACCTCTAGCCAATAGCATTTTAAATAACTTACTTATAATATTTTTGTATGCTTCTATTAAAGATGGTTCATTCTCTAATATTTCTGATAGAGGTACTAAAAGAGTATTTAAAACAAGTTCAGCAGGATTTTGATTAGAAGCAATCGCACTCTGCTCTACAACACTTATAATTTCATCAATGTTAGATAAGCTTTCTACAGCTTTAGCTCTAACATCTGGATTTGTAGATCTAAGATCTTCTGCAATATTTGTAAGCAATACTTCTTGAATATCAAGATTTCCTGGAGTTAAATTATTTTCTTCAATAGGATTTATACCTCCTAAACCCGGTAAACGTACTGTAGGATTATTTATAGCAGTTGGTAGATCGGACATTTTGATTATTTTAAGATTTTAACCTACGCTGCCTTTCATAGACATGCGTATAAGATCGTTCATCTCCATAGCATATTCCATTGGCAGTTCTTTTGCAATAGGTTCTACAAAACCCGATACAATCAAGGCTCCAGCTTCTTCTTCTGAAAGCCCCCTAGACATTAAATAATACAATTGATTTTCCGAAACTTTGCTTACAGAAGCCTCGTGTTCAATTCTAGTAGCTTTCTCATAAATTTCGTTATATGGATAGGTATCTGTTTGTGAAATATTATCTAGAATCAGAGCATCACAAACAACTTTTACTTTTGCATTTTTAGCTCCCTTTGTAACTTTTACTAAACCTCTATAACTTGTTCTGCCTCCTCCTTTGCAAATTGATTTTGTAGTAATAACACTGCTTGTATTTTTACCAATATGAATCATTTTAGCTCCACTATCTATATGCTGGTTTTTATCTGCTACAGCAATAGAGAGTACTTCTCCTTTAGAATTGTTACCAGTTAAAATTACAGAAGGATATTTCATTGTTTTGTAAGAACCTAGATTGCAATCTACCCACTCAATCTTTGCATCATCGTAAGCAATACCTCTTTGAGTTACAAGGTTATAAACATTCTTAGACCAGTTTTGAATGGTTGTATATCTAATTCTTGCTCCTTTTAATGCAACAAGTTCGATTACCCCAGAGTGTAAAATATCTGTCGAATAAGTAGGCGCAGTACATCCTTCTACATATTGTACTTCTGCACCTTCATCAGCAATTATTAAAGTTCGTTCAAATTGCCCTAGATTTTGAGTTTGAATATAAAAGTAAGCTTGTAGCGGAATCTCAACTTTTACACCTTTTGGTACATATACAAAACTACCACCACTCCAGCAGGCCGTATTTAAGGCTGCGTATTTATTATCAGTATAAGGTATAACTTTTCCGAACCATTTTTTAAATAATTCAGGATATTTTTTAATACCAGTATCTGTATCGGTAAAAACAACTCCCTGGCTCTCCCACTTTTCCTTCATTCGTCCATAAATTACAGAGGAATCAAACTGAGTTTCTACTCCGGCAAGAAACTTTCTTTCAGCTTCAGGTATTCTTAGTTCCTCAAATGTTTTTTTTACTTCTGTTGGAACTTCATCCCAATCCCTTTTCTTTTTAGAACCAGGAATAGCATAAAACTGTATATTTTCGTCTTTTAAATTTTTCAAATCGGCTCCCCATTTGGGCAGTGGTCGTTCAAGATAATGTTCATAAGCTTTTAGTCTTATATCTAACATCCACTCCGGTTCATCTTTAAATTTCGAGATAGCTTCAATCACCTCTCTAGAAAGACCTGGTTTTGAAAGAATATCTATGTAATGAGGATCTAAATTCATAATAGAATTTTAGCATGTAAATACTTGCGAAGAATTATAGAAATCTAACTGGGATTGATTGAAGAATAACTTCTGAACCATCCATAGCACTCTGATAGTAAAATTCCCATTTACCAGTTTTTCCTTCTGCTAAAGATAGATTTTCTAAATTGATTAAATATTCAAATTTTCTAAATTCCTCGTATTGATCTGGAATTGTTAACGAGTCACTATAAACTTCGTTATTTTTTTCATCGAGTAAACGAATCTGTAGGTTACCTTCAAATAAACCTTTGGCTTCACCTCTAATGCTTAAATTATTACTAAACATTACCTGGTTGTGTAGAGGAGCGTAAATAATAAGATTATTTGGTGAATCGGAGTAAACCTCAAACTTAATATCAATGCTTTTTTCAAAAACTGGTTCTGTAGAGGTAACAATAATCTTTCCATTAGAACTTGATGGAGAATTAATTACATCTAATTTTGCTAACCACTCTACATTTCCATCGGCAGGTGCAGACACTGCTAAATTAGAAGTTGCTAGCAAGTTTTGATTAAAATCAAACAACTCAATCTTTAAATTTTTAAAGTGATAAGTTGAGACTCCCTTTACTTCTATAAGCCCATTTAAGGTACTACTTTCCAAAGGAGAAAGAATTTGTATATTAGGATTAGTAGCAACAAGATTATTTTGTTGATTAGTTGAATTTGTATTATTTAAATCTTTATTAGTTCCTGTTGTAAGTCCAACATACCCTATTATTACTACAATAAAGCCAAGGCATAAGATAATAACTATACCTATTAACACCAATGTTAATGTGGAGTTTTTATCTCTTGAAGCATTTACCTCAGTGCCTTCCATAATTTGGATTTAAAAGATACTTATTAATAATACTAACAGATATTGCTCTTTTATTAAATGCTTAAAAAGTCAACTCGTAAATGATAAGCTGTTGTTATTGTTAAATTATTGTTATGTATATAATTTATGCACTGCTATCTGCAGTCTTTGCAGGATTAGTTACTATATTTGCTAAACTGGGCTTAAAGAATATTGATGCTACTTTAGCAACTTCAATTAGAGCTATTATAATGGCTGTCTTTTTAACTGGTGTAGTTGTAATAACAAATAAATTTACATTAGATAACATTAAGAATATAGAAACAAAAGATTGGATTTTAATAGCAGTTTCTGGAATTGCTGGAGCAATTTCATGGATTTTTTATTTTATTGCACTTCAAAATTCAAAAGAAAATATATCTCAGATTGCTGCATTAGATAAGCTTAGTTTGGTATTTGTATTTATTTTTGCAATTATTTTTTTAAAAGAAAAATTAGATATTAGAGTCTTAGTTGGGGTAATATTAATGATTATAGGTGCTATACTAACCATTAAATAAATTATTGCACATTCTTTTATGAATATAATCGTTTCTGGATGGCCTGGTGTAGGGCAATCTACATTAGCAATTATTTTAGCAAAATCGCTTGGATATACTTTGGTACAAGGTTCTACAACATTTAGATATTTAGGCAGTCTAATAAATTTAGAAAACACCGGAGCTGATCGTATTAAAGCTGATGAACTTTTAGAACCAAGCTGGGGACCAATATTTGAAAAATATATGCAATGGATTGTTAGTAACAAAGATAATATTGTTACAGAAACTGATATTACTGGATTTTTTACTAAAGACAACTCTAAAGTCTATTCTATATTCTTAAAGGCACCTGCAGAAGTTAGAAAGAAAAGATTAAAGATGGATGGCAGAGATAAAGATATAGAATATATAGAAAATAGAGATGCATCTTTAGCAAAAGTATATAACGAACTTTTTAATGTAGATTTTTTAAATGAAGAAAAAATCAAAGAAAATTATTCTATTGTAATTGATAACTCCGAATTAAAAATTGCCGAAGAATTAGAAATTATTTATTCTCAATTACTAGAAAAACAAGCTATAAATAAAGATACTTATACAAATCTATCTACTAACAAAGAAAATGAAGAGAAATTCTTTTGGGATAATGGTAAACAAAAGTACTTAGATATACTTAAAGAAAATAATAGCTTACCTAATGCAGCTGAAATAATAAGAGAAATAAAACAGGTATTCCCTGAAGATATTGCTGCCTTACCAGAAGAAATAAAAAGGATTGTAGAATCAGTTTAAGGTAAGGCTAGTATTTGTCCTGGGTATATTAAGGCTTGTTCTCCGTTAGGCAAAAATCCTATTTGGTTAGAATTTGCAGTTAAAATTTTATTCCACTCTACTCCATTTCCATAGTATCCATTAGCAATTTGCCATAATGTATCGCCTAACTGAACAACATAAGTATTGCGTTCAATGTCCCCTGGTTCATACTGTGTGGCAATCCACACTTCGCTATCTTCTATTTGAGATTGATTACTTAGGGACTTATTTAAGCCTTCTTGGGAATGTCCAGTTCTTATAGTAGTTATAGAAGATGTCATCTCATTTGATGTTGGTTCAGGCAAGTCCAAAGAGGGTTCTGATGTAGGAACCTCCTCTATTTCAATACTAACAGCATCCATGGGAAAACTGACTACATCTTCAATATCATTCTGAGCTCTAAAAATCGTATAAACTGCCCCTATAACAACTAATGGAAAAACTAGAAAGCCAACTATAAAGAAAACCAGATCCAGCTTAACTTTTTTTAGATTTTGCCTTAAATTCATACCAGATTTTAACAATAAGTTTATTAATTAAAAAGGAATATAGTGGATTTGCAGATAATATAAGGTTTTTGACTGTTTTAATTATTGAAGTTTAGGTGATTCAATATTAAAATACCTTAAATATTTTTAATACAATGAATATGAGTAACTTTAGCCCTAAGGACTATGAAAATAAATGGAAAGATAAGTGGTTAAACGAAAAACTCTATAGAACACCAGAAGATAAAACAAAAAGTAAGTTTTACTCTTTATATTCATTTCCTTACCCATCTGGAGCTGGTTTACATGTAGGCCATGTAGAAGGAATGGTTGCTAACGATATTGTTGCTAGGTATTACAGAATGAAGGGCTACAACGTAACATTACCAATGGGTTGGGATTCGTTTGGTTTGCCAGCAGAAAATTATGCAATAAAAACAGGAATCCATCCTCACGACAGTACAGAAGAAGCTGTAAAAACTTTCATTGGTCAAATCAATAACTTAGGAATTTCTGTAGATTGGGAGAAAGAAGTTGGAGCACATAGGTCTGACTATTATAGATGGACTCAATGGATATTCTTACAGTTATATAAACAAGGATTAGCATATAAAGCAAAAGCACCAGTTAATTGGTGTCCTAAAGATCAGACAGTATTGGCAAATGAACAAGTTGTAAATGGCTTATGCGAAAGATGCGACACCCCAGTTGAACAAAAAGAAATGTCTCAATGGTTTTTTAAGATTACTGATTTTGCAGATAGACTTTACGATGATTTAGACAAGGTAGATTGGCCAGAAGGTACAAAACAAATGCAACGAAATTGGATAGGCAGAAGTGAAGGTACAATTGTAAATTTTAAGGTTAAAAGTGCGGATAAGGAAATATCTTCTTTCAACATATTTACAACAAGAGTAGATACAATATTTGGATGTACTTTTACAGGTTTAGCTCCAGAACATAAAATAATAACTGAACTAAAAGAATATATTCAAAACTGGAGTGAAGTAGAAAATTATATTGCTCAGGCAAGAAACAAAACAGATTTACAAAGACAAACAGAAAAAGATAAAACAGGTATAAAGTTAGAAGGCTTAACTGCAGTAAATCCATTTAATAATACTGAGGTACCAATCTATGTTGTTGATTATGTATTAAATACTTACGGTACAGGTTCAATTATGGCTGTACCTGGGCATGATGAAAGAGATATGGAATTTGCACTTAAATATAATATTCCATTAAAAAATGTAGTTGCTCCAGAAAAAGAAGAATATATTTCTTATATTGCAAGAAAATGGAGTAATAATTTTGATTTATTTTTAAATCAAATATCAGAATTTAATCCTACCTATTTAAATAAAACTAATGATGAGGTTTTATTTAAGTTTAATGCTGAATACATAGAAAAGTTTATTGAGTATGCGTCTAAAAGCGTAGAAGGTAAATATGCATGGCATGATGCTGTAAGTGAATCTGAAGCAGTAATAATATTTGGAGACGATAAAGCCCAAGATTTTGGGGGAGTTGAAATTGCTAGAATTCCTAAATTTATGGAAGACAGTAATGTATGGACTAAAATGAAGGACTTTGAAGAAGGGATTAGACAATACAGCAGTATATGGCATATGTTATACAACTCTGATTATAGAGAAAAGGTCTGTCCAACAATTTTAGGCAAAATTATAAATTCAGGAGAGTTTAGTAATTTATCAAGTAGCGAAGCTACCTCTAAAATGCAGGATTGGTTAAAGAATAATAATATTGGAGAAAAAAAGACTAACTATAAATTAAGAGATTGGTTAGTTTCCAGACAAAGATATTGGGGCTGTCCAATTCCAATTGTATATGATCCGGAAGGAAATCCTCATCCTATTGAAGAAAAGGATTTGCCATTATTATTACCTAAAGATGTAGATTTTAAACCTACAGGTGAATCACCTATATTAAGAAGCGAGGAATTCAAAAAAGGAGCAGAAGAAAAATATGGGAAGGGATGGCATTATGAGGCAGATACCATGGATACATTTGTAGATTCTAGCTGGTATTTCTTTAGATATTGCAATGCAGATGATCAAAATGAATTTGCAAGAACAGAAGACATGAACTACTGGCTGCCTACCGATTTATACATGATTGGTGCTGAGCATACTGTATTGCACTTAATGTATTCCAGATTCTTTACTAAATTCTTTTTTGATAAAGGAATAATAAACTTTGACGAACCTTTCTATAAGATGAGACATATGGGTACAATCCTTGGTCCTGATGGAAGAAAGATGAGTAAGAGATGGGGAAATGTAATTAATCCTAATGATGAAATAGCTAAATATGGAGCAGACACATTAAGAATGTACGAAATGTTTATGGGACCATTAGAAGATCAAAAACCTTGGAATGATAGGACTCAAAATGGTGTGTTTAGATTTTTAGCAAAAGTTTGGAATACAAATTCAAAGGTAGGAAGTACAACAGAAGAAGAATCTTTAAAGCAAAATAAGATTGTTAATAAACTAGTTAAAAAAGTAACTGAAGATATTGAAAGTCTTTCCTTTAATACAGCAGTTGCTAAATTTATGGAAAGCCTAAATGCATTAAATGAATTTAAAACAATAAATAAAGATACTTGGGCTACATTTATTAAGTTACTTGCACCATTTGCTCCTTTTGTAGCAGAAGAAATGTGGAACTTAAATGGTTACGAATACAGTGTACATAAACAAGCATGGCCTGAATATAATCCAGAAATTGACATAGAGGATCAAGTAACAATTGCGATACAAATTAATGGAAAGTTAAGAGCAACATTGAATACAGAGTTCGATTCACTAGAATCTATAGTTGTAGAAAAAGCAATGCAACTTGAACAAGTAAAGAAGTTTATAACTACAAGTCCTAAAAAAGTTATTTACATTAAGAATAAATTGCTAAGTATTGTAATTTAAAGATTTACATACTTTTTACACCATACTGTTGTATTGTTAAGCTATAGCTTTGAACGATACAACAGTGGGTTGGTAATTTTGCTAAAACACATCAAACTTCTCCAGTCTAGACTTCAGCGTTACTAAAATGATATAATAATCACTAACGGGGCCCATTCAAAGAATCGCGTTTGGGTCTATAAAGCAATTTAAAAACCCAAATGAGGAAAGTCTGGACTCCATTGCGGTCCCGACGGCAGGTTTTACTTGCCAACTTTGAGATTACATCAAAAAGATTCGGGATAGACACCTTTAACTTAAAAGTAATTCAAAAGCTAAGGTTTAAGAAGCAATTCAAGGATTAAAGCAAGTAGAAGCTTTTAGGGTATAGGCTGGGAGCAATCTTAGGGAGAAAAGGGCAACAGAGAACAAACAACCTTAAAGTTAGTTTAGTAATATGTACGTGATATTACTAATACTAGCTTTAGGTAAAGGTGAAAAGGTGGAGTAAGAGCCCACCGGTCTTAATAGTAATATTAAGATGCAGGCAACCCCTGTCTGGAGCAACCAAATATTTGGGCAATAGATAAATGATTCTATAAACAGAATCCGGCTTATGGATGGACCCCTTTTTTATTAACTCCAAAATCTAGTTAATCTCCAAGGAATCTCTAAAGGATAAGAAAGAATCTCGTATTTAATTTCTGCTGCTAAAGTCTCAGCTCTAGCCTGCTCTACACCATCTAATTTAAGTTTTCCTTTTGCTTCTTTTAGTACAGTGTTTAAAATATTACCATACTGAACTATTCCATATGTAATTAACATAAGTGTTAATAGAAAAATTACAAAGGCTAATACTAAAATAGGATTAGAAAAGTCTGGAATTAAGAATACCAAAATTAAGCAAATCACTTGAGATAAGAACAAAATGGATTGGTAATTATAAAGGGTTCTAAGTCGAGTAAATTTAGGATTAGTTAACTTTAGCTGAAAAAGCAAGTATAGATTACTGTACATATCTTTTGAGTAAATAGACCCTTTATTTACAATTATTAAGTTATTTTCTGCTATACAAACATCTTCAATTTGATCGGTAGCTTCTATACCAAGATCAGGATTCTCTTCTTTAGCATTTTGTAGAAGTATATTAAATTCAATCTGTTCACCAAGATAGTAACTATATTTATTTTTAAGTCCTCTTTTTACCAAGGATGCAAAAATACCTAATATAAATTGAACTAATACAAGAAAAATAAATATACTTAAAAAAAGATACATATAATAGCCTTAATTAAGATATTTTAGCAGAAATTAATCTATTAAAAAGAAGCGTATTTGTCGATTGTTTTTTCTATTTCGTTAATACTTACTTCTGAACTGCCAATTACCTTACCATCCTGAATAAAAATAACTGATGGTGCAGTAATAGTAGAAGTACTATTAGCTAGATCTCTATTTACTTCAATATCAGTTTCATAAAAATCTATTTCTGAATATTTTTGTGCTGACAGTTTGTATAACTTTGAAAGTGTCTGACAAGGACCACACCAGTTAGATGTAAAAAAGACAAAACTTTTACCCTCTAATTTATTAGCGATCTTTTCTTCTAACTTTCTATAATTTGCAGGAAGCTCAATTGAAGATGCAACAATATCAATTCTTAAAATTCCAGTTGCTACAGATACTCCAAATGCAAACAAACTTATTGCAGTTATAATTGCAGCACTTTTTAAAGCAAATTTTCTTTTTCTTTTAACCATTTTTAAACTAACTCTAAAATTTGGTGACAAAAAATAGTATACCAGTAACTAAGAAAATTACAACTTTATCTCTTAAAAGACTTTAAAAATTCTTTAAACGATATTCTTCTATTGTATTCTAAAGCACCATACTCAAAGAGTTTAAATGCTATTACTACTCCTAGAATACAGTAAATAACTAAAAGGACTATTCCAATTACTATTTCTAACAAACTTAATGCACCAAGAGCATTTCTAAATAATAGTACAAAGCTTGAAGTAAAAGGAATATAACTGAATACTTGAGCTAAAGTTCCATTAGGATCTGATATTAACATTGTTATAAAATAGATAGGAAATATTGAAATCATTACAAATATAGAAGACAAACTTTGTGCTTCCTTGTATGTAGACGCTGCAGCACCTACTCCTACCATTGTGCACGCTAATATAAAGAACCCTGTAAAGGTAAATATAATTCCTAATACAATTTGACCTATTAATTCTAATGGTGAAATACTTAAGGAGCCTAGCATACTTCCAATTGATTGTAGGGATGTAGATTGTCCACCACCCATAATCGAGGATGTAATTACTAATCCAATAATAGACAATACAATCAAAAGAAGTACCTGAGTAAATATAATTCCAATTAAACCTACTATTTTTCCAATAATTAAATTCCGCGGAGAGATTGTAGATAATACAATTTCCATTACTCTATTTTCTTTTTCTTCAGATACACTTAATAAAAGATAACTTACCGCAAAAGTAGTTAAAATAAAGTAAATAACTAGTGAAATTGTAGGAACAATTAGATTGGATAAAGAAAATTTGGTTTCTTCTCCGTTCTTATAGGTTGTTACATTAAAGTTAAATGTAGAATTATATGCTTTAATTTTGTCTGCATTATTTAAATCAGATAAGATACTCTGTTTTAGTAAGTCCGTTGCAATAGAATTATAAGTTTCATTAAATAGCAACCCTTTATCCTGGGAATAAATTTGAATGTTATTAACATTGGCAATATCTGCGGGATAAACAATTAAAGCATCAGCTTGATTATTTATGACTTCTTCGATTCCTTTATCAATACTTTCTGCTTTTTGAAATTTAGTTGAGTAGATTTCATCCTTTATATAACCAGAATTATCTACAATTAATACTTTATTTGCATTTTCAGCTTCAGTTTTCAATTTTTCTTCTAACTGCATAGAAGAATATCCCGATATAAAGGAGATAGCAATTATAAAGATTGGGAAAAATAAGGTAGAAATCCAGAATGACGGCTTTCTTATAACTTTAGTATATTCTCTTTTTGCAACAATGAGACTTTTATTCATTTTGATTCATTACTTTAATAAAAATATCGTTTAAAGAAGGCGAATTTTCTTCTAGTTTTAAAATATTAACTTTATCTGCTATATAACTAATGATAGATGCCTTGCTGCTATTCTTAGGCTTTAATATTGCAGTATTTTTATGAATTTCTGCACTATACAAATCAGTTTCGGACTCAAGTTTACCTTCAAAATTTATATAAATTGAGTTATCTGCAAATTTAGCTTTTACCTCCGATAGACTACCGTAAAGTGCATTTTTTCCATTTTTTATCATTAATAAACGATCAGCAATTTTTTCAACTTCCTCCATTTGATGTGTACTAAATATAATGGTAGATCCTGATTTATTAAGTTCTAGCAAAATAGATAATAAAAGCTCTCTATTTACTGGATCTAAGCCTTTAGTAGGTTCATCTAAAATTAATAATTTAGGATTATTAATTACTGTTATACCCAGTTGGATTTTTTGCTGTTGCCCAGATGATAACTTTTTTATTTCTAACTTCTGCTTATCTTCTAAATCTACTTTCTTTAAGTAATTAATTGCATTCTCTTCAGCCTCTTCTTTAGTTAAGCCCTTTAATTGTCCAAAGTAAACAAGAGTTTCTAGAACCCTAGAAGTTAAATACAATCCTCTTTCTTCAGGTAAATATCCCAAAAATGAAGCCATTTTTGGTGAATACTGTTCCCCATTGATAGTTAATGTGCCTGAATCTGCTGTATACACGTTTAATAACGTTCTAATTGTAGTAGTTTTACCACTACCGTTAGATCCTAAAAAGGCAAAAATTTCTCCTTCATTTACACTAAACGAAAGATCTTCAATTACTTTTTTAGAACCAAAAGCTTTACTAAAATTTTTTACTGAAATTATTTCTTTACTCATTTTAGAAAATTGTATTATAGTTAATTATATTGCTTAATTATTAAATTGTTAAATAAATAATATGAAATTAATATTTGCCACTTCTAATCAAAATAAAGTTAATGAGGTAAAAAGAATACTAAACATAGAAATTGAAGGTACATCTCTAGAAATAGAAGAAATACAATCTTTAAATGCAGTTAAGGTAGCAGAAGAAAAAGCAAAAGCTTACTTTAAGGAATTAAAAACTCCCTTATTGGTAGAAGATACATCTTTAAGTTTTAATGGGCTTAATGGTTTGCCGGGACCTTACATTAATGATTTTTCTAAAGCATTAGGAAATAAAGGCTTAATTGAACTATTAAGCAATACAGACAACAGAAGAGCCGTTGCTCAAGTTACTTTTTGCTTAATAATTAATGAAAATGAAATTCATACTTTTGAAGGAAAAGTAGAAGGAAATATATCTACAGAAGAAAAAGGAAGTAATGGTTTTGGATGGGATCCAATTTTTATTCCTTTAGGCAGCGACAAGACTTTTGCTGAGATGTCTGATACAGAAAAAGACAATTACTCTATGAGGGCAAAAGCTTTAGCACTTTTACAAGAACACTTAATACAAAATCCTATATAAAAAAATCCCCTTGCGGGGATTTTCTATTTAATTTAACGCAGACTTAACTATAAGATCAGCTTCTAATAAAAGTGTAGAATTTGAAGTCTGAATAGTTACTATATTGGCACCTAAATTACCAAAGCCTGGGAAAAATGATCCAATACACACATCAAAACTTGCTAATTCTTCTGCTGTAAAGAAAGGTCCGTCAACCAATGTAGAGCAATCTATTATTTCTGCATATCTCCAATTATTTTCTCCTTTACTAGAATATCTTAAGATATTTGTTCCTGAAACCTCTGCCCAGTCGTGTTCAGTAGAACTAAGACCTGAAGGGAATCCGTCTACCGCTCCCATTAATTTTTGGAATTTTAGATTCACTCCGGATTTTGTTAAATTGTATTCATAACCGGTAGCAATTCTTCCATATACAGGTTCATATGCAAACTCTGGACTAATTGTTGTAGTTAAAATACCTGTCCATGTTGTAGGATAAGTGATTGAAATATCTTGACCATCATCTGTAAATGTATATTCTAGAGATTTAGAAATATCTTCCTCTTCTACACAACTATCTTGAGACTTTTGAGAGTTGCATAATGCTAAAGATGCATCTTTTAGCTTTAATTCATTTTGGGAATTTATATAAAGAACAGCAAATACTGTAGTAGAAACTAATCCTAATAAAAACAAAATTCCTAAACAACTGAAGATTATGATTCTTTTCATAAACTTTTATAAAAATTTAACTTTAAAAAGTTTAATTAAAAATCGTTTGAATGTCCAAAATGTAATTTAAAAAGAAGGGTCAACCATATTATAGGTTGTACCAGTAATAAATCCAAATTTCTCTAGGGGCCATAATCTAAATACTACTTTCCCCTGCATCCATTCTCTTTTAATAAATCCAATATAACGAGAATCGTTGCTTACTGCTCTATTATCTCCCATTACAAAAAATACATCTTGATCTACAACTGTTTCTCCATTTCCGTTAACTTCTTCAATTTGAACTTTATATTCTACCCCTTCTTTTAAATTTCCTGATTTTGTAAAGGTACCATCTGAAAGATAAGTTTCTTCTAACATTTTCCCATTAACATAAACTCTTCCGCCTTGTATTTTTATTGTATCTCCAGGTAGACCAATTACTCTTTTAATTAGGGAGTTCCCCATTGTAGGCTTAAAAAATACTATTATATCTCCTCTGTTATAGTTTAAGCCTAGAGTTTTTCCAACGTCAGTTGTACTCAACCACTGCGGCAACCTATTTGTATACACTCTTTCTCCATTATGAAATGTAGGTTCCATTGAAGGACCATCAACTTCGCTGGGAGTAATAATACTAAAAATAATAAACGATAGAATTATTGCAAGAGTAACAGATTGCAAAAAATCTATTAATGCTGACTTTTCCTTTTTTTCGTTAAAGGCATAATCGTCATCTTTTCTTTTAAAAGGATTTCTCATTCAATACCGATTAATTAAATACAATACTGCCTGTAGGCACTAAACTAAAGTTTTCTAGAGGTAATACAATTAAAAATACTTTACCCTTTAGCCAATCTCCTCTAATGTAGCCAAGAAATCTAGAATCATAACTTACAGATCTATTATCTCCCATCACAAAATAAGATCCCTGCGGAATTGTCCTAGATTCTCCTCCATCCTCTAAAAAATCTCCGCCATTAGTATACAATGCCGGATCAAGATACTCTTCTGTAACAATTTGTCCATTAATATACACTCTGCCCTCAGCAATTGAGATTGTGTCACCAGGAAGCCCTACTATTCTCTTTATAAAAAGTGGGTACCCAGGGACTTGCAGAACAACAGAATCTCCTCTTTTATACTCAAATCCTAAAACCTTACCTACCGGAGTTCCATTAAACCACTGAACTAGTCTATTTGCAAAGTAATATTGACCATTTATAAAATTAGGATGCATTGAATTACCATCAACCTGATTAGGAGAAATTACAAATAAATACATCACAATTCCTACAGATGTAAGTATTACTAGGCTTTGTAAGATTATAATAAACCAATTTTTAGGTTTTGGAGCTTCCTGCTCAAAGAAAGGATTACCATCCATTAAAATACAGTTAAAAGTGCTAAACACTCTAAGATATCATAAACAACTTTACAATTCTATAACACCAAAGCGGGCCCTTTACGGGCCCGCTTAAACACATTCTTAATTATTTTTTAATTTACAAAATCTATCATATCAATTTCAAAATATAGATCTGAATCTGCTGGGATTGATCCAATAGCTTGAGAACCATATCCTAATTCTGATGGGATAGCTAATTTTCTAGTTTCACCTTTTTTCATTCCTACAACACCTTGACTCCATCCTTCTATTACACCACTTCCTACAGTAAATTCAAATGGTTCACCTCTATCTTTAGAACTATCAAATTTAGTTCCATCCTTTAGTGTACCTGTATAATGAACTCTTACTCTATCTCCCATTGCAACTTGTCTATCTCCTTCACCTTGAGTTATTGTTTCTGACTGT
>CAYPVU010000004.1:0-33408 GCA_964414295.1 uncultured Candidatus Saccharibacteria bacterium | reverse complement strand
ATATGTGTTTCAAAAAGACTATACAATACTTTTAATAAAGTAAATCCACGTACGTACTTTGTCCCTAATGGATTTGATTCAAAAAAGTTTTTTAGAAAAGTAGATAGAACAGGAAGTCTTAAAATAGGATGGGCAGGTAATATTAATGACGAAGTTAAGGGTTTTAAAGATATAATAGAGCCTGCATTAAAAGATAAGTATGAGCTTATTATTGCACCTGGCAATGTTGATCATTCTCAAATGAATGATTTCTATAATAATATAGATGTTTTAATTATAGGTTCAAAAAATGAAGGTGAACCAATTCCTTTATTTGAAAGTATGGCAACGGGATGTTTCCCCATCTCAACAAATGTCGGTATTGCAACAGAACTCATTGAAAGCTATGTTAATGGAATAATTTTAAATAAACGAACCCAAGAGGACTTATTAAATGCTGTAAACTGGTGTAACGATAATTTAAACTATGTAAGAAGCATGCAAGAATATAATTCTAGAGAGCTTTTAAAGCTAAGAAATTGGGAAATATGTTCGACTTATTTAGAATATGCCTATAAAAATACTTTAGAATCCAAGTCATCTATATTTTAAATTTTTTCTTAAATCCCTAAGATTCTTGCTCGCTTTTAAGGCTAAGCGTACTGCTTTAGAACTTAGTTCATCTTTTAATTTTCGATTCTCTTCATTTAATAAATCAATCTTATCATAAAGTCTGGTATTCTCTTCCATTACTTCTTTTAGCATTCTGTCTAAGTTTTCTTTCCCCTTTGTTAAATCTTTAGTTAAATTCTCTAATTCAATGGTTTGTTGCTTAAGTCTAAACTCTGTTGCAAGGTCAAAATAATATTCTTTTATTTCTTTAATTTTTTCTTGTGTAAGTATAGAAGCTAATGAATCATCTTTAATCATTACACCTAATCCATAGTTATGATCAAACTCTATAAATATTGCTTTTGGATTTTCAGCTTTAACTTCTTCCCATACTTCTTTTACCCCAAAGTTTTGTACTCTAATATCGTGAAAAAGAATCACGCCATTATCTTTAACTTTACTTTTCCATGTTTCGTAATCATGTTTAACTGCTTCATATGTATGTAATCCATCTATATGAAGTATATCAATACTCTTGTCCTGAAACTTTTCTAAAGCTTCATCAAAAAGCATTTTTAAAGGATGAACATTTTGTTTACTAAAGTATTTTTTCATTAAAGATGTGAATAGTTGATAAACATCTTGAGAATAATACCCCGTTTGTTCTTCTCCTTCCCATGAGTCTACAAAATATAGATCTGAATTTTGATTTTCATCTTTTACTGCTTGTGTAAAAGCCATAGACGAAGTTCCTTTGTAACTCCCTAGTTCTACTAATACTTCTGGTTTAAAATTTTTTACTAAATCATAGGCAAAAAAAGTATGTCCTGCCCAAGTAAAGTCAGGTATATCTTTTTTGAATTCAAACTGTGGCCTTGAGTATATCCAATTTGTCATAAATTAATGGAAAGCTATTTAAGATATAAAGATTATACTTTTTAGAAAAGTTTTCTACAAATATAAATCGTGTTATTGTTATTTCCAAGTATATATTGTATAAACGTTTGTAGTATTAACATTAATTTAGAATGAATATTTGCTTTGTTACCACAGAGTTCATAAGTGAACAGACTGACTTTGATGGTGGTCTGGCAAACTATTTGTATAAAATTTCTACTGCACTTTTAAAAGAAGGGCATAAGGTTTTAGTAATAGTACAGTCATTCGAAAATAAGAGATTTGATTATAAAGGTATAACTGTTGAAAGAGTAAAAGTAGATTTTAATAATCCTATCTATAAAATTATAAAGTTTATACTTAGAAGAGGAGAAGATTTAGACTGGGTGTTTGGAAGTTACATTTTAAATAAAAGGTTAAAGGAAGTATTAAACAAAGAACATTTTGATATTTTGCAGTATTCTAGTTTTAGAGCTACAGCATTATTTAGACCTAAGCATGTAACAACAATAGTGCGTCTTTCGAGTTTTCATCCTTTTTGGAAAAATTTAGACGGAATAAGCAAGATTAGCAAAGAAGATCGAAAGATGGTTTGGCTGGAGCAAGAAGCAGTGAAGAGAGCAGATGGTGTTTTTTCCCCTAGTAATGTTGTGGCAATTGCAATGTCTAAGGCAACAGGAAGAAAAATAGAAGTAATTGAAACCTTATACACTATCCCACAAATAAGTGACTGGAGCCTTCCTAATAACTATAAAAATTTGGCAAACAAAAATTATTTATTGTTTATTGGAAAAATTAATGGTGTAAAAGGGGGAGTTGTAATTGCTCAAGCTATATATAGAATCTTAGATAAATATAAAGATATACACTTTGTTTTTGCTGGTAGAGATGCCGGTTGCAAACAAATGATTATTGATAGTGCTAAAGAATATTCTGAACGACTAATATTTTTAGACAGAGTAGAAAAGGAGGATTTATTTAAGATAATAAAGTATAGTCATGCAGCTGTATTACCTTCTTTAATGGATAATTTCCCTAATGCTTGTATTGAAGTAATGTCAGTAAAAAAACTAGTAATTGGTACAGATGGTGCAAGTTTTGAGCAGTTAATTACTGATGGACAAAATGGTTTTCTAATTAATAAAGGAGATTCTGATTCCTTATTTAGAAAAGTTATAGAGCTTATGGAACTTACCAATGAACAAAAGCAAGAAATGGAACAAAAGAGCTTTGAAAGAATCTTATTACTTAATCCTGCAGTAGTTGTTAAAAAAACAATAGAATTTTATAATACAGTAAATAGTTATAAAGACCATGATACCAACACTAACACCACAGATCAGAACTAAATATTCCAAACTTATAGACTATGCACATTATTTAGCACAAGGAATTAGAGCGGATAATTTTGTATTTATTACAAAAAGGTTTAATCCTGAAAATACTGTTCTAGGATATTCAAAGTCTTCTACTAACTTGATTTCTTTAGATTTTGATAATAAAAAGATTTTGAATTTTCTATCAAATAAAGATATCGAATCAAGCATATTTTTGGTTGAGGCTAGGGAAGATTTAATAGAATTATTTAAACCTTTTTTAAGTAAAATCCCATTTGTAATTTTCTTTGAAGATAATAATTCTCATTTAATTGAGACTCTAAATGCCAATTTAAAGTCCAGTATAAATAGTATCGATTTTGTCGTTGTAGGTAAGTTTGCTGATATTAGACCAGTAGAAAAGAAGAAAGTAATAGCAGCAGTTTCTACATTTAACGATGAAGATATAATAGAACAAGCTATTGAGTATCTTATAAAACAAGAAGTAGATGTATTAGCAATTGATAATTGGTCTACAGATAGTACATGGAAAATTTTAAATGCACTAAAATCTAAATACCCTAACAGAATTTATATAAAGCAATACCCAGAAACTCCTGATGTAACATTTGATTGGAAGTCAATCCTAAGATTTAAGGCCAATAATCCTATTGTTAAAGATTACGACTGGATAATTCATTATGACTCTGATGAAATTAGACTATCTCCATGGATGAATAATAATCTATGTGAATCTATTTCTTTTGTAGATAGTCTAGGCTTTAATGCTATCGACTTTACTGTTATTAACTTTATACCAACTGAAGATGGTTTTAATTCTTCTAGACCCCTTGAAGAATTTTTTCAATACTTTGAGTTTGGTAATAAAGCTGCATACTTTCTTCAAATTAAGGCATGGAAGAATTTTGGACAAGAAGTAGACTTAGAATTTGCATTTGGTCACGAAGCAATCTTTTCAGAAAGAAAAATCTTTCCATTAAAATTTTTACTAAAGCATTACCCGCTAAGATCTAATGAACATGCTAGAAAAAAAATATTTAAAGATAGGACACCCAGATATTCACAGAAAGAAGAAGGAGCGCATAATCATTATGAAGGAATTAATTCAGAAACTAATTTTATTAAAGACTCTAAAACCTTATTGGAATATGGATCAAATGAAAAATTTATAAAAAAGTACTTAATAGAATCAACTTCAAGAATTGGATTAAGGCTTAAGAATAATGCTGCTGTTATCTTAGGATTCGTAAGGCCAAAGAATGAAGATTTATTAATTGAAGCTATTAAAAGATTAAAGGAACAGACGCATAGAGAATTTGATATCTTTGTTTATGACAATTCAGAAATTGATAATAGTTTAGAAAAAACCAGAAGTTTATTTCCAGATGTATATATTAAAAAGAATAAAACTAACTGCGGATTTGCAGGTGGAAATAATTCAGTTATGAGAGAGGTTTTAAAAACTAATAATTACGACTATGTAGTATTGCTTAATGATGATACACAAGTAAGTCCAGATTGGTTAAAGAGCTTAATTGAAATGGCAGAAGAGAAACCTGAGTATGGGGCTGTAACCTCAAAGTTAGTCTTTTATGAACCATTTGTAAGACTACAGTTTTCAACTCAGACATTTAACCCTAAAAAAGAAGGTATTAGTGAAGATACTAGAGATTTAGGTGTAAAGCTATTTACAGGAGAAACGCGATTTGAACATACACACTATTCTAAAAAGTTTTTAAGAGAAGGTTTATATGGTTTAGAAGGAGATTTTAGTTGGAGTAACAGCGAGTTTATTATCGATATACCTGTTGGTTACAATTATCCTGAGGAGACCTATACTTTACTATTATCAATAGAAGGTGCCAGTCAAATAAATAATCAGAAAGTAAAATTTAAAATAGGAAATTTTAGTACTGAATTAAATATTGTTCCAGAGAGGAAGATTTATACAATAGGGGTTCCAAAGACAGTGATTGAAGAGAATAAGTTTAACTTAATCCAAAACGCAGGGTCTGGAATAACAGCTCAATTTAATGGTTATGATATTGGAAGTCTAAATGGGGATGCAGAAATAGACAAAGGTCAATACGATGAACCTAGAGAAGTTGAAATGATTTGTGGTGGAGCAGTTTTATTTAAAGCGGATATCTTAAGAAATGTCGGTTTATTTGACGAATATTACTTTGTTTATTACGAGGATTCTGATTTAAGCCTTAGAATTAGAAAAGCAGGCTATAAATTAATGTATCAGCCAAAAGCTTTAGTAAGACATATTCATGCAGGTAGTTCTACTGAATACTCACCTTTCTTTACTTATCATGTATGGAAAAACAAGCCTGTCTTTGTTATAAAAAACTTTAGCATTAGACCTACAATATTTGCCTTTAAAGAGTTGACTAAAATACAGCTTCAGGAACTTAAAAATGCCGCAAAGCATAAGTTTAGGAACGGATACCATAATTCTAGGTTAAAGGTTATACTAAAGAGCTCAATTAAATTTTATTCAAACCTGCCGTTAGTGCTGCTAAAAAAATTCAATATTGTTAAATCTGTATAAATGAAAATAGGAATATATAACGCTAATCTTCATACAATGGGTGGAGGAGAAAAACATATCGGTGTTGTAGCCGAGTTTTTATCTAGGAATCACCAAGTAGAATTTATTTGTAGTCAGGATGTAGATAAAGAAGTTTTGTCTAAAAAATTAAATCTTGATTTATCTAAGGTTGGAATAAGACCTTTAGGTCTTGAACATGATCATCCACAGTATGGAGAAGTATCAAAAGAATATGATTTCTTTATTAACTGCACATACTTTTCTAATTTAGAGAGTCAGTGCAAGCAGAGTGCAATGCTAGTTTGGTTTCCAAGAATTTGGCCAAGAAAATTCCCTGCAGTAATTAAAAATATTACTTACTCCTTATTAAAAAATACAATTTATAGATTTACTGAGGATACAGGAATTAATTCGCTTAATCGTTTTTATCTATCACAAAAAAATTTTGTTGATTCAAGACGATTCTTAAAGACATACGATTTATTTATTGCGAACTCTAAATATACTCAAAAGTGGATTAAAAGAGAGTGGGGAGTAGACAGCGATATCTTATACCCTCCAATTGATGTAGATGAATTTTTGCCAGGAGAAAAAAGCAATATTTTGCTAAGTGTAGGTAGATTCTTTGTACACAGTCATAATAAAAAGCAGCTAGAAATGATTAGAGTTTTTAAAAAAATGTTCGATAAATCAGATGTAGTAAAAAGTTATGAATACCACTTGTGTGGGAGTGTTCACCACGATGAGTTAAGTGCACAATACCTTCAGCAATGTATAAAAGAAGCGCAAGGTTACCCAATTTACATTCATGAAAATATAGAATTTAACGATCTAAAAACTTTATATGCTAAAGCTTCTTTATTCTGGCATGCATCTGGAATGGGTGAAAATCCTAAAAAGTTCCCCGATAGATTTGAACATTTTGGAATGACTACTGTAGAAGCAATGTCTGCCGGTGCTGTTCCGATTGTAATAGCACAAGGAGGACAAGTGGAAATAGTAGAAGAAGGTAAAAATGGCTTCTTATGGAATACTGAGGAAGAATTAATGAATAAAACTATAAAAGTAATGAAAGATAAAGATTTATTAAAGAACTTATCTAAGGAGGCGATTATTTCATCTAAAAAATATTCTAAAGCAAATATGTATTTGCAGTTAAAATCAATGTTAAGCAAATTAGATATTTCTGTTTAATTATGAGGAGATTCTTTAGTAAGGCAAATCTTGTAAATTACGGGATTCCATTATTACTTTTTGGCTTAATTACATTCCTTATTTATCCACATCTTTTTACAGGATTTTCTAATCAAATAGAAAAGAATGACGGCCGATTACTGGCGTGGACAGTTTCCTGGGATCTTAATAAACTTCTTACTGATCCTTTAAATCTCTATAATGCTAATATTTTTTATCCTAATCAAAGCACACTTACCTATAGTGAACACTTCTTAGGGGGAAGCATTTTAGCCTTGCCTGTATATATTCTTAGCGGAGGAAATCCTACAGCTTCATTTAACTTTTTAATGATACTTGGATTTATTCTAAATGCATTTAGTGCTTATGTATTAATAAAGCATCTTACAAAAAGTAAGCTGGCTGCTTTTATCGGTGCAGTAATTTTTGGATATTGCTCTTATAGAATTATAAATTATGCACATTTACAAAATTCTTTAGTATTTTATATTCCATTCTTAACTTATTTTGTAATTAGATATTTTGAAAATAAAAGAAGGTTATTTCTTATAGGGGCAGGATTAAGTTTGCTAGGGATGTCGCTTACAAGTTGGTACCATATGATATTTATATGGTTACTATTTGCTTTATTGCTTTTTTATTACCTAATAAAAAAGCAATTCACAAAAAGAGATTTTATTAACTTTGGCATTTTAATCGGAGTAAATTTATTAATAATATTGCCATTTGCATTACCTTACTTTGAATTTAATAAACAAAATCAATCTGCATACACAATAAATGATTTAAAAACCTATTCTGCAGATATTGGAGGATATTTATTGCCTCCTCCTAATACAGTAGTTGGGGGAGAAGTGCTGCCTTTCTTTAGAATTGATAAAGAAAGATGGAGTGAGAATATGAACTTTATAGGTTTTATTGCCTTAATCTTATCTATAATTGGAATCTTATCATTTAGAAATAGTAAGAATGAATTCCAAATCTCTGTAGATAAATCCAAAATAAAATATGTATTAATGGCTTTAGTATTTTTTATATTTTCCTTAGGACCTTTCTTACATATTGCAGATCAGGTTACAAGAATTCCATTAGTTTATTGGCTTGTTTATAACCTTTTACCTCCAATTAGATTTATTAGAGTGACTGCCAGATTTGCCACAGTATTCTATATGTTTATAGGAATACTAGCAGGCTTTGGAATGGTTAAAATATTAAATCGTTTTAAATCAAAAAAGTTTGCTGTAGTTTTTAGTGGATTATTAGTTTGTGTAATCTTGTTTGAGTATTATCCATACAATAGATTTTACGATCTTTACGATACTTCTAAAACTCCAGAAGTTTACAACTATATAAAAGATAATAATGATGTTAAGGCTTTAATAGAAATGCCTATTAATGTAGGACCATTTGATACAACTCAATACGTATATTATTCCGGCATTCACTTTAAACCAATTGTAAATGGATATAGTGGATTTGAGCCTAAAGATCATCAATTTAACAAATATTTGTTTGAAAACTTTACAAATACATTAGGATTCTTAAAACTAAAACAGTTAGGAGTCACGCATTTATTAATTAATCCAGGTTTTGAATATAATCTAGATTCAAATCTTTATAAATTAGAAAAAGAAGCTGAAGGATATAGATTGTATAAACTAGAAGATACAGAGATAGATTACAAGGCTGGCTACTTTACAGATTTTTCTGGAAAAGAATTTAAAAGTAATTATTCAGATATTACATATACCTTTAATAATACTAATGTTGTAAAACCAACACCAGGGACTCCGCTTTATAACGTGTCTCCTAAACAAGTAAATACTTCATCTAGTTTTACTATAAGCACTGCTGAAGAATTTGATAAAGTTTACTTATCTTTTAGAGTATTTTCTGCAAATGATTATTTAAAGATAGATTGTGTTACCAATAGTGAAAACAATTTTGAATACAGTTTTTCTAATGCAGATTTTTTAGAAAAGCAATTTGGATTTAATTGTTCTTCTAATAAAATAAACTTAGAATTATTTTCTACCGAGAACCCAGACAGAAGCATGATTACTTCTATTGGATTCATAGATGTTGAGGGTAACTAATGCTTAATTAAACTAGTCCGGTAGATACCGTATCTTCTAACTCTTCCTGGGTTACAACTTTAGTTTTAAATACAAATAATTTATATAAAATAAAGCTAGATATTATTTGTACTGCAGTAACCATAATCTTTGTTAACCAAGCAGGTAAAAAGTAATTTACTATACTGAATAAAATACTTTGATATACAGTCAAATTAAATGCATGCACAGCTATAAACTTTCCTGCCTCACCTGCAACATTTGCATTCTTAGATTCAAATGCCCAGCTTCTTTGAATTATATAGTTAAAAACAATAGCTATGCCAGAAGACAGTAAGTTAGCAAGAGTTTGCTTTAAATGTTCTTCTGAGGATATTTGGAACAATACTATTACTAAAGAAAGTAGCGCAAAGTCTAAAATAAAAGAAGTAATTCCAATAATAAAAAATCTAATAAATTGTTGCGAAGTAAATATACTATATAACTTTTGAATCTTTTTATTGTTTTTATATAAGTTTGTAGTTTCAAACTTCTTTAAGATTGGATTATTCTTAACATCAATACTATTGAAAAATTTTTTCATAAATAATTAGTAACTTATTGTAATTCTTTAAACATATTAACTCCTTAGCTCTTCTTTAGATTAACCTCTTAAATTGTATTGGAGAATCTCTTTTAAGGCTTTAATTCCATCATTAATTGCATTCATTTTTTTCCCTTCAGCTAAAGTTCTAGGATAATAACTAATAGGTACAACTCCAAACTTTAAATGCTTACCATTTATTTTATATTTAGAAAGTTTAGCAGTAATTTCTGGTTCTAAACCAAATCTACTTGTAGATTCAATTGTTTTTCCTAACTCTCTTGCAACATTTCCTCTCATCATTTTGTAGCATACTTCCATATCGGGTATAAACACTTTGATTCTAGGATATGTAAATATATTAGAAAAGAAAGATAGAGCTCTGTTTCCAATATAATTCTGCCAATAAACTACTTTATTTTTTTTACCAAATCTATTTCCATAAACAACATCTAGTTCTTTATTAATCATTAGTTGCATCATTTCTGCTAATTCTGCTGGTTCATATTCTAAATCTGCATCTTGAATTACAACATAGTCTCCAGTTGTATAAGATAGTCCATTTTTTACAGTCTGAGTTTTTCCTGAATTTTTTTCATTATGATAAGATTTGATATTCTCATGTTTCCTTGCTAGCTCGTCCATTATCTCTCCACTTTTATCTTTTGATCCATCATTAACTAATATAATTTCTGTATTTATTCCTTCTGGGAAGTTAACTTGTAATACTTTTTGTACTAGAATTTCTAATGTTTTTTCTTCATTCCATATTGGAATAACTAACGATAATGTTTTCATAAATTTTAAATAATTATATTAATAGATTATATAAATTCTAACTGTATTATGCATCATCTTAATTTATAGATATAGTTTAAATTAATACCAGATCTAGAAATTGTATGTATAAGTTTTGATTGCTCTGCTAATAAGTTTTCACCCCCTCTATCATAGCAAACATAATAATCTGCATCTTCTAAATTATTAACCCATTTCATATTATCTTCAAAGTAATAAATGCTTTGGGCAGGATGCGCGCATGTTTTTATTGAATATTCTTTTGTATTCTCAATCTCATTTGATTTCAGCCATTCAATAGCTTCTTTATAGCTAGCTCCCCAGTAATCATTTTCGTATCTACCGTATGCACCATTTATATATCCAACTAATTCATTAAAGTATATGTAATGATAAGGGTATAAATTTGCATATTGAATTAAAATAAGAATTAAATTAATGCACATAAATAATGTTCCCGCTGCTCTGATCTTTAAATTCTTAATTTTAATAAATTCAATAAATCCAATTGTAGATACAACACTTAAAAGAGGGAGTAGGAATAAAAAGTGTCTAATGCCATCAAATATAATTGGCTTTGTTATAAAGTAAAGAGCTAAACTTAAAATAATAGAAATCCAAAATATTAGTAACAAATCATGCTTAAATTTATTCTTTATTAATCTATATAAAGAATAAGCAGCAAATACAAAGATAAAGATAGGGGTAGTTATTAATAGTATTGTCGGTAAGTAGCCAATCCCACCATCGGCATATAAAACTTGATTTCCGTTGTAAAGCATAGTTCCTTGGCTGCCTATTGCTCTTGCATATTTTAGGCTATTAATAAAGTTAACAATAAAGTTGGAACCTAAGTAGGGAGAAGTAATAATGTTAACAAAGAAAGATATAAGTCCAATTATAATAAGGTTAAGAACTTCATCTTTAATATATTTTAAAGTTATTTTTTTATTAACCCTTAATTCTTGAATTAGGGAAAACCCTAAGTATATAAAGTACAAAGTAAATCCAACAACTCTTAATATTTGACTAAATCCAAAAGATAATCCTAATATTATTAACTTAAATTTAGAATTAGTATTTCTTAGTAAATATATAAAAGAAATTGAAATAGTAAAGGCTAGTGCAAAACTAATATCTCTTACATTTGTAGGTAGGTCCCCAATAAATCTTGGAACAAATAATAATAATATCGGTCCTAAAATTGCTAGGTAAGATCTTTTATAATGACGTAAAAGTACCTCATAAATAAAGATAAAAATTACACTAGATATTAATAAGTTAATTAAATGTAAGAAGGTATAATTGATTTCTCGACTTCCAGTAGCAAAGTAATTAATACCATATAGAATTCCGGGATAAAAATGATTATAAAGTACAAGTAAGTTTTCTCTTTGTGCAGATCCTAGATCTCTATTAAAAAAATCTGTTGGTTTTCCAGTACTATGTAGATAGTATTGTTCTCCATGTACGTAAACATCTCTTTCATCTCAAGTAATTCCATAATCCTTATAAGTTATTAAAGAAAAAGCAAAATAGAGTATTAAAAAAATAGCCAATGGAATCCTATTAATAACTGGTTTAGGTACTTTATTGTAAAGCTTTCTTAATTTATTCATTTAGAATTAATTAATAGTTTTATAATATTCAATTGTTCTTTTTAAACCTTCTTCTAGCTTTACTTTTGGTTCCCAGTTTAAAGTGTTTTTTGCTAAAGAAATATCAGGTTTTCTTTGTTGAGGATCATGAGATGATTTATAAGGATTATTTTCATCCATTTTTATGTAGTCTATTTGACTTTTACTATCAATTAATTCTAGAACAACTTCTGCTAGTTTCTTTATAGTAAACTCATCAGGATTGCCTAAATTAACTGGACCATAAAATTCATCTTCTGTTTCCATAAACTTAAAAAAGCCCGCTATTAAATCATCAATATATTGAAAAGATCTTGTTTGCTTTCCTTCCTCGTATATTGTTAAATTTTCTCCTTTTAATGCTTGATTAATAAAGTTAGTAACAACTCTCCCATCATTAGGATCCATGTACGGACCATAAGTATTAAATATTCTTACTATTTTAACTTTAGTATTAAATAATCTTTTATACTCATAGCAAATAGTTTCGCTAATTCTTTTCCCTTCATCGTAACAACTTCTTGGACCTACTGTATTTACGTTCCCTCTATAGTTTTCAATTTGAGGATGAATTAAAGGGTCACCATAAACTTCAGAAGTAGATGTATGCAGTACTTTTGAATTATATTTTTTTGCAAGATCTAAAATATTAAATACTCCAGTTGTATTAATTTTAATAGTTTCTAAAGATAGATTTATATATCTTTGTGGAGATGCAGGACAAGCTAAATTATAAATCTCATCAATATTATTGAACTTTTTAAATAATTTACTACTTTCAATTACAGCATTTAATGGTTCAACAATGTCGTGATTAATGAATTCGTAATTAGGGTTTTGATTAAAGAGTTCAGCTTTCCATTCTTCACTTGAATAAAAATTATCTATGCCAATTACTGCATAATCTTTTTCTAATAAAGATTTAACTAAATTCGTGCCTATAAAGCCGGCAGAGCCTGTTACAACTGCTAATTTCATAAACTTTACTTTAAAAACTTTTCACCAATTTCTTTTGCAGGAATTGATCTTATATAATCTTTGTAATTTGGGTTAATATTTACAATACCAAAGTATTGAAGTACAGCCTGTACAACATAGCTTTCTGTACTGTTTAGAAGCTCTTCTTTTTCTAATTCTAGTAAGTCTTGTTTTAATCTTTCATTCCATTTATCCATAACGTACAAACTATTAAGCAGCATTAATCTATTTTTCATTCCTTTTTTATCTTCATTTATTTTATTAAAGCTTACGTTTAAAAAATGAAATACATAAGATTTGTTAGTAGATCCAATATCTCCAAATTGTCTTAAATAATAAGATAAATCAAAATCATCCCAATACCCGTGGATTATATTAGGGTCACAAAAATATCCTAAGGGTTTAAAATATTCTGATTTAAATAAATTACAGAATCCACCAGGAAACTGCCAAAAGTGTTTTATGGGTCTATATCCATGTAATTCTTTTGCTCTAACAGGATTTAATCTTGCTTGATATTTAGATAATTTATTTAGACCAAATGGTAATTTAGCAATAACTCTCCACAATAGAGGAGTAGGGTAGAAAACATTAGAATCGGGAGATATTTGAACTAAATTAGGATTTTCATCCATTTCTTTATTTAATTCATTTAACCAGTGTTTGGTTACAATAGTATCACTATTTAATAAACATACTCTTGGATATTGTATTGCAACTGAATACGCAGAATTTACGCCACCTACAAAACCTAAATTTTTATCATTCACAATTTCAGTTACAGTATTAGGATATCTTTCTTCGTATTCTTTAACAATCTGCTGAGACCTTCTGTCTTTAGAATTCTGAACTACAATTAAATGAAAATCTTCGGTATATTTAAATACACTCTCTAAGCATAATTTTAAATGCCATGGAGTTTTATAGTTAACTATAATGATTGCTGTTTTCATAATTAAATTAATTTTAACACCTATAAATTTAAAGAATACTTTTTCTGATTATAGGGTTATTTATTGGTAATGTATAAATTAATAAGTGAATTTAATTTTAGTATGCTACAATTTTCATCTTTCATTATAAAAAAGTATTAAAATAACTTATATGCAAAATATAACTGCAGAACAAACTACAGATTTAACTTCTAAAAAGATTCTAATTGATACTACTTTTTTGTTTGATCAATACTCATTTAGAGGAATTGGTAAGTATGGTAAAGAAGTAATAAAGAGATTAATTAAATTATGCTTAGAAGATAATGTAGAAGTTTACTTTGTTGGGTTTAATGATTTAAAAAAGAATTTAATAGCTTTAGGGCTTTCCCAGTTTAGTGTTGATCAATATTTAAAATATGTAAACTTTTACTCTCTAGGTGAGCCTATAGATTCAAGTGTCGGTAATTATAAAAGATGGAGCACAACATTTAAGTTAGCAATTGAAGAAATAAAACCTGACATTTACTTTTCTGCAAATTTTGAAAGAGGATTGCCTACAATTTGGAACTATAAAAGACAGCTTTCTTACATTCCTAAAACCGCTGTAATGGCACATGATGCAATTCCTTTAGCAACACATAGTTATTCGTCAAAAAGTATAGTGCATAATTTACTAAAAGGTATATTTTATAGAACTATGTTTAGTGGTGTTAGAAATGCTGATATTGTTTTAACTAATTCAAATTATTCTAAAAATGATTTAGTTAAATACGGCAAAGTAAAAGAAGAAAAAATAGTTCCCATATATTTAGGAGTTGATGAAAAGTTTAGTATTCCAAGTACAGCATCAGAAGTTAAACATGTTATGAAAGCTTTTGGATTAGAGGCAAGAAATTATTTTATATATGATTCTGGATTAGAAAAGAATAAAGGAATTGGAGATTTAATAAAAATATTTAAAAACTTAGTATCGTTTAATATAGAAGGACTACCAACGAAACTGGTTTTAGTTGGTAAAGATTTTACTAAAGCACAGGGTGAAAAGATTAATCCTAAGAACGAAAGAGCAAATAAAGTTTTAAAGGAGTTAAAAGCTAATGGAATATTAAATAATGTAATAACTACAGATAGAGTATCTGATGAAGATTTAACTGTATTAATAAAACAAGCCTACTGTTATTTTAACTTTTCTAAATACGAAGGTTTTAGTTTTGGTCCTTTACAGGCTATGTCAGCAGGAGTTCCAACTATTGTAGGCAATTACTCGTGTATACCAGAAGTTACGCAAGGCGCGGCATTTTTAGTTGAATCTCAAAATACTGCAAAAGCAAGTGAAGAAATAAAAGAATATTTAAATAATCCAAAACAAATAGAGGAGTTTATTAAAAAAGGTAAGACTGTTGCAAATGAGTACGATTGGGATAAAACAGCAGAAGAGACTTGGAATAATTTAAAAACATTAATTACGAATTAGCTAAGACTTGTAATAGTATTTGCTTTTAAATAGAATAAGAATATTAAATATTAATAATCCAGTATGTTTAATGATATTAATCCCGTAACTAAACAGTTATGGATATTTTCTTTTCTAGTATCTTTAATTTTTTCAGCACTAATAAACTTTTTAGCTGTAGAGTTGCTTAGAGGTTCTTTTTTATACGGATTTCCTATTAATTTAGGCAACACTGCAGGATTAGGAACATTCTTTGCAAGATTAATAAATACTGTAGTGTTAGGGGCAATTGTTACCCCAATGATGTACTATATTATTAAATATCTACAAACAAGAGTTAGAGTATAAAATGTCTGATACAAAAAGAAGACAATATCCAGAAGAAATAAACTTTCCTGAACATAGTACTCCGTTTGGAACTGTAACTTTTGATTTTGTAGAAGAGGAAGATGAATTTATAGTAGCTTTTTCTCCAAATGACAGTGAGGTAGGATTTTATGAAGGAGCTATTTATATAAAAACAAATCCATTACATTTTGATTTACATAAGGAAAAACTGTTAAGAGTGTTTCTGCAATCTACTATCCAAGATTACAAAAGCGGAGCTGAGTTACAAAATAATATAATAACTCAGCTCCGCTTAATATTTGAATTTGTTATTTTAGATCCTACATTAGCTAATCCAATAGAATCTTAAACGTAATTTAAGATTGTCATTATAATAGGTTCTCTTTCTGTTTCCTTGAATACTAATTTGCCAATTTCATTAGTTAATCTTTCTTTAATTGCATTATTATCAAGTCCGTCTTTAATAGAGTTTACATAAATCTTTTCTACACTGTCAGAAATGTATTGTAATAACTCCTGATTCTTTTTTACATAAACAAAACCTCTTGTTAAAACAAATGGGCTTCTTATTAATTTCCGCTCTTTATCTGCCATTAAACTAATAATAATCATTCCATAATTTGCCATTTGTTCTCTTTCTTTTAATACAATAGTTCCAATATCGCCTACACCGGAACCAGAAACAATCAAAGGTTCACAAGGAAACTTTCGTGTAATTTTAAATCCTTTAAATCGATTACCTTCAATTACACATCCTCTTTGGGCAATAATTATGTTTTGTCTTTGAACTCCAACCTTTACAGCTGTTTCTGCATGGGCTCTTAAAAAATATTGATATCCGTGAACTGGCATAAAATGTTTAGGTTTTACTAAGTTCAACATAATCTTTTGATCTTCTTGATATCCGTGTCCAGAAGTAAACAAGTCAAGGTCATCTAATTGAACAACTACTGCTCCTCTTCGAGTAATGTTATCCACCATTAATTGTACAGCTCTATCATTACCTGGGATTGTTTTTGCAGAAATAATAATAGTATCACCTTTTTGGATTTGATATCCTTTGTAATCTTCTGCAGACATCTTGCTTAAAGCAGCATCAGGTTCCCCTTGTGCTCCAGTTGTAAGTATTAAAACTTGAGATGGATCATATCTCATTACATCTTTCATTTGAATTAATAATCCCTGAGGAATTTTTATATATCCAATCTCCTGAGCTAATGTAATAGTTTTATTCATTGAGTAACCTGCAATCGCAACTTTTCTTCCGCTCTTTCTTGCAATTTCAATTAATTGGTAAAGTCTTCCTACTAAACCAGAGAAAGTTCCAACTATAACTCTACCTTCCGCTCTTTCTATTGCATCTTCTAGGTTTTTTGCGACATCACTTTCACTCACTGGATAACCTTTCTTTAATGAGTTAGTGGAGTCAGCTAATAAAACATCTACACCGCGGTTTCCAAATTCAACAATTTTGCCAAAGTTAGTTACCGGTTCATTAATAGGAGAGTTGTCAAATTTAAAGTCTCCAGTATGTACAACCCTAGATGTGGGTGTTTGAATGCAAACTCCTAAACATTGAGGGATACTATGATTAACATGGAAGAATTCTAATTTAAAACTTCCAAGTCTTATAACATCCTTTTCTTCAACTACATGTAGCTTGCTTAACATTTTAGGTAATAGTGCTGGATCTTCTTCTAATCTTTGTTTAATCATCTCAATTGTAAATTTAGATGCATAGACATGAGGGAATCCTAAATCTTCTATAAGATAAGGGAATGCACCGATGTGATCCAAGTGTCCGTGTGTTACAAATATACCTTTAATTCTTTTTTTCTTAGGTAAAAGATATTTAATATCCGGTACTACAGCGTCAATTCCGTAATAATCAAATTCCGAAAATCCTAGTCCTAAATCCACCAATACAATATCATTATTATGTTCATAAACTGTACAGTTTATTCCAATCTCTTCTACACCTCCTAAAGGTATAATTTTTAAATCTCCTGATTGTGGAGCTCTTCTTCGAGGCTTTCTTTCAAGTCCTCCAAAATTTAATTTCTTTTCAGGTAACATTTCCTGTTTTTGTGTTTCTATCGTTTCCATAAATTTCTCGTATTCATTTTCTTAAATCTTTTGGTTATTAATTAATATTTTTCCAAAGATTTTAATATAGTTTAAATTAGTTAAATAAGTTATTCAATCCTTATATTTTGTAGTGTAATATTCAAAAATATTAACACTGTGTATAACTTCTAAGGGAATTCCATGAGACAAGTTCTGAGATTTGTATTTCTTAGATGCCCTTAATTTTGCAAAGTTATATTTTAAAGTAAAAAGTTTAAATTCTGGCTCACTTTGTTTTTGAAATTCGGGAATTGGAATTCCATTTAAAGTTGTGGGTAATTTAAACTTTTTTAATATCTTTTTAGGCAGTGTAGAGTAGAGTACTTTTATATTTGTATTTTCTACTGATTCATTAACAGCCTTACTTAAAGATATATGATCAGGATGCCCATAAACCCCTGATCTCTCATAGGTTACAATTAAATCCGGATTGTAAGAATTAATTGTATCCTTAATTTGTTTAGTTAGGTTTATTATATTTTCAATAAGAGTTCCGTCAATAAACTCCCATAATTCGTAATCATTAATATTCAGAGCTTTCATTGCACCTTTAAACTCATTGCTTCTTAATTGTGCAAGTTCATTTGGCGGCAATTTTACTAACTCTGTTCCGTACTGTCCCTTAGTAACAGTAATTACCTTTACATTCCCATACTTTTTAAGTATTTGTATAAGACCTCCTGATGCCATAGTTTCATCATCAGGGTGAGGATAGATTATTAATGAATTAAAACTTTTTTTACCTAATAAATTTTTTAAATTTAATGTTTTTAAAGAAAAATCGTTTACTAATACTACAATTACTACCCATGTAGAAAGCAAACTTAAAACTAACCAGATTATAAACATATGAATATTATTTCAGACTTAATAATTACAAAATCTATTCTTTTATCTATTACAGAAGCAGACCTGTGACTTAATATCAATGTTATGGTTTATCATACTTGATTATATCATTGTCTTGTTACAATTGAAATTTTATTACCAGTGCTATAATTTGACGACTGCTCATTACAATAAGGAGAAGGGATATGCTCTTTGAGTTTCCGCTAGATGCTCTAAGCTTCCTTGCACCGTTGATTTACATTATCGGGTGGGGAATGCTGGTTTTTCAAGGTCCCATCAGGGTTCTTGAAAAAGAAGACAACATTTCGGGTGGGATCACAATGGCTGCATTTATGGTATGGATTGGCGCTGCCGCCTGTGCCAAAAATGTGTGGGAGAATACAAGGTTTCCCTTTTACGAAACCATGGCAAACGTTGCCATGATTTCGGTATTAATTGGGATTATCCTGTATTGCATAGGAGTCATTCGTGATCGAGCAAGAAGTCGTGCGGAGGGACACAAGCCCAGACCGGTTCTACCTAGTATTTCAAAGACTATGTGGGGACTGCCGTTTTGGCTGTCAGGATTTAGGAATGCGGCACAGCCCCCGGTGGTTGTGCAAACTCAGCAGGTGCCGCCGCCGCCACAGCAGCAGCCCGCACCACCTCCACCACCTCCGCCGCCTGATCCAACTCAGCAGTCATGAGCATAAGCCTCTGCACTCCAATGCAGAGGCAATACTATTTGTAGCTAATAACTCTTCTTGCTATTATTGTTTAGTTTTAATATTTCTATGAATAATACTTTTGTAGTAAAGGTTGGAGGATCAGTACTTTCTTTAAAAGATCAGTTTTTTGATTTTCAAGAGGCTTCTAAATTAAAAGAATTTTTTACTTCACTTGATTCAAATCTAAAATTTATTTTAGTAACTGGGGGAGGATACATAAGTAGGTACTATCAAAGCTTACTTGAGGATAAGGGTTATTCGAATTATGATCAGCATTATATTGGTACAATTACATGCAATTTAAATGCTGTAATGTTAAGGAGTGTATTTGGAGAGTTAGCGGAAGACAAAATTCTAGGATTAGGTGATTTAAATGCAGAGGGTAACATAAGCTTTAATAAAAGATTTTTAATTGCTGGTGCAGGCCAACCTGGGCCAAGTAGTGATTGGGATGCAGTATGGTTAGCAATCAGGAGTGGTGCTAAACAGGTTCTAACCTTAAAGGACATTGATGCAGTTTATTCAAAAGATCCAGATAAAGATCCTTTGGCGGAAAGACTTACAAAAGTTTCTTGGGATGATTATTTAAACATTATAGGAAATCCTAACTTTCATACTCCTGGTGGAAACCTCCCAGTTGATCCGATTGCTGCAAAGCTTGCAAAAGAAAATGGAATTAAGTTTTTTGTTGTTAAGGGTACTGATTTAGAAAATATAAAAAGCTTAATAACAGGTAATGAATATATTGGCACAGAAATTTTTTAATATGAAGAATACTAAAATTCAAAACTTTTATAATTTTTATCTTGGTTTCTTAACCGTATTGGTGAGTCTGCCTGTATTAGCACCAGTTTTTTTAAGATTAGGTTTAGAATTCCCAGCTAAAATTATTTATTTTATATATAGCTTTTTTTGTCATCAGTTTGCTACAAGGTCAATTCATTTATATGATTTTCAGTATGCTTGGTGTTCAAGAGATACAGGGATTTGGTTTGGAGTAGCTTTAGTAGCCTGGTTAGTGAAGTTTAAAAAGATTAAACCTATAAAATGGTATTGGGTAATTCCTTTTGTGGTACCTATTGCATTAGATGGAGGTATTCAAACAATATTTACAATGCTTAACTTTACTAATGGAGGTGGCTTAGCTGGAATTCCATTGTATTCAAGTAATAATTTTGTAAGATTTTTAACAGGTGCTTTTTTTGGAATTGGATTATCTTTATGGATAAGCGGATCTTTACTAGAAGAGATAGAAGGATCAGAAGTTGTTAAAGCAGACCGTATTAATATTAAATCACAAATTAAATCTATAGTTATTGCATTAGTATCTTTAATTGCTTTTTATATTGCTTTAGTAGGGCTTTGGAGTATAAGCAGTACAAAAGTCTTACCTTCAGATTTTGCGGATTCTGTAGTAAGGCTGCAAGGAAAGAACTTTTTTGAAAGACGAGCTGATGGTATTTGTCCTACCACGGGTGTAGAAGATGCTTTTAGTATTGATTGTTTCTTTTGATACAAAGTTTTAAATTACCCTTTGTTGCTATATAATCAACTCAGTTTTTAGTAATAACAAATGTATTCACCAGTAGTAGGTTTAGAAATTCATCTTCAGGTAAAAACAAATTCAAAAATGTTTTGTAGATGTTCATCTCAATATTTTGAAAGTGAACCTAATACTCATGTATGTCCAGTTTGCTTTGGTTTGCCTGGCGCATTACCTGTACCCAATAAAGAAGCATTTAATAAAGCCTTAAAGCTGGCATTGGCTTTAAACTGTGAAATAAATAAAGAAACTAAATTTGATCGTAAAAATTACTTTTATCCCGATTTAGCAAAAGGATATCAGATCTCTCAATACGATCAGCCAATTGGAGAAAAGGGTTTTGTAGAAATTGAAGTTATGGGAGATTCTAGAAGAATTAGAATTCAAAGGCTTCATTTAGAGGAAGATACAGCAAAATCATTACATGCAGATAATGATGATACTTTAATTGACTACAATAAATCTGGAGTTCCATTAATTGAAATTGTTACTTACCCTGATTTTGAATCAATAGAAGAGGTTGTGCTTTTTGCTAAAAGATTAAAGCAGATTGTTAAATACTTAGATATTTCTGATGCTGAAATGCAGAAAGGTCAAATGAGATTTGAATTAAATATAAGTGTAAAGCCAGATACAATGCCTGCTAATCAGCTTCCTGACTATAAAATAGAAGTAAAAAATATAGGATCAATTTCTGTTTTAGAAAAAGTTTTAAACTATGAAGTTAAGAGGCAAACAGAATTATTAGAAAAAGGTGAAAAAATAAAGAGCCAGACTAGAGGTTTAAAAGGTATGACAGGAGAGACTTTGTTTCAAAGATCTAAAGAAACAGCTGATGATTATAGATATTTTCCTGAACCAGATATTCCTCCTATTAGAGTAGAGGATTCATTAATAGAAGATATTAAAAAAACAATCCCAGAAATGCCTCATCAAAGAAAGCAAAGATATATGGACTTAGGTCTAGAAGGAGAACAAGCAGATATTTTTGTAGAAGATTCAATTAGAGGTAATTGGTTTGATTCTTTTTTAAAACTTACAAGTAATAAAAATGAAGTTAAAGAAGCTGCTAAATGGGTTGTAGGTGAAATCTCAGGACAGCTAGAAAAAAGAAATCAACTAATTTCTGAAATGTTATTTAAGCAGCAAGATTTATTAGATTTAATAACTTTAATGCAGTCAAAGCAAATTTCAGGAACAATCGCAAAAGAAGTAATAAATACTATTTTTGAAGAAGGCGGTAATGCAAAAGAGATTATAAGTAGTAAAGGCCTTATTCAAATTACAGATACTAACTTTGTTTCTGATCTTGCTAAAAAAGTAATAGAAGAAAATCAAAAAGTTGTTGCAGATATTTCTAAAAATCCTAATGCAATAAAATTCCTTGTAGGACAGGTAATGAGACAGTCTCAAGGTAAAGTTAATCCTAAAGTTGCAGAAGACGAACTTAGAAAACTTCTTAATATTCAATAAGGCTAAAATTTTCTGCTATATTATAGCTAGTAAATTCTTTTATATATTTATATGAATATTAATCTGCATTTAAATTTAGATCAGGAAATGCTTCTGTCTAAACTTGATTCCTTAAATGTTACCGACAGTATTAAGCAAAAAATTACAGTTGCAAATTCTAGAGTTGAATTTAAAGAAAACGAACAGAATTTGTTTATGATTTTTTATATACCAGAATATAATAAATCAACTAAATCCATAGACACAGTAGAGGTTAATATTATTTTTGATTTAGAAGGTAAAGCAGTAAATCTTTTTGCGAATAATTCTTCTTACTTTTTTGAAAAATATCAAACCGAGATTAGTGAAATTAACTTTAAAACATTCGGGGGATTTTTTGAAAAATTTCTATCATTAGTTTTTGAGGATGTTTCTAGGATTGTAAATCACATATTAAATGATACAAACGAGATTAGAAAAGAATACTTAGGTAAATCCGATAATTACAAAGTTATTAGACATTTAACTAATGCAGAAATTAATATATCAAGTCTAAGATTAATCTTTGCAAATCAAAATAAGTTAATAGAGCTTGTAAACGACTACATGAATAAGACTCAGCAAAGTTCATTGAATTATAAAAAAACTTATTTAGAAGAAGAGCTTAACTATGCAAAAGAATTCTGTGAGACTTTAATGAATTCTATTAATACAAAATTTCAGGTTAGGACATCTGATGACTTATACAGATTTAATAAATATTCATTTATGACTTTTATTAGCACATTGCTGCTAACTTTATTAATCCTCTTTAGAGACGATCAGGCACATAAAACTAATTTCTTATATTCAGGGATAATAATTGTATTATTATCAATAATTTTTGTTTTAGTATTTTTTAGAAACAAAAAGTAAGAGACTATAGTTGTATTGAATTTCTAAACCTATTTCGTATAATCTTTGTAATATCTTATTAATACATTTATGGCAACTTTAGAAAATAAAGAAGTATCTTGGTTTAAAATTATTGCAGGTAGTGCAATTGGGACAGTAATTGGCTATTTCAGTATTATGATATTTTGTTTTCTATGTTACCTAGTATTATTCGTCATCATCTTTGCTTCTGCAGGAACATCGCTAAATTCAAAGAATTTATACAATGACTTAGTTCCTGTTATGAATTCAATAAAATAATTATGGAAAGAAATTTAGGTGCATTTGTGTCTTGCGCAGGGGGCTTATTTAATATCATTCAAAGAGGCAATGAATTAGGAGTAAATACAGTCATGACTCATCCGGCTCCACCTCAAAGATGGAATTCAGCTCCATTTAAAGATGAAGCTGTAGAAAAATACTTAGAGGTAAAAGCTGCAGATAATAAGATTCAAAAAGTTTACTTTCATGGAATTTATTTAATAAATTTGGCAAATCCAGATAAGCAGAAATTTCATTTATCTAAAGTTTCTGTAATGCACCACATGGATTTATTAAGAAGGATTAATGGGGATGGAGTTATCTTTCATACCGGTTCATTTAAAGACATAGAAGAGGAAGCAGGTTTTGAAAGAGTAATTTATGGTCTTAATTGGATTTTTGATAATTTAGAGGAAATGCCTAGTGCACTAAGTAAAGACTTTTGGAATAAACCAAGGTTGTTTTTAGAAGTTGCAGCGGGTTCAGGAAATGTTGTAGGAGATCAATTTGAGGAATTAGCAAGGATTTATACTGGGATAAAAGATGAACATAAGCATAAATTAGGATTCTGTTTAGATACACAGCACATGTTTGCTTCTGGCTATGATTTAATAAATGATTTAGATGGAGTAGTAGAAAAGGCAGATAAGGTCTTAGGTTTAGACAAAATCCCTGTAATTCATTTTAATGATTCAAAGACTGAATTTGCTTCTCACAAAGATAGGCACGAAGACCTAGGTTCTGCAGGTAAAATTGGTGAAGTAGCAATGAAAAACTTTTTAAATCACCCTAAGCTAAAAACTAAAGACTTTATTCTAGAAACTCCTAGTTTAGATACCCCCGAGGGAGCAAAGCAGCAAGTAGAACTATTGCAGTCTTGGGCAGAGTAAATTTTATTACTTCTAAAGGTAATTACTTCCTTTAATCTTGTATTCTTTTCTTGTAGAATAACTATGTTGGGATTATTGGGTAATTATGAAAAGAATTTTAGCTTTAACCACAGTTATTGTTTTGCTTGTCTTATTGGCAATCTGGTCTCCATGGCTTAATTGGAAAATAGATTTAGCAAATATATTTGGTGTAAAAAAACCTGATTCAATTGCTGGTTTACAAGTAAGTTCACTATCAGGTGAAATTGAAATCTTTATTGATAATAAATCAATCGGAACAGTTAATAGAGAAGAGTCTCCTTTTATTGTAGATAGAGTAGAGCCAGGTGACCATTTAGTAACTCTAAAAAAAACTGGCGAGTTTGCTAATTCTTACGCAACTTTTAATAAGCTTTTAACATTTGAAGAAAATTCAGCTGTTGTAATTGCATACAGTATTGGGCCAGATGAGGTATTTTCAGAAGGACATGTTATTTACACTACAAAAAAAGGAAGTGATGCGGTTGAATCTAAATTAAATATAAATTTAAATATAGATGATTTTTCTTTTAGTTATGATGGCTTACCTCCAGAAAGAATTACCGGAAAAAGCACATCTCAAGCATTAGATTTAAATAGTCAGCATACAATCAAAATTAGTAAATTAGGCTATGAATCTTTAGAATTTACAATTTTGCCCGAAACTCAAGAAGATAGAGATAAATTAAAAAATTTTGATTTGAATTTAGACATACAATTAATGCTTCAGCCTGTAGAGGTTGATGTTAAATAAAATGATTCCAGAAAAATATAGATTAAAAAATACAATTAAATATCCAACTTCAATAATTATTGGAGGCTTAAACAAGCTTGGTTTAGAAATTGCAGATTCTCTTATTGAACAGGGAGGTTATGTAATTATTGTAGATACATATACACCTGATGCGGATATTAAATTAGGAGCATTTCCTAATAATGCACTTATAAGCTTTTTAGACTATACAGCAATACCTCACCTTGATGAGGATATTAGAAGATTAGACTATGTATTCTACTTTCAGCATGAATCCACAGATCTAAATAAAAAAATTTCAACTAGTGAATTCTTAAGTTTATCTAATTACTTAGATTCTGCATTAAACTTAGCAAAGAAATTTAATGCAAAGTTCTTGTTAACAACATCTATTAAAGCTCATCAATTAGTTATTGCTAAACAGGATGTCCATTTAGAATTTGGTTATGGATTAAGTTCTTCCAGGCACACAATCTATACCGAAATGGAACTTCAAAAGTATGCCGAAAGCTTAGCAATGGAATACTTTGAGAGAGAAAAATTAGATTTAAGAATTATTAGATTAGGGGAATTGATTGGTGATGGTATTGATTTTAATTTAGAAACTTCATTTAACCAAATTTTGTTAGATGCAGTTACAAACAATCAAATAAGATTAAGAAAGGATGGTTTAGATTCTGAGTGGTATGTTCATATGCTAGATGCTGCTTATGGGATTATAAAAGCTCAATTTTCTAGAGTTACCACAGGAGAAATTTATTCGCTTACATTTGAAACACCTTTTACTAACTTATCTGTTGCATATAAAGTCCAGGAATTTGATTCAGATGCAAGAGAAATCATTTTTATTGATGAAGAGGATAATCTTCCACCTTTAAAGCTTTATAAGCCTGCTCCTAACCTTTCAACTATTGGTTGGAATCCTAAAGTGGCTTTCGATAAAGCTGTTAAGCAGTCACTTGCAGCAGCTAAAATATTTGTTTTAGAAAATCAATCTTTAAATAAAAAAGGAAAAGGAACATTAGTAGATAAAATTAAAGGATTTTTAGCACTTGCCGAAACCGAAAGTACAATATCTACTGAAGCAGGCGCAGTTAGTAGATTAATTGCAGAAAGGAAGAAACAGGAAGAGCTTAAAAAGCAAAGTATTAATACTGCAAGCGTTAATATTAAAAATAAAAGAAGAAGAAAAAGAACTTTTAAAGAAAAATTTGAAGATGGAGTATATGTATTTTTTAGAGAATTAGGAGATACATTTAATGTATTTAAAAATAAAAGCCCTGTGCAGATAATAGGAATATTAATGGTAATACTAGTTCTAATAGTATTTTATATAAACTATTTTTCACCTGTAATTGCTATTGGAAGAAATTTATTAATACTATATCCAGAAGTTAATTCTCTAGAAGCAAATATTACTAAAGGTGATTTTAAAGGAATAAAATCAAGCTTAAATACAATTGACTATCATTTTGAAGATACTAAGAATATCTTTTTAAAATTCCAATCAATGGCAAGTCTTTTGGCTTTAGAATCACAATACAACGAAGTTCAAAGGAATTTAGATGCATACTCTGAATTTATTGATGGAGCTAAAAACTTAAGTATAGGTTTAGAGTCTTTTAACAGTTATTTAGATGTTTTACAAAATAATACAGTATCTAGAGCTGCTACAGATAGTTATATCTCTTTATCTAATCTTGGCTTAGATTATTCAAATTACTTTAATGATTTAAAAACTTCATTACCTTATGTAGAAGACGGTATTAATAAAATTCAAAAAAGCTCAGGAATTATAAAATCAGTTAAATATAATCTAATACCAGGATTCCTAGTAGAAAGCTTAGCACCAATTAACAATCAGATTAATACTATGGCAGATCTTACTGCAGAAATGGGAACTGCAAAATATTTTAGCTCCCTGCTTGGAATAGATAGTCCTAAAACTTATTTATTCTTAATTTTAGATAACAGCATTCCTGCACCAATTGGTGGGTATATAAGTGCTTATGCATTAATAACAGTAGATAACGGCAGTTTAGTAGAAGCAATTGTACAATCAACAGATGATGCCAGCTTTAAGTTCGATTCTTTAAGCGATAATGACTTACAAAAAATAAATTTAAGAAAGATTGGATTTAAGAACAAGTCAAACTTAGTATTTAATGACTTGTCTAGTATTAAGAATATGGAAGATTTAACTTCTATCTCTTCTAAAATTATTAAAGATACTTATTCTAGAGATTTATCGGCAGTAGTTACAGTAAATACAAACGCGCTAAATTCAATTTTAAACTTTATAAATCAGAATACTGGTGAGACTACTCAAATAAATTCAGTAGAGTTTGGAAATAAGGATTTATTAACACAGCTTAATATTGCACAGGGTAGTAATCAAAACCTAAGAAATAGAAATTCAATTCTTGCTCAAGTTACTGCATTTGCAGTAAATAATCTTATTGATGTATTAAAGGAAAATCCTGCCGGTTTAATTAAAGCCTTAACTATTTCTGCAGAATCAAGAGACTTATTAATTACTACTAGGGGCTTGCTTTATCAGGATTATGTTGTTGCAAAAGATTTAAACCAAAGCAGTATCTATAATGCATCTTTACCAATAGATATTGCATTCGGAACCTATGATTCGAAGTATTTAGGATCAGATAAACTGCCAAGCTACACAACTGCTATCGAAAGCGAAATTAATAGTGACTTTACAGTGGAAAATAGACTAAGTTTTAAGTTTCCTAGTTTAGCATCTACTGTTGAAGTATCTTTATGTTTGCCTGCAAGTATTTCTGATGAATCAATTTTAGTGGAAAATATTCCAGTAGAAAGATATGTTAAAACATCAATGGATAATCAAAAATGTACAAATATACAAGCTATCTCAGAAGATGAGGTAGTTTTGGTATGGAAAACAGCACAGTTAGGTAAAATTACTGGTGATTCTTTAAGAGAAATTAGTTACGGCATTTCTAAAGTTAGAGGAGGGACTAATACTTTAGATATGAAAGTTACTGCTGTTACTGGCCTAACAGTAGAAAGGTTTGTCCCTGAAGTTGGACAAATTGGTAATTCCTTTGTATTTACCAGTCAGATAAAGAGTGATTTAAAACCTGCAATTGTCCTTAAAAAATAACACGATATGCTGTTGCATATGTTATTATTAATCTGTTAAAATAAATACCCGAGAAAGGAATCGGTTTTTAGGACCGAATTTTTTATTTAAAATTAAAACTATGGCTAGAACAAAAAAGGCAACAAAACAAAACGAAAATCAGATAACAATGACTCAAGCATCCTTTGATGAATTAACAAAGGAGCTAAATTACAGAAAAGAAGACCTAAGAACTGAGATTGCAGAAGAAATTGCTGCTGCTAGAGACTTGGGAGATCTTTCAGAAAACCATGCATACACAGTAGCAATGGAAAAGAAAGAAATGAATGAAAATAGAATTAATGAATTAGAAAGTATATTAGCATTAGTATTTATAGTTGAAGAAAATTCAAAAACTTCCAGCGATAACTTTGTAAATGTTGGTGAAAGTGTAGAGTTGGAAAATGTTGAAAGCAAACAAAAGAGGGTTGTTACTTTAGTAGGATCAGAAGAGAGTAGAGCTGCTAATCCAACAGAAGGAAAGATCTCTACAGATTCTCCTATTGGTAAAGCTGTATTTAATTCAAAAATTGGAGATTTAGTAGAAGTAAACCTACCTAACGGAAAAGTTATTCAATACAAAATTAACAAATTTGTAAAAGCAGCTTAAAATAATAGATTTAAAGAATTTGAAACCCGCCTAATGGCGGGTTTCTTTATTTTATAAATATAATTAAATACGTGGCAATTGTAATTAGTAATATTCCTAGACCATAAAGCGAATAGCTTAAAAATCGAGTTGGATTATAGCCTAAAAATGAAGAACTATTTTTTAGACCAACTTCTCGATCTACTACCCAATCTCTTAATTCATTGTATAAATCTCCACCCATTGAGAATAAATATAATCCTATAAAGGTAAGTATTGTTTTATTATCAAATACAGAAACTGGAAGTAATGCAAACATTAATACTTGTGCTCCAGCTAAAAAGAATCCGTGAGATAAAACATCAACTAGGGGCCTAGATTTTAGTCTTAGTGGTTTGCAGGAGTAGATATATCCTACAATGGCAGTAACTAATCCTAGTGTTAATAAATGTAGATTTATAAATATTAAAGGTAATAACGCAAGTATATTTAATCCAAAATAAAAGATGTAACCTTCAGATTTTTTTATTATTCCTGCAGAAATAGGATTACGGTTAACTTTTTTAGGATCTTTTGCATCATCTTCCGCATCTTCAACATCATTTATTACAAAAGCCGCTACTAATAATAAAAGAATGCTAATCGAAAGAATTATGCTTAATAGATTTATATAGGTTCTAGTACTTAAAATACCAAATAATATTAAAAATGGATAAAAATCCATAATTGTTCTAACTCTGGTAAGTTTATAAAACCCCATAAGCCTTGTTTTATTGATTGAAAACATGTTTTAACGTTTAAAAATGATGAGCAGGTAAAGTTTGTCATAATGTAATAGTTTAGTCAATTCAACAATTTGTTAAAATTACATTGATAAATTTAACTTAAATAAAAATGGAATTTCCTAAAGATTGGCAAGACTTTGAATTATTAGATTCTGGGGATGGTGAAAAACTAGAAAGATGGGGTCAGTATATATTAAGAAGACCAGACCCCCAAGCTATATGGAATAAAGATAATAGGGTAAAAGAATGGAATAAATCAGATATGATTTATCATAGAAGTAATTCAGGAGGGGGAAGATGGGAAGTATTTTCCAGAATGCCTTCTGAATGGCAAATAAAGTATAAAAGCTTTACTTTTAATATTAAGCCTACACAATTTAAGCATACAGGATTATTTCCTGAACAAGCAGTAAATTGGGAAAAACTATCAAATCTAATATCTAAAAGAAAAAAGGTTCAAAAAGAGATTAAAGTTCTTAATTTGTTTGCATATACAGGAGGAGCAACTGTAGCCTGTACTGCAGCAGGAGCACAAGTAACACATATAGATGCATCTAAAGGTATGACAAGCATTGCTCGACAAAATATTATAGATTCAAGTTTAGATGGTAGAGGTTCAAGGTTTATTGTAGAAGATGTACTTAAATTTGTAGAAAGAGAGAATAGAAGAGGTAATAAATATTCTGGAATTATAATGGATCCACCAGCATATGGCAGAGGCCCAACAGGACAATTATGGGAGATAGAAAAAGATCTAAGCCTTTTAGTTGCTCAATGTGTAGATATAATGGAAGATCCCTTATTCTTTTTAATAAATGCATACGCAACATCATTTTCATCAACGGCTTTAGAAAATATTCTTAAAGATAATATTAATAATTTAAATATAGAATCAGGAGAAGTAGGAATTAAAGATACTAATCGAGGATATGTACTCCCTGCAGGACTATATGGATTAGCAGTATCTAATGATTAATATTTTATACGAAGATAATCATATTATAGTTGCGGTAAAACCATATGGTTTACTTTCTCAATCTGATATAACGGGGGATAAGGATATTCTTACAGAACTAAAATCTTACTTAAAGAAGAAAGAAAATAAACCAGGGAATGTTTTCTTAGGTTTAGTCCATAGGCTAGATAAAAATGTTGGAGGAGTAATGGTTTTTGCTAAAACATCAAAAGCTGCAGCAAGGTTATCAAAGGCCATTCAAGCCCATAAATTCAGCAAAAAGTACTATGCTGTTGTGCAGGGTGTACCATCGTCTAAAGAAATGACATTAAAACATTATTTATTAAAATCTCAGGAAGAAAGAAGGAGTATTGCTCTGCAAAAGCCTGCTCCAGAAGCAAAGTATGCAGAACTATCTTTTAAAGTCTTAAATTCAGTTAATAATGTCTCCTTAATCGATGTTAATTTAAAAACTGGGAGAGCACATCAAATTAGAGTTCAGTTATCTACAATTGGACATCCTATAATTGGTGATAAGCTCTACATAGAAGGTATTAGGGATAGTAGGAGCTCAATAGCATTATGGGCATACAGTTTATCTTTCCCGCATCCTGTTGGTGGTGAGTTAAAAACATTTAAAGCATTTCCACCCAGTACTTCCCCTTGGAATAATTTTAATATTGCTTAATAATTTCTTTAAAATCTGTAGGCTTAATCTTTAAAATATTCCAAATTCTCTTATCTTCTGAAGTATTTCCCTCTAGAAGCATTTTTAACATATCAGGTGTTAATGGAAAAAAGCTTAGCCACCCAAAAAGCAAAGAAGCCAAGCGAATGAAGTAAACGGGTATACTAACTAACTTTGTTTTTTTATTTAAATGATCTGCTGTTATTAAAATCAACTCTTTAAAAGAGTAATTTGTAGGTCCAGCAATTGTAAATATCTGGTTATTAGTATCACTATTATTTAAGCTTAATGTAAATATATCTGCTACTTGTGTTCTATCTACTGGAGCCATTAAAAAACTTCCATTTCCAATTACTGGAGTAATAGGCAACCTTGCTAATTGAAGTAAAATATTTGCAAAATGGTATTTAGAGCTTTTCCCGCAAATTACTGATGGCCTAAAAATAGAATATGTTAATCCTGACTCAATTAAAGCTCTTTCACCAAGATATTTAGAACTCTGATAAGCTGTTCCTTTTTGTTTTACACCATTAGCACTCATTAATGTAAACTTTTTTACACCCAACTCTTTGCCTAAAGAAATTGCTTTATTTACCCATACGTAATGTCCATTTAAGTAATCACCTTTACTTTTTTCTCTTAAAAATCCTATACAGTAAATAATGTAATCTATCTTAAGTTCATTTAATTGATCTCTAAGCATATCTAGATTATCAATTTCTCCAACTACATACTTAATTAAAGGATTTAAGTTCTTAGGATGCTTTCTTGTAAAGAGTATAGGATTATAATTATTTTTAATTAAAGAATTTACAATCTCTTCCCCCACATAACCTGTTCCGCCAAAAACTAGTACATTCATATAAATTATTAGAAAATTTATGCAAATTTATTATAGCTTGTATTAGCTTACTGTAACTGTTATTCTAACTACAATGATTTAATTTTTATAAATTTTATATGGCTGAAGAAGTAAAGCCTGCTTCAGAGACAATGTCTCCTCAACCTACAGTTACAGTTGGTCCTGAACCAGTTGTTAGCAATACTGCAACTACAGAAACTAAAAAATCTAATAAATCTAAAATTGTTTTAATTATAGTAGCATTGATTTGCTTCTGCTTACTATGTGTAGCAGCTTCAATCTTTATACTTACAAACTTTGTTGCTAATACAGCAAATGCTTTAAATTCTGCTATTACAAACGAAATGGTAAATAGTACAAGAAATTCAACTGATAGCAGTACAAGCAATAGTACAAACGATACTAATTCCGGATCAACATCAGATGAAAATTTTTCTTTTGGAACTGATATTCCAGCTGAATTTCCAAGTGATGTCCCAATTTATAGTGGCGCAGTAGCTTCTTTTAGTTCTTCTAATGTAAATGATGAAGGTAGAAATGAAGTAAATGTTACTTTCACTGTAAAGGCATCTACAAGTGATGTTGTGAACTTTTATAAGACTAGAATGGCAGAGGCAGGATATGAATTACAAGGAGAAGTTACTTTCTTTGGGAATGTTTTAACATTTGAAAATGCACAACGAGAAGTTTTAGTAACAGTATTAGGAGTTGATACTGAAGAAGATATTATTCTATCAATTAGTTCTACAGAAAAATAAGGAGAACTCTAGATGTTAAAAGGCACCTTTCGGTGCCTTTTTTTGATTATAAACTTAAATGATCCTTTTCGTAATCTAAAATCTGCATTGTTCTTCTACCGTGTCTGGAATCCCATCCTGCAAAATCTGTTATTAAAAATGTTTTTATAATATCAAAATGAACTTGCTCATCTACATAGTCTGCATCCAAGCATAAAACATTAGCATTATTATGCTCTCTTGCTTTTGCAGCATGATCTCTTGTAAAGCAAAGACTAGCATATATACCTTTTACTTTGTTGGCTACAATAGACATTCCAACTCCCGATCTACAAATTAAAATACCTTTAGCACCTTCTAAATTATCTTCTATTAATCTATTGCATAGACTTAGTCCATATACAGGATAATCATCATCTGTATCCATACTTTCAGCTCCTAAATCAACTGGAGTAATATCCATGGACAGCAGAAATCTTTTAACTTTGCCTTTTAATTCAAATCCTCCATGGTCACTTGCTATATATACTTGCATATTAGGTTAATAACAAATTATTGATATTTATCTTTATTATATACATAATTTTACTGTTTTGACCAAACAGTAATATACAAAGAATATGTAACGAGTTAAAATCCTAGCATATTAATAACAATTCTATGTTTATATTATTTGGATGGGGTCACCAAAAAGTTGCTCAGCATGGTCCTACAA
>CAYPVU010000003.1:0-7500 GCA_964414295.1 uncultured Candidatus Saccharibacteria bacterium | reverse complement strand
AAGGCGCCCTCAAGCATTTAAATCTTTAGTAACTTATGTATTGGATGCTTTATTATTTCGCTAAACAAGAAATAAGCAATTGATACACCAATTACAGTAACTAGTGCCCCAAGACTGATTCCATTAAACTCACCTTTTATCCCACCTAACGAAATAACTGTAGTTATTAATACAGATACAATAGCAATATAAATTAGAGTTTTTGTAGGTCTTGAACTACTATTAGATAAAAAGTGTAATTTGGTTCTTAAAGAGAACAAAACAGCTATTTCTGTAAAAATACTTAAAGCAAATAACTGAGTTTGTATTGATTCAATTGATTGATTTCTTATTAATAAAAAGTAAATAAGATCAAAAAGAGAAGATATTAATCCAAAGATTAATGCAAACGTAAATGTCTTTTTTAATGAGTGGTTTTTAGGCTTTCTTAGATTATGCCTATCTACATTATCTATTGCTGTATACAAAAGCGGTATGTCGGTTATTAAATTTGAAATAAAGATTTGTATCGGCAGCATTGGTAAATAATTAACAAACAAAGATAATACTCCGATTGTTAAAAAGTTTCCAAAGTTTCCTGCTAAAGCATTTTTAAGATATTTATCTAAATTTTCAAAAGCTTTTCTACCTTCTATAATACCGTCTACAATAACTCCAATATTATTGGATAACAGTAAAATATCGCTTTCTTCTTTTGCAATGTCAGTTGCTGTATCTACTACAATACCTACATTTGCTATTGCTAAAGAAGGTGCATCATTTATGCCGTCACCAATATAACCTACATAATGATCTTCTTCTAATGCCTGTAAAATTTTGTATTTATCTTCAGGACTACATCTAGTAAATACATGGTACTTATTTACTTGTTCTTTTAATATAACTGGATTATTAAAATCTAACTCTTCTGCTAGAAGGGCAAATTCATCCTTTTTTAACAATCCTACTTTTCTTGCAACATATTCAGCAACTTCTTTTGAATCTCCTGTTATTAATTTTATGTCTATACCTAAGGTCTTTGCTTTTTCTACAACTTCTTTTGCTTCCTTACGTATTTGATCGTAAAAGAAATACGTACCTATATAATCTATTTGATTTTCGGTTTTTACAGCTAAGGATATTGCTCTTAATCCCTTTTTAGAACTTTCTGTAATAATATCTCTATATTTTTTTAAGTTAGAATGACTTATTTTTAAAATATATTCTGGGGTACCTTTAATAATTTCAAAATCTTTAAACTTTCTAGATGAAAACTTTTTTGTTGGATTAAAAGGTATTTCTTCAATTAAAAATTCACTTTGATCTTCTACTTTTTTTGAAGTTAAGAAACTAAATATTGATTTATCTAGTGGATTACTATTTTCTACCGTAGATAAATAGCTATATTTAAAAAAATCACTTTCGTTTATTACGCTTACAAAAGATGCTACTTTTAATTTGTCTAAGGTTAAAGTTCCAGTTTTATCTGTGCATATTACATTGATATTACCTAAATCTTCTATTGCAGAATTATGTTTAACTATTACATTTAATTTTGAAAGTTTAATAGCACTTTTGAATAATGTTAATTTTGCTACTAAAGGTAATGCTTCTGGAATTATACTTACAGCAATTGCAGTCGCAAATAGAAGGATGGAAATTAAATCATTTGAGTTTTTAAGTAATAAATTTGCAATAAATAATAAAGAGAAGGCAATAAGACCTATATATACAAAACTTTTGCTTACGTTTTTTAGATTCTGCTCATATTCACTTACTTTTAGATTTTGCTTTGTTAAATAAACAATTTGTCCAAAACGGCTACTCTTCCCTGTTGCAAATACTTTTGCTACACAGGTTCCACTAGTAATATATGTTCCAGAATATAGAATGCCCTCTATATTGTTCCTGTTTTCGTCTTTATTAACTGTTTTGAATATTGTTTGAGTTTCTCCATTTAAAATAGATTCGTCTACGCTTAAATTATTTTGTTCCAATACAAAACAATCGGCAGCTACAATATCTCCTAATTTTAGGAATATAATATCGTTAGGAACTAGATTAGATTTATCTATTAATATTTTCTCTCCATCTCTTAAAGCATAAACTTGAGATTTTATTAAAGAAGTTAATCCATTAAATGTTACTCTAGACCTATATTCTTGTATAAATCCAAACAGATTATTAATAACCAAAATTGAAAGAATAATTAGACTATCTAAATAATTACCTGTAATAAATGAAATTAAAACTGCCGTAATTAATATGAGTGTTAAAGGAGAAGTTAATTGTGATGCTACTATTGAAGTAATGCTAGGCGATTTTACTTCAACTTTATTAGTTCCGTAAATTCTTAAAGCTTTTGTTGCTTCTTTCCATGTAAGTCCTTTATAGGTTTTCATATTTATCTAACTAAAAGAGATAAATAATCACCTGCTATACCTATTCCCATTAAAGAAATATCTTTATCTATAATATTCTTATTATTTAATAACTGTGTAACTATACTTTCGGGATCTTGAATATTTATTTTTAAATTTATTTCTGCTGTACATTCAATACCATTAATAAAGCATCGTTCTTTGAAAGACAGGCCATTTGATTCAATGGTAGATGTAGATTCATTAGTTTGCATCCATACTGCATGGCTTAATGAAAGTTCATTTAATTGTTCGTTAATTTCTAATGTGTTTAAATTATTTTCAATCCTGTAGTTATTAACTCTGCATAAAATTATTATATTTAATAATGAAGATTCGCAAGCTTCATTTAAATTTTCTTCATTGCTTACCTGAACCTGTCCTCTATTACTAAAATTATTATTTCTTGCAATTAATAAAGAGGATATTTCTGTTATAGATTCATTAAACTTTAATGCTGTTGAATAAACACTTGAAAACTTTTCATCATTAAATATTAAGTCTTTTTCTGTATTAGCAACTTTATAAACATCCACTTCTAAATTTAAGGATTCTCCTGCTTCAGCTATGGTATTACCTGCTGATGCTTGACCGCTTAAAACATTTATATTAATAGGATTAGTATTTATTAAATATTTACCTTTGCTCAATATGTAATTAGAATTATTTATATTTGCAATTTGATCTTCTAGTACTTCTACATATGCAGTTCCATTTAGTTTAAATGTATTCGAAAGTATTTCTAATTGTGCATTAGAAGTAATTATCTTTAAATTTGTAGTTGTAATCAGTGCCTCTTTATTTATATTTATTGGTTGATTATAGCTATAGCTATCTTTAGCAGCTCCTACAAAATTTACATTAATTGGATATTGTGCAGTTAAATTATTACCGTTAGATGTAAATGCTAAAACTATTATAACTAGTAGTGACATCGCAAATATAATTATAGCTGCTATTAAGAGTTTATTTTGAATGGATTTAAGGCTATACATAGTTATTTATATAATATCAGGATTTAAATACAAGTTAAATTGATATTAAGCGTTCTTGTTTAAAAAAATAAAAAATTGTATTATTCCAAAAGCTTACCTATTAATTAAATTCAAATTATGGCAAATATAGATAAAAAGCCAAGTAAAGTTATGCCAAATCTTTTACATGTACTAAATGCTTATGCAAGTAAAGAAGATGGTGTTGTAAATGCAATTGTAGAAATTAACGCAAAAAGCAGATACAAATTTGAAATGATTACAGAAACAGGACATGTAAAGTTAGATAGAGTTGGATATTCAAGTTTGGTTTACCCATTAGCTTATGGGTTGATTCCAATGACTTGGGATTTAGATGGTGATATGCTTGATATTGTAATTGCAGGGGTTGATGAACCACTTCCAGCTGGCTGCTTGGTAGAAGCAAGAGTTGTAGGTATTATAAAGTTTATAGATGGAGGTGAAGAAGATGATAAAGTAGTTGCAGTTTTAAATGATGATAAAAGAATGGACCATGTAAAAACTATAGAAGACTTAGGTCCATACTTTACTAAGGAAGTTGGATATTACTTTGAACACTATAAGGATCTAAAGAAGCCTGGTACATGTGAAGTAAAAGGATTCTTAGGTGTAGAGGATGCTCATAAGGTAATTGGTGAATGTGAAGATAGATACAATAGTGATTATGCTCCTACAGTAGAATAATACTGTTAGTAGAGATTGCCAAGGCATAAAAGAAGCCCAACATGGCGATTGCCCCGTTGGGCTTTTTACGTGCTTTTTAAGTTCATTTTTATTATATACCTACCTTAAAGAATTTCCAATAGATTTTGACACTTTTTATAGAAAGTATTTATTAAAGTTGAGATAAGCATTTATACGTAGCCCTTTGCTTGAGTATAAAAGGCATCGGAATATTTACCGTTTAAAGCTAGTAGCTCTACATGAGTACCCTGCTCTACAATTTGTCCCTTATCTAAAACGTAAATCTTGTCTGCTTTTCTAACAGTAGAGAATCTATGAGATACAATAATTACTGTCTTATTCTTAGAAAACTCATATAGTCTTTCAAATATCTCAAATTCTGCTTTTGCATCTATTGCACTGGTTGGTTCATCTAGTATTAAGATTGGTGCATCTCTAAAAAATGCTCTAGCAAGGGCTATTCTTTGCCACTGTCCACCGGAAGGATTTATTCCACCCTCAAAAGATTTATCTAATACTTGCTCTAATTTATTAGAATAAGCATCTATAAACTCTTTAGCATCTGCCTTAAAAACTGATTCTTCTACTCTAGCTGTGTTACCCAAATTGCTAACATCTCCTAGCTCAATATTTGTTTTAACATCAAACTGTGAATATCTAATAAAATCTTGAAACAGAACTCCAATTTTTGTATATAAAGACTCAAATGTTAAATCTTTAATATTAATTCCATCTACTAGAATTTCACCTTTAGAAACATCATAAAATCTGCATAATAACTTTATTAATGTAGTTTTACCTGCACCATTTACTCCTACAAATGCAATTCTTTCTCCTGGATTAATAGTTAGGTTAAAGTTTTTTAGTACGTATCTTTTAGAATTCTTATATTTAAACCAAACATTTTTAAATTCAATTAAAGGTGCATTGTTTTTCTTAGGTAACTCTAACTTTCCTTCTTTTATGGTATTTTCTAAATTTAAGAATTTAAAGAAATCTACCATATAAATACTATCTTCATACTGAGCACTTAGATATCTAAAGAATCCTGCTAAAGCTGAAGAAAAGTTGTTTGTAGAACTTACATAAAAAGTTAAAAGACCTAAAGTTATATCACCATTTAAGGTAGCGGCAATAGCAATAATCCAAAATCCTAATGATCCTAAGGTACTTAAGTTTCCAAATATAGATTCTAAAAATGCTCTTTTAACTTGGTTTTTTCTTTCCTTATCTGTAAATCTATTATAAATGTCTTTTACTACTCCCATTAAATAGTCCTGAGTTCTAAAGATCCTTAATTCCATTAAAGAATCCTCTCTGCCTAGCATATCTTTAGTCCACCAATACTTTCTTTTATCCAATGCATTTGCGTCCCAAATTCCCCAGGAATCTGATCCTAACTTAATATTTATAATTAAACCGGGAATTGTTGTTAAAAGAACTAATAAAAACGCGGGAAAAGAAAAGGTTAAAACTATTGCTATACTAGAAATAATCCTAATTAAATCTCCGCTCATCCATATAAATCTGTTTGCTACATTTGCAGGCTTATAGTTATACATTTCTCTAACTTTTTGAATTAAATTGTGTGTATTATTATCTTCAAAATGGTACATATCTAATTCAGAAACCTTTTGAAGAAACATCATTTCTACCATTTTATTAATAGAGAAATAATGACTTTTTTCGGCTAATGCAAATAAGGCCCAAGCAATTTTTTCGGTAATATTTAATAGAATTACTGCTGCTACAAAAAATATCAAGGTAGAAAAGAATCGATCTTCTTTATTTACCCCTAGTAAATGAACAATCTCATCTATTACTCTACTGTCTAAATAATTGATTGCAAAAGGTAGAATTGATACTAAAGATAAGCAAATTGCTAGACCTACAAAAGCAACCTTATTTGCTTTAAAGGTTAAGTTTAGGACACTAATAAAAGCCCTTAAAATCTCTTTTTTATTTGTTTTAGGTTTATTCTCCATAATTGGTTCAACTACATAATATAACTACCAATTTCTTAATGCTATACTGATCTAGTTAATTCTAAAAATATGCTTACACAAGGCAATAAAGCTCCAATTGATATAAAAATCAAAAATATTAAAGGCGAAGATGTAACTTTAAAGGATTATCTAACTTCTAAATATTTAATTGTATATTTTTATCCTAAGGATGATACACCTGCATGTACTACTGAAGCCTGTGAACTTAGAGATTATAACTCTGAACTTAAGAATTTAGGAGCAGAAATTGTTGGAATAAGTAAGGATAATATAAGATCCCATAATCGTTTTAAAGATAAGCATTCATTAAATTTTGATTTATTATCAGATCCAAATCACGAGCTTCAAGAAGCTTTTGGAGTTTGGGGAGAAAAGAAATTTATGGGTAGAACTTTTGTAGGAACTTTAAGAACTACTTTTTTATTAGATAGTAGCGGAAATGTACTACAAGTTTGGGAGCAAGTTAAAGCAAAAGGCCATGCAAAGGAAATATACGAGACTATAAAGAGTATGTCATGACAGGAATTCTCCTATCATGACATTCCGCTTACTTGCGTTTTTTGTTCTTTTGTTGTTGTTCCTTACGTCTTCTCTCTCTTTCTGCAGCCTGACGTGCTTTGCGTTCGTTGTATTCCTGCTGAGCTATTGCCCGTTGTATTCTTTGCTGTTCCTTTCTTTCCTCATACTCTCTCTGATTAGCTGCTCTTTGTTGGCCTTGTCGCTGGTTCAGTACTTCAAACAAAGAGTTTACCCGTTCGAGCAATTCTGACTTACGGGTCCTATCCAGACTCTGGGCATTGAATATACTTTGCTTGATTTCCTTCAACTCATTTCTAACCCATTGGAAATTACTGGTGTTATGTACCATTGGTGAAGCTTCTTTAATTAGCCCACTAATATACTCATAGGCTCTATCGGCTTCCCGCTGTCTCTGCTGTTTTTCTTCATCAATCCTTCGATTAATGATGTCAAACGCAGTTTTAATTCTGCTAAATAGGGCATCTCGATGTTCTCGGGATAAGTCTGCTCCCTTTAGCTGTGCTTGGACCTCAATTAGCCTTTGCTTTGCACCTCTTAAATCACTAGTGGTGCCAATCGTTAGCGTAACGGAATCTAAGAGACCTCTTACTCTATCGAACTCAGCTTCCTGTTTGGCTTTCTTTTCTTTCCACCATTTCTCCTGTCTTTTGGTTAATTCAGCAAATGCTTCGTTAAGCTGTTTCCAGAATCGGTCTTTATCCTCTCTGGGAAGATATGTTTGTTTAAGCTCCTGTTGAGCAACTTTTAACTGTTCGCGAATTGCCTTAAACTCTGTGGAAGATGAGAATGCCGCTTGTACAGCTTTCTGAACAAGTTCTTGAATTCTAGCCTTGTTCTTTCGTGCAGACTCCTCTCTTA
>CAYPVU010000002.1:0-63861 GCA_964414295.1 uncultured Candidatus Saccharibacteria bacterium | reverse complement strand
GATAATGTAACATTGCAGGTGAGGAACTCTGTTCCTCACCAAGAAGTAAACTTAAAATTCTCCAATTACTATTTCTTTATACTATTTTATAGTGCTAGAATTCTTATATGCAAAAAATAGATTGTAAAAACATAGCTGAATCAATATATAAAGACGTTAAGACCGCTATAACAGATAGTTCAAACCCTATACGGTTATTTATTATTGATGCAGGTTCCGATGAAGCTAGTAAAAAGTATATTTCTTTAAAGATGCAAAAAGCAATTGAATTAGGAGTAAAAGCAGATCTAGTAAGATTTTCTGAATCTTCAAAGATAGAAGAAGTACTGACTAAAATTGATTCCTTAAATAAAGATAAATCTGTAAATGGTGTATTAGTTCAGTTACCTTTATATGCACAATTGGCTCCATATAAACATCGAATATTAAATTCAATTAATCCTTTAAAGGATGTAGATGGACTTTCTGCAATAAATTTTGGACTATATTCTCAAGATATTATGAATGGAATTCTTCCAGCTACTGTAGATGCCTGTTTAGAAGTTATTAAAAATTCATATAGCAAAGATTTTCAAGGAAGTAATATTTTAGTAATAAACAATTCTGATTTAATAGGAAAGCCTTTAAGTATGATTTTATCTACTTTAGGAGCTACAGTAGTAATTGCAAATGAATTTACTAGTAATATGGATACCTTATTAAAATCTGCAGATATAGTAATTACTGCTACAGGAAAAGGTCACTTATTTACAGATAATTCAATAAAAGATGGTGCATTAGTAATAGATGTAACAAGCATAAGGAAAGACGATAAAACGATTGGAGACTTTAAAATAGAAAATGAAGATAAAAATTTGTTTTATACACCAGTTCCAGGCGGAATTGGACCTTTAACAATTGCTTGTTTATTTAGAAATTTAATAAATTTAGCAAAGCTACAGCAATAAATGGATCCATTAAAATTAGATATAAATCAAATTAAATTAATAGTAGGTTTAGGTAATCCTGGAAAAGACTATGTTAATACTAGACATAATGCAGGTTTTCTATTTTTAGATTCTTTAGCAACAAATTTTTTAGAAGAGAAAAAATTTAAATCCGAAATCTGTATTACAAATAACTCAAATAAAATAATTTATGCAAAACCACTAACATTCATGAATAGTAGTGGAGAAGCTGTAAAAGCAATTACAAGCTTCTACAAAATTAAAGCTAGCAATATTTTAATTGTACATGACGATCTAGATATAAAATTAGGAGATTATAAACTTCAATTTAATAAAGGACCTAAAGTACACAACGGAATATTATCAATTGAAAATCATTTAAATACAGGTGAATTTTGGAGATTAAGAATAGGAATAGATAATAGAACAGAAGAAATTAAAAAATATATATCAGGTTCGGATTACGTATTAGGCAGATTCAGTACTGAAGAATTAGATATACTTACTAAGGTATTTAAAGAGATTGAATTAGAATTACAAAATTAACTGTTTAAGTTTTTCTAAATCGGTTTCCCACAGTTGGGTATCTGTATTAAACCATTCAAGCCCTTCAAACTGCAATTTATATTTAGCTTTTTGATCAATTACTGATCCTAAGTAAATGTAATCCTTATTATTTTCTTTTGCCCATAAAATTGCTTTAACCATCATTCCCATTCCTATACTTAAATCCTTTGGTATATATAGATCATAGAAGGGATAAGCATAATGAACAATATTATTATTTGAATATGTTAATGCATAACCTGCAGGAGCTTCAGCTAAAGTGTACTTAAAACAGGAGTTCATATTAGATTTATCAATTTCTAAAAACATTTCTTTTATTTTAGAAGCACTCATTGTACCATCTCCAAACTTTATAGCATAAAAGTCTTTACCCATCTTATGAATTTCCCAGGAATAGTTAGGATAGGGTAGTGATAAGAATTCTAGATTAAGATTTTCAAGTTTTTTTAATACTCTTTTATTTTCTGAATTTAAGTCAAAATTATCTAACCTTATTCTTAAAGACCTTGTTTGATTAAATAATCCCTTTTTTACTCTTGTAAAAACATAGCCTTTTGAATACAATTCAGTTATATTGTTTTCGTTTAAATCTGTCAGAATTTTTTGGTCAGTTTTAAAGTATTCAAAATCAACAGGGTTTAAAGAGTCCATAATTACAATAACTAGAATTATTATTAATTAAATGATAAAGGCAAAAGCAAAAATTATCAAAATGCTTTTATTAGTAGCAGCAGTTCTAGTTATTCTGCTAGGTGTAATTTATGTTGGTAGAGATTTAGCACCTCAAGGATCTTCTGCTTTATTTGGCGGGAAATTAGAAAGCGGATACCCATTTGCGGGATATTCAATTGCATATAATGGAGGAAAAATTACAACATGTGGAGTAACATTCCTGAATAGCAGTACGGTTGTAACAGCAGCGCACTGTATACCTTCGGGAGCAGAAATGTATGTAGGAACTGGTGAATTTAAACCTGCAAGAAAAGATAATATAAAAGTAAATAATTTTGTAATCAATACAGCTTGGGTCGGCAAACCCGATAACGATATAGCTGTTTTGAATTTAAGTACTAATGTTGATTTAAATACATTTGCAACCGTATCTACTCCTAAAGAAGGATGTAATTACGAAATAGTTGGATATGGTCAAAATGAATCGACTATCGAAGGAGACTTTAGAACTAAACTTAGAAAAAGTATTCAAGTATGTATTGAAGATATTGTAGGCAATATTGCATACATGAAAGGCTCTGACGGAGGAATTTGTTACGGTGACAGCGGAAGCCCTGTATTTGAGAAATCGACTAATAGAATTGTAGGCATAGTATCTTCTATTATATCTTCTAGCAAAGACAAAAGCAGTTACTGTGCAGTAAATAATATTGGAGCAATAGTCCTTCCAAAAGGATTTGAAGGATTTATTCTATCATCACAATTTAGTTCTAGTAATCAAGGAGTTAATACCGCATTGTGTGGATCTTCTTGTGTAAACTCAAATGAATGTGCAAGCGGACTTACGTGCAATAATAATAAATGTGTTACTTCTAATGCAACTTGTATAGTTGAAAGTCAGGCCTACTGTGCACCGTCTCTTGGGATAGAGTGTGGTCCAAACCATAGCTGCATTGGGAATTCTTGCATACCTAGTAGCGAACTAAACGAAGAAGCAGTTGCCGAAGTATTTGAAGGCATTAATCCTGTAATTATTGCAGGGTTACTTGCTGTTGTAGTATTTACTATCCTTGTTCTACTCTTAATCCCTTCTAAGCGAAGCTAAAACATAGACCCTCGTTGACTTTTAGAGTACTTAACCATATACTCGCGAGCATAATTTTCTAATTACGTTTTCCAAAATGAATGACATTGAACTAAAACAAATAGCATTAAATAAAATTTCTAATTATCTTCAAGAATCAGGTAGACAAATTCTAGATCCTACTGATAGGAATCTTGATAATTCTATAGTCTTTTCTTTATTTGAGAAGTTAAGTATTGAGATGAGTCACGAAGAGAAATTGTTTCCAACTACAGCAGACACATTAATGGCTAGCTGGAAATTAGGTCATTCTAGTGTAATTTATGATCCTGTCTTAGATAGAATTGTTTCTCATGCCAGATTAGCCCAAGCAACAACACACGAATTAAATTCTCAGTTGGAATTACCTCACAATACGCCTAGAGTTTTTGAACTTGGAACTGTTTATACTACACCAGAGTTAAGAGGAGATAGCTTGCACACTTCTACAATTACAATATTAAATTTATATGATATTTTTAGTAGATTACATTGTAGTGATCATATAATTATTGGTACCCTAACTAATGCTAAAGTAGCTAAACTATTATCAAAAAGCATTAACTTTGGTATTAGAACACTACTTGTAAATCATAATGAGCATTATATTGGTGCATTAACTTGTGTTTGTGAACCCGATCAGCCGTTAAAAGGACATGGACACCATCATGGACTACATGCATGTACTGTTAGAACAGATAAAGGTGGGATTGAGATTAAAACTGAGGATATTAGAACTGAAGCAACAAATAATCATATTGAAATATCAGAAGATGGCAGTCTAGATGAAGGAGCTTGTTTTATGTTTATAGCCGGACAAGATAGTGCCTTAGCATTATTTAAAACAAATATTCTAAATAGGTTCGGAATTGGAGAGGGCGGAGTTGTATTAGATCAAGAAACTACAATGCAAAACTTTATAAATGCTTTAAATAGTTTAAATTATTACGGTTCTGCGCTAACATCATCTACAGAACACCAAGAAGCATAATGGATACTTTAGTAAAAACTTTTAAAAACTTAGCTGAAATTGATTCCGTTTCCGGAGAAGAGGCAACTATATCTTCATATATCGTTGAAAAATTAAAATCTTTAGGGCTTAAAGCATTAATAGATTCGGAACACAATATTCTAGTAAGAGTTGGTAATAAACCAAATCCAACCCTTTTTTGTGCCCACATGGATACAGTAGAGCCAGGTAGAGGAATAAAGGTACTAGAAGAAAACGGGATACTAAAATCAAATGGATCAACAATTATTGGCGGTGACAATAAAGCATCAGTAGCTTTAATCTTATTTACTTTAGAAAAGTTACTTAACGAAAGTAAGGATTTAAATATTGAGATCTTATTTACGGTAAAAGAAGAAACTGATTCTGGGGTAAGTAGGTTTGACTATAAAAAATTAACTTCAAAAGTAGGATTTGTATTTGATGGAGGTAATGGCGATTTAGGTTGGTTTGCTAAATCGGCTCCTACTATACAAGATTTTAAAATTAAATTTGTTGGGAAATCAGCACATGCAAGTCTACCTGAAGAAGGGGTGAATGTTCTTAGTTTATTAATGAGTATGAATAACAAATTAAAACTAGGAAGACCAGACGAGTTTACTACTTTAAATATAGGGATTATAAGAGCAGGAATAGCTACTAATTCTGTCCCAGGTGAATTAATACTTGAAGGTGATTTAAGAAGTTCTAAAACAGAAAACTTTGAAAAAAATAAAAAAGAGTTTGAAGAAATATTACTAAATGCTGCAAAAGAATTTAATGCAAAGGTAGAAATTAATTGGATACCATATGCTTATGGTTACGAAATGAATCTGAATTCTCCAATATACAAAAAAGTAGTCGACATATATTCTAACTTTGGAATTGAAATAAAACCTACTGATGTAAAAGGTGGTAGTGATGCTGCCTTCTTAAATTATGTAGGAATAGAAACCTTTTGTTTAGGAGATAGTGTCACAGATGTACATACAGTAAATGAACAAATTGAGATTCCAAAATTTACTGAACTTCAAAAAGTTGTAGAAACTTTATTTTTAGCCCAATTTTAGCTACTACAAAGGGTTTGTATATTATATAATTCCATTGTTTAATAACTATTACCTGGATAAGATAATGAATACAAGAAGCGTAGAATCTTCCGACCTTATGGGTCAACGTAGCTTAAGAATTGAAAAATTAGAGCAGTTGAAGAAGTTAGGAGTTAATCCTTACCCTGCTGTATCTAAAAAAGATATGCTTAATGCAAAGGTAGTAGAGAATTTCGAAAATTTAAATAGCAAAGTAATAAGTGTAACTGGAAGAGTAAAAACAATTAGAGAACATGGTAAATTAATGTTTGTAGATATTGAGGATATGTCTGGCAAATTACAAGTCTATATTAAAGCTGACGAGTTAAAAGAGGATTTAACAAGAGGATATTTAGGTTTTGAGAAGTTAAGCTTATTAGATACTTCTGATTTTATTGAAGTTACTGGTGAAGTAACTAAAACTCAAAGAGGAGAAGTTTCCGTATTAGCTCACAACCTAAAGCTTTTAACAAAAGCTCTTAGACCAATTCCAACAAACTTAGAAGATAAGGAAGACAGGTTTAGAAGGAGATATTTAGATATGAATATCCATACAGAAGTAAGAGAGAGGTTTGTAAGAAGAGCTAAATTCTGGAATGCTGCTAGGGAATTTTATATTAAAAATGGATTTGTAGAAGTTAATATCCCAGTTTTAGAACATACAACTGGAGGTGCAGATGCAAAACCATTTGTAACACATTACGATGCATTAAATGAAGACTTCTATTTAAGAATATCACATGAATTGCCGTTAAAAAGACTTATAGGGGCAGGATTTAATAAAGTATTTGATATTGGGCCTAGATTTAGAAATGAAGGCTTTAGCGATGAACACTTACCTGAACACGTTGCTATGGAGTGGTATTGGGCTTATGCTGACTATAATGACGGAATGAAACTTACAGAAGAAATGTTTAGATATGTAATGCAAGAAGTATATGGGACTCTAAAATTTAATATTAGAGGATTCGAAATTGATTTATCAAAAGATTGGGAAAGAATTGATTATGCAGAAATTATAAAGAAAAGATTTGATGTAGATATCTACAACGATTCATTAGAAAAAATGAGAGAGATTCTAAAAGCAAATGGTAATTCAGATGCAATGGATCCTAATTTAAATAGGAATAGAGCAGTAGATAGTCTTTGGAAATTAATTAGAAAAACAATTGCAGGACCTGCATTCTTAATAAATGAACCAAAGTTTATGTCTCCCTTAGCTAAATCTGATGAGCTAAATCCAAACGTAACTCAAAGATTCCATGCATTAATTGCGGGAAGTGAATTAGTTAATGCCTATAGTGAGTTAAATGACCCCTTAGACCAACTAGATAGATTTGTAGAACAAGAAAAACTAAGAGAAAGCGGTGATGATGAAGCTCAGATGTTAGATATTGATTTTGTAGAAATGCTTGAATATGGAATGCCACCCACATGTGGATGGGGTATGAGTGAAAGGGTATTCTGGTTTTTCGAAGGCGTAACTGCAAAAGAAGGGGTTCCATTCCCTCAGCTTAAATATGATATGGATAATCTTACAAAAGAAATCTATAAGGATGTATTAAAGTACGAGAATAGACCTATAAGCAACGAAGCTAAAAAACAAGATTTTGATAATAAAATTGTTATTGTTGTAAACGAGGAATTAGAAAATTGGAAAAAAGCTAATTCAATCAGTCATGTAGCTGCATATTTAGGAAATATGTTAGGAGAGGACTTTAAAACTGCTGATTACTTTGTAACAGAAGATGGAGTGCTTCATCCTAGAAATAGTCAGTATGCAATAATAATATTAGCTGCAAAACCAGGTCAGATGAGCAATTTTATGACTAATGTAAGAGAATCAGGATTAATGTATCATGGATTTATAAAAGAAATGATAGAAACAACTAACGATGAGGAAATTGTAAAACTACTATCAACTAAAAAAGATTCTGAGATAGAATATTACGCAGTTGGTATTTATGGAGATAAAAATAAAATTGACTCATTAACTAAAAAATATAGTCTATTTAAATAAATATGATTAATCATCAAGAATTAAAAGTAAAAATACTTCAGGAGATTCAAGAATTAAAAAGCGAAGAAGCTTTAACAGATCTATGGAGAAAATACCTAGGTAAAGATGGAATTGTAACCAATGAATTTAAAGAAATCGGGAAAGTTGCACCTGAAGAAAGAAAAGCTTTTGGACAAAATCTAAATGATTTAAAGAACGAAATTGATGTATTAATCGAAAATGCAAAAGCGGCATTAAAAGATAAAAATTTAGATGTCTATTTAAATCAGATTCAGGCTGCTCTAATTTATAATAAACCAAAAGTAGGACATATCCATCCGTTAACTCAAACCATTAATGAAATGAATAGCATTTTACAAAAGATTGGTTACAGTATTATGGATGGACCCGAAATTGAAACAGCTGAATACAATTTCGAACGAGCAAATCTTCCAGTAGACCATCCGGCAATGGATTTACAAGACAGTATTTATATTGAGGAACCAAATTTATTATTAAGAACTCAAACAACATCAATAGAAACACATGTTCTAGAACAATATGAACCGCCATTTAAGGTAGTAATGCCTGGAAGAACATATAGAAACGAAAAGGTTACTAGAACAAATCATTTTGTTTTTCATCAATACCAATTAACTTGCGTACAAGAAAAAGTAAGTCTTGCTGATTTATTAGCAACAATAGAATATTTATTCAAATCATTCCTTGGAGATGATGTAGTAATTAGATTTAGAAATAAATATTACCCAGAAGTAGAACCGGGAGTAGGTCCTGATATGCAATGTTTTAATTGCCATGGTGCTGGTTGTCAGGTATGTAAAGGAAGAGGTTGGATAGAAATGGGTGGAGCAGGTATAAGACATCCTAATATGTTAAGAATGGCAGGGATTGATCCGGAAAAGTGGCAAGGATTTGCTTTTGGACTGGGCTTAGACAGATGGGCAATGGCTAAACACAAAATTACAGATATAAGAACATTGTTAGGAGGAGACTTGGCATATAAACCAAATGTTAATTAATAGCTAAGAGCTTTAAAGATTTGTTTAGAAAGCTCAGTATTTTCAGTTTCTAATACTTTAATATCTCTAATAATTATTAAGTATTTTCCACTTCTAAAGTTATAGTTATTTTTTTGAAGCTCTAATATAGCTGCTTTAAACTTTCTTTTAATTTTATTTCTAACAACGGCTCTTTTATCTATAGCAGTCGATACAGATATAGAAAACGAGGGCTTTACTTTATTATCCCACCATACCCTTAACTCAAATCCGTCTGAGTATAATTTCTTACCTTTTCTAGCTAAATGAGGTATATCTTTTGTTTTAAGTCTTTGTTCCTTTTTAAGCATAGTACAGCCTGATTTTAACATGTTTAAGAAGTCTTTTGCTTAGCCAAACCAGGTATATTTCTGTTATTATTAAAAGATATTTAAGAAAGTTTTATTATGATTTCAATTGAATTTTTTGGAGCCGCAAAAACTGTAACAGGCTCAAATTACTTAGTAAAAACTGATTTAGGGAAGTTAGTAGTGGATTGTGGAATGTTCCAAGGCGAAGATGTAGAACACTACAACCTAGAACCAATAGCATATAACGCAAAAGATGTTGATTTTGCTTTACTTACACACTCTCATATTGATCACTCAGGAATGTTACCTAAATTAGTAAAAGCTGGTTTTGAAGGAAAGATATATGCTACAAGCAATACAATTCAAATTACAACTGAATTATTATTAGATTCTGCAAAATTACAAGAAAATGCATTCCAAAGAGGTGAATTCTACGGGAAATATACAAAAATAAAAGCGATTGTATACAATACTAGAGATGCAATGCAAACAATTGGAATGTTTAATGTAGTAAACTACGATACTTCGTTTGAACCTATCCCAGGAATTAAAGTTACTTATATTGTTGCCGGTCATATCTTAGGTGCTGCAAGTATTATTATAGAGGTACAAGATGAAGGCCAAACAAAAACCATAGTATTTTCAGGAGACATTGGAAGAATTCAAAGTCCAATAATTCCTACTTTTGATCCTAACTTTAAGCTTGAACCTGATTATGTTTTAATGGAATCTCTATACGGAGGACAAGTACATGTAGATAGACTTGAATCTGCTAATAGGTTAATTAATTTAATTCAAGAAACAACTTCTAATGGAGGGAATGCCTTTATTCCATGTTTTGCTGTACAAAGAGCCCAAGAAGTTTTAAACGATCTTAAAATGGCTAAAAGAGCAGGAGCATTACCAAATGATTTACCTGTTTGGTTAGATAGTCCATTAGCTCAAAGAGTAACTAGAATTTACAACCAGGCTCTAGGACATTCTCAAGAGTCATTATTTGACTTCCCAAATTTAATTTATGTAAAAAAATATAAACAATCAGCAGCACTAACCAGAAAAAGCGGACAAGTAATTATTGCAGGAAGCGGAATGGCTGACGGAGGGCGAATTATGGACCATTTAGCTGTAGGATTAGAAAATAAAAAGAACGCAGTTATTTTTGTTGGATTCCAAGCTGTAGGAACTTTAGGCCGTGAATTAGTAGAAGGAGCTAAAAAGGTCCTAATTGGAACAAAATCAGTTAATGTAAATGCAGCAATTCATCATTTAGAAGGATTTTCTGCTCATGGTGATACTAACGACTATACAGAATGGTTAAAAAGATTTATTAGTCCTAGATTAAAGAAAGTTTATTTAATTCATGCTGAAATAGATAGAGCAACAGCATTACAAGACCATTTAAAAGGTATAGGAATTGAAAATACTTATATACCTAATCTAAAAGAGAGTGTAACTTTGTAATATGGTAGACGCACTGACTCAAACAGAGAGCTTAGCTAGATTAGATAATGGATTTGATCTAGCGAATAAAGATGTATTAACTATAGCAAGATTACTATCTCAAGATAGCTTTGATTTAATTCCTTTAAATCAGACGAATATAGAACTAGGTGAAGAAGATTTAAGTACAGTAGAAAGAATGTCAGAATCAATTCGTTCAGTATTTACTCCTTCTAGCAGTGCCTACACAGGGGAATTTTCTGATGGATTTTTTATGAAATGGGATTACTCTGAAGATCCTATTGTAGAGGTCATTTACAAAAACTTATGTAGAGATATTGCAAAATATATAGTCATAAACTTTAAGATACTTGGACTTGATCCTGAGGAACTATCACAAAGATTATCTTTTGAGTTTATTGAATCAGGAGTTATAGAAAACTATGGTAATAATGAATATAAATCTCTACATTTTGGAGGTATAGAGTTCAGGAAGGATTCTTTAAATCTTAAGTTTAGAATTTCCTTACTATTTTTTTTACTAATGAAAGATTTATATAGATACATAAGAGAAGCTACAACAACTGGAGAAGAGTTTGATGATTCAAGAATAAAGGAATGTTCGCATGCTATTGATTATCTCTATAAAGTAATGATAAAAACTATAGCCCATGAAGCTTATCATGTAGCCCAAAAATCATTAGGTATAAAGTATTCGGATAATAGTGAAGATAAATCATCTGCTGAAATGACTACAATTGGTTATTTATTAAGCATAAATGAGGCAACAGCTAGAGAATATGAGGATATTGCATATAATTTAATAGTAAAAAGCGAAAAGAGATAACAATTGTTATAATATACATATGGCTCAATTATCAAAGGAAGAAATAAAACATATTGCAAATCTGGCTAAGTTAAGATTTAGCGATATTGAACTAGAAAAGTTTGCAGAAGAATTTAATAGTATTTTAAATTACATTTCTTTAATTAAAGAGTGTGATACTCAAGGAATCGAATTTCAACATCACATGCATGATTTTAGAGGCAATATACTACAGGAAGATAAAGTTAAACCTTCTTTAAATAGAGAAGAGGTATTTAAAAATGCAACAGAAGGTAGAAACAAAAACGGTTATATTAGAACTAGCAAAATAGTAAATAAGGAATAATTATAGTTTTATTTTTGCAAGTCTTTTATAAACAATACCTTGTCTGCCAAATTGACTTTCAACTAATTCCATATATTCTGGAACAAATGATTCTGGGGCATCAAAAGTTATTTTTTTTGTAATTTCTGCAACTGATTTACCAGTACTTCTAGTAGCTGCATCCTTTAATCTAGCTAAGGACATATGAAAGTCACCACTACTTTTTTCTTTCCACCTAATAGTATCTAAAAGTCTTAGATCTCTAATAACGCCGTGTGCAGCATTTGTTAGATTTATTAGTTCTTTATTATCTTCAACTTTTAACATTACAACTCTTGGATCATTTTGATATGGGAATCCAAACTGTACTTTAGTTAAATTTATTTCTGGCTTTGGAAATCTGCCTTGATATTTGTTTAGAGCTTCAGCAATCGCATTTTTGCTATCTTCACTTACAGCTGCACCTATAAATTTTAAAGTTAGATGAATTTGATCCATAGGTATTAATCTCAGATTTCTTTTTTCCTTCTCGTATTCTCTAATAACCCTTCTAAATGTATTAATATAGCTTTCAGGAGGGAATATGCCTAAAAATAACCTATATGTTTTTACATCAGGTCTATATTTAATTCCTTTAAATTTGTCGTCTGGTAATCTTCTTTTATTCATTGTCTGTTGTAAATATTAATTGATCTCCTTCATCGGTTACTAAATTTATTTCTGTATGGCTCTCTTCTTTTACATCATCACTAGGATCTGGGCTTTGTAAACTAATTAAATCATCATAGTTTCCACCCTTCCAGAATCTTGCGTTCTCCATAAACATATTATAGTTTCCAAATTCTCTATCTTCACCAATTTCTCTAACAGCTTTTACTGCACATCGAGCTTTATCGGATAATCTATCTATGTAACTTAGCATTACTGCTTCAATAGTAGCTGGAACTACTGGACTTCCATACTGCAATTCACCGTGATGAGATAATATCATATGTAGTACGTGATAGTACAAGTCTTCTGACAATTTTCCTATAGCATATCTACTAAATTTCATTGCTCCTAGGGAAATATGACCTACAAGCATGCCTTTTTTAGAATATTCTGTCATTAAACCATTAATATCCATTTCCTCAAATTTACCAATATCATGAAGAATTATCCCTGCAGTCAAGATATCGTAATTTGCCATTGGGTAAAATCGCTTCATTGAATAAGCAATATCTAGCATTTCCAATACGTGCTGTATTAATCCAGATCTAAAATCGTGATGAACTGACTTTGCAGCAGGTCTTGTTTTATAGTTTTTAACAAATTCCTCATCTTTAAACATTTCTAATAAAACTCCCTTTAAGCCATTATGACTAATGCCATCTACATAATGCATAAGATCTCTATACATCTCTTCTGTATCGAATTCACTAGTTTCAACAAATTCATCTAGCTTCATATCTGTACATTCAGCTAGATCAATAATATTAATTTGTAGCTTACCTTTATAGTCTTCAACTTTACCTGTTACTAAAACTATACAACCTGCTTCACAAATTTTAGGATTAATCTTCATTAATTTATCATTCCAGATTTTGGCTTCAATTCTACCTGTTTTATCTACTAAAACTAGCTTTAAATAGGGTTTTCCAAATTTATCTTCAGCCCTTACTACCTCTCCAATTGCAAAAGGTTCCCTATTTAGACCGAACATCGCGGTCAAATCTTTAATATATAAACTTTTCATTTTTAATTATAATTTGTTAAATAATAAATCCAAAAACCTACTGTACTAACAATCTCAATTATAATTCTTAAAATTATTCTAAGAATCTTTCCTCCTCTTAAAAGCATAAGACTTGGAATTATTCTAAAACCTTGCCAAATTATTGATAGAATATTAGTAACTGTTAATGCAATTGTAACTATTAAAAAAGCAGATTTTTCTCCCATAGTGGGAGATAAAGCCAAAAATGCAACAATTGGAATAGCAATACATCTAATTGCAGATGCAAAAATTGTAATGAACATAAATTTTAATTGAAATTTATACGTTTCAGTATATCATGATTAAAGTTTCTACATTTAATACTAATGTTTAATAAATCTTCAAAGAAAAATAATAAATCCTTTACCAGGGTTAAACCTTCTACACTTAAAAAGAATGAAGGTGCAGACAGACCAAGTATCCCCTTAGTAACTGTAACAATCACTTTTTTAATAGCAGGATTATTAATGATATTTAGTGCAAGTGCTGTACTAGCTTTTGTTAGATACCAAGATACGTTTTACTTTGTAAAAAGGCAAATTATATTTATTGTTATTGGATTAGTATTAGCCTATATAATCTATAAACTAAGCTATTTGCGACTTAGGTATTTAACAAAGATTTTATTAATTGTAGGAACAATACTACTTATCTTTATTCTGCCTCAGGCCGTATTCGACATACCAATGCCAGGGGTTGTTACATTAAATGGAGCCACAAGATGGATTAGAATCCCCGGTCTTTTTGATATACAGCCTGCTGAACTGGCCAAAATAGTTATAATAATGTTTACTGCACTATGGTTAACTAGAGGCGAGAAGACAAAGATAAAGATGGAAAAATGGGTCAAATCTTACAAAGATAATGAATATCTTTATCCATTAATAAAATTAGGATATTCAATATTTCCCTTATTAGTAACTTTTATATTAAGCATGTTTATTTTATTAGAAAGAGATTTAGATACTATTGTAGTAATAGTATTAACCTTTTTTGCAATTTATTATGCAGCTAGCACAACAAAAAAAGAAACTAGATTTGTAATGATATTACTAATACTTGCTTTAGTTGTAGGTACGGCAGCTTCCATACTTGAACCTTACAGAAGAGAAAGAGTTATGTCTTTTGTTGAAATATTAGTAAAGGGCGAACCTGAGAATAAACAAGGTGCGAGTTTTCAAATTTGGAACGGCTTAATTGCAATAGGGTCAGGTGGAATATTTGGTGTAGGGTATGGTGAATCTCGACAAAAGTTATTCTTTTTGCAGGAAGCTGCATATACTGATTCAATCTTTGCTGTGTTTGCAGAAGAATTTGGATTAATGGGTTCTTTAATTTTAATATTCGGCTATTTCTATTTTATGTCGTTAGGTTTGCAGATAGCCAGAAATTCAAAGAATAAATATCTGGCCCTTATAGCAGTAGGAGTAACAACATGGATATCTGTACAGGCTTTTTTAAATATAGCTGCTAACTTAGCAATTATTCCTTTTGGTGGAATGCCACTACCATTTTTAACTTATGGAGGAAGTAATACAATCACCACATTAATGGGTATAGGCTTACTATTAAATGTAAGTAAGACCAGTAATGCTAATCAACCTACTGCAAAAAGGATAATAAGATAATTTATTTAATTACTGATAGCAAAAGGTTAATTAAATAAATACTTCCAATCCCTAGCAAAATAATTAAACTTGCTCTAGATATAACAAAAATTTTTGTTTTATTTAAATTATCTTTAGTAAAAAGGTAATTAATATTATCCTTTATATACGAAGAAGTTATTAAAGAATAAATTACCCACAGTAAAACAATAGTTAAAAGATTTGAATAGCTAAACATTAATACAATTGGAATGAATATTGCATTAAATAAAAGAAATCCTGATAATTTATAATCTTTAGCTTCTTTAATATCTTTATTAAATCTTTTTACTGCAGTTCTAATAAAGTAAATCCATAAAAATACATATATAGCAAATCCAATAAGTCCATGTACAACTAAAACATTAACTAAAAATGAATAGGCTGTATTATAGTTATCTGAACCCCTTCCCATAAATATACTTCTAATATTATTGCCTGTTAAAGAATCACTATTTCCAGATATGCTTCTAAAAGCATTTGAATACTGTTGAGCTTCACTGACTATGAATGTATTTCTTGAAGATATTGGTGAATTCAAATAGAACAATAGTGCAGAAATCAAAAGAATAAAAGGAATTACAAAAAATAGTACTAAATAAAGATCAGAAATTCCTTTATTTGTAGGTGTAAAACCTTTTTTTACTTTTAAAAAATTTAAAATATTAGATTTAATTTCTTTTATTCTTTTCCTAATCTCGTATTTACTTTGTGTAATATATAAAGACATTACAACCATATACGAAATAAACAAAGCAAGAATATAGTAGAATAATTCACTATACATTACTTGATTAAAGGGAAGAGTTAATAAGATTAAAATTCCATATATTAATAAAGCAAAAGAGTAAATAACTTTTTGAGTACTGGTAAGAGCTTTATATACCAATAAAGAAAAGCTAATAACCATTAATGGAATATTAATAATAATATCTATATCTTGCTGAGAGTGTACAATCAAGTTATAAAATACTGATAAGATACTACCGACTAAAAATATATTGAGTAATCTTGCTCTAAAAGCTTTATCGGCAAAATAGAGATTAAAAAGATAAAATAACCCTATTAAACTCATTAATGCAATACCAGATAAAGATCTAAAACCATCAGTTCCAAAAGTATTGGAAACTCTTACTGTTGTTATTAATATACTTAAACTTGTAAGTATCAAGTTAAATACTAATATAAGTAATAACCCCTTAGGTTCAATAATAAAACTCCTTTTTTGAATTAGGGTTTTAACTAAAAAAACAAATAAAAACAATATTAAAAATAAAACAATAAATCTAAGTGTAGAGGTATTATTTTCGCTATCCATTAATTGGCCAGAAAAAGGCAAAAGAAAGGAGAAGATTGCAATTATCGCTATAGATAAATAGTTAACTGCTAAAGAAAAGAAAGATAAATATTTATTACTATTATTTAAAGGATTAGACAGATTAATTGCGTTGCCTCCTGGTAATAAAATTCTTAATTTAGACATATAGTTTTATTAATTAGGTAGTTAATTTATTTGATTATATAACAATATTAGATTAAATCGATATTCCGTTTTGAATTTGTCCAGCAAAGCCTCCTATTAGTACTACTAGGGCAACTAATAAAATTAAAGCTAAGTGGTAATGTGAAAATGATTTTTTGCTATTTATAGCTGAACTTCTAGATACTAATAAAATATCTATTAAAAATATTACAGCAAGAAAAATTATAAATATTAAATTAATTAAATTTTTATCGTGTTGAGACATAGATAAATCACCTTCTGAAATACTTACTAATTCAAAATCTGAATCAGAAATTGATTCATCTAATAGAGAGTAGTTAACAGAAATTTGATTAGAATTTAAAGTCAAATTACTATTAGTCCCATCTGCCCATATCAAGTTATTGCCTTTACTTAATGCTTTGATTCTATATGTAAAAACTCCACCACTAATTCCAGCTTCGCCTTGTAGTACGTTATTATTAAATACTCTTACATTATCTAATCCATTTACGATTCCTGAGATTTCTAATTCTTCTGAGGAAGTACTGTAGCCATCTTCAGGAGATGTTATTTCCAAATTAGGATTTTGAGCATTTAGTACATCGCTTTCTCCCCTTGAACCAAAATGTGTAACAATTAAAATATTATTAGAATTATTTAAATAATCTCCATACAAAATTGAAAATCCAACTTCTGTAAATTCAGGTTTTACAATATTATCTCTATGCGTTTTACTGTTAATCCAAGCCTGCATTACAGTATCTATTGTATAGAATCCTTCAGCTAAATTTTCACCTGCATAGACGTAATCATAACTAGCATTGTCAAAAAAATCCCATGGCGACTTACCAGGAGGACAATAGTGAGACCAGCATTGATTATCTATCATTACGTCGGCTTTATATCTAGAGGAGATATTTAAAAGATTATTAAGTTTTAATTCAGAAACACCCACACTTTTTCTATATTCGTTATGTGCTTTAAGTAGATTCTCTAAAGTAATTGCTTCATTAGAATTTTCAGCTTTTATATCTACCTTAACCATTAAATTAAATGAAAGTACAAAAATTGCAAGAATAAATAATGCAACTTTTCTAACAGAACTAAGTTTTGAATTAGTTAATGATGTTTTTGTTAATGGTTTCTTTGGTTTTATTTTTTTAGAAGACATTTTTTGCAATTAGCTAAACAAAAACTAGACTTTACTTATTTAGTTTTTTATTATTAGATATATTATTTTGAAATGACTTAATGTATATACATAATACATTTAAAAGTTTATATTGTATATTACCTACATGAATATTATTAAAATTATTAAAAGAAACTTTAAATCCTTATTTTATTCCCTCTCACTAACTTTTGGAATTTATATAGCATTACAAGAAATTCATGAATTAAAGAATACATATAGATTTATATTATTTTCTGCTTTAGTTTTTTTTATATACCTTGCAGAAGTTTATTCAAATTGGATCAGTAAGAAAAGAAAAGTAGAATTAAACTTGGATTTTAATGATGAAGTTAATGAACTCTCGCATCTGTTTCATAAAATAGTATTACCCGCAGGCTTATATTGTTCTTTAGTAGGATTTGGCTATTACAATATTCAAAGTTCTTCTTTATTAATGTTGTTAGGAGTAGTGTTTATAACTTTCTTTATTTTATTTATAAATATAAGAGCTTTTTTTGAAGCAAAAACTAGAGTAGAGGATAAAACCCATTACGTCTATGATTTAATAAAATTTTTAATTTTCTTTAGTCTTGTAAATGTATTTTCTAATGCTTCAAATAATTTTCCAACTAATGTAGCTATTTATGCAATGGGAGTAATGATTACTACATTTACATTATTAGCACTTATGTTATGGAGATTTGATAAATTTCATCTTTATTCAGCTATTTACGGGTTAATTGTGAGTACATTTATTGGAATAATATTTCTTTTATACCATGCAGATAGAGTAGTAAACTCATTGCAAATAAGTCTTGGTTTATTTTTTGTTTTCTACTTAACTTCAGCAGTGATTCATCACTTAATAATGAAGACTTTTACTAAAGGAGTTCTATTAGAGTACTTTTTAGTAATACTCATAGTTATTGCAATTACCTACGGAATTGCTTAAGAGTATGGCTTGAGCTATAATTTCAACTGTTTCTTTAAAGATTGTATTTATACTTCGGGGTTCGTCTAATGGTAGGACGACAGTCTCTGGAACTGTTAATTGGGGTTCGAGTCCCTGACCCCGAGGTGTGAATATAATCAAAAGCTTAAACGGGTCACTTGCGTGACCCGTTTTGGTATAACGGTCCAGCCGTTAATCTTCACCTTCAATCTCATAGGCTAACTCGAGATTGTAATGATGACCGTGTCGCTCAGGGATGCAATCTTTGATATTACCGGTACAATCGCCATCACCTTTATGACCAACGATTTTTCCACAATGTGGACACCGATAGATCTTGATCTTCTTCCCCTTTTTAACTTTCATTTGGCACCGCGGACAGTTTGCCACTACCGAACTCCTTTAGTTGACCCTATAGACAAAAACAATAGGACTCTTATGCGAGTAGTGAATTATAACATTAGGATACTGGTATAAGAAAGTGTTGAGATGGTGTAGGATAACCCACACCATCTGTAATTATGGAACCCTTACGGGTTAGCGGGCGCCGGGAACATCGTCACCCGGCTGACATGTGCGCCTGTTACTTGTTGTTATTCAGGTTCTTCATGCCGGCTCGTCTCCTTGTAGGACCGATAATCCCCTCGTTGTTCTGAGAGGTACAAAGATGATATCACAATAAAAAATTAGTGCAATAGAATTATACATAAAATTACTATAGGATTTTTGTATGTGTAGTTTATAAAAATGCAAAAGGGCGGAACATTTGGTTCCGCCCTTGGGAGTTGAGACTAGCTAGAGCCAGTCAACGCCGTTTTCGCCTTCCGGCTCGACGACTTCTTCATCGGCAGTATCATCCACGATGTCATTCGCATCGTCCTGATGCAGGGCATCCTGTCCGCGCTGCAATGCAGCTTTCCGCTGAGCGGGGGTAAAACCCGTCTTCGGCGTAGTGCGAAACTTGGAGCGACGAACAACATCATCATGGGTGACTTCGTTAGCTGCCATTTCAAAAAACTCCTTAATTCATTTTTACCCGAGTCATTCGGGATTGCTTTTATTATATTACAGCAATATAACAAAGTCAACAGAAAACGGTGACAAATGTAGTGGGTGCCGAAGGCGCCCTATTCTAATACAGACCTGAATAATTTTCGTATGTTTCAATATTTTCTTCAGGTCTTTCTTTCCTTCTTTGAGTTTGGTGCTTGCCTTGATGTTTTGCAAGAATTCTGCGAGTTGGAACATCGTCTCCTTCTACACAATCTGCAGAAATAGACGATAGTGCTTCCATTACTTCCCTTGTAGAACGTTCTTGCGAGCTTTCACTATTAGGACCCATTCAACACCTCTCAGTTTTAGGTAATTTAATTATAGCAATTAGTAGAAAGTTTAAAAGTTTAAGCGGGACGGCAAGCTGTCCCGCTTAAGTAAAGGTTATCCGCCATAACTTTCGTGAGCTTCACGCTCTTCGTCAGTTAGACCGTCATCAGTAGTATCTTTACTACCGCCTGCTTCACCTTTAAAAGGAGGAAGCATTTGTACAGATGAAGGTATATGAGGTGGCGGAGGTGGAGTAGTCAGGATCACCTGATTTCCTTCACCAAATTTGCTGTCGCTCATAAAAAGCTCCTTTACTTATGTGCATATGGATTATAACTCTTAAGAAAGGAAAATCAAATTAAGATTATTTTGTAGGTTGGTTAGAATTTTGAGGCTGACTATTTCCACCAGAATTTGGTTTGTTAGGTTTCTTTTTCTTCTTTTTTGGATATGCTGGAGCAGCTGCGGCAGCTTCAATTTGTTGGGCTGGTGTAGTAACACCAGTAGGTAAAGATCCATCTGGATTTCTTTGTACTAAATTACCTTGCTTATCGTATAACTGGCTTGCCCATTTATTAAGTTTTAATTCTACCTCAGCTCTAGGCTTTGCATAGGTTTTCCTACAAAACTCTTTAACTTGATCTTTTAAACCATAAGTATAGTAGCTTGGCTTCATAGCAATTGCAGTAAATGGAGGGGTTTGAGCCATATCCACAGTCATTTTCATTGCAATTCTGTACTTATCTAAATTTACTAAATCTTCTACACCTAAGTATGGGGTATATTCTTTTTCTAATCTGCCCCCATCTTTTTGACTTACAACATAATTCATTAAAGTACCAATGTTACCAAAGATAGCATCTTGAATTTTAGGATCAATTTGATCTATATACTGATGAGTTACAATAAGATTTAACCCATACTTTCTAGCTTCCGATAATATCTTAATAAATGACTCTGTTGCAAAATTCTGAAATTCATCTACATATAAGTAAAAGTCTCTTCTATCTTCTTTAGCCATTCTGGCCCTTTGCATAGCATTTGAATACAATCTTGTTACAATCATAGCTCCAAGAAGCGAAGAACTTTCTTCTCCAATTTTTCCTTGTGACAGATTTACTAATAAAATCTTACCCGAATTCATTACATCGGCTAAATTTACATTTGATTTAATTTGGCCGATCATATTTCTAACCATTGTAGATCCTAAGAATCTACCTACCTTATTTTGAATTGGGGCTACCGCTTCTGCTAACAATCTAGGATTTATACTTAATTGAGCATATTCCTCTTCCCAGAATTTAATTAAGAATGGATCCTTTACTTGTTTTAATAAAAAGGTTCTATAATTTTTATCGTTTAAGATTCTTAAGACAGCAAGTAAAGATACGTTCTGACAGTGAAGCAGAGTAGCTACAGTATTATAAAGTAAATGCTGAAGTCTTGGCCCCCAACTCATCTCTCCAAAAAACTTTTTAAATACGTTTACAATACCATCAGCAAGTAAATCTAAAGTTTCGCCCTCATTTAAATCTAACATGTTTAATCCAATTGGATACTCTACATCAGAAGGATCTAAATAAATAACATCTTTTATTCTATGCTCTGGAATTAAATCTAAAATTTCTTCTACTAAGTCACCGTGAGGATCTAATACTGCTAAACCATTTCCATCTAAAATATCTCCAACAATCATATTTTTTAAGAATGTAGATTTACCTGTACCAGTTTTACCTAGTAAATACATATGTCTTCTTCTGTCTTCAGCTTTTATCCCAAAAGGTAAATGAATATTTCTATAATCTGTCAATGCTAAAGCTCTTATTCCTTGATTTTGTAATGGATCTTGCTTTAAGACGGGTAGGTTTAAAGGAAATTCAAGTTTTCTAGATTTAGCCCATGCAACATTTGGAGTTTTTACAGACTCATTAGGCAAGTGATACAAAGATGCTAATTCTTCAATATTAATAATATTTTTCTCCCTTTCATCTAAATATCTAAGCTGATATTTTTGTATCCCGTTAATTTTATCGCCCAATCTTTTACCACTTATAAAAAAGGTAATTTTTTTATTTAAATCATCCAAATATTTTTCTAAGGCATTTTTCTTTTTAGGTTTAGGTTTTACAATACTATTTAGCTTAGTAGTTTGAAACTGCTTAAAAGAAGCTTCAGTATCTTCAACTAATCTTTTTACAATATTTTCATCTGGTCCTTTTCCTACAATTCTTATTTTAAATTGAAACCCAACCTTATCTGACTTTCTAGAAATATCTCCAAACGTTTCTACCACAGATGAATCCGGTTCCTTTTTATTACCAGCAGCATCCTTTTGATTCTTCATCTTTTCTACAAATTCTTTTCCCTTTGTTTGCCATTCATTATTTATTGGTCTTGATAATACTTGTATCCAAACTTCAAATCCTGGAGTTAAGTTAGAAACAGCACTTGTAATGGAAGCTAGGGGATCGACTTCAAAACTAGTAAATGTTCTAATTGGTAAAAAGAAATCTTTTTCTAATACTAATTCACTAACTGCTGTTTTATCTAGAGGATGCAGTACTGCATAATCGGGGACTACATTTATTTGGGCCTCGGGGTATTGTGCATATATCTGATTTTCTAGAAATGGTCTATATCTATTAGAGCAAACTACAACAAAATATATACCATGATTAGCAGCAAATATTTCAAAAGAGTAATGATCCTTGCTTAATTTATCTCCCTTTAATATTCCGTGCAAAGATTGAAACATTTGTTCTGCAGCTAAGGCTTTTTTATCATTTCTTACTGGTACGGCTATTTTTAATATTACTTTATCTGCTACTGTCTCATTAACTTTTACTAGAAGGTTGTAATATCTTTGCAAAACAATATTAGCTGCAAATGTAAACGCAACAAAGAATATTATTATTAGAAGAAAAGTTACTGGATCCATTGATTTTTGAACATCTTAGCCGATATACAATTCATTATTAGTAGATAAATTATTTTTATTATATTCTACGCTGGTTTTAAAGCAAAGTCTTCAAATATTATTTGCTCATTTGATAATCCTAATTCTTTAAATTGATTTTTTAAAGAATGCATCATAGATTTGGGACCACACAATAAAATAGAGTATTCTTTTATATCATCTTTAACTATTTCAGCTATCTTAGTTGCAGTTAGATATCCATCCTTTGAATCTGCATTAAAGTGTATACTTAAATTCTTAACTGTATCTGCATTACTTTCGATTTCTTTTCTATAAACTCCTTCATCATCTGTTTTAGTAGTATAAAAGAAGTGTATATTATTACCACTTGGCTCATCTTTTTCTTCTGCTACCATACTTAAAAATGGTGTTACTCCAATTCCTCCTGCAATCCAAATTTGTTTTTTAGAATTTTCTAATCTATCTTTAGTAAAATATCCATAAGGTCCAATTAATCTTACTAGATCGCCTTGTTTTGCATTGTATAGCTTAGAAGAATAATCACCTAATGATTTAGCTGAGATTCTAATATTATAGTCGTGAGGATTAGAAGAGATAGTATATGGATGAGCCTCATTTCCAATTAGTTTATTAGTTAAAAATGACATAAAAGTAAATTGGCCGGCCTTATGTACTAAAGGTTTATTCTGAGGTTCTAGATATAGTTCAGTTATAGAATCTAGGGAATTTACTTTAGAAACTTTGTAATAAAATACTGGACCTATTTTTTTGTAAAAAAATTCAATATATATCCAGCATACTATTCCAATAAAAACCCAAGTCATCATCCAAAATTTAAAAATTGGATTTGAAGCGATAGTACCAGTATTTACAGCCATATGAACACCAAGAAACAACAATACTAAAATCATTAATCTATGTGTATGCTTCCACAAATGATATGGAAGAAATTTGGCTACACTAAATAAGACTAAAATTGTCATTACATAAAGTGTTAACATTCCAGCATTAGAAGCTAACCTTTGGCCAGGGATAAAGTACATCTTTAAGGTATTAATTCCAGCAAAATAATTAACTGTTAAAAGAATTGGATGTATCCAAGCCAAAGTAAAGGCAATTCTGGCAACTACTTTATGGTATTTATACATTTTGTCTAAACCATTAAACAACGCCTCTACAAAATATAATCTTGTTGCCATAATAAAATTAACTGCAAAAAGAATTACAGCAGTTAAAGCAGAAAGCTGACTTATGTAAATTAAAAAGTCTTCTGGATAAAAATCTTTTTCAATAACTATTTTTGTATAAGCCCACAAAAAGTAAGTTATTACAAAAACACACAGTAATAAAATATATTTTAAGTAGTTCCGAATTTTATACATTTGAATTTAATAATTTTATTTATTATATGGTACGTATGGCTCAGGGTCTACCGCAATGTAATCTTTCTTTAAAACAAAGTGAAGGTGGGTTCCTGTACTATTTCCTGTATTTCCCATGTATCCGATAGATTGTCCCTGTTGAACTCTATTACCAGGAGATACATAGATATCTGATAAATGGTAGTAGTAAGTATGAATCCCCCCACCATGGTCAATCTTTACTGTTAATCCTGAAAGGTTTTCCCATCCTGCATAGTAAACTGTTCCATTTGCTACGGCTTGTATATTGCAACCATCCCATTTAGAAAGATCAATACCATCATGATAATAAGTATAGCCTCTTTGGTATTGATATCCATTACAGTCAGGACTGGACAAAGGATCAATAAATATTCCAACAGGAATACCCTGAACATTAATATCCTGTCTATAAAGATTTCCATCCGGAATAAATAACTTAGTGCCCGGTGTTAGATTGTAGGGAGGGGAGAGCTGATTTAATTCAATTATATTAAATCTATTTGATTCACTATTATTAACACTTGTTAAGGAAATAATTTCATCTAAAGATTGGCCGGATCGCACAGTGTATAAAACTCCATTAATTTGTGGAATAGCTAATTCCCACCCTACTTGAATATCATTTGTAAATGGACTAATAAGGTTAGGATTAGCCCATCTAACAGTATCCATTGTTACATTAAATTTTTCTGAGATAGAAGCTAAACTATCACCAGCTTGTACAGTATATTTAGTATTCTGGAGAGCACTCAGATTAGTATTATCTGTTCTAAGTACAGTCGCTATAGAACCTCCCTGAGTTAATAAATCATTTGAACCGATAGTATATTCTCCACTTAATGCAGATCCACTGGCACTAACATCAGATACTCTATAAATAATTCCACTTAAAGTAACTGATATTGTTATTAAAATTACTAAAAAGTGGATAACATTTTTATAAAGGCTGCTTCTTCCCCAAAACATTCTGCTAACAATGCTTCGTTTTAGTTCAGACGTAAAAAAGGTAGCACCTTCTAAATATCTTTTAGATTTAGTTCTTCGAATTTGGGACATACCCAATATTCTACACTATTTTTTTAAATCAGGCTCTTAATCTTTTTAATACCTCAGCTTTTCCTAATATCTGCATTGCTTCAAAAAGAGGAGGAGAGAAGGGGGATCCAACGATAGCAATTCTTAGTACCATAAATATATCTCCATGCTTTTTTCCAAAGTCATCACCAATTGCTCTCATTTGCTTTTCCCAATCTTCGTGCTTCCATTCTGTAGAATTATCAGCAAAGCCTTCAAACAACTTAACAAATCTTTCCTTTAATTCCTTTACTATTTCTCTAGTATTTTCAACTTGCTTTATATTCCAATCAATATTTTCGGGAGCAGTATAAAAGAATCCTAATTGAACTAAGATTTCCTTTAGTGTTGAAGCTCTATCTTTAACTAATGCAATCTTATCTTCAAGTAAAGAATCGTTTAGTATAAATTCTGAATAAAGTTTTTCTTCACAGTACTCTTTATACCAATTTATGAATATATTATTTAATTCAGATGGTGTTTTTGATTTTATATACTCTTTGTTAAACCATAAAAGTTTTTCTCTATCAAAAGATACTAGAGCAGTTTTTTGAACTCTATCTAATGAGAATAAATCAGTAAATTCTTTTAAAGAGTACATTTCCTTTTCTTTTTCTCCATGCTTTCTTTCAAGAGGAGATGACCAACCTAAAAGCATTAAAAAGTTTAGTAAAGCTTCGGGTAAATATCCTTCTTGTAAAAACTGAATAGCAAATACTGCTCCATGTCTTTTAGATAACTTTTTGCTACTATCTTTTTCTTTTAAATTAGGCAAATGAGCAATTACAGGAATTTCCCATCCTAAAGCTCTGTATAAAAGAATATGTTTTGGAGTAGAAGAAAGCCAATCATTACCTCTTAAAATGTGTGTAATATTCATTAAATGGTCATCTATTACTACAGCTAAGTGATAAGTTGGGAAACCATCAGTTTTTATTAAAATCTGATCATCTACTTCGTTAGTATTAAACTTAACCTTTCCTAGTACCGCATCTTCAAATTCTATTTCCGTATCTTCAGGTACCTTTAATCTAATAACCCACTCTTTACCTGAATTAATTAAAGCTTGAACCTCATTTTTAGATTTGTTCCTGTAAGGAGACCTTAGCTTTTTTCCTTCTAATCTTGATTGTTTTTGTAATTCTTCTGTTTCTAAAGGAGTCATAAAACAGTAGTAGGCGTGTCCTTCATCTACTAATTGCTTTGCATACTCCATATATAAGTCTAATCTCTGTGACTGAACATAAGGTGCATAGTCTCCACCTACATCAGGTCCTTCGTTATAATTTAATCCGTAGGCTTTTATTAGTTTTAAAATATTTTCTACCGCACCTTCTACATATCTTTTTTGATCTGTATCTTCAATTCTTACAATAAATTGACCATTATGGTGATTTGCCAAAGCATAATCATACAGCATAGTTCTTACATGTCCAATATGTAGTCCACCTGTTGGACTAGGTGCAATTCTTGTTCTTACATTCATAAGTTTTAATTTAAACTCCGTAATTATAAGACATATATAGATATAAGACCATAATGTTACTTTAAAAGACTTTAATTTAATTATTTAACTTAAATAAATCTTCTGATAATATTGATAAGGAATTAATAAGACCCAGTGGGGCAATTCCAATTATATTTGACAACATCAAGATTCTCAAATATAATTCAGGTATAAGTTTTTAGACTTCCTCTATGTCCAACATGGCTTCTTTGTCAACCAATAATAGCACCTCACTATTTAATAAGATTTTAATTGTAGACGACGAACCCGAAGCACGAGAATTGTTTGGAGAAATAATTCTTAGGTCTTTTGATGTAGTTATTGATTATGCCTCCAATGGAAAAGAGTGCGTAGATAAAGTTAATACAAATAACTACGACCTTATTTTATTAGATGTATTTATGCCTGGAATGGATGGATTTGAAACATTACAACATTTTAAAAATCTACCGGAAAGCAAACCTAAAATAGTAATAATAAGTAATATGGGAGGAGATCTAGTAATAAAACAATTAATGGGATTAGGTGCTCACGCTTACGCAGCAAAAGCAGATACCGATGTAAATGATCTTATAGAAATAGTAGAAAATGTTTTATATAATACCCAAGTTACAAATAGTTCTATTTTAGTAGATATTTATTAATATAAAGTATGAGCAACGAACAAACCCCAAATCCCGTTGAATTAGAAAATGGAGTATCTTCCTTAATGTCCCAAAATGAAGGTGACTCTTATTTAAATGATAGCGACGACTTAGGATTTGATGAATCTATCTTAGATGAACTAGACTCTGAGGATGAGGATTTATTAGATGACGAAGAATAATTAAAGCATTCTTATTTCTGCATCAATAAACATCTGAATATCTCCGTCAAGGACACCATCGGAATTAGGAGTTTCTACTTCCGTTCTAACGTCCTTGACCAATTTATATGGTTGTAAAACATAGTTTCTAATTTGATTACCCCAACCTGCAATCTTATACTCCCCTTTTGCCTTTGCCATTTCTGCTTTTTGCTTATCTTCTTCAATTTCGTACAACCTTGCTTTCAACAATCTCATTGCTGTCTCTCTATTGGCATGCTGCGTTCTTTGACTGGAAGATTCAACTACTATCCCTGTAGGTTTATGGACAATTCTAACTTTTGAAGCTACTTTATTTACATTCTGACCTCCTGCACCACCACTTCTTACTGCACTAAATTCTAAATCTTCGTCTTTTACTTCGATATCAATATCTTCATTTACTTCTGGCAATACTTCAACTCCTACAAAAGAAGTTTGTCTTAACCCCTGCGCATTAAATGGAGAATTTCTAACCAATCTATGAGTGCCATGCTCATGCTTTAAGTAACCATATGCATATCTGCCCTCTATTAAAAGCTCTGCACTTGCAATACCAGCTTCATTACCATCTACCTTATCTAAAATTAAAACGTTCCAACCTTTAGAATTAGCATACCTGGTATACATTCTTAAAACCATACTAGCCCAATCACATGCCTCTGTACCGCCCTGCCCAGCGATTATCTTAACAATAGCATTATTAGTATCAAATTTACCGCTTAAAAAAGTAGTAAGTTCAACTTCCTCTACCTTCATCTCTAACTCTCCTAAACCAGCTCTAATCATTTGAGCGATTTCATTTGTATCTTCTTCTGACTGATCTTTTATTGAAGCTACAGAATCGTCTTCTGCAAGCTCCTGAATATCTTCAATACCTTTTACAAGGTTGTTTACATCTGCAATCTCTTCATTAAGCCCACCTAACTTCTGCATAGTTTTTTGAGCTTCATCATTATTACTCCAAAATCCATCAGTCATAGTTTTAGAGGCTAATTCATCCCTTTCTGACATGAGCTTGCTAAGATTCTTTTTAGCCACAATTGCATCAATACGCTCTTTAATTGTATTTATATTTTCTAGTAAAGTCATAAAACGATTTAACTACAGATTATATCAAATTTATTAACTTATAGGAGTTTGGTATAATATAGTTACCAAGAAGGAGAGACATCGTGAAAGTATATGTAATTGCACTTGCAGCAATCATAATCATTGCTGTAATTGGCTTTGCATTCGCCGCAAGACCTACCTCATCATTAATGGTACAAATTGAAGGGATCTATAAACAGGAATTTACTTTAGATAGCGAACCGTCATTTTCGGTTAACGCTGACTACAGTAAAATTACCTGGATTCAACAGAGACTTACCTTTGAATTAGAACCAAGGGAATTGCTATGTTTGTATAGTACCTTAGGTTTAGAGGTATTCTTTGAAGAATATAGAAGTATTGGACTAGATCCTGATCAAAGAATCTGCATTGGAAGTCTTCTTAACGAAGGATACAGTGTAGAAGACTTCTAGAAAGTAAGGCGCCAATGGCGCCCTATTGAATATAATCAGTATATAAGATAATAATTTTATTGCTATTTTTAGTAGGAGGAATCGAAGTGTTCGAATGGCTGCTGTTTTTAATTGCCCTGTTTGGAGGTGTGCAAACACCTGAGGTTACACTCTCAGTTCACTATCAAAGCGGAATTACTTACCAGTACCAAGTGGTGCTGGAAGAAGGTGAACTGGTGGAGTTTGACCAAGCGGCGGATTACACCGTGCTGCGCGTAACAGCCGGCACAAACTTCGAGCTTCGCTTAAGCGGCGAAGACGAGGTGTGCGTCCCGCTAAACAGGGTATACTACCAGCTACATGCGAGAGCAGAGCTGGACGAGGAGAACCCCGAAAACGGGTGCTTCAGAGCAGACTCCTTCACTCCTTAACAAAAGGGGACGCCGTTAGGCGTCCCCTTTTACATATCTAAAAATATAACTGCTATATATGTTGTAATGTTATTAGTCTTGGACAACAGAGAGGATGTCAGAAATGGCTCAGACTAGCACTAAGAAAAAGAGCTGGCGTCGGGGTTGCCGGCGACTGCTCATCATCGGGGTGATTCTGTTGGTACTGGTTCTCATCGCATCGACTGCCATCTCGCTTCGCAGAGGCACAGATATGGGGACGGGTAGACAGATAATGCCCACAAACATTCCGGGAACGGACATTCCGCCTGTTGGGCGGGTGGACGTACAGGTTCGCCACCAGAATGGGACAAGGGATCGGTGGATGGCGGATCCTACGGGATTCACCTTCACTGTGAACGGATCGTCTGCTACATTGCAGGTGGGTGGTCAGACCATTCCAGTTGGGGTGGATGACACTCTCTGCGTGACAGCAGAAGGCGTACCTCCTGCTCAGCAGGCTGGATGGACAAGAGATGGAGATTTTCTCTGCATCAATCCATAACAACGAGGCGGCTGCACTTTGTGCAGACCGCCTCTAACTTTTTCTATCAGTCTATTTTTAATGCAGCCATAAATGCTTCTTTTGGAATTTCGACGCTCCCAATAGCCTTCATTTTCTTTTTACCTTTCTTTTGCTTTTCTAATAATTTCAGCTTTCTTGTAACGTCACCTCCATAAAGCTTTGCTAAAACATCTTTTCTAAAAGCATCAATAGTTTCTCTTGCAATAACTTGCCCTCCAATTGCTGCCTGTATAGGAACTCTAAATTGCTGCCTTGGAATCAATTCTTTAAGTTTAGCTGCCATTTCCCTTCCTCTTCTTTCTGCATTATTTCTATGAGTTAAAAAGCTCAGAGACTCAGCAGATTCTCCATTCACTAATATTGCAACCTTTACAATATCGCCCTTTCTATATTCTAGTAAAGAATAGTCCATGGAAGCATATCCATGACTAATTGATTTTAATTTATCAAAAAAGTTTACAATAATTTCTACTGTAGGCATTTCATATTCAATCATTGCATGATTTTTATTGCCGGATTTATTCAAAAAGTTCATGTGCTTATAAATACCTCTTCTATTTTGACAAAGCTCCATTATAGGACCGATGTATTCTTCTGGAGTAATAATATCGAGCTTTACCCAGGGCTCATATACTTCATCGTATAAGCTTCCGTCTGGGAATTCAGCTGCAGTTCTAATTGTTGCAATATTAGTATCAGTATCTATATTAGAAACATTAATATTTGGAACTTTTGAGTAATCCTTAGTAGATAAAAGCACTCTAAATTCTACAGTTGGTGTAGTACTTATTAAATCGATATTATGTTCTCTTTCTAATCTATCTTGTGTAATTTCTAAATGTAGCAATCCTAAAAATCCACAAACAAATCCTGTACCTAAAGCCTGGGAATATTCTTTTTGATAGGTTAAAGCCGCATCATTTAAAGACAACTTTTCTAAAGCTTCTTTAAAATTTTCATAATCACTTGCTTCTACGGGATACAAACTAGCATATACCATTGGCTTTGGCTGTCTATACCCTTTAAGAGGTTCAATTTTTATATGATCCTGATTAGAGTGGAATAGTGTAATTGTATCTCCTGAATGTACTTTGTGAATATCTTTTAACCCCGTAGCAATGTAACCTACTTCACCTTCTTTTATAGAGGTTCCTTCAGTCATTCTAGGCAATAAGTAACCTATTTCAATTGGTTGAACATCTGTTTGAGTCCCAATAAAGTAAATCTTTTGTCCCTTTTTGATTTCCCCACTAATTACTTTTACTAAAGCTGTTACACCTTTATATTCATGAAAAAAAGCATCAAATATTAAGGCTTTTGTTGCTGTAATGTCTTCGCCATTAAGAATTGCTAGCTCATCATCTTCTGCAAGAATCTTTGTATTGTCTTTTTTATAAGGCGGAATTCTTTCTACAATTGCATCTAAAATTTCTTCAACACCTATTCCAGATTTACCTGATGCCATTATAATTTCATCCTCACTAAATCCAAAAGTTTCGATCATCTCCTGCTTAGTTCTTTCAACCTCAGCAATATCCATATCAATTTTATTAATTACAGGAATGATTTTTAAATCATATTCCATAGCTTTATAAACAGTAGTTAAAGTTTGAGCTTGTACCCCTTGAGTTGCATCCACTAGCAACAAACATCCTTCACTGGCAGCTACAGATCTAGATACCTCGTAACTAAAATCTACGTGCCCGGGAGTATCAATTAAATTTAAAATATAATCCCCCTTTTCGGCATTATCCTTAGTATACTTATACTTTAGTCTTGCAGTCTGCAGTTTTATTGTTATACCTCTTTCTTGCTCTAATTCTAAAGTATCTAACATTCTATCCTTCATTTCTCTTGAGGATACTGCACCAGTAAATTCAATAAGTCTATCTGCTAATGTAGATTTACCGTGATCAATATGGGCAATTATGCAAAAGTTTCTAATATTTTGATTATTTGACATGGTTTTGATTAATAAACGCTGTAATTATAACAGGCAATGTAGGCAGCTTCTATTACATTCATAGGAAGAAAATAAAGTCAAGTTATTTAAAAGTATTGACAGATACCTATCTCGTTATATAATTCGCGCGTATGGACAAAATACTTAGTATAAAACGTGCACAGTCCATAGAATAGTTATTAAGTTATATATATGCACGAAATAGTTGCCGTAATCTTGTCTATGGGCATTATTAGCTTTTATAGCAAGAGACAAAGACCAACAGGTAAGGTCAAATATAGGTATAAGGTTACAAAACACAATATCTTATTACCTTACTTACCAACAAAAGTAACAGAAGAAATATAACTTTTCTTCTGTTACCCGAAACAGTTGACACAGCAAAAGAGATATTATATAATAGATATAGTTCATTTATAAGCAATAGTATCTAGAGGGGTCATTTAAGAAGGTTATTCTTTTTAAATGACTCAAACCTCTTTACGCGAGAGCGGAAAGGAGAGAATTCTCTAGAGGCAAGAGTCCCGTCCACGAAACGCGAACCGTAGGGACGGAATATTGGGCCTTTATTAAAAAGGAGTAAGCATGTCGAACATGCCGCGGGATAAGCCGTAAGGCTTTTACCAACCTTATTTATTGGACCCTCTGAAAAAGCTGGGGAGAGGAGCCAAATCCCCCCACTGCACTTTAAAAAGAAAATAGAAATGTGGGGCACTTTAAGAAAATACTAAATGTTTTTTAAAGTGCTCGCAGGGACCTGGGCGGACCTAATGGTCACTGGCGCGTCCCTAGCACATTTTATTGGACATCGCGAAAAATGCTTACGAAAGGAGCAAGCGATGTTAGATTTTCGAATAGGTTAGCTCCCAATAGCTTTTAGCTAAAGGGAGCCAAAATCCCTCCTCCCGGCAATCGCCGCGGGTCATGGCAGCGGGCAACCGCGCTGAGGGACGGCACATCGCCGCGTCCCATTCCTGCTGCACGGCGGATCCGGCATTAGCCGGGAGGACTTTTTGATAAACCTGGTCGAGACAAAAGGTGGTTCGGGCATTGCCCGAACCACCGATCACTTTAACAATTATCTAAAGACGACTTAAGAGAATACTGTTTTCTTAAGCCGTCCTTAGTGACGGCAGCAAGAGCTCCCTCTGGGCAACCATGGGGGATAAAAAGTTCTTAAGAATTAGTGCCTTATTGGTACTAGAACCTCCGGCAACATTATAAAAGTTGCCGGAGGAAACAATTTAAATTTTGCAAATTAGAAATAATTGTTTTTAATTTGTAGCATTTAAATGCTCGTCAACGCCCTAATGTATTGGCGTTGACTAAATTGACGGAGCGAGAAACCGATAAACTCGCCTCGAACAAATATTGGTTCGAGAAAGGGTATTATACTCGTCAAAGGCTGGACCCTATTATTCCAGCATACCCATGGTACTTTGACGAGATTACTGAGGCGGACCGTAGGTCCGCCTTTTCGCATTTTTAAGGAGTAGAGTATAATTAAGAGATAATATATTTTCTTAATTAATGAATACAGATAAAAAGTTATATAAGAAGTACATCGATCTTGCTAAAGAACAATTCGAAAAATCAGATCCATCTAAAAATAATTCCAAATACATAAGTGAACATAGAAAAGTTTATTTAATAAACTGTCTTATACTTATAGAACTTGCACTTGAAAGCTTTATTAATGACTTTGGATATACTTATGTAATTAACTACGAGTATTTAGAAAGAATTTCTATTAAAAATAGAATAATAATTCTGCCTAAAATATCAAAAAATCATCCTAAAGAAATAATTCACGAAAAAGACGATTTATATCAAAGATTAAATATGCTTATTAAGTATAGAAATATATTTGTACACAGAGATGCAGAAGAAAGACTAGATAAAGCATTTGCAAAAGTAGATCATGACCTTGTAAATGACTTCTATAAGACAGTAATTGAATTATTCAAAACCTACAATAAACACTTTAATATATTTAAAGAAGATAGCTTCTTAGAACATATAGATGATACATGGATATAACATTATTTTATTAAACTAAATATCCATAAAGCTATTACTGCAAAAATTGCAGAAAATAACCAGAATCTTTGCACCATTTTAGTTTCTGGCCACCCAATAGATTCAAAATAATGATGAAAAGGTGCAATTTTAAATAATCTTTTTTTAAATATTTTTATCCAAAGAATTTGTAATGTACTAGTTGCTAATTCAGTCCAAAAGATGATTCCAATTATTAATAAAATATCTACAGTATTAGTAATTATAGAAGCTAATAGAATAGAGAATGCAACTGGAAAAGTACCCGTCCCCCCCATAAATACACGTGCAGGATTGATATTAAAATATAAATAAACAAGACATGCTCCTAATATCATAGACAAAATAGGCAATAAATCATTATTACCTTTTACAATACTAATTACTAAATATGAAAGGACTGCAATTATAAATTGACCTGTAACTAAACCATCGGCTCCATCTGTAATTTCCATAGCATACATGGCCAATACAAAGAATATTGAACCAATAAAAACACTAAAAACGTTAATAGCAATATTTAAGCCAAAAATATTAATTTGCGTAATATTAAGAAAGTAAGTTGTAGCTGTAACAGAAAATAAACTAATAAGATACAACAAAAATAGCTTCCCTAATCTCCACTCAAAGCTAGACTCAATAAGCTTAAATCTTTCGCTTAGTTTTCTTGCATATACAATCATCCCTTCTATAAATCCATAAAGAGTAAATAATCCCCAAAAGACCAAAAACAACCATTTTAAACTTGAATCTTCAATAAAAACCAAAACTAATATCATTACAGAAATAGAAATCATTAAACCTCCTAAAGTTGGTGTACCAGATTTATGACCCTGAATTTTCATAAATTCTTCGTTCATCTTATTCCCCATTAAGGTATGCCTTACTACAATCTGCATTCTGTATAAAAGCTTTATTAAAAAAGGAGCATAAGCTGCTGTAACAAGCATAGATAAAATAGTAAACCCTGCAATTATTGAAAGTTGTTCCATAAAGTATTGTTGCTAAACAAGAAAGTTTATCATAATTAAATAAAGTTAGGTATAAAAGATAAGATTGTATATCTTAATGATATAATTTGTTGCGTTTATATAGAGGGCACAAAATGACCACCGAATATAAGCACCAGCTAACGGCTCCACAATTAGCAAAGCTTTTTGAGCTTTTGTATGTGGAGGCAGCTATAAAAAACGCGGAATCTGTTATAGAAGGTTCAAATGATCCGCGTCCAGTAATTGCAAACCTAGTTCCGGGCTACGTAGTAAAAGCTGAGGAAGCAAAGGCAGCCCAGCTTAGACAGAAACTTCAACGAATGCTCGATGAACTTGGTAAAGAAAATCTAGAGGTAGCCATCGCTTTTCAAGAAGCAAGGCTTTACATAAAACCTCTAGAAGATTAAAGATGTCTGGGGCGATAAGCCCCAGACCCTAGTCAGCCATTAAAACTGTTGCCTAAAGTAAATAACAGGTGTTAATATAGGCAGTTCGGTTTTAAGTATTGAGGTAAACTAATGTCAACCGCTACACTTGCTCAAGAACCTACAACCATCGACACTCTAAAAGCTCTATACGATGAGCTTTGGTGTGCAACCCAAAATCTGCACCGATCCCATAACGGGTCAGGTTCGGCAGCCGAAGAGGCGGGGATGGTAAGGTTTCAGGCACAGACGAAATTGGAAAACGCAGAACGCTGCGCTCCCGAAGATCTTCTGAGCCAACTTGCTGAGTATAAACAAAGCAAGCCGCTGCCTAGACCAGTGGTTTTTGCGTAACCGAATTTCTACAGGGAGCTTTTATTAGCTCCCTAAACATTTAAATCCCCCTTGGTATACTTATGATAGAATGGTTAAGTTTACAGTTTTACTTAATACATATGGATGTTTTAATAATAATAGCAATAATTTTACTAGTTGTTTTAATTGGTGCAGTTTTTATGCTTTTTCAAAAAGTAGGCAAAAAAGGATCAGATGAAGGTCTAGATAAATCTCTAATAATACTTCAAAATCAAATAAATGCTTTAACTTCACAACAAAACGAAAAGTTAGACAGAACAGTAAAGGAGTTGAACGAAAGATTAAGAGAGCAGAACCTAACATTAAACGAACAGCTTAATAAATCAAATGTAGGCTTAGTACAACAATTTCAAATGGCACAAAAAAGTATGAAAGACACAAACGATACTGCCAGCAAAATTATTAAAGAAGTTACAGAAAAGCTTACTAAATTAGATGAGACTAATAAGCAAGTAGTAGGTTTTGCTGAACAATTACAGAGTTTAGAAAATATTTTAAAAAATCCGAAACAAAGAGGGATTTTAGGTGAATACTTTTTAGAAACATTACTTAAAAATGTACTTCCTCCAGGATCCTTTCAAATGCAATACAAATTCAGCAATGGAGAAATAGTAGACGCTGCTGTATTTGTAAAAGATAAAGTAATACCTATTGATTCAAAATTTTCGTTAGAAAATTACAATAAAATAGTTGAATGTAAAGATGAGACAGAAAGACTGAGATTAGAAAAGATGTTTAAATTAGATTTAAAGAATAGAATAGACGAAACATCTAAATATATTAGACCAGATGAAAAAACAATGGGGTTCGCTTTTATGTTTATTCCATCGGAAGGTATTTATTATGATTTACTAATCAATCAAATAGGGACTATAAAAACAAGCACAACGGATTTAATTGAATACGCTTTCAAACAAAAGAATGTAATAATAACTTCTCCTACATCATTTTTAGCGTATCTTCAAACTGTACTACAAGGATTAAATGCTTTAAAAATAGAAGAACAAGCAATGGAGATTAAAAGCAATGTAGAAAAACTGCAAAAGCATTTAGCCAGTTTTGAGCTTAATATGACAAAGTTAGGAAAGAATCTTGGAACTGCGGTAGGAGCATATAATGATGCAAGAGTTGAGTACAAAAAAATAGATAAAGATATTTATAAAATTACTGGAGAAGCAATTGAAATGCTTAGTGAAGATGTAGAAAAACCTTTAACACTAGGCGACTAAATAAATTAAAACTTTCATAAATGAGGTTTATTATTGTAATTATTCTAACTATAGCAATTGGCGCATTAAGCTATATAGCATTTCAAAAATACAATAATCCTAATACTGTAGACATAGAAAAACTTAATGAATTTACTATATATAACTCTAATAAAAGTGAATTTGATTTAGAAATAGAACAAATTAGATCTGTACAAAAAGATCCTAAAGATACAAATAGTCTACAATACTACGGTTGGATTCCTGATTGGGGGATGCAAAGCGGGTTAGATACACTAAAAAATAATCCTCACATAACAAGCATTAGTCCATTTTGGTTTGATTTAAATGAAGATGGCTCTCTAAAAGCGAATCCATATACAAACTGGTCAGTACTATTAAACTATACTAAACAAAATAATATTGAATTAGTTCCAGCAATTACATCTTTTGAAAGAGATAAGCTGACAAAGGTTTTAAATTCTAAAGAAAATAGTCAACGATTCATTAACGAAGTCATGTCTAACGTATTAAATTACAGCTACGATGGAATTGATCTTGATTTTGAACATATCTATGTAAATGATCATAAAGTACTCCTAGATTTAATTGAAACATTAAGTAATGAGTTAAAAAGAAATAATAAGCAATTGCATTTAAGTCTACTATCAAAATGGGGAGATAATTTCCCCTATGGGCAAACAAAAGCAGCTTTAGATTATCCTAAACTGGCTAAATTTGCAGATAAAATAAAATTGCAAGGCTATGGATATTCTATAGCACAAGATCCTTTAGGACCGGTTGGACCATTAGCCTGGTTAGAAGATGTAATAAGATATTCAATTAAAATTGGTATTCCAAGAGAAAAGATTGTGCTTGGAATACATACATACACAATGGATTGGAGTATAAAAGATCCAATAAGATACGATTTAGATTACTTTGGAGAGCAGTTTTTTATAGGATATACCGGAGGTGATGGAGTTGCTTATTATGGAGATGGACTAGTAAAGCTTTTTAATAACTATGTTGTAGAAGAAGAGTATGTAGATACATGGGGAGAAGTTATTGGGAAATATAATTTTAATGGACAGATTAGAGCTGCTGTATTTCCAAGTAATAAATCTATAGAAGTTAGAAAACAATTAGCAGCTGAGTATGGCATTAACGGAATAGCTTATTGGAAGCTTGGCGGAGAAGGGAATTTAAAGTTATAAAATAAAAATCCCTCTTCCGAGGGATTTTTTAATCTACAATAACTGCTTTCCCATTTATTAAATCGTTTTCTACTTTCTTAAATTTAACATCTTTTAAAATCTCACCATTACTATATCTTACAGAGACTTTATCATTTCTGTTAAATTGCTTAAATGCTTTAGCATTAATTTTTCTTGTATTATTTTCCATCCCTAAACCGCCTACCACAGCATTAGATTTTCTCTCACTTTCTAATCTGCCTACTAAGGAGGATGCTAAAACTTTTTGATCGTATACATCTGTACTTACAAACTCTCTATCTTCGGTCAAAACATCCTCAACTTGAGCCTGATTTGTTGTAATGTTATCAAATTGTGGTTGAGCATTAACCATTTCTGGTGTTAGTTTTTGAATAGATAGAATTTGTTTTACAACATCTTTATTAATATTTTGAATAAATGATTCAAAGACGTTATAGGCTTCATTCTTATATTCAACTAAAGGATCTTTTTGAGCATAAGCTTGTAAACCAATTCCATCTCTAATATCCTTCATTAGTTCTAGGTGATCTACCCAGATATTGTCCATTGTTTGTAATGTAATAGCCTTAGTAACATACGCAAATTCTTTATTAAATTCAGTTCTTTTTTGTTCAATTACTTTATTTGCTAAGTCTAATAGATATTTTTGAGCTTTATCGGATTTATCTTTTAATAATTCCTCAACTAAGTACTCATTTACCTTACTTGTTTGAATATTTAAAACCTTAGCTAATATAGAAGCTGGAATCATTTCAGTAAAGTTCTTTACTATTGTAGAAATACTTTCTTTATTCCATTTTTTATTTCCATTTAGCTGATTTTCAATAAATGTTTTAACTTCATCATTTACTAAACTGTTTATTATCTTTACTAAATTATCCTGTGCAGAGTTAATTTTATTATCGTAAGACTGCTGCAATTCTTTTGTTAAAGAACTTACAGTAACCAATTGTCCGTTTTCAACAAATTTGCCGGATGCTTCTTCTGCACTCTGCAAAAACTTTCTTCTTCTGCTGTAAAAGATTTCTCTATGCTGATTCATTACATCGTCATAATCGACAATTCTTTTTCTAGCATCAAAATTCATGCCTTCAATTCTTTTTTGGGCAGATTCAATCTGTTTAGAAATTAACTTTAATTCAATTGGCAAGTTTTCATCCATACCTACTGAATTCATTAATCGGCCCATCATGTCACCTCCTAAAATCCTCATTAATTGATCATCTAGAGCAACATAAAATCTTGAGGAACCAGGTTCTCCTTGTCTTCCAGTTCTACCTCTTAACTGATTATCAATTCTTCTAGATTCGTGTCTTTCTGTACCAATTACATGCAAACCACCCAATTCTCTAATTTCTAAATAAGCTTCATCTCCTCTTGAACCACCTCCTATAACAATATCAGCACCTCTTCCTGCCATATTTGTAGCAACGGTAACAGCACCTTTTCTACCAGCCTTTTCTATAATTTTAGCTTCTTGTTCGTGATATTTAGCATTCAAAACCTCATGAGGGATTTGCTCGGCATCTAATAATTGAGAAATTAATTCTGATTTTTCTACAGATGTTGTACCGACCAACACAGGTTGTCCTTTTGAATGTTTCTCTTTAATTTCCGCTACTACAGCTCTATATTTAGCTGTTTGATTCTTATAGATCTGATCAGGATAATCAATTCTAACTACAGGTCTGTTAGTAGGTATAGAAACAGTTTCTAAACCATATATCTTATAGAATTCTTCGGCCTCAGTCATAACAGTTCCAGAACCACCGCATAAGACTTTATACAACCTAAAGAAGTTTTGAAATGTAATAGTTGCATATGTTTTGCTTTCCTGCCTTACTTCAACTCCTTCTTTTGCTTCAATAGCTTGATGCAAACCTTCTGAATATCTTCTTCCCTTTAATATTCTTCCTGTAAATTCATCTACAATTAAAACCTCACCACCCTTAACAAGATAGTGTTCGTCTCTATTAAACATTGTCTGAGCTTTTAAAGCATTTTCAATGTGATAAGCCATAGAATAATCTTTCCAGAGATTTTCTACGCCCAATCTATTTTCAACTAATTCAATTCCTTGCTCTGTTAATACTACAGTCCTAGTTTTATGATCCAATTCGTAATGTTCACCTTCCACTAGATCTTTAACTGCACTTGCGAAGGAATTATATTTACCTACATTAGCATCTGTAGGTATACCAGAAATAATTAAAGGAGTTCTAGCTTCATCAATTAAAATGGAGTCAGCTTCGTCTATAATACAAAAGTACAATTCTCTTTGAGATATATTATTTAAATCCCAAGACATATTGTCTCTTAAATAATCAAATCCAAATTCGTTATTTGTTCCGTAAGTAATATCACAATTATAAGAATCTCTTTTACTACATTCTACTAAGTTAATACCATCCATGTTGCTGATTTGAATTGCATGCATGTTACCTCTTAGTTCGGCTGCACCCTCACCTTTTACAAACTTTAATTGATCATCGTTAACAAATTTATATGAAGCAGTAGAACTAATAATACCTACGCTTAAACCTAATGCAGATGCAATATGACCCGCATACTCACCGTCTCTTCTAGATAAATAGTCATTTACAGTTACTAAATGTGCACCTCTTCCTGCAATGGAGTAGAGTACTAATGGAAGTTGAAAGGTCATTGTTTTACCTTCACCCGTGTAAAGCTCAACTAGTCTTTGACCTTGTGCAAGTATAATACCAGCTCTTAATTGAACATCATGATACCTAAAACCTACTTTCCTAAAGAAAACTTCATCCATAAATGCATATACTTCTGGAAGAAACTCATTTAGCTTATTTTGAATGGCTACTTCTTCTTTTGCTAAAGGTTTTGTTCTATCTATTTTTCTTAAAGACAGTTTTTTTTCAAAAGGGATTTCTTCTACTAATTTATTAATTTCTTCTTTCATTTCTTGAATTCTTTTTTGCATGTCTTCATAGGACATTTTAGAGACAGGCTCTTTTAATTCTTTTATTTTTTGAAATGCTTTTTCTGTAGACTTGATTTGTCTTTGGTTTAGATCAAAAGAAGGTAATACTTTTTTTATCATAATTTTGGGAAACGCTTAATGTAACGAGAAAAAGTATAATTCAATAATTGATTTTATTCAACTAATACAGCTGCAAGCATTAACTAATAATAATATTACTCTTCACCATCAACTACAGCATCAGGACCAATTCCTTCATCGGATTGCTCAACACCAACTCTAGGTAGATTTAATATAACTTCTTCCTCGCTGGTAGGGGGTTCCAAAAGAGGACCAGGTTCTGTTCTTTCAACTGCCTTATACGTTTCGTCTACCAAATTAATGAACTCTACTCCTAGTTGCCTTTTAATCATATCTAACTCGGAATCTGTAGGTTTTCTTTGGTAGTAATAAGTTGCTGTGTCCTTTTCTTCAATAACAATTTGTCCGTATTGATAATAATAAGCATCTCCACGTCCTCTTGTTAATTGATTTGGATCGACTGAATTTGCATAAGGATCTGAATTTAACGGAGCTCTTGGCACACCATTTTGTGAAGGTGTAACAATATCATTTAGAGTAGAGGGGGAAGTAACTGCTATTAGTAATATCGATAAAAGGAATATAGCTACTAATATTCCAAAAGACTTTTCAAAAGTTAAGTTCTTACTAAAATTTTTTATTTTTTCTATTAAGGCTTTCATATTATCTTTGGCATTCATTATTTAATGCTGACTCTGTTGTAATTCTACACTGTCCGTCTTGAGGACCTCTAGATATACATTCTATACCTAAACTTACATGGTAGAAATACCAATCTTTATAAGCATTGGGCTTACAATCACTACCTTTATCTCCACTTTTATATTCATTCCAGTATTTTTTAAAGAAATGAGCTCTTCCTACTGTACTATCTGCGTACCATTTAGAAATAGGAATATTTTCAAAGTTTCCACCTCCATTATATCCACCTGCTGCTTTCCAGAAAGGATTCGAATTACTTCGAGCAGAAGAATTATTAATATCGTATGCTGATATTGACTGACCTTCTAAACCACTAAACATAGTCGCTGCACCACATGCACCTACACCAAAATATTTAGGATCTAAAATGTCTCCATCGTTGTAACTCATACCCAAAGCTTTAACACAAGATAATACTTTATTGTAATATCTTCCTGTGGAACCAGCACTCCATGGCTGACATGGTAAGTTAGAACTGTTAGGAGGGTAGAAGTAAGATAAACCAGTTCTACATATAAATTGAAATGGACCTACTGCACCTGCACTGTTAGGATTTGGATTTCCTATGTCAGTAGGATCACCTTTATATAATGCAGTTCCATTTTTAATTGCATCTCCAACACTTTTTTGAAGCTCAGGACCACTTTCAAGACTTAAAATACCAGCCAAAAAATATTGATCCACCCCAGTAATTTCAGAAACTTTTTCTAACAAGCTAAATACATTTCCATAAGTTTCTCCTGAATCAATATCAGGTGAATCATCTGTTGGTACACATTGCAATACCTCTTCAGGCCCTTCTCCATCTGGAAGTTCTCCATCGCATGTAGTTCTTAACTCTTCTTCAGTAAAGTAAGAAGTTGTTTTGTTTAGATCAATGTACTGACTAGGATTAACTGCACAATTTTGACTTGTTGTTTGAGAATAATCAGTAATAGTACAATTTGGATCTTTTCTTAATTCTAAATGAACATGAGGACCAGTAGAATTACCCGTTGACCCAGCTTTAGCAATTTCTTGTCCAATCCTTACACAGGCACCTTCAGCAACAGTAACACTAGAATTATGAGCATATAGAGTTGACATTCCATTTGGATGTACAATTCTTACATAATTACCATACCCATTAGCTTCCCTACCTACTTTAATAACCCTTCCGGACTCTGCTGCAACAACTGATACTCCTGTACTAACTCCCTCAGCAAAATCTACTCCTGTATGGTAATCACAGTATTGTCTGCCTTCTCTTTCAAAACATCTTGGACCATAATTAGATAAGACTTCTGTTTGGACATTTACAGGTATTCTAATTTTAAATGCGCTTGGATCTGTACTAGTACCTAATACCTTTCCTGAACTTAGTGGGGTAGATGCTAAGGCAATTGTTCTATTGATACTAGTAGATGAGCCTGATTGAACTGCATTATTATTTACTGTAGATGCAGTAGTAGAGCCATAAGCAGCATCAAATAAAGCCTTAACCTGATTATTATCTAAAGCTGAAGTATCAGGGTCTACAGATTTTGACTGTCTTGCTTTATCTGGACCATTATCATTAAGTTGGAATGTATTGCCTGAAGAAATTACACAGTATGCTCTTGGATTAGAGACAACACCATTTAATACTAATCTGTTAGCCCAACTGTCGTTAGGTTTAGTTGCGTTACACTTTAAAATTTGTCCAAACAAGAAATATGGATCAATATCTTTTCCATTGTATTCAGCTCTAACATGAGCATGGATATTACCATCATTATATGCTAAACCAGGAACAGTAGCTTGAGAAGCTATCTCAGCAATTCTTTGTCCTCCTCTTACCTGTCCAGATTTAACCATATTTGGGTCATTACCATTTAAATGTAAAATATAATAAGTCAGTCCTGATTTACCCTTTAATGTAATTCTAGTACCCTGTGCACCTTCATTAATAACAGCCACCACTTCTCCATCTTCTGGAGCAACAATTCTTTTATCTCTATTAGCTGCATTAGAGGATCCTCCTGTAAAGTTAGGATATAAATCTAACGGAAGTCCCATAGAACTGCCATGTGTATAGGTCCCATAGGGTCCTTGGAAACATCTATGTTGAGTATCTGCTACAGGGCAAGCAGTATTAGGATAAGATCCTGAAATTGGTGGATCTCCCCCGTCATCATCATTATCATCATCGTCAACTCCATCTGCATCATCATCTACAGAACATTGAAAGTTACAATTTTTATCAACAGGGAAACCTCTTTTGCATAATTGATCTTTCAATCGGTCATCATATCTATCATCACTCAAGAAAGTTATACAATTTCTTTCTTCACCAGCTGGAATCTTTTCTTTTAATGGACATAATCTTCTTGCCATATTTTCACCATAAGTGCTTGCTAGTTCATCTACTGTAAATCTCTTACATATTTCTATCTGATCACAAGTTAAAATTGGTGTTCCTAAGGCAACATTTGCTGTACCTCCGGCCATAATTTTTGTTCTACCAGGAAATATATTACTGCCTCCTAAGAATGGATTATCTATAATATGATCGCCTAATAATGTATGTTCTTCTGAATATGCAGTTATTAATTCCTGAAGTACGTCCACATATCCAAGATCATCAAAATATTGATATTGTGTCTTTGTAGAGTTATTAGATGCCAAAGGCATAGTATTGCTTATTAATTCCGGTAGAATAGAGTCATCAAATCTTTTACTGTAACTATATGGCTTAGAGGCGATAGTTTCGTTAGCATCTCTTATTTTAGAGTTTACCTTTAACTTCATTCCTATATTTTCTTGGAATATAATTTTGGCATTTCTTTGACTTAAAATTGTTTGCAATCTATCGTATAGGCCATAGATTGCACTATACATTTCTGGAATACTTACTTTTGGTACAGATTCATAAGTATCTGTATGAATATATACCTGATCACTTTCCTGAGGATCGTATCTTAAACATTGCTGATATTTTTCTTGAATGTCGCAATTACCACTTCTTTCTGAAGGAGGGATTTGCCCTTTATTTAATTCAAATTCATAATCATCAAAATCACATTTTGGTAATCTTGCTCCTCCTGGGACAGGGGCATTTGCAAATTCAGCATCTTCTTCTACACTGTCATTAGGATTGGCAACTCCATCAAATAATTCCTTACAAGTCCAATTTGTATATTCAATTTGATAAGTTGTAATAGTAGTGCCTGTTAATGGATCATAAGTTGTAATTGGTATTCTTCTTTTTGGTTTATCATTATCTGGAGAAGTAGCATTAATGTCCGCACCAGGAAATATTCTAGTATCAAAAATATATCCGCACGTTTTTACACCATCTCCTGACATTAATGGAGATCTGCTTTGTAGGTTTCTTCCAGAATATAGCCAACAAACATCTTGAGTAGTTCCGCTAAATACAGTAGATTGCGGTTTCAAAATCATTTCAGGACCCGTGATATAGTTATCAAGATTATTTACAAACTTCATTGAAGAAGTTTGACATGCTTTTGGAGCATAATATGTTGGATATGCAATGCTAGGATCATAGGGAAGCATATTTTTTCTCCAATCTGCCAATCCTGAGTCATTGTTGTAACACTCTCCGTCAAAACATACCGTTCTATCATCTATCGATTCTAAATCAGTATCTTCACCTCCGATTGAAACTGTGTTTGTACTATTAACAAATACTTCTCGAGATCCTATTACTGGAATTGTTGAACTATCACTTAACTGACTTTGTAATTTCAATTGAGTTGTCTTTAAAAGGCTACCAGTACTTTTTGTACCTAGATTCTTTGTAAATCTATCTGTTAATGAATCTCTTAGAATAGTAAAGGAGCTGTTTGTTGCACTTCCTAAACCAGGCATGGCATAAGATTTTCCGGCAACTTTAATTTCTCCAGCAAACATATTTAATGCATCATAACCAGGATTATTAGATGCAGCTGCAGCAATTTGTGATACAGGTGATAATCTATTTCTTAGTGTTCCATTTGGAGAATTACTAGCAAATAATTTAATTGGAGCTTCTATATCTACTGTATCAACTTTTTTTGTTGTACAAGATCCTCCTGCACACCTAACCCTTAAAGCAGCAGCATTTTTACCCTGATAAAAGGTTGCTGGTTTATCTTGTTCTACACCACACGCAAGAGCTGTAGAACCTGCAACTAAAGAAGTACCGCCTGACCCTCCGGATCCACCTGGACCGGACCCTCCATTGTTTCCAGTACTAGGACACGTCCCGCCTAGTAATTCACGAGTTTTATTTGCAATTCTTTCGTAACCTTGATTAGTTAAGTGAACACCATCTGTAGTATCAGATTCAACAAAATCTCCTACATCTCTTAAAGATACTCCTGTAGAAGATTGAACGCTTCTAATAATATTATTGTAAGAACTAATTTTTTCTGGTGAACATCCTGCTCTATAATTTGGAATAGTACTTAAATAAATATCTAGATCAGGATGAGCAGCTGCTTTAATATAATTTACAATAGCAGTTAAATTACTCCTAAATGCATCATCGGCAACTCCTCCACAATCATTAGTACCAAGCATTAAAAACAAAGCCTTTGCTTGTGTATCCGCGGCAGCAGCTTTTACTTTATCTGAATAAGTATTTCCTTTTTGACCCCCAGGCATAAACCAATAAGTACTTGCACCAGGTTCTCCAATTTCAAATTTTTCTGGGACTCCTGAAAAGACTCTTCTTCCGAGCCAATCGGTTAAACTATCACCAACAAATATGATTTGATTTTCTGGCACACCTCCTGTACATGCATTCGCTGTAGTTGTACTACCGCCTGTACTTAACTCATCAGCTACGGGTACTGCTGTAGTTTCTGAGGAAGTATCTCCAGTACTACTTCCACCTCCGCAAGCTCTAGCAAAGTTTTTTAATTCTTCTGTAGAGTAAAGCTGTGGTTTATTTTCGTAATTTCCATCAGTTGGAGATAAGCCTTGTACAGATCTAAACATTAAGAATCCATCTACTTTTTGACATAATGCTGCTACACTATTTTTAAAATCTTCAGAGGTTCTGCCAACTATATTGCCTGTTTCAGTAACAATAAACTTCATTCCATTAGATTTTGCATAACTTGCAGCCGCATCAATTGCGGTAGCAGCCTTGTAAGGATCTGCGTTATAGGCATTACCAATTATTACATCAAATAAACTTGCGTTTAAACCTTTACTTCTATATTGTTCAAAGTCATTATTTTGAGGATTAATAAGATTAAATGCAGCCGGGGCAATCAACATTTTTGGTGTACCCTGAAGTTCTGCAGCAACTTTATTTGCAGATGCTACAGCTTCATCGTAACTATTTAGACCAAATCCTTTCATTTCACCTAAGCCCTCAGGGAAACCAGTTCCCGGTTCATTTGGTCCAATAATACCAATAAAAGATCCGCTTGCTCTTTGAGCTACACTTTTATAAAAATTAACTACATCGGCTGTTTTGCCTCCGGATAAATCAAAACTACAATTTTCTCCTCTTGGGCTTCCCGGACTGCCTAAATAACAAAGCCTTACAATAGGTACCATTCCACTTGAGATAGACTGATTTATAAAGGCTACTGTTGCATCTACCTGACTTGGACTAGTTGCCATACCTAAAGTAAAACCACTTAATCCAACTTCTTTTGCCTTGCTTATTTGTGAAGAGAAATCACCGCCTACAACGGTACCTTCATTTAAGCCTCCTTTTGTTTTTATATTTAATGGGGGAGTTGTACCACCATTCCCACTAGTACTTTTAGTATAAAGAGTAGAGGAAAGATTACAATTAAGCCATGAATCTACTTTTAATGAAATCTTTTTTGTATTCTTATTTGCTTGCTCCGTAAAGGTAATAAAGTCAGATAGTTCTAATCTTTGATTCTCTTGAGGTTGTGGAGGAATAGAAGGCATGTCCTTGATTGCTCTAAACCAGTTTATACCTTCAATTTTTTGATCATCGTATAACTGTTTAAAGTCGTCCTTTAAATCATCTATTGTTAAACTTGTAGCATCTGGAGTAGCACCAAATTCTGTAACTACAGTTACAAGATTTTCTCTACCATCTACATATTCCTTTAAACCAAAATCTCTATAAAACTCCCATGCAGTCTTAGTAGGTGCTGAGTATACATTAACTAACATTGCATCAAATAAAGCAGGATCTATGTTTGGTCGAGTCCAGTAGTTTTTATCTGTACTACCAATACCACCTATATATAAATGGTGATAAATGTCATAAGAATATTCTTTTCCATCAGCTACAAAAGATTCGGTTCCGTTAAATATAGAAGGAGCAAACCAGAATGGTCCGCCATTTTTTACTCTGAATTTTTGTAATCTATCAGCAGCTTGATTCTGTCTTTGAACCATTGTGGCATAGTTTACACCCATAAATGGAGTAGTATCTGGTACATTTGTATGTGGCTCATTTGGTCCAAAAGAAATTACAGCTCTATAACCTTTATTCTCATTCATTAGTCTTTCCCCTATTGCTTGATAAAAGGCAACTAACGAATCGCTATTTTCGGTTAAATCAAATGGCCAAACTCCTAAATCAATTATTCCAAGTCTAATAATTGGAATAAATCCATCCTCATTATTTTTTATAATAAAATCAGCAACTACATCTGGATTACTGCTAGAAACAATGCCTACCATTTGACTAGCTTCTAAATCTAATGAAGCCCTATTTTTCCATCTTAAATAATCTCGAACCTCTTGTCCTGATCCACTTCCACCAATCATCTCTCCTTGATTTACTCCGGTTTTTGTATCGTATAATTGAAAGTAGGCTTTACTAACTCTATTTTCACTTTGAATCTCACATCTTCTAAAAACATCTTCAACTAAAACAGATTCACCTGAACCAACCTTTTTTGTAATATCTACAGCATTTGCAATCACACCATCGGGATTAACGAATCCATCTAAGGCTACTACTACAGAATTAACAAAAGTATTTGGGATTATATAACCCATTTGTATACTTTCTATTAATGTTTGTTTTAAGCTGGCATAACCATACAAAACTATAAATGTAGCAAATATTATTATAGGTAGCCTTTTAGAAAGCTTAAATTGTTTAATTATATTTTTAATAAATGTATTAATTTTGTTCTTCATCTGTATATACATCTTGTAAATACTCTTCTGATTTTTGTTCAAACATACAAGTAGTTTGCTCAACTAAATCTTGCCCTCCAGCACAATAGATTAGAGTAGAAGAATTTTTTATTGCGTCACCTAAATTTTCAACTCTAAACTGCAACATACTACTTAAGGATCCTAAAACCAATATGCAACAACAACACAAACATAAAGATAGTACTAAAAAAACTTTTCTACCTGTTTTTGTAAAAATCAAAAACTCTAATGCAAGCCATATCCATCCTATAGGATTGGATAATTTTAAAGCCCTTGCAGCGGTAGCTGCTTTTTTAATTTTTTTTGCTTTATCTATTGTTTTCTTAGCCCTTGATGCTGCTGCTATCGCGCCTGATCCAACCAAAGCCTTTAAAGAATTAGCATTGCTTAATAATTCCTGTTCAGCAAGAGTTGCTATCTGAGCCGCATCTAAATCAGGATTTTCTGATTGCAATCTTTCACTAATTGCAGCAATAGCATTATTATAATCTCTATTGGCTTGAATTTCTGCTGCTCTTGGACTTAATGCTGCATAACGTACTGAGACTATATTTTGTATTAATCTAGATTTTTGATTTGTTGAATCTAATTTTCTATTTGCATTATCTCTTAAGATTTTTCGCCCTTGCGAAAAACTACTATTATTTTGTGGTCCCGGTGCCTCAGAGCTCATTTCTAGAATTGAATATAACTGTTAAAAGTTTATCAGATAAACAAAATCTTTACACTGTATTAGAAAAAATTAGCAGGTAACGCCACCATCTGCTAAAATTAAAAGGACATTATAAATAAAATTATTTTTAATTATAAGTGTGAATTCAATATGAACTTACCTGATCAATTTTCTAAAAGAACACAAGAAGCTTTACAAAAAGCATTTGAAATTGCTGCAAAAAAAGAACAAAGAGCAATAGATACCGAACATATTTTATATGGATTAACTGAAGACGAAATTGTAATGAAAAGAGTCTTTAAAGAGTTAGGCATAAATACAAATGAGCTTAGAGAGTATTTAGATAAACAAATGTCTAAAGGTAGCTTCAAACTAGAAACACCTAGCTTTACACCAAGGGCTTACCAAGTTCTGCAATTAGCAAATAATGAATCAATTGAACTACGACATAACTACATTGGGACTGAACACCTATTTTTAGGTTTAATACTTGAAAGAGAAGGACTAGCAGCACAAATTCTAAATAAGTATGCAATTAATCATACACAAGCAAGACAAGCTGTTATAAAAGTTGTAGGTGAAGGTGACAAGGAGGGGAATAAGGTAGGAAGCGGATTAGATACTCCTACTTTAAATGAGTTTACAAAAGATCTTAACGAACTTGCTAGACAAGATAAAATTGACCCTGTAATAGGAAGAGATGATGAAATTACAAGAGTTATAGAAATATTATCTAGAAGAAAAAAGAATAATCCTGTATTAATAGGAGAACCTGGAGTAGGTAAAACAGCAATAGCAGAAGGTTTAGCTCAAAGAATTATTTTAGACCAAGTACCAGAAGTATTAAAAAACAAAGTAGTTAAATCTTTAGATTTAAGCAAACTGATTGCTGGCTCTAAATTTAGAGGAGAATTTGAAGACAGAGTAAAAAAGTTAATAGAAGATTTAGAAAAAGTAGAAAGAAATGTAATTTTATTTATAGATGAATTACATACAATTGTTGGTAGCGGAGCACAAAGCGGAGAATTAGACTTTTCTAATATGATTAAGCCTGCGTTAGCCAGAGGAGAACTTCAAGTAATTGGAGCTACAACTTTAAATGAATATCAAAAATATATAGAAAAAGATGCTGCACTAGAAAGAAGGTTTCAGCCTGTATTGGTAGATGAACCTACTGTAGATCAGACCGTATTAATTCTAAGAGGAATAAAGGAAAGATACGAAGCTCACCACAAATTAAAGATTCAAGAAGAAGCTTTAACTGCAGCTGCGAACTTATCTAATAGATATATAAAAAATAGATTTTTACCAGATAAAGCAATTGATATTGTAGACGAAGCAGCAAGTAGGGTAAGAATTAAGTTTACGAGTGAACCTAATGAATTAAGAAGAATAAAAGAAGAAGTTAAAAAATTAGAAACAGAAAGAGAATCTTTAACAAGAGCATCTCAGCATAAAGAGGCTGCAGAGGTTAAAGTTAAGATTGAACAATTAAAGGAAGAATTAAAACCTATTGAAGATGAATGGTTAAAGCAAAGAGGAACAGGTACACCGGAAGTTACAATATCAGACATTCATGAAGTAATTTCTAGGATGACTGGAATACCTATAACAGAACTAAACAAACAAGAAAAAGAAAATCTAAAAGGATTAGAAGATAAGCTACATGATAGAGTAATTGGACAAGATGAAGCAGTGTATTTAGTAGCTCAAGCAATTAGAAGATCACGAACTGGACTAAAAGACCCTAAAAGACCAATAGCATCTTTTTTATTTTTAGGTCCTACAGGAGTAGGAAAAACAGAGTTAGCAAAGGCTTTATCAGAAGTAGTATTTGGTGATGAAGATGCAATGATCAGAATTGATATGAGTGAATATATGGAAAAGTTTGCAGTAACTAGATTAATTGGTGCACCTCCAGGTTACGTAGGTTATGAAGAAGGAGGGCAATTAACTGAGAAAGTAAGAAGAAAACCATATTCTGTAATACTATTAGATGAACTAGAAAAAGCACACCCAGACGTATTTAATATACTTCTGCAGGTTTTGGATGATGGGAAACTTACAGATGGGAAGGGCAGAGTAGTAGACTTTAAAAATACTATCATTATTGCTACAAGTAATATTGGATCGGACTTGATTCTAACTTCGTTAGGCATTAAGGAATTAACTAAAACATTAGATAAAGTAAAACCACAAAATAAAGAAGGATTAATTAAGTTTAAAGATACAAGCGAACTTGCACCTTCATGGGAAGAAGTTAGAGCAGGTGTTTTTGAACAATTGCAAAAGTTCTTTAGACCTGAGTTCTTAAACAGACTAGATGAAATAATTATGTTTAAAGCACTTAATAAGGATGAAGTTAAAAATATTGTTAGATTAATACTAAATAATACTAAGCAATTAACTCATGCACAGAATATAGAAGTTGAATTCGATGAAAGTGTTGTAGAAGAAATTGCAGACATTAGTTACAATCCTCAATATGGAGCAAGACCTATAAAACGAGCTGTACAAAGTGAGATTGATAACTTACTTTCAAGTCTAATACTTGACGATAAAATAAAATCTGGAGATAAAGTAAAAGTTATTTATAAAGACAATAAATTCCAGGTAGAATAACTTAATGCGCTGGCTGAAAGCCAGCGCATATTGAGATCTCTTACTTAAAAGAGACCCACATAGAATCGTTGCCACCTAAACATTCCTGATATACTACATGTATGCTTTTAGGAATGAATAGCTGGGCGATCCCCTTTGGAGCAAACACTGTAGTATGGTCACTACATGGCAAGCCATAGTTGGTAACCGCTACTGAAGGAAGCTCCTGCATGTCAAATGACAGTCCTAAGAAAAGGATGAGTACTACGACCCCGGTTAAAATCAGCATATTAGAACGCTTCATTACGATTCCTTTCTATTTAGGTAACAGATTATAACAAGAACTAAGTCTTTTAATTGACATGGACTTACTAAACTTTCATAATATTAAAAGAAATTATGAGTACACCAAAATTTGAGTTTATTCTCACACCACACAATTTAAAAGAAAGAGACTTTGAGCTAGTAGGTCGAGAAGCTATAGATTTAGCATTCTTAGTTAGAGAAAATATACCTATACCCCCATCCTTTATTATTTCAACTTTGGCATTTGATAACTTTGTTGTAGAAAATAATTTAGTTGGCCCAATAGCAAAACAATTAAAAAAGGTAAGACCATTTATTAAGCAAAGTGCTGTAGAAGCATCTCATGAAATAAAAAAGTTAATAATGGAGGCAGAGATAGGAAGTAAATTAATGGAAGAATTAACTTTTGCTTATCAAAAACTTACTGCTAACAACGAAAATCCTATTGTAACAATGGTTACTTCTAATATTATCGAAGAAAAGTATATTCCTGTAACCTCTTACAAACCTAATGAAACACTTTTACAAGGAGTTCAGGATTTATTTATTCAAATAAAAAAAAGCTGGGCTACTTTATTTAGTGAAGAAGCTTTAGAGTTTAGAGCAAACTCTTATTACAAAGAAGAAATTAGCGTTGCATTAATTATTCAAAAACTTATTAGAGCAGAAGTATCGGGATATGGAAATAGTGCAACAGTATTTAGTAAAGAAGAAATGGATGTAAAAGCAATTTATGGAGTTGAGACCCAAGAATTTAACACTTTATGTGATACATACACTGTAGATAAAAAGAACTATAGAGTAATTAATAAACATATAGTTCCTCAAAACCACATGTTTATACATGAGTTAAAACCTACTAACAATAATAAATTTATAAAAGTTGAACTTTCGGAAACATGGAAAAAGAATCCTAAATTAGATGATGAAACTGTTGTTTATATTTCGAAAATTGTAAAAAAAATTGAAAACCTTTTTAGACAGGATGTAACGGTAAAATGGGGAATAGAAACTGGAGAACTATTTATAATGTCTTTAGATCCCTTAATATTGCCCGACATTGAACATAAAGTAGAAAAAGCTATCGAAAAGCCGATTAAAACTGAACCTAAAGTAGTAAAAGAAAAGGAACCAGACATAGAAAAGCTTGCGGAAGAAGTACTTGATATAGTTGAAGGAAAGGAAGAAGCTCCATTAATAGAAGAAGAGATTCCCGAAATTAAAGAACAAGCACTTGAACTTCCTTTGCTAAAAAAAGACAAAGAACCTGAAGATGGAAAAATAAAATATATGGATGATTTCATTTTTGAATCAGGACTATATTTAGATATTTCAAAAATGAATTCTAAACATCTTAGTGCTCTGCATTACTTTAGCGGAAGTTTCTACGACGGCACAGAAATGATTTTAAACAACAATATTCTTCCTGAAGAGTATGCAACAAATCAAAAAGTTTTAATAAGTTTATTAGAAAAGTACTCTTTAGATTTATCTACTGCATCTAGATGTGCAATACATAAGCCAATGATTTACCAACTTTCTACAATCTCTCAAATGGAATTAAAATTGTTAGGCATAAGTGAAAATAAATATAAATATAACTTAGATGAAAGATTTATTGACTACCCAGAAAGTCTAGGAATTGAAATAATGGCAATAAAAAAATCCAGACAACAACATAATGCTAGAAATATTCATGTTTCAATTTCAGGATTAAGAAATTTAAGCAATTTGGAAGACATCGAAAAGTTATTTAATACTAGCGGATTAAAAAGAGCCACTTCGTTTAGAATTTATGCTGAGGTATGCGTACCATCATTTATTTTTGAATTAGATAGAATTCAAAAAAACAGAATAGACGGAATAATTGTAAATTATTCTAAATTATTAAAGGCTCTTACATTTAGAAGCGAGATAAGAGAAGTTGACCATATTGTAGGAATGCACGCTCTTGATACTCTAAAAAGAATTGCACACGATAAAAATATGGAGTTCATTGTAAGATTTAATTCTTTCAATGAGGAATTAATTAAATTTACTAAGTCTTTAAAACCTCAGAGTATTATATTTTCAAGTATACCAAATGAAGATACTTTAAAATTAATAGGTACTAATTAGCGTTAACTGTTCTTATAACTTTTAGAGCATCCTCTAAATCCTGGCTACTTTCGTAAAAAATCTGTATTGTAGTATAAATTTTATTGTAAATAGTTATAAAGCTTACTCCTTTTACCTGCTGGTTTACATTCTCATCTCCTTGGTCAAAATAGTTTACCCTTACAAACTTTAAACCATTAATTTCTTCATTAACTTTTTCAAATGTAACATTTTCTTTATTTATTAATGTCAGTCTTGAATCTACTACAGTGTTTAAATCTTCATCTGTTTCTAAAGAAGCTGTAGTTAATGCAATAGAAAGATTCTTATTATCATGTTGCAAGATATCACCTAAAGACGGATTCTTTTCGATATGCCATTCATTTAAATTAAAACTTAAATGTAATCCTGAATTAAATCTATATACAGATTCTTCAGGTCTTCTAGTTAAAAATACTGCTGATACTACAACTCCTATTAGAAGTAATATTAAAAATGAAAGCTTTATACCAGTCTTTATTCGCGCCATCTTTATATAACGGTTATTTATTATATATAGGTGATTATGTTATAATTTCTTTAATTATATTACCTAAATGTACGTAAATAAGGAAGACAAAAATATATTTATAATGGTTCTCGCAATATTTGCAGTATCAATCATTGCTCTTATTGCTATTGGGAATATTATTTGGAGAATTATAAGTCCTGGTGTAAATACAGTTGTAGCAGAGGTTTCTAATTTAATAAGGGTAAATAGACTAGACTACAACTTTCCTATACCTCCTAAAAAAGAACCAATAGTACAAAGCACTAATCCAGACGCCTTAACGGTGGAGCAGCAAAAGGTTCTTGATATGAACCTAAATTACAACTTTGCCTTTTCTACAGAAAATAAAAACCTAATAGTTTCTGGAGTAGAGAACTTTTTTGAGGAAATTAATGACGATTACAAGCTTGGACCAACAAGGCAAACTGGAGAAGTAAAAGAAAACTATTTAATTAGAATCCCTAAAATCTCATTAAATTCACCAGTGTATAGAGATAATAAAGCTGAATCATTAAAATTTGGAATTATGCAGCATAAATCTTCTTACAATTTAGGAGAAGGTGAAGTAACAGTGCTATGCTTAAGAAGACATTTCAATAATAATGACCCTAGAAGTTGCTACTTTATGGATCTTCTAAACCTTAATGATGAAATTTATCTTAAAGATGGTGAAGAAGAAGTAAGATACAAAGTAACAAAATTAGAGTTTATTAATAATAACTACGAGAATATTTATAATAGTATTACAGATAATAAAGATACTATAAAAATTGTAACTTCAGGAGCTATTGATTCAGGAAAAGGCAGATTAGTTGTAACTGCACAACGAAGCTAAAAGTGCTAAAATTCGGTGTTTAGTAATTTAAGCACCCGTAGCTCAACTGGATAGAGCACTTGTCTTCGGAACAAGATGTTGGGGGTTCGACTCCCTCCGGGTGTAGTTATATTTTAATACTTTCTTATAAAATCCTTAGATTTTCAACAACAGAATAATGGGGAGAATCTTGAATTAGGGGAACTAATAGACGTAATTATGTCTAGAACAAGTGTGGGGGGACTTATAGGCGAAAGTGGATATACTAGTGCATCTTCTGCAATTAGATATAATAATATTCCTTACATAATAAATAGTAATATTATTCCTGGTCTAGACAAACAAAAGCTAGATGGCAAAATAAGAATTAGAGAATGTGCATGTGGAAGAGGTCAAGCAATTGCAGGTTTAATAGAAAAATTATCTACTGAATGGGATATAGAATTAGATCTATTTGACATATTAGACCCTACAACATTATTAAATCAGGAAAAATTGCAAAGTCTTTCTAAATATTCAAAGTTAAGATCTATTACACCTCATTCTGTAACTGAAGCGTATGAGCTAGAAGCAGATATTTCTATAATGGGATATGTTTTACCTTACTTGGCTCCAGAAGATTTAAAATTAGCAATTAGAAATATATTAGAAAGCTCTAAATTACTTGTTATTGTACCCGGAGACGCATCTGCACAATCAGAAGGGGAATTATCAACTTTATATATTTGGAAAGGAGAAACAGGATTTAATTATAAATATACATATACTCCTATTAGCCAGTAAATAATAGAGAAATCTTTTATTTTATGGACAAGAGCAGGACTTTTTTATATAATTCATTCGCCTTTTTAGCAATAACGGGCTGATAGCTCAATGGTAGAGCAGCTGCCTTTTAAGCAGTTGGTTCCGAGTTCGAGTCTCGGTCAGCTCACTTTAATTTAAACTTATTGTCCTGTTTAAATTACCGGAGGTTAAGTTTGAATCTACCCATAAATTTCCGTTTACAACCTCAAATACAGGTCCAGGATTAGTTTCAATAATTAATACGTGATAATCCTTTGTAAAACTAACCTTTAGTCTTTGCATGTTATGAATAGATCCTTCTTTATGAAAAAGCATTATATAAGCTCTGTCGGGCGTAGGATATAGAGTAACTTCAGTATTTATATCAAAATATTCTCCATCTAAGCTAATAAATCGAATCGCACCTTCTTCTGTAAAAAAGATTGAAAGACTATTAATATTAGAACTTTCCATATCTACAGTTGTAGAAAAAGGAATACTTTGGCCTTCAATCTTTGTTATTTCTGATTTATACATTACATTTTCGTTGTTTTTTAAAACTAATCTAAGCTTATTAACATCTAATCCATAAAGACTTTTTGAAGAAGCTTTATACTTAAGAATTACTTTTCTGTCTGTACCATTTTTATCTGGAATAATTTCTTCTAATGTAGCATCAAATCCAGACTCGGAGGGAACAACATCTATACGTTCACTAACGGAGTCTTGCGAATTATAAATTGTAATAAGTCTAGCTTTTTGCGGTGCTACTTGCTGTATATCAAAGTAACAAATATCATCGTTTGCTACTAAATTTCTTATAAAGACTCCATTATTTCCTTTAAATTCATCTGTTGGAACTTCTGCAGCTAAAGCATCTTGAACGTCTCTACCTGCTGCAATTACATTAAAAGGGGAATTAGGTCTAAAGGCTAAAGCAAAAGTTTTTCCTTCAATACTATTTCTTATTTCTACAATTGATCCATTTATCTCAAAAAAGCAGATAGAAATATCGATTCTCCACTCACCGTTCTCACATACAACCATTAATTGGCCAAGGGGCATATCATTATTAAAAACTGCTACAGAAACGGTGTCTCTTCCATTATAGTTAATAATGCACTCCATAGGATTGCCTGTAAGATTATTAAATGCATTTAAGGCCTTTACCAGTGCTTCTTTACTACTTACGGCTTCTATAGATGTTAAAAATTCCCAAAAGGTTTTTAGTCTGGTTTGAGCATTGTAGTATTGGGAATAAAAAGTATCTACATTACCTTGATTTAAAAGGTGACCGTACTCGCCTGCAAAGTTGTGAGCGTCCAACCATTCAAATAAAGAAAATAAATAATCTAAAGATTCTTTTATCCTCTCCCAAGAAGGGAAATTAAAAACAGCTGATGCAAAGGGATTCTCAAATCCACTTTCTGGAGGAATAATATCGCGCATAGTTTTTTATTAATTGTAAAAATAATAACATACAAACCTTTAAAGCCTTGTTATGGATAAAAAAAATAACTTGGTGTAAGATAAAAAACGTTACCTTTTAAAGAATTTATATGGCTGATGTAAACATTTCGAATGAAGAATTATTAACAGTAGAAGGTTTGGATAAGGTTGAGGAGTACTTTAAAATGAAAGATATAATGAGAACTTTAAGAAATGATTTAAAAGATTTAAAACTTCAAAAACCAGAAATCGAAGAACTAGATAAAATTCTAAAAAGAGCAAAAGAATTAAGAGAAAAAATTAAAGAAGATGAAAGTATAAAAGCTTTAGAAGAAAAGATTTCTACATCAAAAGAAAGAATGGATTTAATTAAAGAGTTAATAAGAATTGATCTATTAGAAAAAGCTCAGGAAGAAGTCAAAAGAAATGGAAGAAAACTAAAAGTAGTAAGTGTATTAAAAGAAATGCGAGATGGCGAAGGAGAAGGAAAAAAGAAAAAGTTTTTTAAAAGATAATAAATAGCATTTAGTCTATAATTAAGTAATTAATAGATTATAGATGGCTAGACAATTTACTCCCTACGAATATTCTCATTTAGCTAAACATGGCTTTAATGGTCCTGAATTACGAGAACTTGTTAATGATGATATTCCTGTTGAATATATTACAGGACATGTAGATTTTAAAGGTCAAGATTTTATAGTTAATTCAAATGTTTTAATACCTCGAATAGAAACTGAAGAAATGATTGATTTAGGAATAGAATTAATTAAAGATAGAATCGAATTAAATAAATTAATTACTTTTTACGACATAGGAACGGGGAGTGGAGCAATTGGATTAAGCTTTGCTAAAGAACTTATTAAAAAAGGAATTCACTTTCATGGATATTTGTCCGATAAATCAAAATCTGCATTAAAGGTAGCATTAAGAAATGCAAGAAATATTTTTGACTTGAATGTAAGGGTAATTGAGAGTGATGACGAATTAAAGATTACAATTGATTTTGATAAATTTGATTTTATTAAGATATTTGAATCTAATTTATTAACGCATTATTTTGCACCAAAAGCTGATATTATATTTGCAAATTTACCTTATATTCCTTCAAATAGAATTAACCAATTAAATGCCTCTGTTAAACATTTTGAACCTCTAACCGCATTAGATGGGGGGATAGATGGATTAGAATTAATTCGACAATTAATAAGTCAAGCTCCAAAACACTTAAAAAAGAATGGGTATCTAGTTTTAGAAGTAGATGATACTCATGAAGATTCTAGAGAATTTAATAAAGAGTGGAACATAGAAATTAAGAACGATTTTTTAGGAAAAAATAGATTCTGGATTCTGCAGCAGAAGAGTCCTTAACCGATAACTATTTTGTATACTATATTTTCACTATTTACTTAATTCCAATTTTCACATAAACTAAGTTACATAGTTATCAATTATTCAACTATGTCTTCCAAAACAAAGTATATTTTTATTTCCGGTGGTGTAATTTCAGGTATTGGTAAAGGTGTTACTTCAGCATCTTTAGGAGTTCTACTTAAATCAAGAGGTTATAGCGTAACTGCAATTAAATGCGAAAGTTACTTAAATGTAGATTCAGGAACTATTAATCCTATAGAGCATGGAGATCCTTTCTTATGTAATGACGGATTAGAAGCAGATATGGACTTAGGTACTTACGAAAGATTTTTAGATATATCTGTAGGTAGAAAGAACTTTTTAACTATGGGGATGGTTTATAAAAATGTTATTGATAGAGAAAGATCTATGGGGTATGGGGGGAAAACTGTAGACGCAATTCCTGCCATTCCAAATGAGATTATGGATAATATAAAAAAAGCAGCAGAAGGTTTTGATATATGTTTAGTTGAACTTGGAGGTACAGCAGGGGAATATCAAAATGTATTCAACTACGAGGCAGCCAGAATAATGAAGCTAAATAATCACGAAGATGTTATTCATGTTCATATTACTTATGTACCTGTTCCTGATCACCTTGGAGAACCAAAGACTAAACCTACACAATTATCACTAAGATTTTTAAATATGGCTGGTATTCAACCAGACTTTTTAATTCTTAGAAGTAATCAACCTATAGATACTTTAAGAAAAGATAAGGTTGCAGTTCAATGTAATATGCCAAAAGAAAGATTAATTATGAATGCGGATTTAAAAAGCATTTATGAATTGCCTATAAAATTTGAAGAACAAGAATTTGATTCTAAAGTACTAAAAGCACTTAATTTAAAAGTTAAACCTTTAAAGTTTGAAAAATGGAAAACCCTTGTAAGTACAGTTACAACATTAAGAAGAAACAGAGTAACAATAGCTATTGCTGGCAAATATATTGCAACAGGTGATTATCAATTGCCAGATGCCTATAACTCCTTAACACACGCATTAAAACATGCAAGTTGGGGAACGCAAATAGGGGTTGACTTTAAATTTGTTAATACAGAAGATATAGAAAAACAAGGTGCCAAGGAATTATTAAGTGGTGTTGATGGAATTATAGTCCCTATTGGATGGGGAAGTAGAGGAGTAGAAGGTAAAATTGAAGCAATTAAGTTTGCAAGAGAAAATAAAATACCTTACTTAGGACTATGTTTTGGAATGCAGTTAGCGTGCGTAGAGTTTGCTAGGAATGTTGTAGGGTTAAAAGATGCAAATTCAGAAGAAGTAAATCCCAAATCTAAGCACCACATAATTCATTCAATTCCTTTTGATCCTAAATACCAAGTAATTAAAGGAGAAGGAACATCTATGAGATTAGGAGCTTTTGACTGTGTAATAAAAAAAGGAACCTTAGCATTTGATGTATATACAAAATACGGGATTGGGGAAGTTGCAAAAGATGGGAACTTAATTGTAAGTGAGAGGCATAGACATAGATATGAATTTAATAATGAATTTAGAAAAGAATTAGAAGAAAAAGGAATGGTATTTAGTGGAACCAGTCCCGATGATTTTTTTGTAGAAGTAATAGAATTACCTAAAAAGGTTCATCCTTTCTTTTTAGCTACACAAGCTCATCCTGAATATAAGTCTAGTCCATTAAATCCGCATCCTTTCTTTTTAGAATTTGTAAAAGCATCAGAAAAACATAAAAGGAAGAAGTAAATAGAAAGCGGGCCCTGTAGGCCCGCTTTAATTCCAGCTTAATTTCTTATGCTAATAAATTTCTTCCGGTCATTTCTGGGGGAACTTCTAACCCCATCAAATATAGAATTGTTGGTGCAACATCAGCTAAACCACCAACAGGCAATTCTCTAGTTGGTAAATTATTGGCTATTACTAAGAATGGTATTTGATTTGTTGAGTGCTTAGTATCAGGTGCTCCCGTTTGAGTATCGATCATTTCTTCTGCATTACCGTGGTCTGCAGCTATTACTACAGCCCCATCTACTTTTAAAGCAGCATCTACAATTCTGCCTACACACTGATCACAAACTTCCATTGCTTTTACTGCAGCATCAATAACCCCTGTATGTCCTACCATATCGGGTCCTGCAAAATTTACCATTATAAAATCAAATTCATTTGAACCAATTTTTTCTACTAAAATGTCGGTAACCCATTTCTGACTCATTTCTGGCTTTAAATCATAAGTAGGAACATCCTTAGGAGAAGGTACTTCTATCCAAGTTTCTCCTGCAGATATTTCTTTATTTTGCCCATTAAAAAAATAAGTCACGTGGGGGAACTTTTCTGATTCAGCAATTCTTAATTGTTTAAATCCCTGAGTTGATAACACTTTTCCTAATGGTACAGTTACTTTTTCTGGAGGGAAAGCTTTAATCTTTGGCATTCCATTCTCATAATCTGTCATACCAATCCAGTATAGATTATTTAATTTAACTCTTTCCCATTCTTTAAAGTCATCGGATTCAAATGCATAGTCTAATTGATAAGCTCTATCCGGTCTAAAATTAAAAAATATAACTGCATCGTTATCCTTAATAGTAACTGGTTCGCCTCCACCTTTAACAATGCTCATGGGTTCAAAGTATTCGTCTAATACATTTTTTTTATAAGATTCATCTATAGCTTTATGCCAATCTTTAATTGGTGTTCCACCTTTTGTATAAAGATCATAAGCCATCTTTGTTCTTTCCCAATTTCTATTTCTATCCATAGCGTAAGCTCTACCTATTATAGAAGCCAATGTACCAACTCTCCTTTGTATTAACCATGTTTCAATTTTTTCCAGGATCTCAATTGCTGATTTAGGTGGAGAGTCTCTACCATCAGTTATTGCATGTACAAAGAGTTTGTCTGGATTTATTTTTTCTAAAGCTGCAAATTTAATAATAGCCTCTAAATGGTCAGCAGAGGAGTGTACAAAACCACTTCCCACTAAACCAATTACATGCACATTACTATTATTCTTTTTAGCATGTGCAAATAAATCCTTTATTGCTGGATTCTCATAAAAGGATCCAGTTCTTACCGCATTATCAATTCTAGGTAAGTTTTGAAAAATTACCTTCCCTGCACCCATAGTCATATGCCCAACTTCGCTATTACCATCAGTACCTGAAGGTAGACCAACATTTAACCCTGCTGCTTCTAAGTAAGTATGAGGATATAGCGGCCAAAATTTATCTAGGTTTTGAGTATTGGCTAAAGTTACAGCATTTCCCGGCCCTGGAGGAGCTACTCCAACACCATCCATTGATATAAGAACAACTGGTCTAGGTCTTTTTGGTGATATAGGCATTTTCTAAAGCTTAAAACTTAAACTAATCTTTACTTATATATATTAATTAGTTGGCGTTATAAAAGCAACCTACAATCAAGTAAGGTTATTAAAAAGAGTAGATCTAATCTTATTCATCCAATCAGAATAAAATTGTAGATTATGAATTGTAGCTAATCGTAAACCGCTTGCTTCTCCAATTCTTATCAAATGTCTTAAATAAGCTCTGCTAACAGTTTTACACGCTTCACAGCTACAGTTTGAATCTAAGGGATTTTTATCATACTTATATCTTTCTGTTTTTAAATGCAAAGTATCATAACTTAAATTTTTATATGATTTTGTAGATTCTCCATTACCTTCACTTACATATAAAAGACCGTGTCTAGCATTTCTTGTAGGCAAGACGGTATCAAATAAATCCCAACCTACATCCACACAAAAAGCAATATCATCTGGCTGTCCCACCCCCATTGCATATTTATACTTATTATTTGGGATTAGACTAGAAACATATTCGAGCATTTCGTGGTAAAAACCTTTTTTAGATTCTGTAAGCCATGTAGTTTGTGTATGTAGGGGCATTCCACCAAAATTGTAAATATCAAAATCTAATTCTAAAAGTTCTTCTGCACTAATCTTTCTTAACTCATAATCATTTCCTCCTTGAATTACGGCTCCAATTAATGACTTTTGTTTAATACCCGCATTCAATTCATCAAACTTAGCCTTACTTCTTTTTGCCCAAAGAGTATTTATTCTTATACATTCTTTTCTTTCTGCATATGTAGCATTCCCTAATATAGGATTATCTA
>CAYPVU010000001.1:0-2949 GCA_964414295.1 uncultured Candidatus Saccharibacteria bacterium | reverse complement strand
CTGCCGCCTTACCACTTGGCCACAACACCGTAATTTATTAAGCATAAGAAGTATAGCAAAAAACCTGCATTTTCTTAACAATAATTAGTGCTAGAATAAATTAAGTTATTTTTACTATATGGATACTATACATGAGATTTTAACTGGCTCTAGCAATATTTTAATTACTTCACATTTAAATCCAGATCCAGATGCAATCTGTTCTTCTTTAGGTATGTTAGATTACATTTTAAAAACTTATCCAAATAAGAATGTTGAGTGCCTGCTTAATGGTACAAAACTAGAATCATATAACACTTTAAAAAACTATGACCGCATTAAATGGGTTAATGAATTAACCGATAACTTAGAGAGGTTTGATACTATTGTATTTGTAGATGCAAGTGATTTAACTAGATTTACAGAACTTCCAGAAAAATTAGATTTATCTAAATTTAAAACAATATGCATTGATCATCACAAGAATGCAGTAGCTGACTTTAATGTATCTATAGTAGAAACTAGTGAACCTTCTGCTTCTCAAATAATATATAAATACTTTTTTAAAGGTAAAAGTATTTTAGATCCTTATATTGCTGAAGTATTTTTAGTTGGAATCTTAAGCGATACAGGAATGCTTAAGTTTGTAAGAGAATCTTCTTTACACACATTCGATTATGTAAAGGAATTAATTGAAATTTCTGATTTGGACTTAGGTCAAGTAGAACAAAAGTATTTTACTTTTTCCTTAACTGACTGGGAAATAATACAAGAATTAACTAGAAATATAGTAAAGGTAGACGATTTTAAATTTCCCTTTATATATTCTTATCTTCCTATGGAATATATAAGTAAGTATCCTGCAAATATAACAAAACAAGGTAAAGCTAAATTCTTAATGCTATTTGGTACATCAATTCAGGGGTATTCATGGGGATTTGTAGCAACTCCAGGTGATGATAACTTTATGAATATTTCTTTTAGATCAACACCTGGTTCAGTAAATGTAAGATTAATTGCGAATAAGTTTGGAGGTGGAGGTCACGACTTAGCTAGCGGAGGAGAAACTACTATAAATTCAGGTGAATCAAGCGAAGCTGTATCAAAAAGAATTGCAGATAATATAAAAAACCTTACAATAGAAACAGTAAATATTTAAATTTATGAAAGAACTTGTTATTGAATTTTACGGAAGAGTTCAGGCAGTAACTTTTAGGCATCAGTTATCTTTGATTGCTAAAAATCTTGATTTAACAGGATTTATAGAAAATAAAGAAGACGGAAGTGTTTATTGTTTAGTTCAGGGCAATGAACCGTCGTTAGAGGAATTTCTTCAATGGAGTCAAAAAATTACCTTCCCAATAAAATTAACTGGAATGAAATTTGAGTGGCACACTGTTATTACTAAATCATATAAAGATTTTAAAGTTAATTTTAAAGAGAGTTTTATTAAAGATGAAGCTAAGGGTTTAATTAATTTAAGTAAAAGATTATTTGTAAAAGATGATCTTAATGTACCTAATCATGTTGTAATTATTCCTGATGGTAATAGAAGATGGGCAAGAGCAAGGGGCTGGCTGCCTTATGTTGGACATAGAAAAGCTATAAATTCTAATAAATTAGAATCCATGTTTGAGGAATGTAAAGAGTTTGGTATTAAATATTTATCTTTTTGGGGATTTTCAACCGAAAACTGGGATAGAGATCCTAAAGAAATAAAGGAGATTTTTAATATTATAAATAAGATGCTTCCTAAGCTTAAAAATTACTTTCATAAAAATAAAGTTAGATTTAGACATTTAGGAAGGAAAGATCGTTTACCTGCTGAATTAATGAAAACAATGAGAGACCTAGAAAGCGAAACTAAAATGTACAAAAATCTTAACTTTCAGCTTTGTTTAGATTACGGTGGAAGAACCAGTATTGTTGAGGCTGTAAATAGAATTCTTAAAGAGGGATTAACTGAGGTTACTGAACAAGATTTAGTAAGCCATCTAGAAAGTGCAGAATTGCCCGATCCTGATTTAATAATAAGAACATCTGGAGAAAAAAGAACAAGTGGAATAATGGCATTTGAAGGCGTATATGCCGAATTATATTTTACAAATGTAATGTTTCCAGACTTTGATGCTAATGAGTTTCAGAGAGCTGTTCTAGACTACTCTGCAAGAACAAGAAGATTTGGAGGAACCAGTGTAAATGACTTAAAAAATATTAATCCCAATTTATTAACTGACCCCGATACCTAATAATCCTCTCTATATTTACAAGAGGAATAAAAATATATTAAATTATATTTGTAATTTATTTATTACTTGTTTTTATGGACAGAAGAGAGCCCATAGATCCTAGAATCGAAGGTATAAATCCGAAAGTATTTATTTATGGAGATGATGTTAATGAACCTATGTTAGAAGCTGAATGGTCTTTTGAAGAAGAAGATCCGTATTGTGTTTTCTCCTTTCAGACATTGAGTGGTAAAGACACTAAGTTTAGGCTTATAAGATCAAGGACAGGTAATTTATTTACAATACAGAATCTTTCAAATAATGTTGTAATTAATGATGTATCTATAGGAGGTTCTCCTATTCTTCCAGAAATCCAGAAGCTTCCATTGCGTGCAGGAGAGAAGGTAGGAATTGGTAGGAATAGTGTTATTGAAATTGATGGAGAATGGTTTATTTTAGATTATGATCTTGATTTAAGTAATAACGGAAAAACTTACCAAGCCTCTTTTAGAAGAATAAGCCAGGAAGAGTACGAAAGATTAAATTCCACTCAACTACAACCGAAATTTTAAATAGTGTGTGAAAACACCACAGATTGCAATATTTTTGTTACTTTTTTGTGAAAACATATTGCAATCTATCTTTTAATCGCTTACAATAGCAAATATTAATTTCACAGAATCATATCTATTTAATGACAAGAATTATTAAGTTACATAGGTATACACCAAGTATACTAATT